>CAXFAS010000007.1:0-75234 GCA_964001175.1 uncultured euryarchaeote
CTTTCACTCACGTTACTTGTAAACTATCGGTCTCGAGTTGTATTTAGGATTGGAACTATTTGCGTCCCACATTCACACGCGATTTCCAACGCATGCTACTCTTTGACGGTCACGTGGTCATATCATGTACGGTTACGGGACTTTCACCCTCTATGGATGTGCCATTCCAGGCAACTTCACCTTCCATGACTTAGACGATAGACCGACAACCACATCTCCCTCACTTTCGTTTCGGGATTCGGCTTGTCCTGTTCCGTGTTCATTCGCCACTACTAACGGAATCTCGTTTGATTTCATTTCCTCCTCCTACTAAGATGCTTCAATTCGGAGGGTTCCCTATCGCATCGCGATTATTTGGGAAGTCCCATTCGGCAATCTGCGGATCCATGGTATACATGCACCTCCCCGCAGCTTATCGCAGCTTGTCACGACCTTCTTCGGCACTCGAGCCGAGCGATCCCCCAGTTGGGTTGTAGCATCACATATTGTATGTATTTCACACACCATGCGAGTAACCCTTCGGTATCTAATTCATGCCTATTCGGCTTCCGCAGAAAACCGCCTCCTCAGGGACGGTTCTCCTCAGCCCTTCCCCCGACATAGGCATGCCAAGGTGCTAAGCAACCAACCGACCTACCACCCATATATGAACAAATCGGTTGCTGACTATAAATAAATGACTCGCAAAAAGCATGCTGCTTAACAATATTATATTACAACAAAATAAAAATATTTAGCTAAAAAATTGCTGGAAATTAGGAGAAATCTACAACAATCTAGAGAGATTTTCTTCAATGATTAAATCGCCCTCAACCATGGATAATTTATTCTTAGCACTAACGCTCTGACCCAAACTGACTAGTGCAGCGGCCTCTAAATTGATTCCTTCTAATGAAGAAGGGTTTTTTCCGTTGTGGACTTGAATTATTTTTAGAGCCTTTTCAGCACGACCGCTCACCAATAGAGCGTGCGAAAGATTGAGTAAAATTACCGTTTCTTCGGGAGCAGTTTTGGCAGCTTCTCTTAAAGCTAAAATTGCAGATTCAAACTGTGATGCTGCCATCATTTGAATCGATTCATCATTATCTTTTGCCATCTGAATTGCCCTCTGAAGTAGAGATAATCCATAATTGTTGAAAACAGCAGAATCACCGGGCATCCTCGCTGCGATTTTTTGGAACGAAACCGCAGCCTCTGCCCAAGAATTATTGGCAATAGCAAAATATCCATTTTCTAATTCTGAAGACAAGGCGGAATCAGCGCCGACATTTACCGTCATTGCTTTTGCGGGATGTAAATCAAGTGATAGTAATGATTTTTCAGTCGCACTTCCATATCCTAGTTTTTCTTGAACATGTTGGTTTCCATCTTGATGATCATAAATAATTACATCATCATCCGAACTGTGAACAACTTCTACAACTTTCTCTTCTGATGAATAAATGGCATCCAAATCCGGATCTTGAGCATCTATCCTCCATTCATCAGGAACTGAAAAAAACTCTTCACTCTCTGAAACATCCTCAATAATCGATGGTAAAACCTCAACCTCTTGCCTCAATGGCTCAATTCTAACCATTTTCATAGCCTTACTTTCAGTAACCGCTTTCTCCTGAACTATTCCTTGTTCTACAGTTTCAATTTTATTGGGTTCAGATATTTTTTCAGATATTGCTTCATTTTCTAAACTAACTGAATCAATAATATCCGTTGATTCTTCATTATCGAATGGGACTCCTTCAGCTTGACTACCTATACCAAATGGTAATCTCGATAAGTGCATATTTGATTGACCGGAATATCCGAAAGGAAGTGTACTCTTTCTAGATATATTGGACGAGTTATCGGTCTTGGATTGAATTGATTCGTCATTTTCTTGAAACCCTTCTAAATCATTTAGAGATGAAACTGCATCATCGAGTCCAGGAACTTCAGTTGGTATTGATTGGTCGTCCTCCTGTTCAGATAAATCAATCAGATTTTGACTGCCACAGGCGGGACAGGAGCGAGCATTTAATGATAGAAGACCACATATAGTACATTCCAACATAAAACTGCCCGTTACTTACCAAACATCGACCACCTTTGAAGTAAACGCCTCCAAGAGTGCTAAATGTTCGATTATTCTTCACTGTCTTTCTTCGGAGAAATAATTCCAACAGCCGATGAAATAGTATCACTAACCATTTCTTTAATTTCATCAAGGTCATTATCTACCAATGAGTCGGCAAATCCTTTCCCTTTACTTCTCCCTCTGTAAACTTGGTATATCATACCGATAATTGAGAGAGAAACCAAAACTAGTTTCCATTCCATACCGCCTCCTCCAACGACATAAACTAGAATCATATAGAAAGAAACAATTAAAGTAGTTAAGATCATAATTGGGAAACCTGCTTTGAAAAATTCATTGAAGGAAACAGGATAGCCGGCCTCTTCGGACATTCCAGCCATAACTACATTCGCTGAAGCACCTATTAAGGTACCATTTCCACCAAGACAGGCACCAAAAGCCAAAGCCCAAATCAATGGAGCTAAGTCAACACCAGCTCCATCTGAAATCTGTAGTACTATAGGAATCATGGTAGCAGTATAAGGTATATTATCGATAAATGCCGACGCAATAGCAGAAACCCAGAGGATGATTAAAATCGCAGCAGTTAACCTAACTAAACCATCTTGGCCTTGTGGAAACGCCTCAATCGCTTTCTGTACATATTCACCTATGAAATTGATAACTCCCATGTATTGAAGTGAATGAACAAGTACAAACAAACCAGCGAAAAACAGTAACGTGGTCCATTCAACTTCTTCCAATGGTTCATCTAACTCGTGCCTGTTAGTAGCAAGAAGCATCAAAACCGAACCTCCCAATGCGATCCATGATACTGGCATATGAGTTATTGGGTGTAAAAAGAAACCTAAGATGACTAAACATAGAATAATTCCACTAGTAGTTAGCATCTTGTAATCTTTAATTCCGTATTTTGATTCCAATTCAGCAACATCTCTAATTCTCTTACCCGAAAATTCATCAGCATAGAACCAACGAATAAACATGAATGCCGGGACAATTGTCATCAATATACCAGGCGCCATCTCAATTATGAAATCATTAAAATTAACACCATCGGCGGCTAGATGTGAATACTCAGTACGCTTTATGGCTGATTCTGATAATCCTGAACCAATCATAATATTTGGCGGATCTCCGATCATAGTTGCAGCTCCACCAATGTTCGAGAATAATACTTCAGATATCAATAACGGAATGGGCTTCAAGTCTAAAACTTTAGCAAGCTGGATTGTTACAGGAGTAAGTAAGAGAATCGTGGTGACATTGTCTAAAAACGCCGATAAAACTGCAGTTACAGAACATAAAATGACAACTAGACTCCATATTGAACCACCGCTTTTCTTGTATGCCTCGACGGCAAACCATTCGAAAACTCCAGTATGCGAAATCACCCCTACCATCACCATCATACCCAACAGTAGACCTATCGTCTCCCAATCAATCATTGTTGTAACAGCTCTAAGAGTGAGCGCTGATTCTTCTGTGTAAAAATTAAGGGCCATTACTGCAACTAATCCACCTAGTGCAGCAGCCAGTGTCCTATGAACTGCTTCAGTTATTATCAGAGCATAAACTGCTAGTAAAATAAACAAGCCAACCACTATGGCTTCTGATTTCACTCCGTCTTTTAGTGTCAAATCTAAATGAACGTCGGTTCCACCTGCACCACCTGCAGCCATTGAATGGCCAGCAATAACCATACTTCCTACGAAAATTAAAAGCAAAAATGCGATTGTTCTAGACTTGCTGTAGCGCTTCGAAATATTGAACATAGTCATCCCAATTATACGTTCCAATGAAAGGATATTATTGAGTATTCGCTTTGAGACTAAAATTTAATGCCGAAAATGTTTATCGCCATAAAACGCAAACATTACCTCGAGAAGTGACAATATTAGAGTTGGTCTCTGATGATAAATGCTCCCAAACTTGCTTTATCTGATCTTTTTGGAAAAGACCTCTATTGATTTTGATTTTCACAACTTCTTTTCTTGAAAGTTGTTCGTCAATTTCAACAACCAGATTTTCGGTTATGCCTGATTTACCAATTCGCACACTAGGCTGAAAGTCCTTGGAATTAGCAAGTTTTTGAATATGAGCGGGGATTTTTGTCATTTTTTCACTTCAGTATATATCTTCTAGTATTGTCACAACTAAGGCATGTAACAATTTTTACTCCATTACGTAACCTAATTCTCATATTTTCACCATTTGAGAAAGGCAAAGAACATTTTCGACATAGGAGTAATTTAGCCCTTGTTGGCAATGGTAATCTATTTTTCTTACTAACTGCCAAGAGTTGTTTTGCTGATGATTTTGCTAGAACTTGATTCTCAGGGAATTCTTCTAGAATAGAAATAAGTCTATTTTGATGTTCCATCGCTATCGAAGCACGGGATTTATTAACCCGATTTGAACGAATACCTCGTTTACTCATAACGACACCTAATTCTCTAACGCAAGTAGAATGTCAGTACTTATCATATCAATTGCACGATCACCGTCAATTCGATGGAAAATACCTAACCCGTCATACCAATCAGCCAAAGGTGAAGTTTGTTCATGGTAAGCAGCTAATCGAGATAAAACTGTGTCCTGATTATCATCAGCACGCCTTTTTTCAACAAAATTATCGCAACCACATCCGCTCTTGGGAACTGGGTTGAAAGTTTCATGAAATACTGATCCACAATTAGCACAAGAGTAACGACCACAAATCCGATCAACTATTCTTTCATCAGGAACTTCTATTGCAATAACATGAGTTACTTCCGTTATCTCTGCTAGTGCTTCGGCTTGTGGTATAGTACGAGGGAATCCATCAAACATTACTCCATTATTTGCATCTGGCAACTTAATACGTTGTTTTATCAATTCAATGATTATCGAATCTGGAACTAATTTACCTGCTTCCATATACTCCTTGGCTTCGATACCGGTCGGTGTTTGGTCTTTTACTGCAGCCCTAAGCATGTCACCTGTAGATACTTGTGGTAGGCCAGTTGAAATCATTATTCTCTCGGCTTGAGTACCCTTGCCTGCACCTGGTGGACCAAATAGTACAATACTGCTCATAGATAGGCGTAGAACTAATTAGATTTGAAGATAGCACTTACTTTTGATTTCTCTCTAGCCAAATGTTACCATATGCATTCCATTGTTCAATAGTCCAACCAGAAGGCAATCCTGTAGGAGGTAGAGGTCTAGTAAGAGCAGGTTTTTGTTGAACGTTTTCAATTACTGGAACTGGCTTTGGTAAAGGCGGCATGCCTGCTGGGATATTTATTCTAGGCGGCATACCTGCTGGGAGATTCATTGTAGGTGGCATCCCAGAAGGTACATTTGACGCCATCGGTAATGTTGGTAATTCAATTGATTGTGCTAGTGCAGCGGCGATTTCATCTTGAGAAACTTCCCCACTTGTCAACTCGTTTACAGAACTACCAATATCCAAAGCGGAATCTCTTCTTTCGGAGATATACTCTTGTCCAACATAACTATCTGCTGCAACTAATTCTGAATCATCGTTTTGGATACTTCCAGATTTCTTCATTCTTCTTGCAACAATAACAGTACCAATAAGTAAAGATGTAACTATTAACAAAGAGATATACCAAGGTACAATATTGAACAATCCGCTATTACCTTTTGAAGATTGTATGCTTGATGAAAGGGATATCTGGGAAATTAAATCTTCATCACTGGATATATTGATTAAAATTTGATATGACCCTTTAGATGCCTTATCACTTGGTTCGACTTCAACAATTAATTCGACTTGTTGCCCTGGATTCAATCCAGTTATTTCTGACGGATTAACATCGAGACTCCAGCCTGAAATGATATTGCCCTCTTGATCGACGACAGTTGCAACTACTGATGCATCAAGTACTGTATTACCATCATTTCTGAAACTAATGGTTTGAGATTTCGAGGAACCCACTTCAATTCCCAAGAAGTCATTAACAGTTTCAGGGTTGATAGAAAGATTTCCAAAATCAGATTCAAGGACTTCAACATCCAACTGTAGACTTTCGGATACAGTTCTTCCATTACTATCAGCATTTACTGTTACTGTGAGAGTGAATGAATTGATTGAAGTTTCTTCATTAGGAGGAGGAACTAGCCCAATTGACACTGTCGATTGTTCCCTAGGATTCAAAGATTTTATTGGATTTGAAAAACCAATAATCCATCCATCCGGTGGAATCGAATATGACCAATCTAGACTTAAAACTGAATTGCCAGTGTTAGTAATAATGAAGTCATTATATGAATATTCAGAGGAAATAGATGCGACCCAATTTTGCGGACCCGCCAAATCTAGTGAAACATCTTCTTTGATAACTAACCTTGTTGTATTGGTGATGTAATTAAAATCCGAGATTTCAGCCCGTATGGTAAATGAATTAGAATCCCCCTCAACTGCAGTATTTGGAATATTTATTTGGAACTGAATAACTGCAGCATCACCCGGCTGAATGATCACTGAAACCTTTCTTGAATCATTTTCAGTTTCAGAATATACCTTCAAAAACCAACTAGGATTAGATGGCTGAATACTTATTTCCATGTCTAGAATAGAATTCCCCGAATTAATTATTTCATATTCTAGATATTTTTCTTCGCCACTATCAACTAAAACGTCTCTTGTCAAAAGATTGGTACCCACAGGCGTACCATTATTCAAAAGATTAGATTTGAATTCTTCTTTCTCTAGAACTGAAATCATTACGCTTTCGCTATAATTTAGTGTTGTATCGGTTAAGGAAGTGACATAGCAGGTCACAGTATCAGTTTCCCCAACAGAAGGAAGTCCATCTGCGACAGGAGGAACAAATATTCGTACAGGCATGGAAAGATAAGCTGCAATATCAAGTGGCTCAAAATCTAATGTCGATGAATTAGAATTTCCAAGCATAATTTGCCATCGATTTTGAGAAACACATTCTACAGAATATTGGGCTGCTGAATTACCTACATTCTGAGCAGAAATTGAGAATGCTGCAGATTCTCCAGGTTTAGCAGCCAACCCAGAGGTTCCTGCAACTACAACATTTGCGTCATCAACTTGGTCAATTATAATAGTTAGTTGCTGAGAATGAGATACTGTAGGAATACTCTGGTATTGTACAGTAATATCGACATAAAATGTACCTGAACGAGCATATCTAGGGCTATTCGGATTATCCAAGTTAGCGTATTCATCTTCAAAGTGCAGGACTATATCTTTGTAATCGCCTGTCGAACCTTGACCAGCAATCGAAAACGGACCTGTTTCAGAGTATTCTTTTGTCCAACTATCCTCTGGGACAATGTAATAGTCAAAAACAGGATGTTTCTGTTGGACGTTTGTTACTGATAACGAAATGCTCTGAGTCCCTGTCCCTTCATTTTTGATTCTAATTGGGATGTCGATTCCGGTTTCATTTCTAACATCAAATACTTTGATTGCCGCAGCAGAACGATCTTCAGGAGAAACTGGTTCACTACCATCGTCATTCAAAGTAACTACTCGAACACCCAAAGAAGTAACTTCTATGTCAAGAGTTTTTACATTATTATTAATTCCAGAAGATTCATCATTCATTTCTGCAATAACATTGTCACTATCGATGGTTAACTGTAAGGTATGGAGTCCAGTATTTGAAAAAGTTCGAGTAGAGAAAACCGATTCTACTTCACTCGATGCAACACCTTGGGAGTCTCCTTCTAACAATATAGTCCCCTCAGTAATATCTTCTAAAATCCAATGGAAGCCATTAGTGTCTAGAGTACCTTGGTTCATCCAAGCAACCCTCAAAGAAACAATGTCATTTTGAAGAGGGTTTTGTGAGGATAGGTAAATTGATTCATTAAAAACTGTCAAATCTGCTTTTGGTTGAATTGTTGCATCAGCAGTAATTACTATGCTATAATCCTGATCGCTACCTCCCCTGTGCATCACTTTAACAAGCCATTCGCCTGAATTTGTGTAGGCGCCTGGTGCAATTTTTATTCGCTCAACATTATTGACATTATCTGCACTACCGCCTTGGGCTGAAAAACCTGCTGAAAAATCATTTCCTAACCATTCATTTCCAGAAGGATCAACAAGAACTAAATCAAGATTATTGATTAGTTTAGGTTGATTTTGAGCTGAATTAGCACTACCTGCTTCATCTGTCCAAACTAGAGTAATATCAATTCCATGTGAGGGGTCTAAATTTAGTTCATATAACAGACCAAAGCCAGAACGTAGAGACTTTTCATCATCGAAATAAGTAGTCAGAATTTTACTACCATCCATTGGGAGTACAGTACGCTCTAAATTTAATTCACCCCATCCTTCTTGTGGATTAGGGATATCAGGAGACCCCAGATCTGTTGCTCCATTGATTAATGCAGCCTTAACAAGAGATGCAGAAGGTGAATTTAGTCCTACTTGCTCTCGTAAATATTCTCTAGTCAGTGTTGCTATTCCTCCAGCCAATGCTGTTGCTTGAGATGTACCTGAAAGAGACATGTACAGAGGATCACCATCAGAATGAGTTCCAGTACCGCAGGCTACTCCAGAAGGTGATTTGGCTTCTTCCGCTCTACCTGAGCACAATTCGATGCCTGGTGCGACTACATCTGGTTTGATTCTTCCATCAAGAGTTGGCCCTTGACTTGATATTGAAGCAACTGAACCCGGGCTGGCAGTGGAACCTGTTCCAGTAGTACTAGCACCCACAGAAAGAACATTTTTGGCGGTACTTGGCGGGGAAATTTGTGAAGCACCATTTGCACCTCTGTCACCTACTGAAAATATTGGAAGTAATTTCGGTTCATCAAATACAAACTGGTCTACAGAACGAGAATCCGAGGTGTACTCTCCAAAATTACCATTGAGCCCCCAAGCATTTATTGCAATCCTAGCAGTTTTTTGTTTGGCGTCTAATAATATGTCATAGATTGAACCTTGTCTGCCAAAAACCCCAGTAGGGTCATGTTCTAATGCATACATGGTCACATCTGCAGCAGGAGCAATTCCTCTGGCACTAGAATCACCAGTGCCATCTCCAATTGCAGTTACTGTAACATGGGTTCCATGGCCAGTGTTGCTATCAATAGGTGAAGAATCTAGTCCAAATTGAGTGTAAACCGCAGCGACTCTACCGGATATATCTGGATGGTCTCTATCTAGACCAGTGTCTGCAATGGCAAGCATTTCACCTGACCCGTCAAGTGTGAATGTTGCAGAGTTAGCTACATTGACTACTCCAGTTAATGCTGCTGCTACAGCATTGTGCAATTCTAATTGATGACCTATTTCCATCCATAAAATTCTACCGTCATTTGCAGTTCTAGAAATAAAGTCATACATTCTTTCATGCTCCACAGTAGTTTGACAAAAAGTCAAACCACACCATGAATCAGTGCCACCATAACTAGCCAAATCAAGAACTAATTGTTCATATCCGCCGAATTCTAAATCTTGTGTTGGCACCATGAAAATAGTATTATCTTCAGCAACTGAGAAAATATCTTCCGAGACTCTCCATTCTGGTTCCATCTCTCCTACCCAACGAACTCTTGGGTCATCACTCAATAACTCAAAAGACTGAATTGTATTTTCTGGTAATCTGGCAACAAAAGATCCCCCGCTTAGAAAATCAAGAACTGAAAAGTCGTAATCAGATTCTAAGTCTCTGATTAAGTTATTATCTAGACTTTGCAATTGAATGATTACTAAACCTGTCTGAAGAGGGATATGGCTTTTTGCAATAACAAAATCAGAATGCGGGATTTGATCAACCAACGGATCGAAAGAAAATGAATCTAAGTGAATAATACTTGATTTAGAATCTAGCCCAAAGCCGGTAAATGCTTCAGAATTTGCTAGGTGCCAATTCTCCGAAGCCAATTCTAATTTCTGCTGTTCAGTAAAATCCGTGCTTGGATTTTCTTCAAGATTCAACTCATTATTTTGAGAGTCAAACGCTTTCATAAAAGCAGGTGAAAGTGAAGTTAACACCAGTAACGCCAACATAAAGAAGACACGACGATGGGTCAACATATCATACCGCACCCCTGTGGTGTTTTTCAAAACAACCCTATAATGTCCATCAAATGCTCGTTAAATATTATTGTATTTTGATATTGCAGCATCGGTTTTGGCAACAGACTTCTTCCAGTCGGACTCAACACCTAGTAATGCTCTAATCGCATCGACATTTTCAGGAATAACATCTGATTCTTGATGTATTGCTTGGAAGTAATATAGTGTATTATGTTCAAGTTTTACACCATCTGTCCAAACAAATATTTCATGTAAATCTCCCCATTTTCTTCCTATGTCTCTCGCAAATTCCATTACTTCAGCAGTAGTTGTAATACCTGTTTCATTTCCATTCATTAGTAAAACTCTTGGCTGCTCTTCCCACATTGAAATAACTTTTTCAGTTGTTAAGCCATGACCTTCAGGCAATGTTGCAACAATAACGTGTACATGCATGATGGTGGTAGGAACTGCCACAGCCATGGAGTTAATCGAAATTTCAGGCTTCACAGTCATTACATCAGGACCATGATGAGATGGTACTTTCAAAACAGGTTTAATTGCGTTAATAGGACCTTTGCTTGAATCACCGGGATCTGCTGCCCTTCTTATCATAGTGCACTCGACTTTAAGTTCTCCACAATGTTCGTAAAGAGGCACAAGAGTACGAGAAAGTCCGGTAGTATTGCAAGAAACTACCCTGGTACCTTGAGCATTCATATTTTGCTCATGATTAGCGGATGAAGTGTATGACAACTCGGTCATAGCATGCTTTTCTCCGCCCTGGAAAATCCATTTTATATCTGCAGATTGATACTTCTCTTTATTTGACGCACCAACTTTACCAGGTGAGCAATCTACTACCACATCAGCGATTGACAACAGGTCGGATAGACCACCATGACATTCATATCCTGCATTGGAAAAAGCAGCAATACGGTCTGGGTCATCAAAAGTACAGTAAATGGGATATCCTTTTCTTACTGCTAAGTCACAACCAAAAGATGGGCGTGTCTTTGTAACGCCAACTATTTCCATATCATCTTGAGCATCAACAGCATCAGCTACTCTCTTTCCTATAGTTCCATATCCATTAATTGCTACCTTGACGGTCAATCTCTCACCGGTTGACTGTCTTTGAAGTCCCTCTATTAACAAATCGTTCAAAAATACTGATAAGAAATCACCCATTATACTTGAAACTTCAAAGAAAGTATATGTTCAAGATACTCCGAGATTGACTCATGGCGGACGCTTTTGACGTAGTTGAGCGCTCATTTAGTATCAACTCAAAACTCGGTTCTAGACTTGTGGCTGCCGCTGAACAAAATGCAACGTTAAGAATTGGTTGGACTAATTCTGGTGAACCGGTACCTAAGAATGGGGAATTAGGATTATGCCCTGGCCTTCCCAAAAAATCCAAGTTAAGGGCTTTAGGTGTTCTCGGTTCATGGGTTGCTGCATTTGGCAATGGTGGTTCTTTTACCATTCAAGGAGACTGTGGTTCTTTTCTTGGAGCAGGAAACGATGGAAATGTTATAATTTGTGAAAGGAGTTCGGGGAATTATTCTGGATTCGCAATGAAATCAGGAAAAATTTCGATTCTAGATGGAACGGGTAACGATGCAGGATCGTGTATGAGTGGCGGTTTATTATCGATAAGAGGTAATGCTGGAAACCGTATTGGCGGTGGAATGACTGGTGGCTTAATCGTTATTGATGGTGATGTCGGAAATGACCCCGGCGCTGGAATGACTGGTGGTAGAATAATCATCAATGGAAGATGTCCAAATCCACCAGAAGGTGTGTCTCTCCGCCCACTTACCGCTGCAGAGCAAAAAGAAATAAACAAACAACTAGATGATAAAGACTATGAAATTCCAAAGGATGCTATTTGCTTAGAATCAAGTGGTGTGAAAACCGAACAATTTAGAGAAAGTTTGGCCTCATTAGGCGATTTATCCGGTATTGGTTTAGTCCCCACAGATGAAATTAAGAAAATGCACTATGTTACTTGTGACACTGTTTCTTTGATTGGGGAAAGGGGAAATGAAAACACTCCAATCGCATTGCCTCTTCCGTTAATTCCAGTTATTGATGATGCTGAAATTCTAACCCTACCGAAAGATACTGACACAGAGCTAGAACAGCACTTAACCAAGCAACCTTTCATGGTAAGAAGCAACCCTAGAAATAATGATTTTTTAATAATCGATCAGTATAATCTTTCAGAGATTTCTAAATTCATAGTTGAGTCAGGCGGTTTTGTAGTCGACTTATCATCTCTTCCCAGTATGAATTCAGAGGAAATTGATGGAATACTAGTTGCTCTACGTTCTCTTTGTGGAAAAGAAAAACCATTTGCTATGCTTAACGACATCGGTAGAGTTAATTCACTACATGTTAGAGCAGCATATCATAACGCTGATTTAGTAATTTGTAAAATCGAAGATGGCTCTGGAATCTCTGAAGCAGCATCACTTCCACTGATTGGTAGAAGCAGTAGAGAAAATCTATCTAGTAGCGATACTGATTCGGGAATTGTTCTTGGTTTTTCTGCTGATGCAAAAGATTTAGCCATACTTTCTGCTACAGGAATAAAGGTAGTATGTTGTGAAGTGCCTATGGTAGATGCGATGGATTTAGCATTATGGCTTCAAGGTTTAAACCGAGGTTTATCTGATATTTTGAGGAATTTAGGGCTAGAATCCATCGATGGATTGGGTCGTCAAAATCTAAGAGCACTCGATTATGAAACAGCTGCAGTAAGTGGTCTAAGATTATCTGGATATGAACGTCCATTACCACACTGGTTCGCGAGATGAGGAGATATAATGCCAACTATTTCAGTAGAACAAAGTCTGTTAAACCAGATTATGGAAAAACATGGTTTTGTTCATGACATTGGAGTTCTTGCAGACCAGTTGCCACTTCTAGGCACGGATATTGATTCATGTAATGAAACAGTTTTGGACATAGAAATTTTCCCAAATAGACCGGATTTATTATCTGGTGAAACTCTGGCAAGAGCGATTAGAAATTTCATCCATCACGAAGATGCGAAGCCAGATTTGGAAGTAGTTAAAGGGGAGATTTCTTTGACTGTGTCTCCTGAATTGCGTGACATAAGACCAGTGATTTTAGGTGCTGTTGTTCGAGGAGTTAAGTTAGATGAGGATGACATAGATTCATTCATCAAATCATTGATGGACCACCAAGAAAAATTGCACTTCGCCCTAGGACGTGGAAGAAAAAGAGCCTCAATCGGAGTTCATGATTTGAGTAGCATAAAACCACCGTTTCATGTAAAGGCTGTATCAGGAAATACCAAATTTATTCCATTGGCTATGGATGAACCGATGTCGATAAATCAAATACTCGAAAACCACCCTAAGGGGATAGATTATGCACATCTGCTGGATGGGTTTGACTTATTCCCGGTAATAGTTGACTCAAATGATTCTATTCTATCATTCCCCCCAATAATTAACGGAAGCCATACCACAGTGGGTAATGAAACTCGAGACTTTTTCATCGATGTCACAGGTTGGGATTTACGGTCCTGCGAGTCTAGTTTAATGCTAATAGCATCTCAACTTTCTGAACGCGGAGGAATTATTGAATCTGTAGAGGTTACCAGTCATGATGGAAATATAGGCAACTATCCAAATGGTAAGGCAGTTTCTCATAAATTACCGTGTGAAATTCTTGATGGTTTGCTAGGAAGAAAATTAACTGACGACGAAATATCAGTTGCAATAAATAGAATGGGAGGCAAGTTTATCTCCCGAAATGAAGGTGAAATTTCTTTAGAAATGCCAAGATGGAGATTTGATATCCTACATCATGTTGATTTGGTCGAAGAGATTGCTATTGGGCACGGATATGAAGATCTAGGAACTGATGTTCCTAAAGCCCCCATGACTTCAATTGCTAGAAGTGATGGAAACTTACGAAGAAGAATTCGTGACTCTATGCAAGGTCTTGGACTTATGCAGATTCAATCCTTGACTCTATCAAATGATGATGATCAATTCAATTTTATGCGTTTCCAACCAGTGGGAGAGGTCACTAGAATTACCAATCCAATCACAATTGATCACACCCTGCTTCGACAGTATCTCACTCCAGGATTACTAAGATTATTATCGACTAATCAACACCATAATCTTCCGCAGAGTGTTTACGAGTTGGGAACTGTAGTTAGAGACCATGAAAACAGTGACAGAGTGGCATTTTTAGTTGCTGAAAGGAGCGGGGGTTTTGCTGCAGTTAGAGGAAGAGTGCAAGCATTCATGCGAGACTTAGGTTCTAATGACTATGTAATTGAGAAGCTTCCTGACGGAGAAGGACCTTGGCTCGCAGGACGTTCAGCCAAAGTCTCAGTAGCAGGCTTACATGTTGGCTGCTTTGGGGAAATCGATCCATTTGTTGCTGAATGTTTTGACCTCAAAGTACCAATTAGTGGAGCTGAATTTTCTCTAACTAATTTGGAAACTGCAATTTCAGATCCAGTTTAATTATTTTTGAATCAAAACATGCGAGTATTTCAAGAGATTAACTCGCTAGCGGGTATATGAGCAGGTTTCTAGTCCTACTACTAGTTATGACAATCCTCTCACCTCTGAGTTTAGTATACGCTGAAAATAATCGAGATTCTAGCTTTGCAGGAGTAAACTCGCCTGAACAGATAATCATTCATAGAAGTGAATCTCTTGAAATACCAATTACAATTCAAAATACCGAGCAATATACACAAACCTATTCTTTGAATCTAATTAGTGCTGAATCAAACCTCACCACAATTGGACTACCAATTCAATATACTCTAGACTCAAACCAACTTAGGCAAGTTAAATTCACACTATCATGTGATTCTAATGCAGGTTATCAAACTAGTCAACTTAGTCTTAATTTGACCAATGATGTGAATTCTGATGAATACCTAGTAATAAATATTGAAATCATGGTATTGCCACAATCAGATCTTGATTTTGGAGTCGATGGTGTTTCTCAGTTTGTAGTAGACCCAAATGTTCAGACAAATCTTGCAGTAAATATAACCAATAATGGAGTTTATTCTGATGATGTTACTTACAGCCTCACAACCCAGTCATCATGGCAATGGGGATGGACTATGAATCAGACCAGTGGAGATGACGCATTTGAAACGCTAGTCTCAGGACAATTAGCCTATGTTTATCTGTGGGTCAAAGTTCCATCCGTAATAGATGGTTCGCCACTACTTAACACTGGACCAAGGTTTACATTAACAGCCACTTCGAGTTTGGATTATGTTCAATCCCAATGGTCTTTTGATTTATTGATGAGCGAGTTTAGAAATATTTCAATTGATTCAACTAGTGAAAATCTCACCTTAGATCCTTTAGCGAATGATAGATTAAGCGTTACAGTAAGGAACGTTGGTAATTTAGATAATAAAATAGATATTACGCTTGAAGCAATAGATGAATTAGGTCAATCAATCATAGAGGTACCAGTTTCTGATAGAATAGAATTTAATGGATGGACTGTGGCCCTATTCGGTGCAAAAGAAAATATTGCATTACAACCAAATGAAGCACGAACTTTTGAGGTAGGTTTCCAAGCACCGGATGAATATTTTGGCTCATTTGATGTTAGAATAAAGGCATATCCTATTGGAGCTGTTTCTAGAACTTATACTACTGATGTTAGTGCAGATATAGAGTGGATTCGTTCAGCCAATATTGAGTTGATCAATGAAGACTGTTTAGCACTTCTTCCAGGAGAAAATTGTCAATCATATTTCACGATAGAAAACCTAGGTAATGCGAAAGATGTATTTGAAATTAAATCTAGTGATGTACCTAACTTCCTAACAACTGATTTAAGCGCTACAACTATTGAACTTCAGAAGGGTGAGGCTAAAACAACTGAAATGTTCAGTATTTCATCGAATCAAAATGTTCTAGCATTTGAAAATGGAAATGTTACATTTGATTTGATTTATGCGGACACTAAAGAAATTGTCCAACAGATATCTGTACCTGTAATCATCGCTCCAAAAATTAGTTGGAGTTTAGAAAGTATAGTTGAAGAAGTTGATGCTAATGGCAGACTTTCAATTGCAATGACTCTGCGTAATGATGGAAATGCTATTGACGGATTAATTGTTCAATTGGAATGTTCTCATTCTACTGAAATGGCATTTATTCCTCCGAATAATGCAATCTTAGAGGAGGGAATTGAGTTACCGCGTTCTTTTGAAATTAACGATCTCCCGCTCGGTTCCAACTTTACAATTAGAGCTTGGGCTGATTTACCACAAGATTTGTCAAGCAACGGAACTCTGTATCTAAATACCTCGATTCGTTCACGATTCGCCCCTGATATGCCTTTCATCTTTACATCTTCAGGAGACTATCTCGGTGAGAGTTGGGCGGTAGATGAGGAAAGTGATTCAGGTTTTGACATTATTGAGTTTGCATCAAATATACTTCAAATTACCAAATCTTGGTCACTAATTATTTTATCAATTGTTATTTCAGGTGTGATATTGAATAAGTCTTTGCGAGATAGGAAAATTAGAAAAGAGGACGAAGCAATAAGGCAATCAATGTATCAAAAAGAGGCTCCAGAAAAGGTCCAAGATTGGATGGAAAAATTTAATCAAAAAAACACCAATGATGAGGAAGTGATTCAATCAAAGCAGATACCTGCTGACACTTTTCAGAATGCTTTTAGAGCAAAAGCAGGACTACCTCAACAAGCATCAAATCCAGTTGAAGAGCCACTTAGGAAAGCGGCCTCAATGGTATTAGACGTCCATGATAAATCGATGGTTTTAGATACTGCAGATGAATTACTTGCAGAAATTAAAACAAAGGGAATTGCCAGACCTAATGTTAACAATCAATCTCTTGAAATGAAACCGGTTGAGACTAGCATTACGTCTCGTAAAGATCCAAAGAATATTATCCGTAAAAATGATAATTCCCTCCCTACTAATACTGAATCGGTACCTCTGCCTGTTACCGAAGATGATGATGATTTAGATTTTTGATAGATATGTGGAAAATTGGTGTTGATGAAGCGGGCAGGGGCCCTGTTATTGGGCCATTGGTAGTTTGTGCCGTTGCAATACCACTTGATCAATATGATTTTTTGAAATCGGCAGGAGTTAAAGATTCCAAGTTTCTTACTAAAAAAAAGAGAAAAGAATTAGAAGAATGGTTTAAACAGAATTCCAAGACTAAGCAATGGCACTATAATTTGATAATTTGTCATCCAGAAAGAATCGACTCATCTTCGAAAAATCAAGGTTTAAATGTACTTGAAACTGAATTATTTGCTGAAGCGATAAACGGCTTACCGGATGATGTTAAACAATCTGTCCAAATACTAAATGATGCTTGTGACGTAAAGCCACAACGATTCACTGATAGAATCGCAAATCAATTGAAATCATGGCCATGGAAAGACTCTACTATCATTAGTGAACATAAGGCGGATGAGACTGACCCATTCGTTGGAATGGCAAGTATATTAGCCAAAGAAAAGCGTGACATGTGTGTCGAGGAAATTTCTGCAGAGGTGGGTTTTTCAGTAGGCTCAGGCTACCCTAGTGACCCAAATACAAAGAACATATTACCTAAATTACTTGAAAATAATCCGCATCCACAGTTGAGATGGAGTTGGGTAACAGTCGAAAGGGAGTGGAAAAAAATTCATGATAAAGAATTACCAAAAAGAAATAGCCCCCCAAAAAATCAGTCTACTTTGTTCTAAAAATTCATTTTTTTCCAAGCATTTGATGAAGTATTGGCATTAGGGGTGTTTGAATCCCATGTCATGGACACCTGATGATAAGACCCTTGACCTCATTAGACATACTGCTATTCAAAACGCAATAGAATATGAGGGTAAGGCGAATCCAGGCTCTGTAATAGGTAGAATAATGGGCATGAATACAGAATTGCGCCCGCATGGTAAACTGATTAGTCCCTTGATTGCAAAGGCTGTTAGTGAGGCTAATTCACTTGCACAGTCAGAAGGAATTGAACATCTTAGAGAAATACTCGATAATGAAGCACCACATTTACTTGAAAAGCGAGAAAAGAAGGAACGGCGAACTGGACTTCCTGAACTATCCAATGCTAAAAAAGGAAAGGTGGTCTTGAGATTTGCACCTAATCCAAATGGCCCTCTATCCTTCGGACATGCACGTGGTATCGTGATAAACGGTACATATGCTAAACAATTTGATGGAGAATTAATACTTCGGTTCGATGACACTGATACTTCTGTCAAACCACCCTTAATTGAAGCATACAAAGAAATTCCTAATGAGGCTGAGTGGCTGCTAGGATTCAAGCCACATAGGATTGTCATTGCTAGCGATCGATTAGACAATTACTACGATTATGCTAAGCAGATGCTTGAGCAAGGGTTTGGGTATGTTTGTACCTGTAGTGCCGAGGAATTTCGTCAATTTAGAATCGATAAGATAAATTGCAATTGCAGAGGACAAAGTGAAAATTTGAACATCGAAATGTGGGGTAAGATGCTTGATGGAACTTTCAAACCTGGAGATGCAGTTGTTCGGGTCAAGACAGGAATGGAACTAAAGAACCCTGCTTTAAGAGATTGGCCAGCACTTAGAATTCAAGACACTGAAAAAAATCCACATCCAAGAAAGGAAATTGGTTCCAAATATCGTGTTTGGCCACTTCTTGATTTCCAAAGTGCTGTTGAAGACTACCTACAAGGCGTAACTCATATTATTAGAGGAAAGGATTTGATGGACTCTACTAGAAAGCAAACATTACTGTACCAACATTTCAACTGGAAATATCCCGAAACAATGTATTGGGGTAGAGTTAAAGTCCACGAATGGGGCGGATTTTCAACTTCACAAATGCGAAAAGATATAGAAAATGGGATGTTTGAAGGATGGGATGACCCAAGACTTCCAACAATATCTGCATTGAAGAAAAGGGGGATAAAAGCAGAAGCTCTTAGGCAATTTTGGATCGAACTAGGTGTGACTCAAAAGGATATTTCTGTCCCTCTAGCCACTCTTTATTCTCACAATACTAAGCAAATAGACGATTCAGCACCGAGGATTTCTTTCGTAAGAAATCCAAAAATGATTCAGCTCCAAGGAAATCATCCAAAATCTATTTCATTCCCAGTTCACCCAAATGTTGAATCTATGGGTGAAAGACAAATTAGTATTTCCAGTTCAAAAGTTTACATCGAAAATATGGACTTTGAGAAGAAGGAGATTAGACTTAAGGGATTTGCAGATTTTAATTTATCTGGAGATTCCGCCAACTATATTTCAACCGAGCGTAGCGACAAAAGAGCAATAGTCCACTGGGTTTCAGAGGATGATAAACTTGAAGCAACTCTAATTTCTACCGAAGATGGAACGTTAAATAGAATAAATGGATTGATAGAGAGACATGATTATGAAATCGGAACAATTGTTCAACTCGAAAGAATCGGTTATGGAATCATATTGGATAAAGATACAATTTTGTTTACCCATCAGTAGGGTAACTATCAAATCCAAGTTATGTTAGCGTTAGTTATGACACAGCCAGTTAAGACCATATCAGAACTCAATCTAAATGATGAGCATATTACTGTCGGAGTAGATGATACTCTAAAAGAAGGTGCTAAGAGACTGCTTTCTGTACCAGGTGGCGTTTTGATTGTGCTAGATGATGAATCGAGAGTGAAGGGTGTAATGGGTTACAAGCAATTTCTTCATGCCATAGATCAAGGAATGGATACTAATTCAGTTAAGTGTCGAGAATTGATGGAAATGGATTTTATGGAAGTGAAAAATTCCGATAATCTGAAAGATGTTCTAAAATCGATTAAGAAAAGGAGTCCACAAGCAGTAGTTTCTGTTGATGAAAATGGAGAATTTTCAGGCTATTTCTCTCCTAGTGATTACAAAGAATCTAGAGCAATCGTGAAATCACTTAAATCATTAAAACTTTGATTATCCAACAATTTTTATTGTTCTGCCACAACCTGTACATGCAATTCTTAGTGGCCTCTCATCACTTGTTACAACGTTTACAGTTTCACATGCAGGACAAGCGATGGTTGGTAGAGTAGTTTCTTTAAGTTGGGGCGTTTCTATTTCAGCAAACTTCCTCGGGCTTGCTATTGATGTCACAAGCCAAATTAATACAACTATTCCAGATCCTGCTCCAACAAACAACGGAGGGTAGGCGAAGTAGTATATGGCCATAACAAGAGGAATAAGAATTAATTCAAACATCAAAAATCTTCGATGCTTACTCTTTGTAATACCGAGTGACATAAAGAAGCCCACTGAAAGTACAGCTCCAGCTATAGCAATCAAAGATACAGGGCCATAGAGAATATTTTTTGTTGGTTGTAAACTTATGGTGAAATCCTCAGAAAGACTAATTTTTTCACCCTCGACAGTTATTTTCTCACCCCAAGGCATCCTTGAATGTCTAAATGAAAGATCATCAGATTCTAGTAACTCGGCGTCAGCAAATGAAGTTAGACCAGTAGATTTTGCCTCAATAAAAAGTGAATAATCTTGCCATAGAGGTGCTGATTGAGTTGATGTGAAGGTCCTCATTAAGTAAAACCGTTCATCTGAATCAACTGTTTGTAAAGATGAGAAAATAAGTTTTAGAGGATGATTTACCACCTTACTTTCACCCATTAAATCTACAGAAATGGATATTGTATCGAAGTCACCTTGATTGCCAATTAACTCACCACTATCGATTTGCATTCCATTAATACCTGTCATATAGGTTCGAAATCGCTTAACCATTTCTCTTTGGAATTGTTCGATTTCTACTGATTCAATATTCCTACTGACTCGTTCTTCATCGCTTACTGAACCTGGGTTCCAGCCATATAACACAGATGTCGATGGGAGTGTGGTATCTCCGATATGGTCCATCCCCCACCGCATCCAAAATGCCATCTCACCATCAATTTCCATAGTAGTAGTTCGAGAAATTTTTAATTTACCTTTTGAGTCAGATAATTCTACAATTTGTTCTATTGAAAGAGGACTTCCTACACCACTGGTCCGTAATGGTTCATCTTGAGGATAGAAGGTTCCGGTTCCACCGCCACTGTCAAATGTCTCAATTTCAAAACTCGTCTGACCAAAGAGTGTTGGTCCTGAGGGTTGAATAGAAAGACTGACTGAAATTTGAACTGTCTCTACCCCGCCTGATGCACCTTGCCATGTCCAAGTGACGATAATTGAATCACCATTTTTAGTCTCAACTGGGTTCCCTTCAACAACTACATTATTTACTCGAAGTTCAATCGAATCTGAATATGCTAAAGCATCAAGTCCAAAAGGAGAATCGATTTTTACTGGTATGTAAATATCGGAGCCCTCAACAATAGGATCTTCAATGATTAGATCAGCCAGAGGGATTTCTCCTGTTATTCTAGAATCATGCTCTTCTGAACCCCAAAATAATTCTAACTTTGCTCCACTTTCAGGGACACTGAAAACTATATTTCTAGCCGTTAAAACTAATTCAACATCACTAGATGCTGACAAAGAGGTTGAATCTACGGGAATATCAAATGTGAGTTGACCTTCTCCTTGAGGAAGAACTGATGAACCGAAAGCAGTTGACGCAGAGAATGTAAGTGAACCAATATTGAGTGTGGCAGTAGCATTCACTTGGGCGCCGCCAGCATCACTAACTTTGTAGTAAATAGTAAATGACCATGTGGACTCAGGAACCTGTCCTGGCCAAATTTGTCCCATATTCCAAGAACCTATTTCCTCTTGAGATGTTATTGAATTAACGATTACAGCAGAGGAAGATTCTGTATCCAACTTCTGAGAAAAAGGTGACAAGTCACCGCTTGAACTCCCCAATAAAAATAAATCAACGACTGAGGCGTTATCGCAACAGACTTGTACAGGCTCGGCTTCAACACTATCGAAAGCAGAAGAAAACGCGAAAATAGAGGAAATGAACAATACTGAAAGAATCAGTGTTGATGACCTATTATTGTCTACCACATGCTAAACGGGACACTCATTCTTCATAATATACACTACTATATTTAATCAAAAAGCATCAAAAATTAACTAATTAGTGATAACCAATCAAAGTGCCTTTTCTAGTAATGCTCCCAGTTCCTTTTCAAACAAGGAAACCAGTGCTTCTCCGACTTCACCTTGTAAGTCATCAGGGAGTAATCTTAATCCTAATCTTGTAGCAGCTCTAGTTGCTTTCAATTCAGCATATACTGTTCGAGCCTTTGTATGGAAATAATAAGCTACAGCCTCTTTTATTTCTTCCTTCAATTCGGGGTCTTGGTCGACCTTAGAACGTATGTGACTCTTCAATTCATCCTTGACAAGATCTCTAAAAGCATCAATTACTAAGTCTTCAGTAGACATCAATTCTTGAACTTGGTCACGGATACTTCCAGTCAACAGTCTCTCGATTGCCATGACAAGCCGAGAAAGCGCTTAGGTTTGAAAGCATCGTATACTAATCAACCAATTTTCCATTAGAAATTAGACTCTTGAGAATAGCCCCTGAATGTGACTTAGTTAAGTCTTCATCATTTGGCCAAACAATCCTAGCTTCATTTATTTGACTGTAAATATCCATTTCTTGACCGCCAACAACTAATCGGTGCCAAAATAATTCTTCTAATCTTGGAGTAGATACAGATTTGTCTGTCAATGTAGGTAGAATTAATTCACCAATAGCTTGACTTCTAGAGTCATAGTCCATACTACCCCATCGTTTTTTCAATCGTCTTAACATAGTCTTGGAAAGATTGGGAATCATACCATCAGATGTAATACTGACTTCGGGTAAAGCAACTACTCTTACACTTCCCTCATCCCGAAGTACATCTCTAATCGATGAGTGAATGGGATCAAATGTATTGTCCAATGAATCTCTTAACCACTGTCCACCAACTGCAAAAGGTCTCAGTCTTCTAACTCTAGAACCATTTGGTGCAATCATTGCAGCAATTGCAGAACACTGTGATACAACATCAAGAGCACCGTTACGTTTATTCTTATTTTTTCCTAATCTAATACTAACCGAAAGAGGAACTATCCTAACGAAATCATCATTTTTAAGTTCAGTGAAATCCCAAGTATCTTCAAACGGTTCAATCATAATGGTAAGACCATCATTCTTTATCTCTAACTCTTCTTTTTCGCCATGCGGGATATGCTGCTTTGATTTAGTTAATCGTCGACTATACCTAATTCCTGAATCAATACATGATGCTTCAAGATTAGCAAGTGCCAAAACGCCTTCCAAATCAGATGGAGCTACAAGATAAACCATGCTTGCAGATGAAATTTTTTCACAAATCTGTTGAAGATGTACTCTTACATCTTCAAAAGGAGCAGTCGCAAGTAAATCATTCATTGGCTTCAATGAGACCACATGTGACTCATTATTCAATCTCTCCCAAAAAAGGAGAATAAATCACTCGACCATCAAGCGTAGTTCATCACGCTTATATCGCCAATCAGAAGGCAACTTACCCTCCGAGATGTAATAATTTGATAATCTTCTTATTTTTGATTCAGTAATCTCTAGTGCTCTCTTATTGTGAAGATCTTTATGATTTCCGCTTCCTAAGTGGTTAATTATACCGACTGCTTGTCTCATTAGATTCATCAAATCTTCAGGATAAGTTCCACCAATATCATTTTCTGCCAAAACTGCCCCGATTCTTTTTCCAACAACTAATCTAGCATTAGGTACTGAATGTTGATCTCTTAGAATAATGCCAATTTCAGAGGTTGAATGACCGGCCTTTCCTAGTTCAACTATTAGAGAAGTAACCTCTTTCACATCTGTATTCGACCACTCTGGAGCCTCGGACACAAACGGTCTAGATGAACCACTTTTTCCTCTTCTGGATTTGTACATACGAGCCATAATAACCACTCAAAGCAAGATGGCGACTTGTCCCCCCTTCTTAACCACTCCGCATGACTTGATGATATCATTTAGCGGTGTTATTACTACAACCTTTGATGAGTCTTGGCCAATCTACCACCTGTAATAGGCCATTCCCATGCCGGTGCAACTGCTCTAGCCAATCCTACAGGCAAATCATCTTGGTAGACTAAAATATCATTTCCAGCCTTGATGTCTGAATCAAATGATTCAATATTTGAATAGAAAATATCGCCTTTGAGTTTAGGTCCAGTCTTGATGCAGACCTTAGATAAGGTATTATTTTGATGAAGAATTTCGATAGCCGATTTGGAAAAGGAAAATCCTCTTCTATCGATTGACCAAATGGCAACCTGAACATTATCTTTTTCCAATCTCCAAAACGGTGGTTTGCCTCGAATTGAAACTCCTTCCAACCATTTATCATTGTTTAATTGCTTTCTAGAAACACTTGCGAATGTATCCATTAGTAGATGGTTGTTCCTTCTTTTATTAACATTAAAACGTTGAATAGCTTCTTTAACCGATTCAGATAAATTATCTAATGCCTCGCCACTACCAGGAGAAAGTCCATTTCTTGTTTCAATTAACTCGACATCACCTGTTTTTAATTCCATGCTAGAATGATTTATGACCAAATTATAACCATGTCTAGAAAGTAGTGAATCGAGCATTGTTTGCGTTCTAATTAGTTCATCATGACTCCAATCTCCTGTCACTGGAATATCATAATGAGAAGCCGGCCAAATTTCTTCTAAATCTCTTGGCACTAAGCCTAATGGAGAGGTAACCATTACTTCATGGCAGGAATTAGAATTTATTGCTCTAATGAATCTCCCATGAGATTTTGATAGTCGGTATGGTTTGCGTGCAGAACATGGAAGTAGAATTAACACATTGTCTAAACCATTTGGAGCTTTATATCGATTAGAAATAAAATCACACCACTCCTTTACAACTGGGTCATTGAGAGTATTTGGGCTACTACAATCTAGGATCTTCTCATTATCAACGTGACTAGATAACAGTCCTGGTTGCTCCGAGCAAATTTTGTCATGCGAGCGTAGATGCTCAACTAAATTCGGACTGTTCAAAGACTGTTTGTCAACCAAAGAACGAAGTGTGCCATTTTTGAGATTAGACTTTATTGATGCAATTGATTGTTTCCAATGTTGTATTTGCACCTCCATAGTGGCTGCTTCACTCATTGAATCATCCGGCATCCTAGGACCATTTTCTGATAAAATTACTCCTGCTGAATTACACATTCTCGAACGTGATAAATCAAAAATATCAACACCAAACCAATTTAGAACCGCTGCATTATCTGGCCCTCCGATTCCTGGAGTCCAAAGCAATGAGCCTGGAAATTTATTCTTTAGTACATGAATTGCCTTGACTAGTTTACCTGGTTGAGCGGCTAATTGAACAGAGTCAACAAGCACAATAATCGATGGATTCAAACTTGAATCTAGAAGATCCCTATCATGAGATAATCTTTGCCACGAGACGGGTAGCAATTGACCAGAACCAGCAGGTTCACCAGCATTTGCTTCATCTAGAGATGGAGGTAAAACATGGCCAATGAATGACTCATAATTGGGCCCTTTATGACTGAAATCCGGAGGCGATAATGGAACTTTTGAACTAACCGATAATGTAGATGGGATATTGGAGTCGGTCTTAGAACTAAATGGGGAAAGAAACTCTTCCATCTCTGGGTCACCAGTTAACTGCATCAAAATTGGAGTCTTACAAATAGGATTCTTTCGATCTCCTAGACTCCATGAACGCGCATATCGATCTCGGGTAAAAATAACCCTTCCCAATTCCTGCGCCATGATTAATCCTACAGAATCATATTATTGAAGAGTTTGAAGATTACAGGGCCTAAGTTCAAACATTACTTACATTTGGATTGTATGGGAGGAGTAATTAGATGAGTAAGAAATTTCAATTTTTATCTCTACTTATCGTTACTTCTGTACTTGTGTCTTACTTACCACTTACAAGTGCCAATGATAGCGTTGAATTAATTTACACCGACGGCCGAATCAGCGGGATCTATATTGAAGAAGACCAAACATTCACTGAATCCTGGTCAATCAAAAAGGATGAATGGTATAGCGTAATAATGGATTGTCAATCATGTGTTGGAACCATCTCACTCGACGGAACAATTATCGATACTTCCAGTAGTGATTTAACCGGGCAATCTACAGATGATGGTACTATTCAGTTGACTATCGAATCATCACTAAATGAACAAATAGGATTATCAATAATTCATAATGTAACTGATGAATATTATTCATTACGTCCATCGCCCAACCAACAAGTTAGTTTCGTAGATAGTAAAGTATGTACAGAACTTGATTATTGTCAAAATTACTCTAGAGGAAATATAAATTCAATTCCCAATGGCGAATTATCAAGTCCTTCCTTTATTAGAGGAATTATTGATAGTGGACAAAACGAATTCTTTGCGATCAATGTCTCTGAAGGAGACACGCTAGAGCTCTCTCTGTCGCATTATTCTTCCAACATACGAGTCGAGGTTTTTTTCCAAAACTTGTCATCTGAAGTATTGCTCGATGGAAATTTATCGCAAAGCAATAAGATGGCGGCTAATCAACAAACACAACCCAAGTTTTGGTATTTTGAGGATGATGGAAGAGCAGTGGTCAAAGTACAATCTTCAACCTTAAACACTGTTTGGTCTCTGCAAAGTACTGTTTTCAAATCTCACGACATTACAACTATTTCTGAATTAAATTCCGTTGACATTTACGGACATCATGAAAAAATCATAATTATTGAAGCTGAAACTGCTGAAAGAATAAACTTATTTTCGCCGTTGGAAAACATTACAATTGATTGTTTTCAATTAATTGATGGTAATTGGTCATTATCCGATAATATAGATTTACAAAGTAATGCTAAATCAAAAATTTATGTTTATCCAAATGTCGAAATTATAAGATTAAAAATAACTGGTATTGCTTTCTTTATTGAGGTTTCTTCAGAAGATTATTCAGATACAGAACAGGGAATTGAAGCACCTTCTTTAACCCCGATTTTCAAAGCAACAGACAATTCAAGTTGGCCTACTATTAATATTGGTGAAAATTCGATAAGTGGACAGTTCACTTTACCTATTTTCGATTATTCAGATGTATATAAATTTGAAATTACTGCATGGGAAGACTCAATTCATTTTGTCAAATTTACAGTTGAAGGAGATATTGCTGACTGTGAAGTTGAACTAATCGAGAAGAATCAAGAAACATGGGAAAATAAAGAAACCAAAGTAAGAACCTTGTCATCTGGAAAAATTGAAGTTGCTTTAGAGGTAGAAAGAGGAACTCACTTTTTGAGAATTAGTATAATCAATTCGTCTACATTCAATCATTCTTGGGGTGAAGAAATTGATTCAAAAAACTATACTATTTCAACCTACTATGAACTAGTAGACGAAGGCGAAGAGCCTTGGTTCCCACCAGATGATAATGCCAAGAAATGGGGGGAATTAGCTCGCTGGTTTATGGGTCTACTATTCTTAGTTCCGGCATTAATTGTATTTGTGATGTACAGGAAAAATTCACAATTTGCCGCATCATTACTTGAGAAAAAAATGCGACTAAATTGGCTTAAATCAAGACTCGATTCTGGCACTACAACCCCGAAAGAAGGTAGGAGATTCTTAAGGAAAGCGCTCAATTCTTTATCAACTTTGGAGTGGGAGGAAGCATGCCAAATATGGGGAGAATATGACATTCAATACCGTACTGAAGGGGTTGCATTAGTTGCATGGAAACTAGATGAAAGAATTAGTGAAAAGACTGGTTCATGGCCAATAATTATCGGGATAAATATTCTACAAGGAAACTGGGAATTAGCGGCATTAAGATTGGATTCACCAGAAGGTGAAGCATGGAATATCACAAACGTTCACCCCAAATTCTTAGCAAATGGTGAGGAAATATTCTTGGATTCGATGGTTGAAGGAAATATGACTTTTCTCACTATTGAATTAGAAGGAAATTCAAAATCTGTAGATATTGAAATTAATGGACGGGTAGACGGAAAACCATATGCCGCAAGAATCCCTTCTACATTATGGAGACAAGAAATAGATTCAGAAGAATGACTAATCTCTTCTGTCTTTTGCATCCTCTTTGACACTAGAAGTTACGTCATCTGGTGATACTTTATCGCGTATTTCATCGAGCTTCTTTTTGACATCTTTACTGACTTTCCTAGGCATATATAACTTAACCAAAACAACAACATCCCCTCTTCCAGAACCTCGTGTCCTAGGCAAGCCACGCTTCCTGATCTCTATTGTATCCCCAGAATTGGTCATTGCTGGAATTTTTATCACCAACTCCTGGCCATCTATGTGCGGTAATGTTACTTTTGTACCAAGAATCAAGTCCGAGTAACCGAGTGGTAGTGACATGATTAAATCAGCATTAGAACGCTCAAACCAAGGGTGCTGCTCGATTTCTAATTCAATAAATAAATCACCATTTTGACCATTAGCCTGTGAAGATGGTTCACCCTTTCCACGCATACGTAACCTAGTTCCATTTTCAGCACCAAGAGGTACATTAAATCTCAACTTAGTCTCTTCCTGTATTGTGCCAATACCCTTACAAGTCTTACATTTGGATTTGATTATTTTACCACTGCCATTACATGACGAACAATCTCGAACTACATCTTGGACAAAAGGGCCAATTTGTTGCCTGGCTCTAATTCTCCCTTGACCGCCACAATCGCTACAAGTTTGAGTTTCGCCGTTTTCACCACCTGTACCATTACAATCGGAGCAACTAACCGGTAGTTCAATTTCCATTTCTTCAGACGAACCATTCAAAATAGATTCTAAATTAATACTATGTCTAATTAGAATATCATTGCCCCGACTTCTAGATTGACGCCTTGAACCTCCACCAAAGAAGCTTGAGAAAAAGTCTCCTCCAAGTATGTCTTCAAGATTTATGTTAAATCCACCTCCTCCAAAGCCTCCAAATGGAGATCCTGAAGGACCATTATGTCCAAATCGATCATACATCTGACGCTTTTCACTATCGGATAAAACAGCGTATGCTTCTTGAATTTCTTTAAATTTATTTTCAGCATCTTCCTCTGAACTTCTATCGGGATGATATTTTCTTGCTAAACTTCGAAATGCGTTTTTCAAATCTTTTTCGGTAGCATCTTTTGAGACTCCTAATACTTCATAGTAGTCTCGCTTGTCCGACATAATATCCACCGAGTAAAACGACGGGGGACCTAATGCCCTTTGAATATCACTGATTTAATCGGGTATTTTAGGGTAAAATATCAAGTCCACAGTTTAAGCAAAAGCGCTCATTTTCTGGTGTCACATAACCACAACCTCGACAGGTTTTCTGCCCTTTATTAGTTATATTGGGTATTACGGAATCAACTTGTCCAGGAATCATTGCCATAGATTCAATACTTTCTGTATTACTCGCTTCCATACCACTGTCCCAAGAATATGCATCTTGGTTTTGAGGGTAGCTGACTGGTGTTTGTTGCTCAAAATCTGCGGATTGACCTTCATTGCCATTGGAAACTAAGAAATCTTCCTGCTCGCCTTGGTCGGTCATCGAAGTTGCCTTCAAAGTTGAATCTACCTCTCTCCTAGTTGTTTGAAGAGGAGTATTCGGTCGTGAAACAGAAACAGGCGCAGCCTTTGATGCAGCTTTTAGAGCACTCATTCTATTTTCCTCTCGAACTAATCCTGAGTCTTTACGGCCAAACAAACTCGCTATACTGTCAAGAAATTTATCCATGGGACTAGATTTCCTTGTAGCTCCAATGGTTGATTTGATCTCGATTTCTTCATAATTCGACTCTCCAGTAACTCTCCTTGTAGCCTCGACAATGCGACTTGATTCGTTCAAAAATTGTACTTCGACTTTTTGCTCGTTATCTATCTCCATCTCTGGAGATTCTTGATTTATATCTCCAATTTTTTGTTGCAATTTGGCTTTACCAACATCAGAAAATTCTGAATCAATAGAAGCATTAGACTGCCAAACACCTGCTTCTTCGGCATCGTATACTTTCTTCATTTTTTTCATTACATTAGAACGCCTATATTCATAGTCTTTGACGATGAATGTTTTCCTATAAATTATAATCCCAATTAAGATACCAAATCCATACCATGGTATGAGAAATAATGGTTCAATGCTAAAAATTTCTCTTAGCGGAGTTACAAAAACATGAATGAAAATCATAATTAGAAGGGGTAATAATGCCACACTCCGAGAACTGAGAGAATCACTAGCCATCTTATTCAACCCCTACTAATCCACTTTACTCAAGTAAGTTTTCACCTAATGTTTGGAATATCACCGATCATTTGATGCTCTACCCTTTCTAAAATAACCCATTAAAAGCCCTAAAGAAAAGCTAGCATGCAAGGACACCAAGGATAATGGTAGTCCGAAAATTAGTGAAAATTTTTGCCATTTAATCGAAAAGGAAATTCCCTCTAATAACAATACAAAACCATACATCGCTAAAGGGATATACCAAAATGGCTGTCCAAAAATGATTAAGCCAAAGGTCATCAGAAGACCTAACCATGGCAGAAATTCCCTCTTACTTGTCCTAGTACTGTGTTTTTTGATTATTTTTGTTCGCCAAAATCCATAACGATATCCCATCTTCAACCAACTAATGTAACTAGAACGCTTAACCATATTGACACATGTTTGATCAGTTCGATATAATTCAAAACCCTCTTTGATAAGTCTCATTGATAAATCGCTATCTTGACTAGTGATAAATTCACTATCCCAGCCACCAACTGAATCAATTGCTTTCCGAGAATGCATACAAAATGCAGGTACTTTTGTTGTTGAAGTACCTGAAAAATTATCAAATTGTCCAGAACCACTTCCTAGCTTAGATGACAATGCAGATTCAATCCATGTTTCCACCATATTCTTATTCTCAGAACTTGGCAAGACCTTGACACCCAAAGCAGCAATTTTTTCATTAGAATTTTTGGTTAAATCATTCCATACCTCGAGTCTTTTTTCAAGATGATTTTCAGGTATAGTGCAATGACCGATTAGTTCAATCATTAATGAAATACTGCTTGGCAATTCTTTTAGAGCAATGTTTCGAGCCTCGGCGACATATCTACCAGGATTGTCTAAAAGAATAATTTCAGGGCCATCAGCTTCTTTTGACTTCCCAATATAGGAATTTACAATTTGGATAGTGTTATCGGTTGAACCACCATCTAAAATCATAATAATGTGTTTGGAAGAATCGAGTGATTGATTAATTAAAGAATTTAAGCAAGATGCAATGTGTTTTTCTTCATTTAAAATGGGAATTACAGAGGCTAAAATCGGCTGTTTACCCCCTACCATGACCTTAGAACTGAATATTGGATTTGATACTTCGCATAAAATTTAGTAAAAAAGACAGATTCAAGAATGGATGTTACTACGCCGAAACATGACTGGCCCAATGTTGAAGCTTAACGGCAGAGATGAAGGGATTACAGTTAGCCTCGAAACTAAATTATCGGGTGCAGATTTACCAGAAAAAGTCCTTACAAGTATAACTAATCTTTTTCCTAATTTCCCAATAGATGATGATTTATTAAATCCGGAACTAGGAAATGCAAAAGATCAGTTAATTCATTCATCAAACCTTGCTATTGATATTTTCTTACAACAACTTCACAAGCAGAAAATTCTAGATACTGCACTTGATTCTATGAGTCTTAATCTAGATTCGGAAGAATGCTATTTCTATATTTCTAGACAAGCGGCACTTTCTGGAAAAGTCTCGTTTATCATACCTGGTGAATTTCCACTTGGAGGAACTATCAAAATTACCTTGCGAGGTAGTAATCTGAAAGACTGGATTGAAGCGGCAACTTGGCATAGTGGTCGAGATAGTATGCCACGTTCAATTAATGATGAAAGGTCAATGAGCAAATCTGGAGAGGCAAGTACTTGGATCTAAATCAACTTAGAAACCACTTTTGCAACTTCCTCATCACTCCCTACATATGGACCAACTTCAGAATAATTGCGAACCCATTTGATTCGGTCATGTGAAGTCCATTTTTCTTTGTTCTGAAAGTCAGGTAACTCTCCATCAAACTTGCATCTTTGAACATTCAATTCAATATCACAGTCATCTCCAAAGTGAAACCAATTCCCCAAGTGTTCAACACTCACAACATCCCAGTCAAATTCCTCTTTTAATTCCCTTACAATTGCCTGAGAAGCATTTTCTCTAAAATTAAGTTTACCACCCGGGAACTCCCAATGCCCACTATGTGATTTGTCATTCCTTCTAGCAACCAACATCATGGAATCATGAATAATAACACCTGCCGCAACCTCCATGACAGGCTTAAATGAGATTCTGCCCATGAGTTCTGAAAGTAGAATTCTGCAACTGTCAAGAGTGATATTATCATAACTTGGCAAATGTAAAAACAAACATGGAATTCTAGAATTAGTTGCTTTATTGGCAAGGGCTTGTAAAGTATAGAAATATGTTTCATTACAAATGTAATTTCCTGCATCTGTGGACAACTCAAATACTTGGTCAGCCGACTTTGAAAAGATAATTTCATGTTTTACTGTTGTCTTTTGATCTATTTCACCAATCTTAGTATCTTTCTCTAATCTTCCTAAGTTATCAGGAATTTTCATATCCAATATATTACTTGCCACCAGTTCGACTCTGGGTATAAGGCAAGATTCACATAATCCTAAATGGATTATTGCATCCCAAGATTCTCCTGAGTCAATCCTTTTTGAGATTCTATTGGAACCATTAAAATCCACAGTTAAAATTTCTTTTTCGAGTTCGATTTCTTGGCTTTCTAGATTATAAGATCTATATTCCTTCCAAGGGTCGTCAATCAAAATTTTTTCTGGAAGCGCTAAAATCAAGTCTTGTGATATGTTACTAGAATGGTTAGAAAAGACTTCAAATCCTGTGACTAAAATTCTTCTCATGAGATTATACTAAATGAACAAGTTATTGATATTCATGTATGCAAAAAGGGGTTATCTTGACAAACTGAAACCCAAAGCGTGTATCCGGGCGGTTTAATGTCAACGGTTGATTCTCAGTTTGTTTCACCTAATTTGCCCTCCAAATCTAAACCAGGGATTTTATCAGTTGTAAAACAAATTTGGAAAGAAATGACTCTTGGAGTGGGCTTTTGGGGCGCACTAAGGCCTATTTTTGCTGCACTTCTGGCAGCGATTCCATTCTTGTTCCTAGGCCAACACTTCAATAAAAAGCATAGAAAGGCCACAGATTGGACATTACTACAAATCCCATTAGCACTAACTGTTATTCTTTGGTTTGCATTATGGTTTTTTTCAATATTTGATGCATGGAGAGATGGAACAAAACTAGTATCAGAAAATAGTTTGAATAATTAAGGTAACCAAAGTTGTTTTTCGACTTCAATTGTTCCCGCTTCCAAACCTGCTAAGTCATCCAAATCATCTTGATCAAATTCGTCTGGTAATTGTCCGGTAATTATACTCGAAATATCACTTGATTCTACTGCCCAGTACATTACTGAATCTTCATTATTTGAGTGACCTGGATGGTCAGGGTCTTCATGATCAACGGGAGATTGATAGACTAAATTCACCAAACCCAAAAGATGTCCAAATTCATGGACTAAAACACAATTTTCAATTTCTTCTGATGAAGGTCTATTGAATATTGGACCCTCGGCTTCATCTACCGTCTCTCCAAAAATTGCAATTGTAGATGCATCTACTGCAACACCTAATACTCCGTCGTTTTCATATTCACCTGAAGGAAATATTGCCTGCCAGTAAAGTGTGGAACCAGATTGGGGGTCATTTGACTTTGCATCCGAGCCCTTATCTCTTACATCATCTGCAGACCACGAACCACTATGTTGAAAATCGGTTTCAGTCAATAAAATCTCAATGCCACCAGGTTTGTCACAAACCTGTTCCATTCTTTCCTTCAATAAATCTGTAGAACTAGTTTCAGGCTCGTATCCAGGTTCGAAGTCAATCTCTAATATCATAGAAGTGTACTTTTGAGAACTTAAACATGCCATCGTAAGACTTCCCGGAATTCCAGTACCCAAATATTCATCATCAGAGAAGCTGAAATCTAAATCATCACCAAAACAACCTGAAAGTCCAGAGAAAAGCATTAACATGACCAGTAGAGATGCTACTCCTAAATTCCGTCCCATATTATCACCCATACCTTCGATTATTACAAAGTTGACTACCACTCCTCTGGCATAACCAATGGAGAAAATAACTGCCCGGGAGATGTTGCAGCAGCCAACTGACTTCTAGCAAGATGCTCCCACATCCTGAGAGCAAGTAATGCTTCAGATAAGTCCAGTTCTGTCTCGATTAAGGTTACTCTTATCAATGTAGCAAGAATATCCATGCGATCATTGTCAACAATCGATAGAATCTTATCTAATTCCATTGTAATTTGAGAATTTGTGTCATTATCCATATTTAATTCCCATGGACTTGTGACCTTGTCAGGAAAAAGGACACCGGACTCTGATGAATATTCATTCAATGATTTCATCAGTTGCTTAATGTGGTTGCCTATAACCATACTTGTTTCAATAAGTGGCATTTGAAGTTGCTTAATCAGATTTACCATACGCTCTTGTAAGGTAACTAAAGCATCAACTGATTGACTCTCTTCATTCATAGATTTCACTCACTTAGTCAATGCTTCGATATATTTCCATCCAAAATGTTCCCACTGTTCCATGGTCCAACCGGCAGGAAGGCCAGTAGGTGGCAAAGGTGCAATATTTGGTTTATTATTTTCAGTAGTAAGCATCGATGCTTGAGGCATAGTTGTTGTTGTCGGAAGAGGAGCCATAAGTGAAGGATTTGGTAGCGCTTGAGGTATCATTTGAGTTGTTTGTTGAGTCTCGATTGAAGGGAATTGTTTAGTCTCAAATTCTTGTTGCTCAACTTCAACAGTTTGATCAGCCGGGTCATCGGAAATTTGACTCTCCAATTTCATTCTTCTAGAAACTACCAACATCCACAAACCAAATGACAATGAAACCAGTGCAATCAAAAATAGAGTTACTCCAAATAGTTCATCTCCAGCTTGTTTAGCAAGAGCCTCGCCATCTCGAATCACTTCTTCCTTCACTAATAGAGGTTCGATAGTAATGCGATCCATCTCTACATCCCCAAGGTATACTAGAATTCTAAACTCGATAGTACCGGAATCTGTATCTAAAACATTATAGTTCATAGAGGAGTAAAAAATAGATTCAGGATTTACTATAATGGATAAATTGGAAACTTCAAACCAGTTATTTGACGAATCTAGACTTTCTAGAATAAACGTCACATTACCTTTTGAACCTTGATTCAATGCTTGAATATTTAATGATAATTCGTCACCAATATTTGGGCTTGGATCGCTCCACTTAATGAGAGTTTGATTATGAGAAAATTCAATATTGGGACCGATGAGTGCTAAATCCCAAGTACCAAACGGGTTAGTCGGTGAATTGATGTTGGAATCAAATGAATTACCTGCAGAATCTGAGCCAGTAAACCAAATATCTACTTGATAGGTTGGAAGAAGATTTGTAGCGCCAAAATCAGTGAAATCTATATCGCCAGTCCAGAAAAACTTTCCATCAAAGATTATGTAGGAATCAATATTCATACTTCCTCTAGAAATTTCTGATTCACCAGCCCTTATCCTATAGTGAACAATAATTTCTGAAGAGCCAAAACCATAGTAATCGTATGTCTCAACAAGTAAACTAGCTTGATTGAGTTTAGATATAGAAACTTCACCGCCACTAAGAACATTATCTAACTTCACACTGACTATTTCGGGACTCTCACTATCAACTGCTAATCTTAACCTTGGTGTCTCTTCAGTTTCATCACTGGATAGTCCAGGCATATCCGACATTACAAGCGAAAAATCAAGATGGCCGGATGGTGAAGCAGGGACAAGGAAATCCATACTAAAGTAACCATCTTCACGTATTGAGGTTTGCCATTGATTGTCATAATCAATTATTTGAATATCAAAAATACCAGCAGGAGCAGGTGTTTCATCTTCAGAAAATAGAACACGCCCATCCAATCTCAACGCCTGTCCAACACCAATACTAGTTTCATCAAAATCTACATTATAATGATTCATTCCATTCCGTAATTGTACAGCAGTGATATGGCCTGGCATGGTGTCAAATCTGAAGTCATTATCTAGACTCCAGGCATTACTAGATAAAACGAAGTTCTCAACATTACAAGGCACTTCTAAATCTATTGAACATGATTTATCAGAAACTGATATTTGGGGCAAGAAAAATATCTCTCCATCAGTATCATAACTCTCAGGAAATTGCCATGTCAGCTGAAATTTAATACTAAAAATTATCTTGGTTTGTTCAAGATTTCCAAATTCAAAACTGGAATAAATATTTGATACAGCAATAAATGGAGAACTGGATTCAACATGAATTTTTGGCTCTTCTTGGTCAGAATCAATTGTAACAAAAATAGAAGTTGATAAGTCGGATAATGAACCATCGAGGGAGATTTGTACACTTTGAATATCATCCCAGCCATTTCCATCAGTAATCGCAATTTGAGCCGTATATGGCACACCTGGATGCAATGGTTGTTCGTCACTATGTCCTATTAATGAGGAGTTACTCGAATCAAATTCCGGAATGAATTCTTCTCTTATCACATATGTAGAGAGATCGTTTGACCAATCCGGAGTTGCCCCATTAGAAGTTCCATCGCAAGGAATAGTGCTCTGAGGACATACCGGGCCTCCACCCATTGCAATCAGATTATTCTGTCCATCACTTCCAGAAACATAGAATGAAACTTTCTGTCCATGAGTTAGCATTGAATCATCAATTAGACCTTGAAATACATTCATACCACCGGTTTTTATTTCCGGAGAGGAGAGAGTTTTTGTTTGATATTCATCGTGATTAGGTAAGTTATCGAAATTATAATCATTGCATGCTGTATTAACTGTTGAACGACAACCAAGCCAATAGTGAAGCGTAACAAGTGTTGGGGGATCAACTGAATCTTGAATAGTTAAAGAAATTGGTTGACCCGCTGGAGCAGGTAATGATGCATGAAGTTCATCACCATTGTTTGGAGAAACAGAAATTACTAAAGGAGAATTACCATCAAGAATTAGTCTAATATTATTATAACTTGGATTGACAAATTCTGAACCATTGACCAAATTAACCGCTTGAACATAGAATACCATTCCACCAGGAGTTGACTCCATCGGGGTTTGGAATGTCAAATTATAGTTACCAAAGCCAGGATTTTGCGACTCTATTAAAATAACCTCATCTCCGACAGGTTGACCGGAATTACTTACATTTTGACCAACAACTCTAAGCAAAAATTGACCTGGTAAAGGTGTTAGTTGAGAGCCTTCAAAATTTATCATTCCGGTAAAGGAAATATTTGTACCTCCCCTTAACCATTCAAAATTTGTTAACTGTCTACCATTTTCATCAAATACATTCATGCCATTAAGTTGGATATCATTTTCAACTTTTAGATCCATAGAATCTGTTTGCCATGATGGAACTGCTATTCCAGTTTCATCCTCAACTGTAACTAATGCTTGCGTTGCTTGTTCATCATCCCAAAGCCATGTGGTTCTCATAGGCATTGAGATTTCTAAAATCCCATCACTACCGACAAAAGATGTACAATTATTAACATCAAATAATGCGATCATTTGACTATTTGTTGAAGAAGAACAAGAATCCCCAAATTCCCAAATAAAACTTGGATTATTCCCGTTTGAATTAATCAATTCTACAATGGTTTTAGTTACTCTTTCGACATCATCTCCTGCTGCAGCCTTGACTGTTAACATTCTTTTAATCCCATCAGGAACTGCTACATCACCGTCAAAATAAACACCAATTGCTCTAGTCTTCATATTATATTCAACATCCAAATCAGTGACTTTAATTCGACCAGGTGACTCAGCTTTGAATGATAAGAAAATTGTATCATCGCCTTCGCCGTTAGATGAAATCTCTTGATTAATTGCAGAAACTAATGTTGGAGAGTTTAACACCTCAGTTCCAACAATAGAGGAATCACTGACAGAGATACTGGATTCATTTAGAAACTGTAATGACTCCCAATCCCAATCTCCAATTCCGTTAATATTAATCGATGGCATATCTGGATAACCTTCTTCATACCACAGTCTAAATAATTCAACAGATGGAGATAAATCTCTACTTTGAGAATTCATAGTAATCTCGAATCTTAAGGAATTTCCTGCATTTAGAGATGGGAAACTTACCTCTTGATTATTTTGCGCAGTCAACCAATTAGTACCATTATCATTGGAAACCCTTACTTCAACAGTTGTACCTAATGGGTTATTTTCAACCCATTCAGGTCTAACTTTTCCTACATTAGTCCCAGTTGGAAAGTAATCAGAAACCCAAGCCCCATTAGACGAATAGGATGTATAATAATCAATATTCACCCACCAAGAAACGGCTGAAGAACCAATCAATTGTGCCTTCCAGATCAACTGATTTCCCGGATATGAAAAGTGAATTGTTGATAGCGAAGTAACTGATTCCCAATGGGTTCCATTGTCCGCAGATACCCAGTAATCAACTCTATCTCCAATTGTTGGCGCATCCCAATATGTCTCCATATTGACTGAAAGTACTGGTTTTGAAGTGTAAATGGTATCCCCATACCAAGTAGTTGTTCCAGGCGCTGGGATTGTTTCATAACTCCAACCTGTTCCATATTCTCGATAATTGAGAGTTACAGATGAGAATGAAGAATAACTACAATCAACAGTGATGAATCTCTTTCCGTCAAACTGTAATCCATATCCTAAAACATTAATCTGTTTTGTATTGGACTGGGGAACAAGTGTTTCAGAAGCACCAGAGATTTTCCAAGCCTCCAATACATCCTTATTTTGACTTCCTGAACTACCTTTTTGACAACGCATAAAAAATGTAGACTCGCTAACTTCTAAACCTCTAACTTGTTGACCTGTTTTTCCACATTCATATGAGGAACCAGAAGATGAAAAATAAGTATAAATTGTCGATCCTCGAGTATATGAACCAGTCTGCATTTCATCAAATTCATAGGAAACTATCCGTCTTTGAGAATTATGTAAAACCCATACCACATCTCTTGATGCATCATATGCAATACCTGTATAATCATTATATTGAGGGGATATATCATAGGAATCTAAGCAAGTCCAAACATCGTCTTTGGATATATCAAATTCTAGGACTCTGTGATTAGCTGCTGGTGCAGAAGATGAATAGTGATAACGGTAAGTAGATAGTATTCCAAAAAGTCTCTCATCATCTGTTACTGTCCAATCCCTAAAGCCATAATATGAGTAATAACTAGAAGAAGGTTGTTGAGGCAATGTACAAGAGGCTTGTTCTAAAAGAATTGTTGATTCGACAGTTGCATTATTTGGATATAATCTCTTTACCACATTACTAAATTGCTTAGAAGACCATGTAGATAAAAATAACCAATCATGATGTTTTAGTATCGCACCTTGGCTCTGAGCTATTAATGCGGATGATGATTTCTGAACTTGCATAGAAAACAAATTTTCACTAGCATTCGAGGTATGAGGTTGCCTTACCGAGAAGGTACCATTATCATACCAAGCATCAGATTCCTCACTAATATTTTCATCTAGAGAATGAGTGATGTAAGAATTATTGTTCTCAGTTGGAGAAAGTGTCAATGTATCACTTCTGGAATCTGTCATAGCAGCAGAACCTTCCATCCAATCACTTCTTGTCTCAACTAGTTCACTAGACCAACCAGTTGCTGATGCACCAGATAGAGTCATAGAAATATCACTAACTTCAGCACCCTTCGGTATTGAAATTTCAGCTCCATCATCTGTTCTACCATTTTGATAAAGAGCAATATATTCAGTTGAACCATCGCTAAACTGATAGATGTGTCTTGAGACACTACTTGCTGATGCATCTTCAACAAACAAATCTGAAATAGGAGTCATTGGCGTAAAAGCCATCAAGAATGCAAGGAAGATTGCAATCCCAAAAGTTGAATTTTTACGCATGTCAATTCACCTATTTTATGCAATAATATTAGTTGTATAATTATCTAACCAGTCTGTCTAGAGTCATATCGGAGTGGTGATGAATCGCCTCTAACACCATCTTCCTCGTCATCAAATACTTCAAACCAGTCTACTATCCAATCGCCATCTGTATCCCAATGCATTGGGTTGGTACCTTCAGCGATATGATCATCGTCTAAATCAAGAGCATACCAACCATATTCATGTTCGCCAACAATTCTGACTGGAGCCGTTTGAGGTGAACTGGTGTAGTATATATCCCATTGATCTGTCCAAGCTCCTGAAGTAGTGATTATGTCATCAGCATTATTTAAAATCAGGAAATCAACATCTTGATCGTCAACAATCAAAACATATCGGAAATCTATTGAGGATTGCTTATCCATCTTTAGATAATTCTGAGTTGCTTCATTACTCGTACCTAGTCCTAACAGGAATCCTCTGAATTGCCACCACTCTTCTACCGGTTGTCCTTGATAGACCAATGGACTCAAACGAACCGCATTAGGTGAAGTCAAATCAATATCGGAAATAGTAAAGAATTCCTGGAAATTAGTATAAGGCGTGTATGAACATCCTGCACCTGAACAATCCCAATTCCCATCCATATCTGGATCTAAGTTAGCATCTACTGCATTAGCCGGATCTAAAGTGAACCAAGTATATTCTAAATCAGGTCTTGAAAGGACTCCGTTACTAAAAGATAGTGGGAGGCATGAAGTGGTTGAAGTATCACATTCCGAGCCTGTTTCACCATCTATCCATTGCACTTTTATCTGAAGCCAGGAACTGAAATTATCATTTGATTCATTCCACCCATGAGCATATTCATACCAATCAGGTAACATGTCACCATCAGTATCATTATCCATTGGATTTATTCCATATTTGAACACTTCACGGCCGTCTGATAGATTGTAATCAATTTGATGTGAAATAACTTGATTTCCAGATAATACGGTATTGAATGTTACTGAATCTCCATCGGAATCATTTAGATCTGGACGTGTTTGATTATTCCATTCCATTAGATTTGTGAAAGGTAAGTCTCCTGGTCCCTGTGCAATTGAAAAAGAATATGGGGTGAAAACTCTATTATTCCATTCTCCTTGTTGTGCAGGAATATCGAAAGGAATTCCAGCATCCGGATTGGTAATACTATTTCTATCATACCAGCCATCATGGTCACCATCGTAAGAGACATCGAATGGATTGAGTGGGTTTGCTGCCCATCGGTCTTCCGTAGTTATATCGGGCATTCCATAAATTGCATAACAGTATTCCCAACCATCCGGAATTGTATCTCCGTCAGAATCAGTACTGGTAGGATCTGCAACACCGATCAAAGTTCGGTTGAAGTTATCAGGATCTTGTTCGTTTATTTTCTGCATTCGATTGAAACTTTCTTGGTCTTTTTCAATGAAGTCTGTATAAACACCATTCTGCGCTTGGAAGTAGTTGTAACCCATCTCTTCCATGTAAGCATCAATAGCATCATCTCCAAAACTGTAGATTCCAACGTCTTGAGGAACATTAGTTCGTTCAGAATATTTACCCCATGTCCTAGATTCCCATTCTCTTAAGTTAGAGAATCGTTCTTCAGAAGAGATAATTCCATCGCCGTCACAATCAAAACTGTCCCCATCGGAATCTAGATCAACATCACCATCAATCAATGGATTTATTCCCCACAAATTTTCTTCCAAATTCCATTCAGCAAACCAATATTCGAATCCATCGGACATACCATCGCCGTCAGTATCAGGGTTGGTAGGATCAGTTATGCCCATAATAACTGAAATGAATATATTCGCTGGCTCTCCATTTTGCCAATCATTGAAATCATCTAACAGTCTCTTACCTCTGGTATCTTTTGTTATTAGAATATTGAATATTCTTTGTGTTTTTTCAGTAGGCTGAAGTAAATCTCCATCTATATGCATCAATGGAGCATCTTCTGGATGATCAATGCCATTATCGGGACTTGAAAATGCCAATGCGAATTCTTGCAAGTCATTAATTCCATCTTCATCAGAATCGAAATATCCATCATCAGCAACAAGAGGATTTAGAGTCCATTTTTGTGCAGAAATGTTCCACTGGGTAAATAGTAGTTCTAAACCATCAATAATTCCATCACCGTCTGTATCAATATTATTTGGGTCAGCTGTTCTTCCCGTCAAATTAATCTGAGTATCATTAATGAATGAGCCAAATGATGTATCGGTAAGTACTCCTGCCCATGCTTGGAATGCATAAGCACTACCGATTGTTGTAACAAACCATTTTGGCGAAGTTCTATTTTTATCAGTCTCAGAATAATCTGGAGAAATTGAATTATACTCTTCCCAATTAGTCATTCCATCATCATCAGCATCTTCCCAACGATCACTCGGCTGAAGTGGATTCAATGTCCAATCATCATCTAGTAAATTCCATCTTGCAAACCAGATTTCCCATCCGTCTGGCATTCCATCATCATCAGTGTCGGTATCCAATGGATCGCAGGAGCCTGAACTAATTTTCAACTGAGACGAAAGTATAGATCCTGCGGCTCTATCAGCAAAAGTTGCTTGAGGTACACCAAGGAAACTAATATTTTCAAAAAGGTCAGTAGTGAATCCATCTGGTAAACTAACACCATCAAAAGTCTCATTGAAATTAAATAAATCTGTTCTAACATGGAATTCTAGCCAATTAACAAATGCCTCATTCTGTTGAATTTCACCATCGTGATTTATATCATAACCATCACCATCTGGATTCTTAAAAGCATCAGAACCATTTAACGGATTAATACCTACTCTAGAAGAGTCCCATGAACAAGAATATATTGCTTCCCAGCCATCTGGTAATGAATCACCATCAGAATCAATATTGTTTGGGTCTGCAACAGTCCAGTTCTCAGCATACGATGGGGCTTCTCCATGTGATTCAAGCAGTAAACCTTCGATGGCTTGTAACCTAACTAATGACCACTTGTACTCACATAAATTGAGCAAGCCATCTTGGTCTGCATCCCAATTAGCGTCTTCTGGTCTATTTGGGTCTAAACTCCAGTTATTCCCGCCAGTGAAAGTAGATCCTATCCATCTTCGATTCTCAATCTCCCACCCATCAGGCATACCATCTCCATCTGAATCATGGTTTGTAGGATCTGTACCTAAATCTACACTTGAGACTGCTAGATAGGTTGCGTTAGCAGACTGACCTGCAGCATCATTACAGATGTATTCCATTTGTATGTTATAATGGCACCACAAATTGGAACTTTCATAGAAAAATCCGAAGTATTCTTCTCCATCTCCTAATCCATCTCCATCAGTATCTCCCACTTGTGGATTTGTTGAATTATAACCTTCAGGAGTTATTGCTTGATACTGATATTCATCGATATTTGTCCACAATCGTTCCAAAATGCCATCACCAGACTGGTCTAAATCTATACCATCTATATCGAAGTCAAGAAGTGAATCCCATGGGTCTGTTGGGTCCATGCCATTACCTAATTCCCAACCATCTGGAATTCCATCGCCATCCGAATCATTTGATCCAGGATCCATTAATTGAAGGTTAGAATATTGTCCAGGAGTTGAAGAACCAAATATAGTCTTATTTCCATTAACATACATTACACCTAATTCAGTAATTTGGCCAGGGATGGATTCATCCTGTAAAATTTGATACACATTTGAATAATCACCGGATAAAGTCCAAGTTCCATGAATCGAGCCAACAATTATTTCTTCTCCAGTAGAATATATTGAATGAATATCATTCAATTCACGTGCAGGAACTGTATCTGAGCCTGGGTTTTCTAACAATCCGCTGTGAATAATGACATTATCATTTAATCTAAGTTGATGTAATCCAGAAGGTGTGCCAAACCACAATACTTGAGGTGTTGAGGGGGTTGGGCCATCCAAAAGAATTTGCCTAATTGCTGCAGGATTTGATGTAGAACCAGCTGGAAGCGACCTAATTTCACTGATAGAATTCTCGATACTGGTATTTTCAATAGAGAAAAATACTCTCCATTCAGGAGTTGTTACATCTCTAGCAGAGTCCGTTTTAACTATCATTAAACCGACATTTGTACCTACAAATAGTGTCAATTCCCCATCCATGAGCCCATGTTCAACGTCAGTAACTGAAGCATTAGCCTGTTGAAGAGAATTAGTTATCGATTCACTAATGGAGTGAGTCACAACTATGCTGCCTGTATTACTAATTTCGAAAATATGCCCTGAACCATTATCGCCTAAACCTAAAATATGTTCATTAGAACTGGAAATCTGTAATGAAGTAATTGAATGTATTTCATCAGAATATGACCAGTCCCAAGTACTCAAAGAATCCGGAAACCCATCAACCTGAATTCTAGCAACTCCTAAACCGATATCTGATGCAAGTGAAATTGCATAAAGTTGGTCGCCATCAAAAATTAACTTTGAGTCATGTAATTCTACACCTTGTGGCATCCAAATATCTTCACTAGTCATTGTCTGGAAATCCAAAATTGTTAGGCCGTATTTTGTTGTCACATATACAATTGATTCTACAACTTCGATACTTCTAACATCATGATGAATAATACTGTAGTCTTCATTTGGGTTGGCGAATGTGATAGGATAATGCTCTAGAGATGATTCACTAACAGTTCCGTTAGTAACCGATTTTAGTCCTGCCATAACATTATTTCCATCATCATCATAGATTAGATACTCTTGAAGATTGGATAATTGTTCTCCCAATTCCAATGCAGTCGGAGTTCTACTTACATCCGGCGATAAGACTCCGTCTCGATTAGAATCCCAACCATCATTATCACCATCGAATAATGCACTACTTCTGTTTAGTGGGTCTAAACCAAAATGAACTTCCCATCCATCCGGTATTCCATCTCCAAATGAAGGATAAGTATTTCTTAAAACAAATCCATCCCAATTGTAGCGATCTGAATCTTCTAGTAGTGGGTCTGTACCAAGCCACATATCTTCACCAATCTCACTTGTTGAGTTAGTAGCGCAGGCTGAAATCAAGTTTTGGAATGTAGCATTAGAACCTGTTGGTATGTATGGCCAATTTGTCAAAATTGAACCATCGGGTGGAGTGCCGATACACCATAAGCCATCTAATTCATTTGTATGATTATGAGGAGCTCCATACAGGTACTCTTCTGACGAGGTATAAAGTTCAGTAGTCGAAAGAATACCATCTCTATTAACATCAAATCCGTCATTATCTGGATCTTCATTCAAATCTGTTGCATTTAGTGGATCGAAATCTCTGCATTTAAATTTCTGTGAAGACGAATCGAAACCACCTATTCTAAGGCACATGTAAGCCTCGAAACCATCAGGCATTCCATCTCCATCCGTATCAGATTTTCGAGGGTCAAGATAACTTCTCAATCCTTCTCCATCAACAACTCCTGTTAATCCCCTAAAGAAACCAGGGTCTGTACAACTAGCAGGATAAGGCCAGCAATATTCTTCTGTGGCATTCAATCCATCTTTATCGTTATCTTCAGTAGCATCTCCTGAGAAATTTTTGTCCATTCCAGGCATCGATACACTTCTTCCATCAACTGCAGTGAAGTTTATGTCTTCCCTAAAGAGGTCTTCATGTAAATTTGGAATACCATCACCATCGGCATCTGTGAGAGGTGGTTCCTCGAAATTTGTCGTATCTGGGTGGACGTTTGTAACTGGGGAAATAACTGGGAATTGTGACATAAATAGTAAACTAACTACTACGGCAACTGTGGTCAACAAGGTTGATTGGCTTCTACGCATTTTTATTCCACACTGCAAAGTATAGGCTTCGCTATTGCAGTTGTCTTATCCTACACTTATGAGTATGATGGAACGATGTTCCGACAATGCTCGTATTAATTTGATTATATTTGGTGCCGAATAAAAAATTAAGGTAGCAAAAATATTATTTTTTAAGAAAATATATCGGTTCATTCAAGACCCGTACGCGATGGGAGTAATTTGACCGCTATGACGATGCGCATCACTCATCTTGGAACTGGAAGTCGCGGTAATTCGACACTTCTAGAAGTTGGCGATGTTAGAGTTCTTTTGGACCAAGGATTCAGTGGCGCTCAATTGGAGAAAAGACTCAATCGAATGAAACTAAAACCTGAGGATGTTGATTGCATATTAGTTAGTCATCATCACGGAGATCATGGAGGGGGTGTAGCCATTGCTCAGCGAAAATGGAAAATCCCAGTTTTAGCAAATGAGAGAACAGCGATGGAGCTTAATCTAGACCCTATGTTAACCAACTACTTTGGTTCATTAGACTTGATTCGAGTGGGAGATGATCTATCAATTTTGACTGTCCCCGTCCCGCATAGCGGTTCGGATAATGTAGCATTTGTCGCAAACTATCGGGGGGAAAGAGCGGCAATAATAACCGACTTAGGCTCTTGGACTGATGAGTTGGTAAAGCATGTTCATGGTTGTCAGCATATTTCCATAGAAGCAAATTACGATGATAAATTATTGGACCAAGGCCCATATCCATTTTCTCTAAAAGAACGAATTAGAGGGCGGGGCGGCCACCTATCGAACAAACAAACAGGGGAATTTTTAGCCGAAGTTTGCACAGAAAAAACCAGAACAATAGTCTTAACACACCTAAGTGAAAAAAATAATTCACCTCACCTAGCTGAATCTACAATCCTATACCACATCGGGGATTTTTTCACCGGAGACATTGATATTTCACTTCAAGATGGTCCTGAAAAAACCCATTATCTAAATTCTAGTGAATCATTAAATGAGAAATTGATTAATTTGTAAATGATTTGAATTATTAAGATTAGTCGAATATTACATTGATTTTGCGACTATGAAGGTCAATACCTAAATGATACCGAATCATGAGAGTAGCGTGTCAAGTATTCGCAGGACTAGAAATCACACTAAGTTCACTACAGATGAACGTGGTGTGAGTGAGGTTTTGGGTGTAATAATGATGCTGGCAATGGTAATTAGTATCATGGGTGGAGTTTGGGTATTTTTAAATCCGTACATCTCTGATTTTGAAGATAATACTAATTGGAATAATGCAACTGGAATCGCTGATAGATTAGAGGATCGAATAGATGTTGTTGGAGATTCACCTAATGGTACTGGAGTAAGGCATAAACTCAGCATGCAAAAATCAATCTTACAACAGGTTTCGAATGCTGAATTCTGGACAATCTCTGCTGATCTAGTTGCTTATGATGCAATTACGCTTAGAAGTGTTAGCGATTATTCTGTAGGAATTACTTCTATGAATGAAACTGCACGTAAAATTTCTATTGAAACAATCTCACAATATTGGGAGTTAACATTCCCAGCCACTGATGGTGAGGTAATTGCTCAACATGATTTAACACTGAATAGTTGGTATATAATTACAATTTATGATAGTGAAGATTTGCCGATTCACAGAACTATTTCCTATCCTATTTCGGGCTTGAAGATATTAACGACTATAGCCTCTGGAGAGCATGAAATAAACCTAGTCAATAATGCTCGGATAGAACATTTCTACGACTCATCATGGGAAATTAGTGACTATCCAAGTGTGATTTTTGAGAAGTTGGCAACACAAGGATACCGATGTTCTATTTTACTAACAAACATCGAGGTCAATGGAAGTCTAGGAGTTTCAAATTCTTATGGCTTGGACATTTTATCATCAGGCACTATAACTCCATTTTCTGGTGAGTCATACAATCTTAGATTCTCCATGGAGAGTACCTTGGCAGCTGTAATAACTCCACAATATAACGAACTTTGGTTATCAGAATATTATCTAAATAGGGCCTCTGGAACATTAGATACTTTTTCGGGACTGGCACCTTATGAGAGGTTGAGTGGCATAGATGGAATCACAGTTGAAACAAATGGAGAACCTCTATTTTTAGATGTAAGTATTCAACAGGTGGTGATTGAGAGATGAGAGTCAACTCAAAACGAAATGAGGAGGCTGTTTCTGCTGCTGTTGCTACTGTGCTTTTATTCGGTGGTGTTGTTTCAATTATTGGTTTAATGCTAGTCTCCATGGTCCCAATTATCGAAGAATTAGAAGGTTCGATAGAAAGAAGTGATATGTCCTCGCAAATGATGATTTTGGCTCAGCAGACTGAATCTCTAAGCGAAAGTGGAATGCCAGGAGATTCAACAAGTGTTGAATTGATTCCCATCGATGGAAATATCGATTGGGACTTGACTAGAGGTGGAATGTGGTATTCTTCAACCTGGCAAAACGAATCTTCATTCAGAATGAAAGGTGTCATGGATTTTGACAATAGCATAGAGATCAAACACCCTGAAACATTTACAACTGCAGTATGTTTTGATGATTTGCGTCTTGGACCTTCAAGGCCATTTATCTATACCGCACCCACTTGGGCAGACACTGCACAAATTGCAATCTCTACTGGTTTGGCAATACCCCTTGGACCTGTTGAAGTGAAGGTATACCAACAAGAACAATTATCTGAAACCTTAGATCTACAAATATTCGACACAGAAGTTGTCGATTTATCTACTGGTGTTTCTAAATTTGAATCTAGCCATGAATTAGTAATTTTCTATTCAAAGGGAACTGGTGGAGCGACTCTTGTTTCACCTTCTGATTCCAATCCAAAAGATAATACTGGCAGAAATTGGATAATTCCTATGGATAGTGGAGATAGTAGAATTCACATAATGAGCAAGGATTCTAATCAAATCAATATTGAAACTTCTAATGATAACAGTAATTATTTTGCTATTTACCAAGACGAGTTTAGGGCTGGTGTTTCATTTACAAAAGAAATTACAATTAGTCAACCCGATGTTGTTAGAATCTCAACCAGTTCTGATTCTCATTTGATTTTACAAACTGATTTAGATAATAATAGTGGATCAACATCATTATTGAGTTTTGATGGAAACTATCTGGGTAATGAGTTTATCTCGCCTTCCCTAGAAGGAGAAATGCTATTCACTAATCCCGGAGAAAATAGTGTTACAGTGACGTGGAGAGGAGGTGGTACATCGATACCAGCTGCTGGAAGTACTAGTGTATCTTGGCCTCCAGCTAGTGTTGAAGGAGCACCACTTTTGGATGCTGATGGTGATATATTTGTAACTTGGAAAGTGACTAATGAAGTAAGTTCGCCAGGAGGAATTCACTTAATTGCAGCCTCTGATACTGGTGCGTCATCAGGTAAAATTCACAGATTGTTGATAGACAATGATGGTAATTCAAATTCTATTTCGATTTCAAGGGCGGGTATTTCTAGTACATGGAATATTAGTGGCGACTCAAATATTGATGGAGAAATTAGTAATCAATTACAAAATCAAATCCAAGTTATCAACTCTGGAAATTATGATTTCAATGTAGTTGAAGGTCACCCTGTTAAAATCCACTTAGTCAATGGAAACAATGGATTGGTTGAAGCCAAGCATGATGGAGTTGAGAGGTGTAGTGCTGTAAATATGATGGCTAGTGGTTGGATTTCCGTAGATTTGCCTTGGTTATCTCTTGCTGGCCAAGAAAATTTAGCGATTAAACAATCATGGAAGAGTGGAGATTTTCCTTCGAGTATGAAGATTACACTGATTGGCCATAATGGAGCATCTACACACTCCAATCTCGCAACATCTTGGGTTTTCCATCTTTCACGTCTAACCTACTCTTTTGCCTCTTCAATAACTGGTATGGAAGTTGCCTATTCTGGTGGTGCAATTGTAACTAATCACCCTGAGTTCACTCCAACAATAATACGGGAGCCTGTAGATCGTGCGGGCCCAGGGCCACGGTTTGCTGCAACAATTCCTTCAATGCACCCTGCAACCGATGGAATAAGTGGTGGAGGTAGATTAACACTTGATATCGAATTATCTTCTAGACAAACATTAGCATCTGAGGTTGCTTATGAAGTAAGGCGAGGCTGGGCCGAACCTTATGGTGTTGCAATCGCAAATGAGGCATCAGATGGATTAGATCTAAGTGAAGATTGGACAATTTATCCAGGAAGACTCGATTTATTGAATGACTACGTTGGATGGGTGCCGGATCCTAGTATTGGAACTTCTGAAGCTGTATGGCACACAAACGGTGAGCCGATTCAATTTTCATTACAACTATCATCATTAGATGTCCTTATGCGGGAGGCGATTGGATGAGAAATACAACAATGAGTAAGGATACAAATGGTGCAGCCACTGAACTTGGCTACATCTTCACCTTCTTACTTGGAGTACTATTACTATCAATGTTCAGTATGTGGGCTTGGGATATCGAAACCGCTACAAGGGAAAGATGGAATCAAGAGGCAATTCAAGCAAACATGGATGATATTGCTTCAGCGGTGGAAAGGGCCGACCAAGCTAGTAGGATGGGTGATATCGAATATTCCGAGTCAATCTATTGGCGTGCAACTGAGGCTGATGAAAATCAGTTCACTTTGACTCTTAGTAATGAATTATTATCGCTTCAAGATGGTGGCGGTACTCTAGACATGGAAGTTTCCATCTCGGGAGCCGGTAGTGGAGAACATACTGGGACAATTGAATTATCAGGCATTAGTACAATCTGGGTAGTTCATTCAGATGGAGTTACAAGTTTACAACTGTACAGGCCTCAGTAATTATATCCCCATTACTGCATTATGAACTTGTGTCTGAACTTCCCTCATTCTTGATTTTGCACCAAGTTCTCTAAAGACAGATAGAGCCCTTTGAAGATATTCCATCCTGCGAGATTTGTCTGATGCGACTGTTCCTAAACGAGTCAATAACTCTCCAATTTGCATTCTCAAGTCATTCGCTTCAGCAATAACAAGAGCTTCCCGGAAGTGTTCCATTGCTTCGTCACTTCTTCCTGCATCTTGAAGAACTTCACCGAGAAGAATAGTAATATCCACCATTGATAGAATATCCCCTTCCTCACCCATTGCCTCAAGAGCATTTGTATAATGATGAGAAGCGACATCTAAATCACCTACTTTGGCATGGTATCTTCCTAAAACTGCTTGAGCACGAGCATGAATTTGTTGATTCTCAGAATTATCAGACTTCTCAAAAGCATTCATAGCATGTTTTCTTGCTCGTTCGACTTCACCCAAGTCTAGGAAAGAACGAGCTAAAATCAGTTGTGCCGAAATTAATTCAATATCATCATTCTGTTCAAGAATTGTCTCTACCTCTCCGTACGATTCGAGAGCCTTGGAGCGATCATTCTTACGCCTCAAAAGGTAGCCCATATTGTTGTAACATCTAGCAGCGCCTTGTGCGTCTCCTAACTCTATGAAATTCTTTAATGCCTCATTATGCATCGAAAGTGCATCATCAAGATTTCCTTGCTTTAGCGAAATATCTGCTTGTGCAGAAAGTACTTCTGCCTTAATTGAAATATTCTTCAATTTCTTAGCACCGTCTTCCGCCTCTAGGAAAACAACCTTTGCCTCTTCAAAACGGCCGAGAAGTGCTAAAATTTCTCCTTGAAGTTGCTTTATTCTTGTTTTTGAATCAATTTCAACTTCTTTAAGATCTATATTTTCGATTAAACCTAGTAATTCCATGTAACCTAATGAAACAAGATTTCTACCATCCTCAACGATTATTTTTGCGGCTTCATCATTTAGATCAGAACTGATGTAATGATAAATGAGTTCGATAGTAAAACCAGGTGTTTGTTTTGCTTTTGAATACCATTCTGCACACTTAATATGGGACTCAATCTTAACTTTTTCATCTAAACTTCTAAGTAAAAATTCTCGAATTAAATCGTGAACATCGTAAATCTCAGATTCAACCTGTCGAGCCAATCCTTGTTCAACTAATGAATCAAGTTCATCAATGTCTAGACTTTGTTCACTTAGAGCATCAATTGGGATTGGCTCTCGGTATATTGATAGTGCAGAAAGTAATCTCTTCTGTTCGCCACTTAACTTAGAAAATATTTCTACTGTGACATAGTTTTCTAATGTTTCATGGAAAGCACCGGCTGATGCACCACGGTTGATTAATTCCAAAACAAGAGGATGTCCTCTCGAAATTCCATGGATATACAACCACTGCTCTTCTTCAAGATTATCGAAACTACTGAGTAACTTTCTACCAGAATCTGAATCGAGTCCATCAAGTGGAAGAACTAAACTAGCAATCCTACCTTCAGCATCCTTGGCAGGAACTACCGGTTTGAAAGAACGTGAGAATAATATCAACCCAATTTCTTCCTCACTGCCCAAAAGCCCGAGAGCCATCGCTTGGAATGTCTGATGGAGAGTTGTATCAGATATTTTATGGAAATCATCGATTACAATAAGGGATGGTGAACCACCTAGAGCATCGATAAGTAGTCTTGCCGAATCTGCTGGTTTTGGAACGGGTGTTGTAGCGATATAATCAGCAAAATTTGAGTCTCCGATATTTGCCAACCAATCTGCAATAGATTCAAAGAAAGATCTAGAACCTTCCCAATCTTGACATCTATGATAAAACAGATTCCTTCTATGCATGAACCTTTCAATTAATTTCGAGGCCATGGTAGTTTTACCAATTCCTGCAATACCAGGAACCATTAGAGTAGTTGCTCTTGCATCTAATAAATTACACATGTTATCAAGTTCTTTTTCTCTTCCATAAAAGTGTCTTAATCTTGGTAAATCACCCAAGGCAGTAACAAGTTGCTTCTCAACATGCTTCGATAAATCTCTTTCAATTAAATCAGCAGAGAGCATTCTAATATCTAAAATGCAATTTTCATCCATGTACCTGATAATATCTACTGATCGCATGCTGAACGGTAGTACAGAATTAATTTCACCAAGATTAGTATTAACTATTTGACCATCTTCAAGAATACACCGCAATTGAAAATTTCTAAGTTCATTCCATGTTTCTTCAGCAATATTCATGCCAGAATCTGTCAAGAAGTAGGCCTTTCTTTTACGTGACACACCTTTTACGTGGGCTTGTCTTTCAATTAGTAATCCTTGATCTTTCAGTCCTGCAATCGCCCTAGGAACGTTTGAACGAGCAATTGCCACAGCATTAGCAATTCCCATTTGAGAAAGAGAGAAAGGAACTTCTACACTACTTTTGTAATCCGAATAATCTAACAAATGTAAGAGAATTCTCTCTTGAACGCCAGGTTTAGCATTAGTAGCTATAGTATCACCCCGATTATTGATTGTGAACATAATCAGGATCTGGGACCCATTGGTTCGTTTCTACGTCCCAAATCCATCCAGGATGTTGAGAACTTGTTGTCTGTTGTTGAACTTGCTGTTGAACCTGTTGGACCTGTTGGACCTGTTGGACTTGCTGGACTGGTTGTTGTGGAGTAATCTCTGGAACGGTTTTTTGTTTTGCCCACGCATATGGATCAACATTCTGTTGCTGTTCATTCGTTTCGAAATATTCCTCTTCTAATTCGTCTTCAAAGGTAAAGAAAAATGCTCCGACTCCAACCAAAACTGCCAATGCAACCACTATGATTATGATGATTAAAAGTAGATTAGAGCTCTCGTCTTCAGCAACCATCGATAATTTAAATTCTGTATTTTCTTCATTACTATTGGAACTGAATAACTGTCCATCCATCTCAAATACTACAGTTCTGGAATCTGCTGAACCTAGTTGGCTTGTAGTTACAAACATTTGCCAAGTACCATCAGAAAGAACACGTGTAGAATTGATTTCTTGACCAGAGCCTGAATCAAATCTCGCTTTAACTAAACTGTTAGGTAGGCCAACTCCTGAAAAGGATGCAGGCTCAGAAGTCGTAATAACTGAATTTGTATCATCTCGAATTACTGTGAACTTAATTGCTTCAATAGTTATGTCTACCGAACGGGAAAGAGTAGATAACTCACTATTGTCAGTAGCTTTGAATTTGACGTTTTCAAGTGACCAGCCACCTATATTGTCAGAACGAGTAGCTGATGGATTGTAAGTAGCAATACCATCTATTGAAATCGAGAAATATGAATCATAAAAGTTATCCAATTCAGTACTAGGATCATCATATACTTCATAAATCAAAATAGCACCTTCTGGGTCATTGAAGAATTCATTCAAATTGAATACTGCGCCTATTCCACATCTGTTCAAGTTTCTCGATTCTTCATCGCAGTATACTTTGACAGTATTTGCCCACCCTGAAGGATCAAATGATGGAGGTAAATTATCTACTGAATTATCAATTGTTATGAATACTGAAACCTCATCCGAGAAATCTTCACCATCAAAAGAGCGCATTACAATTTCGTAAACTGAATTATGAGGTAGAGTGTTAGTCTTCCAAATGTTAGTTAAATCCCATGATGTATTGAAAATACCATTATCGATTTGATCTTGTCTAATGATAATATTTGTAGGAGAATTACCAGTTGATCTTCCTCCCTGATAAATATCAATTTCAACACGAGTTACAATTCCATCATTATCCCAAACATATCCTGATATCGAAGTTGATTCACTTCCTCTAATCACTTCAGTATCATATATACTCTCTAGGACAATTCCTGGCTCTGCATTGTCATTTTCAATATTCACTTGAATTGATTTTGCATCACAGGTTTCAGCATTGTAATCATTTTTACAGAAATCACTATCCGCAGCCCAAATCGTGAATGTATAAGTTCCAGTTTGATATATGGAATAGTCCCAGTCGTAAGACCATGCAGTTAGAGATTGACCGACTTCTGAATTAACTCCAAACTTAGAAGTTTGGCCATTTGCCTCATTTCTAATTTCAAACCATATGGTTTGGATATCACTACCTAAAATCCCAAAGTATGCGTCAGAAGCTGTTCCACTGAATGTAACAATAGAACCTTTGGCTGAACTAGGTGTATGAGTTTGACCATTCGATGGAGTATTGATCACAACATCAGGAGCTTCCAAATTCAATTTGAATTTTCTAATTGTGATTGGAGAATACTCTAGTCCATCATATGAACGGACCTTGAATGAAACATCACCTTCTCCTTCCGAATATGACGACATATCCCAATTAAAAGTCCAAGTACTGAAAGGATAAATTTCCTTTGTGATTACTCCTCCTGAATTTGAAGTATCAGTTGCAGAATACCACTGACTAGATCCGGGTGGTTGGATTTGAACATCTTCGACATAACCTGATTGTTTCTGCATAGAAATTATATCAGTTGCATAAGGAGGTGCAAGTCCATCCCAAGCAGTTCCACTGAGTGAAACAATACGGGCAAATGAAGTAAATTCAGGTTGAGTCAAAGTCACACTAGGTGGCATATTCTCGAGACTGATTATATCGTCGATAGGCCCTGTTAGATTAAAATCAGATTGAAAGATACCTTTGCCAAACTTGTATGCTTCAACGCTGTAAGACGGAATTTCCCTTCCTGTAGCACAGTCAGGATCATCGTCATCGGTCAATGTATCTCCATCGTTATCATAGCCATCCGAACATGTATTTTCATCCATGACAGTGGTTATCGCAGGAGGTCCAGGGTCTAGTACAACTGTAACTCCTTGCTCACCGACTTGATTATTCCAATTACGGTCCAAGTAGAAATTGCTGGGAAGAGTTACTTCAGGTGTATATCCAAACTGGTCTGTAGTCAATGAATAAAGTGGGAAACCAGTGGAATTTTTGATTACCACTGTTGCACCATCAACATCGCTATTCAATGCCTTTACTTGGAACCTAACCAGTTCACCTTCACGAACTTGTGTACCCCATGGAGTGTTTTGATTTTTAACATGTATCTTAGAGGTGTCAAAGTTTTGAAGTCCAGCATACGATAATACCGTTGAGTTGTTTACCAATTCCAAAGACATAGGCATACCTGCAGGAGGCATTTCATCGGTATTTGGGACATTAAGACACTCATTTTGTACAGCAGGGCACTGTGCTCCAAGCCATCTTAACTGTATTGGGAATATTTCATCTCCGCCTGCATCAGGTATATATTCAGACTGAATAGTAACTCTTGATTCTGTTATATTGTAAACTTGCGTTGCATTTGTGAATGTATTTTCGGAAAAATAGCCTATTGAACCGTACTTGTTTCCGTAATTATCATCATGGTGAGAAATATTCACTCCGAAACTTTGAGTTTCCATAGTATTTCCTTGAACATTCACGATACCACCTTTTATTCTCAATGCATCACCGACACTGTTCGTGATTGTATTATTGTACAGAGTCGCAGAAGTTCGGAAAATATGTATTGCAGGGCATTGGAAATCTCCGCCATACATAGACTGAGAATTACAAGTTCCAGAATTATTGGAGATTATATTTCCTTCCATATACAATCTTGATTTTGTCGGTTGAACAGAAGGCCAACCCTGATCTCTGTAGTGATATTCTCCGTGAACTACTGGCTCTCTAGCAGTATCTGTGATAGTATTACCAATCGCGACTACCTCTGATGATCCATAAATCCATATCCCATTATAGCCACCAATAGGGCCGATGATATTGTTATATAGCGAAGCAGTAGATGAACGAATAGCAACTCCTGAACTATCTTCTACACCCGATATGGTATTATCTGAGGCTGAGATTTTTGCCCCGTCATATGCAGTAATTCCTGCGCGACTAGCGGTTACTATTGTATTATTATTAATTTCAAAAGTGTGCCTAATATCCCCAGTCTGTTTCAAACCTTTAGTATCAACAGCTGCACAATTGACGTTGATGGTAGAGCCAGTGAGTTCACCCGAAGACTGAGTGAAAAATGTTCCAAAACCATTATCCGAAATATCGATATTTGTTAGCGAAGCATAACTGTTTTCAACCCAAATCATGGAAATACCATTACCGTTGTTACCGCAAGTTGCTTCAGAATTACCAGTAAATGTTGATCCTGATACATAAAAAGGACTTGCACTACCTGAACCTGCACCATAAGCTGCTATGGCAGAGCGACCACCCAAAGAGTATGCATCAGAACCTAAGGTAAATTCCGAATTAGAAATCGTTGGATTGGCAAGATCTACAAGGAGAATGTTAGATGAATTAACATTAGTGAATTTGAGTCCATTAGCAAATGTATTAGGTCCATCAAATACTAATGCACCATATTTCGCATCTAAGCCGTTGATGGTATCGACTCCTATTTCAAATCCAAAAGCATTTTCAAACTCTACGAAATTGAGGCCTGTCTTAGATTCATCAATCGTATTTCTAATGACCATTCCAGAACCACATGCAGCGTCAATACTTATCACGCAGTGGCCTCTAACAGTGTAGTCAGTAGGTAAATCCCAGGAGAATGTAGTCATTGAAGAACTAGAACCATCGGTTGAACCCCCACAAGTTTTGGACGCTACACAAATTGCACCTTGTACATCGATATATTTCCCAAATGGGATATTAATCGTAGCACCTGCACTAACTACTAAAGTAGCACCTGCAGCTATTGTTACATTATCAGTTAAAGTGTGGGTTCCTGACCATGTTTCTTGCCCATTGAGAGTACCAGAAGTTGTTTGATTGATACCCGCAGCAGTTGAAGAAGGGATAACTAACATTGTAGTTAGAGTTGAGAAAATTAGTAGTGCAACTAAAGATATACTTTTACCTGTTTTATTATCTGACATATTCGGGCCTCTAGTTTGGCATCGTAGACTGGATTATAACACTGTTCACTGAAAGTCTCCATAAAAATATCAATTTGGATTTTGTGTATCACAAAAAACTGCACAAGAGTATCAATATCATGTTAAAGTATCAAATTTAACTAGGTTTTTTCAGCAATTTGGCATTGTTCTAACTTGCTCTAACCAAGCACTAGCGTCCAAATTCCCATATCCAAGTAAATCATCATGTTCAATTATAGAATTTGAAGCACTTATCCGAAGTGCCTGTTTAACTTCGCCGATACAGGAGTTATCCAACGTTGCTGATGGTCTCAATTGTGGCTGGTCTTGTAGAATAAGTGCTAGAGCACCTGTAACAAATACTGTAGAGTCTGAGGTCCCACTACTAGAATACCACTGTCCGTCAGATCCAGTACTGACAATTCTAACCCCTGGTGCAATAATTTCGGGTTTTTGGTTAGGATGAACTCTCTGTTCACCAGATATAGTAACCTGACTTCCTTTAGAACTATTTTCCCAAACTTCGCCACCCTGAGATGATGCACCAACAGAAATTACCAGTGGAACATTACTTGGGACAGAAACACGACCATCATCACCATTTCCTCCATCATTTCCTGCAGCAGCCACAACAAAAATGCCTCGATCAAGAGCTTTTCTTACAGAAGAAACACTAGGTCCTTCTCGGGTCATTGATTCACTTTGGGTTCCACCTAAAGAGAGGGAAATTATGTCTGCCGAAAAACTGTCCATGCACCATTCAATTGCATCAGAAATCTTTTGCTCATCTGCAGTATTAACACCAGTTCCATCGTCACTAAGTGCAGCTACTACTCCTAAATCGACATTAGGAGAGACACCGTACTGATGCTCTTGTGACACAAGTATACCCGCCATTAGAGTACCGTGAGCTGTTGCTCCATAATCCACAGGACTATTCGAGTTGGAAATCATGTCCTTAAAGACAAGATTTGTATTCTTAAAAGAAGGATGCGAAATATCAATACCAGTATCAACTATACAGACTCTAATACCTTCTCCTGTTAAGCCATCAAATACCTCTTCATCAAAACCAGCTTCTTCGAAGGCCCACTCCGATTTTGCCGGAGGTAGTTCCACAAACATGTAACCTGATTGCCAAACCCATAGCATTAGAGATGCGAATATTGCAAAAAGAACAAGATTTGTCAGCAGAAATTTCTTCTTTCGAACTCTGTGAATCGGTTTTGCAATTTGAGGGAACCACCCGGTAACTTCGGACCTCCACTCATCTTGGAAACCAACTACAGATGGGTCAATGGCTGAAAGAATTCTCTCATCGTCGGGTTCTGGAAGTAATTCTACACTATCTAGACTAGTCAGTACGCCACCACCCTAGCATTCACTGTGAGGTGAAGCATTTAATGGCTTGTCTAAAATCAGAATCTTGTAGAAGATTTGTTTCTAGCGACCTTTAGACCACCATATGCAACAAGAATCGCCAAAACAAATATGATAACCATCAACCATGCTGAATCCTCTTCAATTGTTTCTAAGGTGACTGGAACTATGAAGTCAAATGGCTCAATGTCTCCACCATCAGCAACAAACGTTGAATCATCACCTATTTCCACAGTCACTAGGAATCTAGGTTCCTTGATTGATGTTTCATTAATATCAAAGGTTGCCTCAACAGTTTGTCCCGAACCAACTGATATTGTTTGTGTACCATATGTTTCCAAAACATTACCAGTATTATCAGTCATCTGCGCTGTAACATTAACTATTCCTGCAGAACGATATCCTGTATTTTCAACTGGAATGACCAATTGACCACCACCTACTTCGTAAATGTAAGATTTCTCATTTATTGATGATTTATCAATACTTAGATCAATTCTTGCAGATTTGATATCGACTTCGACAGTAGTATTTGTAATTCCATCTTCACTGGCGACTGTTATCCAAGCCTCTATCTCTCCTGATGTGAAATCAGAAGGTGCAAAGACTGTGAATTGCTGGTTTCTTGAATCTCCTTTAGAAATCGTAACAGTAGAACTGCTTGGGGTAATTTGCCAGCCTTCAGGTATTTCATTAGATAATTCAACATTGAAAGTATCGTCTCCGTTACCGGTATTGGTTAACATGAATGAGAACGTTGCAGTACTTCCTGGAGATACACCCGTTTCTTCAACTGCATCGGTAATCTCTAGTCCATATGTTTGAGGTATAGCTACATTCATGAACATTGTACTTGAAACACCACCTTCATTCTCTAGATTAATAGTGATATCATGTCCTCTGTCAAAGCTCCATGAGGAACTGGTATTAGGCATCAAAATTCTAGTCTTGATAGTGCTTGAATTTGACACAGAATCATCAATATCCGATTCGCCGATTCCCATAGTTACATCAATTGAACTCTGCCATTCAGTTCCATTATAGAACTCAACAGACCAAAGGCTAGAATCTTGACTTATGTCAATAATTCCAGAAACTGTAAATTGATCTGAACTTTCAGTTCCTTGATAAACTGAATCGAGTTCAAATTCTATTACTTTGTATTCCTCGCCATCCACCATTGCAGTCAATTCTTCCGGATTACCAATGTTGAATGTTGCGTTTGTTACAGAAGATTCATCTATTGAAATTGATGTTTTTGAGTTTATTTTTCTTGAATAATCGATCTCTACATCCAAAATACCTTGCTCAACTGTTCGCATAGTAGTAAAGGAATAAGGCATTGTAAGATTTCTCTGAAGAGTGTTGAATTGTGATTGCATTTCAACATCTCCAACAGGCATCAGTACACGGATTTCTCCGTCTTGGTCAACAGTGTAATTCCATTCTGCACCCAGTAATAAGTCGAATGAGATTTCAACCTCAGATTCAATCATCGAATAGCCAGAGTCAGAAGAACCAGTATGATGGTCTAAGAGGCTGATATCTTGCCAATTGGTAGATATTTCAACCCAACCACCTGCAACCATTTCCATTTCCAATACTGCGCCTTCATTGATTGTAGCATCGAGATAGGATATTGCAATTCCTCCACCATTGTCGTCCAAATTACTACTTTCGACTACAACAATCCAATCACCAGGAACAATAACTTCGCTCCATGAAAGAGTTCCGTCAGAGTATGTTCCATCAATGCTGATTGGGTCTCTATCATAACTTGAACTAGAGTATAGAGTTATAGAAGATCCATTTAATTGCAAATCCGGATTTGGCAGAGAAGTAGTTACTATACCACTTACGGCTACATTATTTGCATCAATTTCGATATCCTCAACAACAGTTACATCATTGACAACAAATCCGGAAACATTGTTACTAGAATAATAAACCGTTTCATATCCGTCTTTGGATATTGATATATTGTAAACGTCTCTAATTGGAACGAATAAATTCCAATTACCATCAATATCTGTAGTAACTGTTTGGTTAATTTCAGAATTATTATTCCCGACTATAGTTACATTAACTCCTTCAATCCATTCACCTAGGTCTGAGACATTATCATCATTGAAGTCCCAAAATACATTTCCACCGATAAACACTTCTAGGTTAGCATATTGAATACCAAGGTCAATCGTATCGTTAACCACGCCAATTGTATTGAATGGAGCTTCCGAGGTATTCAAGTACCAACTATCTGTTGAATTTGAAGATTCTAGGAATAAACTCCAACTTCCAGGCATTAGAATATCTGAAATATGTCCAGTATCATTAGAACCAGACATTGTGATATTTCCATAACCATCTTGGCTCACAGCTATAACTCTAGCATTTACAATAGGTTCTTCAGTCAGAGACTCGAGTAATTGTAATGAAATTTCAGTAGCATTTACCATTTGTAAGTTAAGTCCTGTTCTCAAACTTGAATCTGCTCCAACAGTAAGTTCTTGACGTAGAATTGTAGTATTATCACCATCAACTATCGGTGCAACAATTACAATCCAATCTCCAACAGGAACGTAGGCCGAAAAGTTTCCAAAGTCGTCTGAAGTAATACTAAACCAGTCATTTTCTTCTTCATTATATAGTAAGAATTCTTTACCTACAGGTAGGCCAGAATCATCACTCAGCACACCATTGACTAACCTTTCATTACCTAGGAAGAAGTTTACAACTTGTGTTTCTGAGCTTTCAATCTCTACATAAATCTGTTCTGAGATATAGAAACTATTGAAATCAGTAGCATTTTCATCACTTGCAGAAGTCGAATTGAATGAAACAATGTACTTACCCGGATTTAGGTTTAAAGTAATATTTCCAGTAGAATCATAATCATCAAAGCTGACATTGGTGACATCATTAGTTTCGCTAATTGAAGTTAGAGAAAATTCAGTAGAAACTAGAATACCAGTATCTACTGATTGATTTCCTGAAACATCTAGGTATACATTGAATTCTACATCATTAGACTCTGGATTTGCCACCAATTCAATGAAATGAGTTGTAGCATTTTCTGTAATAGAGTGATCTGTCAAACCTGTAACATTTAATTCAGTCTGTTCAACTGTGAAACTGTATTGTCCATCCGGCAAAGTGAATCCAAATTGTCCGTTATCTGTAACAGGTCCAAGCCATTCAACACCCTTATCATCTTCAGCTATTATCATAGGCAGATAATTTTCAAAAGAGAAACCATTCCATGTAGTGTTATTGTCATATAAGAAAAGACCACCGCTGATATATCTTAGTTGAGTTAAGAATAAATCTTCAACCTCATAGGTCGAAGAATTGTTCAATGAGAAATAATGGCTTGTACCAAAATTACCGGTACTCTGGGCAATCAATTGGAATTCTAGATCCCCTGGTAATGTGATTTCATATTTTCCTTCTATGTCAGTTATGACTGTAAATTCTAAATCGTTAGATGTAGAAGTTAATAGAACTTCAACATTAGATGCTGGTGATGTTGAAGCATTTGCATCACCTGTCTCACAATCTGCTAAATTCGAGGAAGTACATACCTTCATGTATCCGGATACTAAGGTTGCAATGGAATATTCTACTGCGAAATTCAAGTCTTCTTCCAAGTTAAAAGAATTAAACAATACGTAATCATCTGAATTGGAATCGCTTAATTGATATGAACCAGGAGTTAATTCAGCATTTATTATACCATTTTCATCGGTTGTGAAGGAAACAGAAGTTGAAGAATTAGTTGAACTAATTTCAATCGTTCTATTGACTGTAGAGAACAACGGTTCGGATGTACTCGAATTCAAAGGAGAATTCAGTTGTATTGAAACATCAAACTTTTCAGGAATTATTGAAATCGGTTCGAATGAACCTGCTTCACTGCCTACCGAAAGGGTACTATTAATTTCATAGAATCCATCCGAATCAACATCTATTCTAAATTGATATTCACCAGTAGAGACTGGTCCGTAGTAATACCCACCAGTTGAATTGGTTTCGACCTGAATTGAACTGGAGTCGTCAAGTAATAAGTCAGTAAGTTCAAAGGAAGAATTAGAGATATTGTCACCTGATAGATCAGTGATATTTCCTCGTAGAACTGAACCAGGAATTGACAATGATAAATCATAACTTGGCACTAATCCAACTGAGATAACATCAGGAAGCATTACTTCTCTACCATTTTCAAACATAGCATAAACTTCGTAATCACCAGGGACAAGTCCGGTCTGATAAAATGAACCAGGACTTACCATTTCACCTGAGAAATCACCAATACCCGTGAATAATCCAGTTCCATTGAATGTCCCTGTTCCTTCAAAAGTACCTATACCTTCAAATGTTGATAATTCATGATTTTGCGATAAAACCGATACACCTGTTGAGGTAAATCTTCCATCTGCATCATATTCGCCATCGATCATGTAAATCGGTAAATCACCAGAATCATCCATCAAACAAATTGTTTGATTAACAGGCATGGAAATGTTTTCACTATCATTAGAATCAACAGTACAAGCAGTAATCTGGGAAGTATCTGCATCTATCCAAGTTGCTTTAATTGATCCAGAACCGTTCCATGTACCATTAGCAACGAAAGTTCGTCCATCGTTGATAGTTCTAGTAAAAGTTCCAGTGAAATCAATTGCTGATGCGATACCATTGCTTACAAATGTACCGTTCTCAGTGAACTTAACTTCACCCTCACCTTGTAATATTCTAGTTTCATCTGTGGTAAATGAACCGTTAGTAGTTCTAATATTTACATCATCTGAAATCCCAAAAGTGCTCTTCAAAACAATGTCAGTGTCGACAAGAGCTTCGCCATCGAATAATTCATCTCCACTCCAAGCAATCGAACCTGAGATGCCGGAACTTGAAACTTGAATATCCATAGTTTGAGTAACTAGTTCAGTTCTGTTTGCTTGTTCTCCTGTAACATTGAGTTGAACTTCACCTAACCAAGTCATATTAGCAACATTTCCTAGTACGGCTGTAATTTCATTGATTGTTCTATCTTCATTAACATCAACTAGTACATCGTTCAAGTTTTGAGCAAATGATCCATCTTGAATAGCATTCTGTGCAACGGTTAGATTCATGTTTCCTGTGAATGCACTAACTCTAATCTTTCCGGCAGGTGCCGTAAACGACCATTGTCCGTTTTCATCAGCATCTGTAAAGCCAATAGGAATCCAATATGTGTCATTATCAAGATCTTCAGCACCTTCTCCGGAGAAAGCATCTCTTTCAACAAGTAATCTAACTCCTGAAAGGGGACTATCAGTATCTTCCATTGTTACTTGACCTGAGACCTCAGCTCCTGAGTAATACTTTAGAATCTTTACATATGTATTTGCTTGTCCGAATGAAAAGTTATTATCTTCATTATACCAATTGGCAATGACGAAATGATTCATCATTGCACCAGGCATAGGAAGTGCCTGTTGTAGATAGCTACCAGGGGTTCCCGACTGCCCAAAGTGTTGTGATGGTTGAGGGTTGCTCCACGCTGTGGAAGTTTCAGCATTTACTCCTAATGATGATGCCCCATAACCGACATAAGCACGTGAGAGCATTGTATCAAAGAATGCTGGATTATGATCTACTCTTACATCTTCTACTTGTAGAGGGTCAATGTCCAAACCTGCTTGTTGGTCAAGGAAGTCATCCGTCATCGCTTCATCGACTTGTTCCCTAGTCATTTCTTGAGGAATTCCGCCTCGGGTTGTTTCGTAGACTTCATTCATAAATGTAGATACATCTTGACCACTGAGAATTGTTGGAGCCCCAAAGATACCCATTGGTTGACCTTGGTTGTAATTGAAATCTGCTGTATATTTACCAGCTCTTGGGTAAAGTCTGTTATCGATTGCAAAATATCTAATTTCGTGATCTCTATCGATTGTTTCTCCTGGCAGACCTTCATAGTCTTGGACAGAATAATATTTCTCCATACCTATCAAATCATCGTAAAGATTTGTGATGCCATCCGAATCTAAACTATCAGATAATAATTGAACTGCAAGTGCAAGACGGGTGTTCTTTCTGTGTATGTGTGTTGAAACAGAAGAAAACTCCTCTTTTAGATCACTTGTGTACCAATACTCACCGAATATGTAATGAGTTGTGTCATAAGTTGATTCCTGACCTGAACGGACTTCGCTGTTGAAGGTTAAATTCGCATCATCAAAATTAGACCAGTCTCCATCAACACAAGATGTTGAAACAATAGGGTCGCAAATTAATCTTTGACTATTTTGATAAATTCTCCAAAAATCATTAGACGTATCTGCTATTCCATCAATTCTATGGTGTCCTTCAGCCATGACAATGTCACGATTTGTCTGAATTACCTTGAACGAATAATCATCTATCATATCTTCCATTTTATCGAAGTCATCTTCTTCTTGCGAGGTCTTGAATAAAGCGAACTGTTCGTCACCTAGATGACTATCAACAATATTTTCAAATCCATTAGTTAATTCATAACCATCCCCATTAGAACTGGAGTAACTTAAATCGCCTTGAGCAAGTTGCCAGATAAACATTGAAATCAAATCATCTTGACTTCTAGCAAGAAGCATGTTACCAGATGCTGGAATTCCAGACTGGAAGTTATCAGAAACTGAAGGGTGTTCACCAGTATCTAGTGCTTGGAAACCATAATCCCACCATGATATGAAAGCAGGTCTTTCTGAAAATTTATCTTGAGCATCTTGATTAGCAAGCCATTCATAGGCGCCATTCCATCCTTGATCATTAAATCCAGAACCAAAGGAACCAAGATACCAATTACCTGAGTAAGAACTACTGTCTAATATGGAAAATCCAGCCAACTCCCATCTTAAAGCATCAGGTATAAGATTGAAAATTGTTTCATCAAGTTCATCTTCAGCCTCAACTGAACTAGGTATAGCCGCATCTAGTCCATAAGTGAACTGTTGCCCGCCCAAAAGAACGAAAATCAATAGAATAGCTGAGAATGAGGGTGTTCTCCAAACAGCTTTCCTAGCACCTGTAATTCTGTCGGCTGGTGTTCTAATACCAAATTTCTTCCAGGTCTTTAGAAGGCCTTCCCAATTTGCTCTTCGCCAAAGTGAGGTAATTCCCCAAGCACCAAGAACAGCAACTGCAGGAGTTGCATTGAACATAAATCTAGCAGCAGTCCAAGCCATGTAAGTTGCAGCGAAAATCCAAATTCCAAATACTAAGTGTGTTTGGTTTCTGTTTCTCAAAGCAGACCATAAACTGTAGAATCCCATGGTAAGAGCCAACACTAGTACAATTGGCCCTAATTGAGCAAATAGTTGACCTCTATCAGGAGCATTTGCTTCAGCAACAGTACCGAAAATCTTAGTCTTGGTGAAATAACCGCTACCGGTGAACAAAACATCCCATGCATTAGATAAGTCAAATTGCTTTAGTGTCCATAATAGTACAAAGAAGATTGTCGCAATGACTGTCAGAGTTCCTAGGACTAACAGCCAAGGCTTATCTCTAAATCCAGTGGTAACATAAGAGATTACCAATGAAAATCCTAGTACAAACAGGAACGGTTGGAGACCTGTTCCGTCAAAGATTAAATCTAATTGTGGATGACCATAGAATGGTAATGCCATTAATAGATTAACTCCAAGCATTGTCAAAAACAGTGCATTAATGGACGTAGAATCTCTTCTTCTAAACATATTCAATGCTACTTGAGCGAAATATGCCAAGAACAGAATACTCGGTCCGACTACGAAACCTTTCCAACCAAGAGATGCGACTCCAAAGGAGACACCTGCAAGAATTGCAAATGACATAGCAGCTTTTCTTTCTCGAGCTACAACACCAAACGATGCGAAAATATCAGACAATCTAGGAGAAGAATTTCTAGTTAGTCTTTCTGAACCAGAGAACTTCACTGCTTTCATCCAATACATGAAACCTAGAGATATGAATAGCATCACAAAAGCATCGTGGTCAGCTAAAGCCCAAGTAGAGTGGCTAACGTGAGCAGGCATGAATGAGATTAACCATGCAGCAACAACACTTGCAGACTTTCCGAAGTGATCTTTAGCAATTGTTGCTATTGGGAATATAGTTAGAGCACCATAAACTGCAGGAAGACCTAGCATTGCGTACCAAACTGCATCATCACCTAACATAGGTTCTAAGAGCATCGAAACTATAGCGATTGACCAAGTGAATAATGGAGGTCTTGGATTGACTCCACCTAATGGATATGCACGGTCAGCATCTACAATCAAATGTGCTTCGTTGGCAATAATATAGTCGACTACACGCTTCATGTACCAAGGGTCAGAACCACCAGTCATGTCCCAATTTCCAGTTCCATAAGCATTCATTGAAGGAACTACAAACCATTGCATACGGATTACAAGTCCAAAGAAGAACGCCATTCCAACCATTATACTGGCCCAATGAGCATTCCAGAATTTTCTAGCCCCGCTAATTTCGTGGTCTTCTCTGTTAGACCATCCACCCCACTTCTCGTGTGTTGAAATCATATAAATTCCAACACAAATGAAGAAAGTAATACCTAGCCAAATCAAAGCACCCCAGGTGCCATCAAGTTGATCAGCTTGCCACATTCCTCTTTCATACCAAGAAGATACTTGATAAAGAGCCCACATTGAACCTGTTAGCATTGCTCTGGTATACCATCTCTCAGCAACCATTCCAGCAACAATAAATGCAATCATACCAGTGAAGAATGCTGCCCAGAATCCAAAGTGACCATGGTAACCCTCAACGCTGGTAATTCCTAATTTATCTGCCATGGAGACAGAATCAAAGTGCCACAAACTTCCGATGTGTGCTAAAATCCAAACCAATAAAGCGATTTGCAAAGGAAGGGTTGACTTATTCCATGCTGATTGTGAAGATTTGATGTTACTGAACCAACCCTCTTCGGATTCAGCGTTCAGTATGCCTCTTGTCAAAACAGCAACTAATAGGCCAAGCAATACAAATATCATCATGTAACTGAAGAATATGTAACCTAAAGCCTGTCTTTGTAAATTTAGGGTTGAAACAAAACCACCATCTGCTCTTTCAAAAATTGTATCCAATTCTGGATTATAGAACAGTGCTGCTATCATTCCTAAGTTTATACCAACTGCAGCAAATACCGTTACTGTAGACCATTCAAATCTGCCTCTTGAGTCAAAGAAGTATACTAAAAATGTAACTACAAGGAACTGTAAAGCAGTGAATGCACTCAAGTCAGTAAGGTGAATGATTGCTTGGTGCCCAACCAATGCAACACCAAGTGCTGCGAGGGAAATGGTTGCGGAACCGTAAGGAATCAAATCATTGTTCTTTAGGATACGTGGTACAGTACCCAAAATTCCAGCGATGACGATGACTAGCATCGGCATCAAGTTGTCTTGATTCAAGTCGAAGTCTATGCCTACGACTTTGATGGCTGCGATAGCAAGCAAGACTGCTAGGGGGGCAATAAGCCATCCCAGCAGTGGTGCCGGCGCGGTTCGCGGACTACCTATTTTTTCTTCCATTTTCTTTCCCTCTGTGTTGTTTTCGCGACAGCCTAAAGGCTGAAGCGTCTTCGCCACTTTAGAACCTCTTTTAATGGTGACGCTATAGTGTCACCCTGATTATTAGCGCAGTGCTTTGATTTTAAGTATTTTTAATTGTATTTTTCAATAGTGAAATGCTCGCCGAATCAATTACAAAGCTCTGTAACCGATATCCTTTCTAAAATGTGAGCCTTCAAGTGTTATGCTATCCATTAACTGATATGCCTGAATTGCGGCTTCAAAAACTGAATCGCCAATTGCACTACAAGAGAGTACTCTTCCGCCTGTAGAAATAATATTTCCTTCACCATCACGTCCAGTTCCTGCGTGATTAATCCAACAATCACTAGAATTTAATTCACTTAATCCAAGAATTGGACGTCCTTTGACTGGTTTAGAAGGATATCCTTCAGCAGCTAAAACAACTGTCAAGGCATACTTATCATGAAATTCTACCTGCATGTTAGATAAATCATCAGTTGAAGCAGAATACAGAATATCGAATAAGTCTGATTTAATCAAGGGCAATGTAATTTGACATTCGGGGTCTCCAAATCTAACATTGAATTCTACAACATTTGGATCTCCTGATTCGGTAATCATAAGTCCGACATAAAGAACTCCTCTGTAAGGAATATCAAGATTAGAAAGATAATCATGCATTGGTTTTACTATACGTTTGATCGCCTTTTGTTTAACATCAGAAGTTACGACTGGAGCAGGACAGTATGCACCCATTCCCCCAGTGTTTGGCCCTTCATCTCCATCAAATGCTCTTTTATGGTCTTGGCTAGCAGGTAAGCAGACAAAACCCGAACCATCCATGACTACAAGCATACTAGCTTCCTCACCTGGTAAAAATGCCTCAAGAAGGACCTTGCCATCACTGGCTATTGAGTGAGTTATGAAATCTTTAGCTTCTTGCCTATTTGATGTCACTACGACGCCTTTACCTCCTGCCAGAACATCACGCTTAACCACCCAAGGATTAGCGGAAAAATCATCTAATGCTGATTCAATATCTGATTCCTCTGAAAGAACATGATAACCCGCAGTTGGAACGCCAACTTTACTCATTATTTCTTTAGCGAAAAGTTTGGAACCTTCTAAATTTGCTAATTTTGAATGGGGTCCAAAACAAGGAATACCCGTTTCAGAAAGCCTTTCAGCCAAACCATCACAAAGAGGCGCCTCTGGGCCAACAACTACTAAATCAATTCCAAGTTCAACTGATAACTTTACTACGGCTTCAACATTTGAGGCTTGGACATTATGATTAGTAGCAATACTTTCTGTACCAGCATTCCCTGGACAACAGTGAACATTGGCTACTTTATTTGATTGTGAAAGTTTCATACATAGAGCATGTTCTCTTCCTCCACCACCAACTACCAAAACCGACTTGTCCGCCATATTACTTCTTCATAGCATCCACTTGATAATCTATGCGCGGCAATAAAGTTACAAAATTCGTCAAATGTTAAATGCCGTCCAATGTAGGAGTGATTATGGATAATGTCAATGATGTTGCCCTGGACTTAGGAATTCTATCACTCAGCCTAATGACATTATGGCTATATCTCCCTGGTTTCTTAGCAAATACATTTGCGATGATGTGGGGTAAGTGGCTTCCAAAAACCGGCTATGGGCCCTGGCCAATTGATGGAGGAAAGAACTGGAAAGACGGAAATAGAATGCTGGGGGATGGTAAAACATGGAACGGTTTGATAGGAGGTTCAATCACATCCGGATTACTATGTACTCTTATTGTCGCACTTATGGGTGATGCCCCCTCCTCTAGTGACATAGAATCAAGTATTTTTGCACACCCACTTACAGGTTCTGAAAATTCCTGGTTTAATATTGGTAATGATCTTATTTCAGCATTTATCCTTGGTACGTTTCTAGGTTTTGCTTGTCTAGTTGGAGATAGCACTGGGTCATTCATTAAAAGAAGACGTGGATTGAAGAGAGAAGGTGAAATATCCTCAAAGGCCCCGCTATTGGATACATTACCGTTTGCGGTCATGGTGTTCTTATGGGGATTATTATTCCTTGGAGATTCTTTAATTTCATCATTTGATTTACTTATTCCGATGCTGATTATTATAATAATAACCCCGATACTTCATCGCTCTTTTAATCTCATTGGATATGCTATTGGGTGGAAGGACGTCCCTTACTAATCACTAGTTTTACATTCATGTAAGAGAAGCATTGATGAATAGGTGCTTGAAGTAACTTGCATGCGAAGAGTATTGTTTATCACTATCTTATTGATTATGACTAGCCTTTCTAGTTTGAGTATGAGTTCAGCAAATCCCCAAAACGATGGGTCGACAAATACAATTACAGTTAGTGAAACTTGGTCCACAGATAGTTCACTAGATGGTGATGTCATAGTATCCAATGGTGCTACTTTGACAGTAAATGGTGACATTACCATTTCTGATGGTTCATCAATAACCGTACAAGAAGGTGGGGTCTTGGATTTGTACGGTGGTTTGAATGGGGAAAATCTCAATGCTGCACTAAGAGTTGATAATGGTAGTATTATTCATGCTGATTTTGGTAGTTTAAGTGGTTCTGGTGAATTAATAATAAATTTCGATTTATACACAACTCAAAATTGTAATGTAACAATAAATGGAGTGGTGACAAATGTTTCAAACCAACAACAAGTAGAAATTGATATGACTTTTGACGGAAATCCTTTCGATATAGTCTTTGAGATATACTCGTTTATTTTGCCTGAGATTTCATCAATTCAAACGCGAGATGTCAATGGTGTAATACAATCTATACATGCAGACGGGATAAACCAAACCGGTTCGAGTCTTTCTTGGAAGGGAGATGCATCATTTGAACTTTCGATTGATGGAACATTTAATTCCATGGATGGGCAATTAGAAGGGGCGGATTTAAGTTGCTCAGGTGCCTGTAATATTATGAATAGTACATTGATTGGAAGCGCACCAATCAATATCGAGAACGGGACCTCTCTAACCATCGAGACCAGTTCAATATTAGGAAGTAGAACCGATGAGGATATTATTGTTCACGATTCTGCAACCATCTCATATGATACCGCATCTATGACTGGAACTGGTGGCACAACCGATGCTTGGATTAGACTGTTATCTCAACGAGTTATTCAAACTAATCTGATGGATGCTGGAGCCACTGTGCACTATGAAGGATTAGGTTATAGTGGAGATATTGGAGATAACATTCTAGATGAAACAGGAAAAATAGACTTAGGTGTTTCAGAATCTAGAAGAATTGTTGAATGGGTCAATGGAGACGGTGTTTACTCATCTGAAGATTCTGATATCCTAATAACGCTAAATGGTGGAACTACTACATGGAACCATGGTTATGATATCAAAATAGACCCTGCTCCAATGAGTCCTTACCATGAAGTATCAATTGATCTTCCATACGTTTCAATAGATTCAGTAGTACCTGAAGATACTACTGGGACAGCCAATAAAGGTCTAGGAGTAATGGTAACTGTAAGTAATACTGGCGATGCTTCAGTCACTACTAATATTCGATGCTATGAAGGTGATGATCTAGCAGATACCACGACATTGCTAATAACTCTCGAAGTTGATGAAACAAAGAAGATTCCAACTACCTGGTGGGCTAATGCTTCAGGCAATAAGGCGTTGACTTGTAAGGCACTAATTCCTACAGGCTTCAATTCATTAGCTGATTCTTTGACCAGTGCTTCTGGAGCAACATCAACTGAAATATCCTTCAAAGATGCTGAAGATACTGAAGATGCTCCAATAATCATTTATGCAACTATTATGATAATAATCATAATAGGTACTATCACATTCAATAGAAGGAATGCTAGAAACTATGAAACAACAGAAACTGTAGAGAAAGATTTCGAAGAGGAAATCATTGAGCAATCAGAAGATTAGATTCAATATTATTGACTTCAGCAAGTAGTCATTTCGCCATTATCGCCTGAATCGGTTTCACTCCAATCAAGGTTCCATGAATCTGAAGAAGTTACTGTTGTGCTTCCTCCAGTAGGTACAAAGGTATTGGTTACAGTTATCTCGAAGGTATAGCAACCATCTCCATCATAGAAATCATCTCTTTGAAGATATTCGGTATTAAGTGCGTTCTGAGCAGTACCCGGCATTCCAAGCCATCCACTTGTTTTACCACTTTGTGAGCCACTCATTGAACTTGACCAGGTTGCGTCCAAGCCATCTACTGAAATTGTATTCATGGTATACTTAACTGAACTGCCTTTCTTAACTTTTAGTTGGAAAGTATAGTCCGAAGAAACTGGGATTAGAGCTAGGTTTGAAACACTGTGCTCACCATCATCTTGTGCTTCTTCATTAGGTGAAAATAAGCCAACTATTGCTTCAACAGTTATACCATCAGTAGTAGTCTGTGTACCACCTGCATTGGTCTTAAGGACTTCAGTAATTCTTGCAGCAGAGTTTAGAACTTCTCTAGTCATCATATCATTGTCAATAGGAATTGATTTTTCTTGACCATCAGAAGATGATACTGTGATTGTATACGCCTTGACTTGTTGTGCTCGATAGTCTAACGCATTTCCATCAAATATTGTTGAGATCGGCACCTTGAATCTAGCAACATCATTATCCATGTCTTTATCACCTGACCACACTGAAGTGCCATCAACATATATCTCAGCGGATGCTTCAGCGAAACTTCCTCTAACTAAGAAAGAGATTTCATCGTCATTCTCGTTAATTGTCAGTTCAGTAACGGCCATTGAAGCATTAGAAGGAACAATCATCACAGCAGCATATGGACCGATTGCAATGATTGCTGCAACCGCAATAGAAATAATCATTTTAGTTTGTGAAACATTTCCTGTCATTCTTTGTGATTGGATAATTGAACCAATACCAATTGCCAAAACAACTAGGACAACTACTAGTCCAAATCCTCCACCTTGTAAAGAAAGTATTGCGCCGACTAAAATTATAGCCCACCCGACCATTCCGATGATACGGGCAGTATCATTACTACCATCGACCAAGGTTTCTGTAGTTGTAACTGTGGTAGTTTTAACTACCTTAGCAGAAGATCCTTTTGACAACAGTCCTCCAGATTTATCTTTAGAAGTCTCCACTTCTTTTGTTTCCGAGTCATTGGTTGCTTTTGCCTTATCAAGTAATCCACCCATAGTTGCCGTCTCCATGCTTAGGACATAGTGCTTGCGTTATGAATTAAACGCCTGCCAGCATCATAAACTGGCTATTTATCAATGACTATTGAATTATCAGGTCAAATGCCGGGGGCTGCTTCCCGCCATTCTTCTTCATGATCTTCTTCATCATCTGGCAAGAATCGTCTTCCAGCAACTGCTGCAGCTAATGCTACCATTGAGAGAGCAGGAACTAATTCAAAGCCTGGAAGGTAAACTCCACGAACATAGACTGTAATCATTTGAGATTCTCTAATACAACCGCCATTGTTACATGCGAATTCAGATTCTGCGTAGAAATCTAATACGTGGTATGCGTCACTCCATCCTTGAGTCTTAGGAGTTCTTGCTTGAACTCTGACGTTAGTAGGAGTTGGAATTGCATCGATTTGAACCTTGACCGAAGGCAGGTTAATTGTGAAGCCTGCTTCTTCTAGTTCTTCACGATAAGATTCGGTTACACCTACCTTCATGAAATCCTTTTGATTACCTAAGTTATACACCTTGAACTCAAAGTTCTTGTCAGTCTTAGGCATTAATTGAACGAATGGTTCAACTGCTTCAACTTGAACAAGGGAATATTGTAGAATATTAACAATCATGTTGTTTTGGGAAGATGCAGAATTGGGCGGTGGCGCACTCTGTATTTCTTGTACTGTTGCGGAAACAGACAGTGTACGACTTTGCATAGCCATGTAAGGCGTTGCACGTACTGAAATTTGGAAATCAACATCTTGTCCGCCTCCAATATACATGTCACCAGGAGCGGCAGTAGCAAGGTTATCACTTGTAACTATGATGCTAATTTTCTCTTGGTAGTTAGTAGGATTACTTGCAGTACAAGTGGTAAAACCGGAATACGTAGAACCCGGCTTAACTTCAACGTTGATATTAATCGGAGCACATGTGACTGAAATAGCCGCAGTAGGTATCTGAGCGGCTGCTGGAGTCGCTACGGATAACATCGAAAATATATATAGAGCCAAAAGAAAGGATGCACGCTTGAACATAGAACAGTCTCACCTATCATGCATGCCACTCAAGCACCACTCATAACCATTGTGGGTAAATGGAAGATAAAAACCGCCGGTATTATCGTTTTTGGGAGAAATGAATCTAGTGGGCCCGAAGGGACTTGAACCCCTGACCCCCCGGTTATGAGCCGGGTGCTCC
>CAXFAS010000008.1:0-69887 GCA_964001175.1 uncultured euryarchaeote
TCTAGCCGTTGAAGAGTTACAAAATCCATATTTTGAAGATGGAGTCAATACAAATTATATCTGGGGAGCTATGACTTGTATCCTACTTTCGGTCATAGGAGATATAATCGACGGCCCAGTAGCAAGAAAATATTCAAAGAGAAAGATTCTAGGGGGAACTTTAGATGTTATGTCAGATTGTATTTCATTTTGTGTTGCACCAGCATTGCTAATCTTTGTAATGTTTGGAAGATGGGGGGAGGCGGCACCAATTTGGACAATCTCTCTTGGTATTGCTGCATGTTGGGTCATAGTTACAGGAATGTTACGACTTGCTAGATTTCAATACGAAGAAGCCTCAGACAAACCCTATTTTCATGGTTTAGCATCGCCTGCTAATGCAATGGTTCTAATTACTGCAGCAGCAATGATTTGGCTACAACCAAACGCTGGTTTCGGACCAGAAGTTTCTAGTAATTCACTTTTTGATATTTTTGACTCTTCTTCTCCAGTTGAGAAGCCATACTTCGATTTTCTAATTTTACCAATTATGTTAATTTCAGGAGGTCTTATGATTGCAGATAGAAAGCTGCCAAAAAATAAGCATGGTTTACCATTCAAAATATCTTCAATACAGGGTTTAGCAATTTTATCAGCAACAATTATTTCTCTTATCAATTCAACAGAGTTCGGTATTGATTTAGGAAATACTAAGCCTCAATTCATTCTATATTCAATCTCAGCAATATTGTTGTTATTTTACATTGTAACTGGGCCGATGCAATCTGAATTACAGGAAATACAATCTAATGAATCAGAGTGATTAAGCCTTCATAGATTTATTGATTTTACGACTTTGTAAATAATTAGTAATCAGCACATGTGTCATTAGGCCGATCAATCCAAATGCGAATATTATATCCCAAGAAATCTTGAAAATCAATCTAGGAATATTTGGTGAAACTGATAATTGCATTGAGATCATAGCGATTCTGAAAACAAGTAATAGTGCGACATAATGTACAGGCCATCCGAACTTCTTGAAAAGACTCCACCACATAATCGACATTGCTGCTGTGGCTCCAGCACCCATGAATCCAACCCAAGCATTACTTGGGGAGAATCTATCTCCAATATATCCGCCATTTAAGAAAATATTACCAGGGTCTACATCTCTAGGGTGGCCGACACCATCAATCTGGCCTAATGCAGCCCACCAAGAATACCACACTACAATTGGGAAAATTGTAATCAATATTGTTCTAGCAACCTCACGATAGATTTTATCAGTTTTCTGAATTAGGAATTTCAGTTCTTTAGATAAGAAAGATTCGATACTTGAATAGATTATCATTGTAGCAGCACTTGTCCACCCACCCCAAGTCATTGCGAGCCAATATAGTGTACAATAGAGGAAAACTTCTTGTGAAGATTCAGACTTTTTAAACAGCAAAAAGGTACCATAAATAAGACAACAAATTATTCCAGAAATCAGTATCCAATCGATGAAGTTACTTTCTAATGAGATTAAGTAAGGAATTGCTGTAAATAATCCAGTAATAATGATTTTTTTATTTCTAGAATTGAAAAAGTCATTTCTATTTACGAAAAGCCATGTAGAAAATAAAATCAAACAACTACCAAATAGCACTGAAAGTAGAGTTTGCTCGAATGTAAAAAATATCATTAGGCGGGGCAGAGAGAAACCTAATAATCGGAAGTGAGACAAGAAAATAGTTGGAATCATGACGACTGAATAGATTACTTTTTGGAACGTAGAGGTTTTTTCTTTTCCATCGGATTTGGTAAAGATTGGAAATGCAATCATCAACAGTATCATTAAATTAAGAGATGAAAAACGAGTTTCCACAAAAGTGATCATGAAAATCGTTGACGCTATCAGTGAATAAGTTAGAAATGTTATATGTTTCTTATTTTCTGATTTAGTCCAAAGTAAATAAAGTGATAAACCAACAACAGTATAGGGTAAAATATTTCCTAGTGGGTAAAATATGTATACCAAGGATTGTCTATAGTTTGCAATGAAGGCGGACGTTGCAAAAATTAATGTGAATACTGCGCCACTATAATTTGTAACCTTTTTACTAAATCCATTTTTTCTCATCAAGTGCATTACTGAATAACATATTAGGGCAAAAAATACACATGAAATAATTAAATCAATATTTCTAATTCCCATTTCTTCAGGAGAAATCTTTTCCCATTCGATAACTTCAGAACTTAATCCTTCAACATATGGGTGGCCATTTTCTTCCATCCATTCATTTCTTTTTACTGTCGCATTCCAGTTCCACTGTTCCAAATCCTGTCTATGTTCTGGAGTAATATCTAGCATGTCTAAAGGAAAAACTCCATGATTAGCATGTGGTAATGGTAGAGATAATAGTAGTGATGGCAGTGTTGCCATATCTCTTTGGTCAACTTGTTTTTCTACAACATGTCCTTTTTTGATATTTGGCCCCCACGCCCAAGCACCAACCTCTCTAATGATTTGATCAGGAGATCCATGTTGCCCTGTATCGGTTAATCCATGGTCAGAGGTTACTACAACGGTCCAGTTATCCGGTACTTTTTCAAAAATTTCCGCAAAATTTTCGTCTAGCCACTTTAATTTGTCGATATATTCGGTGGAATCCTTTGAACCATATCTATGTCCAGTACTATCGAGTCCAGACAAATGGGCAACAATCACATTTGGTAATTCGTCATATACAATATCTGGTTTTGTATTACTTGGGGGAATCTCCCCCTCTAGCCAACTATTGATTGTAACGAAAGCTTCCTCATCACCTTTCATGTAATCAGCATGACCATATCGATGGCGCATGAAATTGATATCATCATTATCTGAGTATAAGTCGCCCCAAACATAGTCACCAACGATTCCAAACTTATTATCTGGAATTCCATCACCATTTCCATCGTATGTACTTGATAATGCCCATCCATCGGGTGTACCTGGATGCTCGGGGTGAAAATTACTCAACCCTTCATTAGGCCTTGATGGTATGCCAGTGGCCATTTCTTTGACACAAGATGCAGTCATGGTCAGTGGATTGGTAAATACATCTATGTAGGTGCCGTTATTTGTTGTCATCGAATTTAGTGTAGGCATTAAATTTGGGTCCTTCATCATATCTCGACGCCCACCATCAATAACAATGAAAAATAGACCTTCAGTAAGTTTTTCATGATTTTCTGGAGGCATTTCAACACCCTCTTTGGGTGCAGGTGCATCAGCAATAATGTATGAACCGGTATACATCAAAGAAGGGAGGGCAAGAATTGCGATAACAGCAATAACTTGGAATACGAATACTTTAGTTAACGAGCCACTAAGTTGGCTTTCGTCTTCCATAAACGAATATTTCACTTCATGTACTTAATATTCATTACAGCATCCAAATATTTAATTCATTTTTTAGCCTTATTTTTTTTTACCAATCAACGAAATTTATTGAGATTTACAATGCCAACCTCTAGTCTTTCATGTGTTGGATGAACTTCTACCATTTGTACAGGTACGGAAAGAATTTCTGCTAAATCTTCAGCGATGGAAAGTGGAATTTCAATACGTTCATTTGAAGCATCAAATCTTATCCAACCATCATCGATTTCTAAAACCTGCTTTAACTCGGTAAGATCTTCTCTAGCATCATCAGGTTTAGTAGGAATTGCACCAAACAATATCGTATCATCATCGCTTAGGACTTCATATGGACGAAGGTTTGCTTGGCCACGTCTTCTAAATCGCGCTCTTAATTGTCCGGCATCCTTGAATTGTGCAGTACAAAATTTCAGATGAAAGTTAAGATCTTTTGAGGCTTCTTTTAGTTTCATTCCAAGTTCAAAAGACCCCTCTGCAGCAGCAGTAATTCCCCCGCTTAAATTAAATCCTCTAACATCCATATTTTCCTGATTACCAACCGTTATCTCCAGTTCATTAAGATTAAGGAATTCAACAGGTGAATCATGGAGTTGATTAAGAAGAGAAAACAATTGTTGTTCTTTATCAGGTTCACAAGGTAGTTCTACTCCAACTTTAATTCCTGCCTCTTTACAAGACTGCATCACTTTTAGATATTTTTTAATGGTTCCATCTAATAGGTGAAATCTAATTTCATCAAGTTGAGCATCACCGAAATCTTTTGCTCTTTTTGGATTGAACGCAATAGATGTGTAAAGATGAATGTGATGTTCGGGTCCAAATTCAGCCTTAAGTTGCTTAACTGCCTCAAGAGATTTTTCAATATCAAGCATAGGATCTCCACCGGTAATTCCGGTCCCAGTCGCATTCATAGCGTGCCCTTCCTCAATCACTTCACTCCAAGACGTGCATCTTCTCTCATTGGCAAACATATCGGGACTTTCCCTTCTATTTTCCGATAGAGGGCAGTAATCGCAGCCCCAATGGCATTTACCTGTGACGAAAAGAACCAATTTACTACCTTTTTGACATTGAATGCATCCTTCAGCTTCTCCGCATTCAGCAGAAGGAATTTCAGTCGCTGAGGTCATGGCTTGTGGCATGTTATAACCCGTCCTGATATCTTATAGGTTTCAAACTCTCGTAAGATTTTAGCAAAAATTATCCTTTGCTCGGGTAATTAGCCATCGGTGAAACCTACGGTCTAAGGTTAATTCCGGATGAAAAGTTAAGGCCAGTTTTGAGTCATCTAAAATTCCTACAACTTCTTGACCTAACATGGCCACAGGTGTGCATTTTACCGATTCTGAGTTAAAACGAGGGGCTCGGATAAATACTCCTGGGAATGCTTCAGAGTCTGACTTTGCTGCTTCATGAGACATCTTTAGAGGTTTATGATTGAAATTATCACGCTTCAATTCTACTCCATTTGTTTTTCTACCTGAAGGTGTTTCGAGATTTACTTCGATTGGTGCTTGAAATGATTGTCTTTGTCTTCCCCAAGCATTTCTCGATATTTCAGCATCAACGAAGGGGTTAAAATTTTCACTCGGATTCGAAAGAAGAATTGCACCAGCACATGTTCCTAAAACCGGACGTTGAGGGTATTTAGTCATCCAATTAAAAATTCCTTCAAGCAGTGATTCACTCCGACTAGCCTTTCTCATTGCAGTTGATTCACCGCCAGGAAGTACTAGTGCAGCAATATCAGAATTTATTTGAGACGATTTTCTGAGTTCAATAATTTCTACTTCAATTCCTAACTCTTGTGAAGCGTTGAGTAATGCTTCTGCATGCTCGTGCCGCGCACCTTGAAGCATAGCCAAACCGATGCGCAACATGTTAGTCCGTATATCTCGTCCTCTATCAGCCCAACGGCTGTGAACATCAATACAAGGTGTTGAAGAACTGTGTTTAACTGCATATAACGATGGCGAAGTATACTGACGACTGTTTTCTAGTCCCCGGGCCTGTAAGAATGAATCAGGCTTGTCTTGATGCTATGTCAAATCCGGTAATAACTGCCAGAGGTTCAGAATTTCGAGATGTGATGGCTGAACTTAATTCTGGGCTTAGATATGCATTTAATTTATCTCCATCAAAACCTGAGAAAAAAACACAATCCTGGGCTGGAGATGACGATTACAAAGTGGTAGTTGTTTCAGGAAGTGGGACCGCTGGAATGGAAATGATTATTGCAAATCGATTTAGAACCAATGATTTAGTTTTGGTTCCAACTAATGGTAAATTTGGAGAAAGAGTTGCAGAAATGTGTTCTCGATTTTGTAATGTTAAACATATCAAGTATGAATGGGGCAGAGCATTTGATTTATTCGAATTAGAACAACAACTTGAAAGAAAGTGCTATGAGGCTTTACTTATTTGCCATAATGAAACTAGTTCGGGAATTACTCAAGATGCACCAGCCATTGCTGAAATGTGTCAACGCCATAATGTCCCCTTTATCCTCGACGGAATCACTTCTGTCGGTGGACTGCCAGTAGATGTTGAAGGATGGGGAGTTGAAGCAGCCGTTATGGGTGCACAAAAGTGTACAGCGGGCCCTTCAGGTATTGCTGCAATAACTGTCAATTCACATTATATTGAAAGATGTAAGGCGATTAGAGAACAAAGCGAATCAAATCCTGTATTCTATTTAGATATGATTTCTGCATTAAAAAAAGGTGATGACGACCAAACTCCCTGGACACCAGCAATAAATCTAGCAATGGGCTGGTCAAAGGCTCTTATGGCACTAAAAGATGAAACTTTACAGGCGCGATGGAAAAGATGCTCTCTACTTTCACATGGCGTCCAAAATTTATTTTCAAAACTTGGTTTTGAATTACTTGCCGACCCCTTCCAAAGAAGTGATACCGTTACTGCAATAATGTATCCCGATGGAATTGATGATTCTTGGCGAAGCGATTTGAAAGAAAAATATAATACTCAAGTTATTGGAGCTCAAGATCATTTGAAGGGTAAGATGTTTAGAGTTGGTTCGATGGGTGAAACCACTATTGAAGAGATGGTTGAAGGTTGCAAGAGAATGATTTCTTGTTTCAATGACCATGGTTTGGAATTACCAGATGTAGATGTGGAATCATTTTTTGAGGAATAGTGATGAATTATATTGTATTAGGTCGATTCCAACCTCTTCACAACGGCCATGTTTTCTTGATTGAAAGTGCTCTGGAAATGGCTGGAGATGATGATAAGGTGGTTGTTGCAATAGGCTCAGCATCTTGTCAAATGGAACCCAAGAACCCGTGGACTGGTGCAGAAAGAAAACAGATGATTGAGGCTTGGTCTGAACAAGTTGAAGTTGTTTTAATCGATGATATCAATGACCCTCCAAATTGGGTAGAACATGCTACTAAGGTTCATGGAAAAGGAGTTTTAGTTACATCTGATCGACAAACTGCTGAACTTTATCGCGAATCAAATTGGGAAGTAGTCGAAGTAGATTTAGACAATCGGGAAAATTTCGAGGGTTGGAGGATAAGACAGACAGCAAAAATGCTCTCTACGGTTGATGATTTTGATGCTGTTAGAGAAGTTCTTTCCTCTTCCTTACCATCAAAAGTGATAGAATGGTTAATTGAAAATGATGCTTTATTCAGACTTTCTACGTTCCAAACAGGAGTCTATGCCGGCTGATTATTCTGAAGAAACTACAACTCTTGCTGCGATTAATATTCTTTGTTTGTACATGTACCCTGCCTCTAAGACATCAACAACAGAGCCTGAGGGGAAGTTTTCAGATGCTGGAATTGTAGTTATTGCTTCCATTTTTGCTGGGTCGAATTGTTTGCCTTTTGCTTCAATCGCCGTCACACCTTCGCCGGATAATTCATGCCACATCTTATTTCTAAGCAATCTCAATCCCTGAGCAACAGGGGTTTGGTCTTCATCATCCAAGGAAGATAATGCTCTGTCTACATCAGAAAGAATAGTTAGCATTTTTCTGGCAAGACCCATTCCACCATACTGTATTAAATCTGATTTTTCGGCCATCATTCTTTTACGAACATTTTGAGTCTCAGCTTCTTTGTATGCAATTTCTTTTTCAGCCTTTTCAGCTCTTGCCAATGCTTCTTCAAGAGGGTCTAACTGCTCTTCGACACCAACTTCCATCGTTTCAGAATTCTCATCGATAATTGGAATTTCATCATCACTACCATCGATGACTTGTTCGTCTTCATCCGGCGATTTGTCTTCAGACATTGTCTGCCGGTCACATAACTATTCTTTGAACCCGTCGAAACTATGAATTCAATATTTTTAGAACATTATTTTCGCCATGGCCCCATTTTTCAGCATCCATGTGCTCTCTTCCAACAACACCAATTATGGAATCTTCTTGTTCCCATTTTGTGATAGTGTGGACTAGAAGTCTTGATGTCCGATCATGAGCCTCGTAGGTTGGAATTATTTTCGGGTCTTGCTTTTCATCTAGAGTCTCTCCTAGTTCTTTCCTTCTATCCATCCAATCTAGGCAGACTTTTTGAGCAAATTCATCTTCAGGTATTCCTGATAATTTTTCTATTACATCTTCCCAAGTTGAGTGAGAATACAAGTCTTGTTGGTTGACAATTTCTCTATCTAGTGCCACATCAAGGTATAGATATGTCCTTGCTTCCCATGAACTCCATTCTCCTGGGCTAGCCCATTGCATTAGTTTGAGGACTCCTTCATCGCCTCCTGAAATCTCTTGAAGAGCTGTTTTGACATTAGAATCTGGGCTAACTTCGACATTGTCCATCCAGTCGAGAATTTCTGCTTCACAATCAATATCAAATAAGCGATTTAGTTTATCATCACCAGCAGGCCTAGATTGTCGAAAAGAACCTTTTTCCATGCCGGTGTAGAGTTCTTTCCATGACATTTTTAGCAGAGAATTTAGACATAATTGGTCGACTAATAAGACCACAGTTTCAATTCCCATGAGCAAAGCCAATCAGCCGACTACTTTGAGTTAATCGTTTATTCTTATTCCTTTGAAATTTCATTAAAACTAATTCAAATCATGTAAAAATTCGCATTCATAGCAATTTCAAACGGTAGTATTGAAGAATGCGCATCATTTGGCCGCAGTTAGAGGGTTTTTTATGGCGACAATCAAGGAGCAAATCGAATTGATTCGCGCCGAGATTGATAAAACTCAAAAAAACAAAGCGACTAATGCTCACATTGGTAAATTAAAGGCAAAAATCGCACAACTAAAAATCAAAGAAGAAAAGGCACATGCCCATTCTAAAGCCAGTGGCGGCGGCAAGGGTTTTGAGGTCAAAAAATCCGGTGATGCAACTGTTGCACTTGTCGGTTTTCCATCTGTAGGGAAATCAACATTGATCTCTAAAGTTACCGATGCACATTCTGAGGCAGCGGGTTATGCGTTTACCACTTTGACATGTATTCCTGGTGTTATGGAGCACCGTGGTGCTAAAATACAGATTTTAGATTTACCAGGTTTGATTAAAGGCGCCGCTGAAGGAAAGGGGAGAGGTCGAGAAATTCTCAATGTTATTCGTAGCGCAGATATGGTTCTGTATATCGTAGATCCTTTCCAAGATGCCCATTTCAATGTTTTACATCGTGAACTTCATAATGCAGGATTACGTTTGAATGAAACAAGACCTCCTGTCTTTATCAAACGTACTGAACGAGGAGGTATTGATGTACGTACGACTGTTGAACAAACCCATCTAACCGAAGAAGAGATGAGCTCAATTATTCGTTCATTTGGTTATACTTCAGCGATTGTTACGCTTAGAAATGATACTACTGCTGAGCAAATTGTTGATTGTTTGGCAGAAAATAGAATTTATGAAAAAGCAGTAATTGCGATAAATAAGATAGACATCGCTACAGAAGAAGATTTGGTAAGAGCGACTAAATCACTTCCAAGTGACTGGCCAATTATGCGAATATCGGCTTTCAAGGATATTGGTTTAGAAGAATTAAAGGATTTCATTTATGATAATCTTGGATTCATGAGAGTTTATCTTAAACCACAAGGTCAAGAGGCAGATTTAGAAGAACCTCTAATTGTAAAAGATGATTCAACAGTTCAAAATATCTGTGCAAAGTTACACAGAGACTTTGTTCGAAAGTTCAGATATGCTAGAGTAAAAGGTCCTAGCGCTAAGTTTGACTGGCAAAGAGTAGGATTGGATCATTTACTAAAAGATGGAGATTTACTAACCATTGTTGTAAAGCGTTAATCCCAAATCCCCATATCCATCTTAGCATCTTCACTTGCATGTATTTTTGGATCCCATCTTGGTGTCCAAACAAGATTTACATGGACGCTGTCTAGTCCTTCAGTGGATAATGCTGCTCTATGAGTTGCTGCCATTATTTCAGCAGCTGCTGGACATCCTGGGCTTGTCAATGTCATGTCAATTTCAGCATGTTGAGCATCATCTTTGGTCTCGATTCTAACATCATAAACAAGTCCTAATTCTACGATAGATAATTCAAGTTCAGGGTCTTCAACATCGTCCAATTGCACTAATACTGCTTCTTTATCTACCATTTTCTCACCTACATATTTTGTTCAATTTCTTTCATAACCTTGTCAAACATATTTCTAAATCCATTAGACCTACTTGGTGATAAGGAATTTAGAACTCCTAAATCACTAGCAAATTCAGGAGTTAATTCCAATGCTTGTGAAGGTGAAACTTCTCTTAGTGCAATCGTTAGAATCCCCATCAAACCTTGAACTAATTTAGAATCGGCACCTGCTTTGAATATTATTTTTTCATTATCAATATCGATTTTTACATGAGCCTCTGATTGACATCCACGGACCCGAGTAGAATCATTCCAATTCTCAATATCAAGGAAGTCAACTTCCTCAGATAATTCAAAAACCATTTCTAATCGTTCCATTTTGTCTTCAACTTCTTGAAATTCTTCGATTAAGTCTTGAAGAGTTAGTAACTCACTCAAGCGAATCTCTCCAAAATTTCTTTCAGTTGCTTGACAAAGGCCTCGGCCTCTTCACGAGTATTATAGAAATACAGAGATGCCCTAACAGTACCTGTAATCTTCAATCTTTCAAGCAGTGGTTGCGCACAATGATGACCTGTCCTAACTGCGAAACCACGAGCATCTAGAAGGTGAGCGAGATCTTCACTGTTCATTGTTGGATGGAGGAAAGAAACAACAGCGGCATCATTATCGTCATGCCTTCCATAAACAGTCATTCCTAACGAACGCAATTGTTCAGAAAGCCATCTTGCAATTTCAAGAAGTCTTTTGTGTTCAGATTCGAAATCAATATCCTGCATCCAATGAAGTGCTGCATTCCATCCAATTGCTTCAGCGATTTTTGGTGTTCCAGCTTCGAACTTGTGCTCATTACTTTGGTAAGTTGAACCATGAATTGATACAGTTTCAATCATGTCTCCACCTCCCATGAATGGTTGCATCTGTTCAAAGACATCATTGGCTACAAGAAGCGCACCAATTCCAGTAGGTCCACACATTTTATGTGCAGAGAATGCCATAAAATCAGCACCTAAGGATTTGAAATCAATCGGCTGATGTGGAGCACTTTGTGCAGCATCTAGGAGAACTTTAGCACCATTTTGTTTAGATAAAGAAATTATATCTTCAATTGGGTTACAGACTCCAAGAACATTGGAAATATGAACTACGCAAACTAATTTAGCGCCATCCAAAGAAGCCTCAAAAATTTCCATATCTAGTGTTAAATCTTGCTGAACTGGTACATATCTCAATTCAATATTCATTTCCTTTGCTAGCATCTGCCAAGGTACAATATCAGAATGATGCTCCATTTCAGTAAGTACGATAGCATCACCTGGAGAAAGATTTGCTCTACCCCATGCATGAGCGACTAAATTGATGGCCTCGGTAGTCCCGCCAGTGATTATTACTTTATCCGAATTGTAGATTTTCTTCAGAGATTCCCTACAAGCCTCATATCCATCGGTTGCTTCACCAGCAAGAGTATGTACTGCACGGTGAACATTAGCATTTGAGTTGGAATAGTAATCATTCATTGCGTCAATAACAACTTGCGGCTTTTGTGTTGTTGCGGCATTGTCCAAGTAGACCAATGGGTGGCCATTCACCATTCTCTGTAGTATTGGAAACTGATCACGCATTTTTTCACCCCATTATTTCACATTCAAGGTAAATTTTGAGTCTAGCCTTGAGGTCTTCAGAGATTATTTTATTTTTTATTGAAGAAAAGGTATTGACTAGAAATCCTTCGACAATCAGTGCTTCTGATTGTTCGTTAGACAAGCCTCGAGATTGGAGGTAATGCATCTGTTCTTTGTCGACAGGTGCGCTGGCCGCTCCATGGGTTGCAGTTACTTCATCAGAGAGAACTTCAAGTTCAGGAATTGCGTCGGCTCTCGCCTTTTCTGAAAGTAACAGGTTGTGGAAAACTTGAGCAGCATTTGAATGATTAGCATCATCAGAAATGAATAATTGTCCAGTTCCAATAGAATGACTCTTATCTCCACAAGCCGCATTCATGATGAGGGATGAGTCGGTATACTTCACTAGATGATTGATTTCCATATGGTGGTCATCATGTCTAGCATCTATCCCATAAACAGCAACTGCTTGATTCAATGAAGAATTATTTTCTGCGAGTGTAGTTCGAATATCGGTTTTATTTCTCAATCCTCCAATCGATAATTCGGCGTATTCAAGAGTTGAGTCTCGGTGAACATTCCAATCTTCACATCTCAGAAGTTTAGAATTTGAATCTAATTCATTTACAAATCCGTATCCGATTTTAGAATTTTTATCAATAGTTCCAGTAATATGTAGACCTGTCCAATCCCCCTCTCCTGAAAGGTGAACTATAATCGTAGCTTCACCTTTACACTTCAGATTTAGGTGACCGATATTGGTTTCTCCAGAAGGAAAAAGGTTGATATTCACTGTTTGTCCACTGCCATCGATTTCAATTTGCGTCATTCCATTATAGCATTCTGAAATGAAAACTCTCGATATTTCTGATAAATCTTCCATTTTTCTATTCGAATCATGAAACTTACAGTCACCTTGTACATCAACATTTAGCGGACTACATTCTGGGATAGTGTCTACCTTGGAAGGATGTATTCTTTTCCAGGGAGTATATCGCCATAAATGTGTAGAGCGTGAAGGAATTTCCATATCCAAGTAGGTCATCCAATTGCACCCTCCATCTCTAACTCCAGTAATTTGTTCAGTTCAACAGCATATTCCATTGGGAGTTCTCGAGTGAACGGTTCAAAGAAACCGTTAACGATCATACCCATTGCTTCTTCTTCACTAAATCCTCGACTCATAAGATAGAATAGTTGCTCACTAGAAATCTTTGAGACGCTAGCCTCATGTTCTAAATCAGCGGTTGGATTTCCTACTTCCATGGTAGGGTAAGTATCAGAGCGAGAGTCTTCGTCAAGCATCAAAGCGTCACAAACTACCTTTGATCTACATCCTTCAGCTTTTGGAGAAACTTGTAACATACCTCTGTAAGATGAACGACCTCCATTTTTAGAGATTGATTTAGATAAGATATTGGAGGTTGTTCTAGGTGCTAAATGATGTACTTTAGCACCAGCATCTTGGTGTTGCCCTTCTCCAGCATAAGCAACTGAAATGACTTCTGCATGCGCACCTTCACCCTTTAGAATTACGGATGGATATTTCATTGTGAGTTTAGAACCAATATTTCCATCAACCCATTCGATTACAGAATTCGAATGAGCAATTCCCCTCTTGGTAACAAGATTGTAGACATTTGCTGACCAATTTTGAACGGTTGAATATCTGATTTTAGCATTATCCATGGCAATTAATTCAACAACGGCAGAATGTAAAGAGTCTGTCGAATATGTTGGAGCAGTGCACCCTTCGACGTAGTGGATACTACTTCCTTCATCTGCAATAATCAAGGTTCTTTCAAATTGTCCCATATTTTTTGCATTGATTCTAAAGTAGGCTTGAACAGGCATTTCAACGTGTACATTCTTAGGCACATAAATGAAAGAACCGCCAGACCAAACCGCAGTATTTAGTGCAGCGAACTTATTATCGGTATATGGAACTACACTACAGAAATATTTCTTGACAATTTCAGGATGTTCTTTTAGACCTGTATCCATGTCGAAGAATAAAACTCCTTGCTCTTCTAAGTCTTCACGAATTGAGTGATAAACTGCTTCTGATTCATATTGTGCAGTCACCCCTCCTAGCCATTTTTGTTCTGCTTCAGGAATCCCTAACCTGTCAAAGGTATTTTTGATATCATCTGGGACGTCATCCCAATTTTTTTCTGTTTGCTCAGAAGATCGGAGGAAGTATGTCACATTATCAAAATCAATACTTTCCAACATTCCACAATTTCCCCAATCAGGCATTGGCCTAGATATGAAGTGATGATATGCTTTGACTCTAATCTCAGTCATCCATTCTGGCTCGTTCTTTAGAGCAGAGATATCTCTAACAACCTGCTCTGAAAGTCCTTTATCAAATCTAATTGTTGCATTTTCTGGATCGTGGAATCCATATTGGTAATCGCCTACTGCGTCATATGCTTGTTCACTCATTAAATCGCCTCCAACCAATCATAGCCTTTGTCTTCAAGTTTCAGTGCCAATTCAGGTCCTCCCGTTTTGACAATTTTACCGTCTATCATAGCATGAACATAATCAGGTTTAACCAAGTCAAGAAGTCTTTGATAGTGAGTAATCACTAAACATCCAGCCTCTTTGGCGATTTCATTTATTCCCTTGGAAACAACTCTTAAGGCGTCAATATCTAATCCTGAATCAGTCTCGTCCAGTAGTGCTAACTGCGGTTTCAATAGTAGCATTTGCAATGTTTCGAGTCTTTTCTTTTCACCACCACTAAATCCATCATTAACGTATCTTGACAGGAATGATTTATCCATATCAAGTTGAGTCATGGCACCAGTCAACTCCTTTCGAAATTCTCTGGCTTTCAACTGTTCGTCTCTAATCGATGATACCGACTTTTTGAGGAAGTTGCCGACTTGAACGCCAGGAATTGATGGTGGGTATTGGAAAGAAAGGAACATACCAGAACGAGCTCTTTCATGCACTTCATAATCTTCGAGAGGCTTTCCTAGAAAAGTTACGCTACCAGAAGTAATTTCATATGCTGGGTGGCCCATTATTGCATTAGCCAATGTAGACTTTCCAGCACCATTTCGGCCCATAACTGCGTGAATCTCGCCCTTGTTGATGGTCATAGAGAGACCATTTATGATGGCTTTTCCGCCAACAGATATATGCAAATCTTCGATTCGAAGTACTTCCATTTCTCTCTCCCCTCACAGACAACCTCACATTTCTCCTTTATGAAGTGGTGTAAAGAATTGTAACGCAGTATAGCGTTTTTAGGGTAACCTAAAAATGTAATTTAGTCGGTGAAAGCATTCAAAATAGACACTATCCACCCCTATCCATGACCGACGACGATTTAGTGGCTAAATACGCTGCTGAGGCGTTAGCTTCGATGAAGATGGAAGCACAAAAAAGAGTTGAAGAAGTTGTTGATTTAGAACTTGAAAATAGATTACGTAAAACCTCGTTATTCAATCTACTAGATGGCGATGAATTTATTCCGGCGCTTCTATCGAGATTAAACGAGGTTAGAGCGGCCTTAGACGGTCACGGCGGTGGAATTAAGTTAACATCTTATTCAGTTATTGATGGCCATAATAAAACCCTTGAGATTGTTTTAGATTTAACAGGTGCTTGTTTGTCATGTGGTGCTGCACCTGGTACGCTTGAAGGAGTAAAGAATGATTTAGAATCCGATACTGAAATTTCATTAGTCAAATTTTCTAGTGAATTGCTAGATACTTTTGATGAACTAGGTCGAGAATTCATTCTTGCACATGGCAAAGTTGAATTTGTTTGATATTCAATATTTTATCAATCCTTTAACGGATGGTTTGAAGGAGTTTATCTACCGGCCTTAATTCATGCCAGCATGGCGAGAAGGAACTCGTGAAGACCCAAAGCCTTGCAGAGAGCAAGATAAGGGTAAATTCGAAATTGTTCAAAGAGATGGTAGGGCTAGACTTGGACGTCTTCATACTGAGCACGGTATTTTGGAAACACCAGCACTACTACCTGTAATCAATCCAAACATTAGGACCATTGAGCCTAGAGAGATGTGGGATAGATATGGAATTGGAGCATTAATAACTAATTCATACATAATTTGGAAACATAAAGAATTGAAGTCAAAGGCTGAAAGTGAAGGAGTTCACTCATTACTTGATTATCCCGGAGTTGTGATGACTGATTCAGGTACATTCCAATCATATGTCTATGGTGATGTAGAAGTTGGTGTAGAAGAGATAGTTGAATTTCAACGTTCGATCGGTGTCGATATTGCAACAATGTTGGATGTATTTTCTAGACCAGATATGGATGTTTCCGAAGTCGAAAGTTGTGTTGAACAAACAATCGAAAGAGCTCAAGTTAGCGTAGATTCATCTCAAGATACAATGCTTAACGGGCCTATACAAGGTGGAATTTTTAGAGAGTTAAGGAGAAAGTCAGCATCAGAAATGGGTAAGTTTGATTTTTCAGTTCATCCAATCGGAGGGATTGTACCTGTTATGGAGCAACACAGATACAAAGAATATGCAAAAATCATGCTTTCCTCTTTACCATATTTACCTCCAAATCGTCCAGTTCATATGTTTGGTTGCGGTCATCCGATGCTTTTCCCAATGTCCATTGCATTAGGTGCGGATCTATTTGATTCAGCAGCCTATGCACTATTTGCTAGAGATGGTAGATTGATGACGCCATGGGGTACTGTGAAAATCGCAGGTCTTGTTGATTGGCCTATAATTACTCCAAGTGTTGCTAATTTAACACCTAAGCAAGTTTTAGACATGGAGGAAAAAGAAAGAACAGTTTTACTTTCAAAGTTTAACCTTGAGGTAAGTCTTGCTGAACTTTCAAGATGTAAGCAAGCGGTTAGAGACGGGACAATATGGCGATTAGTCGAGCGGAGAAGCCATCAACATCCAGCATTGAGGGAAGCATTTCTTTGGTTAACAACAAATCCATCCAATGCCCAAATTTCTAATTTATCGAGTAATCAAATGGTTTTAGATGAAAAATTAGCATCGCAAGAAGTCGGCTCAGAAAAAGGAGTTTGGGAAGAGAGTTGGGATTGGATAGTAAATTCCCAGACAACACCGCGTAAGGGTGGCGAGCCTTGGGGTGGAAATGATACATTCACTAGGCCTCACATAATTGCTGCGAGAAATTTCATGTTTTCACGCTGGCATTCAAATGGAAAGATGGGTAAAGGGTCCTCGGAAGTGCTGGTTTTACATGGCAGGTCAGGTCCATGGAGGGAGAGATGTGATAATCTCATTACAAGATTGATACATCATGCTCCTGGATTAGAAGTCATGATTCTTACACCAATAGGTCTAATGCCTTATTCACTAGAAGATGTCAATCCATTTACACATATTGAAGGTCCGGATTGGTTGTGGCGAAGTCGACCTAATTTACCACTAATAAGAGATGAATTAGAGAACTTTTCATTGGGAGATAGAAGAATAATCACTCTTGATTTAAGAGGTGATAATTTAGTTTCTAGAACATTTTCCAAATTAATTGAGCAAGGTGTACTGAGTGAGGAAAGTAGAGAGGGATTGGTCGAAGCAAAAGATTTCGATGAATCACAACTCAAACTTCGTCGTAGAAAAGCAGCAGATAAATTTGCTTTATTTTTCAACATTCAAACTGAATTATCCTATGACCTCACTTCGAAAACTGAATTTGTTATTAATCGTCAAGGTAGGATAAAAAATGTACTTACTTCAAGCGGAAAACATCTAGCCAGTTTTAGGCTTGGAGACGGTGGTCTTTCCCTCAACAATGATGGTGCGATTGAACTACATAGTCACCGTAGAAGGGAAATACCAACTGGAAATATGGACTCTGAGATTTACGGATATACAGGCGAAGGGCTCGCATGGGTCGTAGTCGATGATGATGCAGAACCTTTTATTCGTCAAGGACGTAATGTTTTCCATGGATTTGTCATTTCTTGTGATCCTTGGGTTAGGCCCAATGAGGCTTGTTTAATTGTTAATAACAAAGGTGAGTTATTGGGTCATGGAATTTCTCAATGTACTTCTAGTGAATTAGCTACATTCTCTAAAGGCATAGCAGTAAAGACTCGTGATGGTATTAAATTACAAGATTGACCTAAACATGCAGTAGTAGGATTGAATAGTCGTCTTCAATCTGACAATGATAGAGGGAGTGGTGCAGTGGTCGAAGATTACATTATCCAAACCTCGAATTTATCGAAATCTTATGGTCCTCACATGGCCTTAGAAGATTTGAATCTCAAGGTAAAGAAGGGTGCAACTGGATTATTAGGCCCTAATGGTGCAGGTAAGTCGACCTTTCTAAAAACCATACTTGGGCTAATCCAAGCAACTTCAGGCGACGGTACAGTTTTGGGTCATGATATTAGAACCGAAGGCGCTGCAATACGTTCTAGAATTGGTTACATGCCCGAATATGATGCTTTGAATCCAGATATGGATGCAATTTACCAGGTTCGTTATTCTGGAGAATTACTTGGAATGAATCCAGTAGTTGCTATGTCTAGAGCCCATGAAGCATTACAATACGTTGGCCTTGGCGAACAACGTTATCGTAACATTGGAAGTTTTTCAACAGGTATGAAGCAGGCTACAAAACTAGCATGCGCAATTATTCACGACCCGGAATTAATCATTGCCGATGAACCATCAAATGGATTAGATGCAGTTGCTAGGGAATTCATGATTACCACATTACAAAATACAGTGAATACAGGAAATCGTTCGGTATTGATGGCATCACACCTCATGGATGATGTAGAAAGGGTATGTGATAACATAGTTCTGCTGCATAAAGGAAGACTAGCAGCACAGGGTCGAATTGAAGATTTGAAAGATATCGATAGAGAGATTGAGATTCATGTATGGGGAGGAGCCTCCAAACTCGAAGAAATGATGACGAATTCTGGTTTGACGGTTCGAAGAGAAGGAAGAATCATGAGAATCCAACACATTGGAGATGACACCACTACAAAAATTCTAGAATGCGCTGCTAAAACCGGCGCTCAAATCCGTAGAATGCACGAATATGAAGCATCTTTGGAAGATTTATTTCTGGTGATTATGGAAAATCTTGGCTATGAAGTTAAAACTAGTGAAGATTTGCTTAGAAATCCAGTTTCTGCTCGTCAAGTAGATGCTCCGCAGAGCATGGGTGGTGGATCAGCATGATTGAAGAGCAACCGCCCAATATACCGATTGTAGAAAATAAGGAAGAAATTTCCTACGATGCAGCTGCACCAGTAAAGGGTCAAGGCCGGATGGATGCTGCTTGGGGTTCGTCTGAAGGTGATGAAGACTTATCGGCTCAAGTATCTCCTTCAAAAGACACTACTGGTTTTGTTTTCGAGCAAGTATATCAGCCTTGGAATGGAACATTGAATCCTAGATGGATGAGGAATTGGGCAATATTGAGGCACCATGTTGCAGGTATTTTTAGAAAGGGACATAGGCCATGGAGTATTCCAACTAGACTTTTCCTTGTTGTAGTTTTTATCGCTTCTTTGGCTGATGTTGGTTTGACACTTTTATCAGCACTAATAGGCAGTGCTGAATTACATTCAATGTGGGGAGTAAATAGGGACAATCTATACGGACATGTTCTAGGTTTTTTCCCTAGAAATGTACTCTATTTTCCAATTGTTGCTGCTCTTCTTGTCGGTGGAGTAATCTCAGAAGACAGGCTCCATGGGACCTCAGCACTCTATTTTTCACGCCCGATTAATCGTTTCGACTATGTGATGATGAAGTATCTATCCGTTGCTTTAATTCAAGCCATGATAGTACTACTCACTCTCTGTCTGTATTACTTTTCCGAAATAGTCAGTATGGGTAGAGGATGGGCTTGGATAATTGATACATTCCCTCTATTCCTTGCAGCATTTGTGGGAGGTACGTTACTCATAATTACCTACACTAGTATCGGCCTTGGATTATCAAGCGTTTCTAAAGGTAAATTCTTTCCAGGAATTGGCCTAGTTGCAATAGTTCTTGGGACTAAGACTCTTGCTTTGATAGTTTCAGAATTATTTGATAGAGAGATTCTATATCTACTGTCACCTTATGATTGTCTTGCTCATGTTGGTCAAGCAATAATTGGTACTGAACCAACATATGATCAGTATTCATGGACTTGGTCGCTTGCCTCTTTAGTAATAATTAATGCAATTTCACTTTATGTATTGAGCACTAGAGTTTCTTCAATGGAGGTGACAAGAGAATGATGCCCGATTTTGATCAGCAAGGTCTTCCGCAAACCAAAGAGTGGAAACCAGAGGTTAAAGCACCAGTAATACTTTTAGAAAATGTATCAAAGACTTATGGAAGAATCCACGCACTTACCGGAATAACATTATCCCTGTCTGGAGGAGTGACTGGAATTTTAGGTATGAATGGAGCTGGTAAATCCACACTTTTCAAAATCTTGATGGGTAAAATCAAGCCGAGTTCAGGACAAGTACGATTGTTTGGAACAAATCCATGGAAAAATCCTGCCCCATACTCAAGAGTAGGCTTTGTCCCTGAACATGAGAAAATGTATGATTGGATGACTGCACATGATTTTATTTCCACCTTTGCCAGACTAAATGGCTTGACTAGAGATGAAGCTAAAATAGAGGCTGATAGAGTTCTAGATTTTGTCGGATTATTGGACGTAGCACACAAACAGATAGGTCGTTTTTCCAAGGGAATGCGACAGAGAACTAAAATCGCTCATGCCTTGGTTAATGACCCTGAATTGATAATTCTCGATGAACCTCTTCAGGGATGCGACCCTCTCGCTAGAACTACCATAATGAATGTCATTAGAGAGTTAGGTAGAATGGGTAGAACAGTTATCGTAAGTAGCCATATTCTTCATGAGATTGAAAGAATAACTGAACAAATTGTTATTCTTCACTATGGGCGATTATTGGCTCTTGGAAATTTACATGCTATTAGAGAAAGATTAGATCAAATACCGCATAGAATAGATATTGGAACTAAAGACCCTAAGACTCTTGCAAAGTCTATTATTGACATCGATTCAGTCCATGGGATATTATTCCCTCAAGGTGAAAATCTTTCAATTCAAACACATGATTTAGGAACATTCCATTCAAAATTACCTCAGGCGATTATAGATAGTGGACAAAAAGTCGATTCGATAGATAATCCCGATGACGATTTAGAATCTATCCTAGGTTATCTTACCGGCGGAGGTCGTCTGTGATGTCTGAAAAGAGCAATACAATTTTTAGGGCTCTTGACCGTAAAGCAGCCGCTATTACTGAGTTTACAATGAGACAATATCGAACAAAGATATCCACTTGGGTTGTTTTAATTGTTGGATTTTTAGCGATTAGTTTGCTGTTGCTATTCTACATTGATGGGATGCAACAAGAATATGAGTCAATCGATAATGATGGTGATTCTGCTGATTGGGATGGCGATGGCTATCCTACTGGGCAAGAGCGCTTGTATGGTACTGATCCTAGTTCACCGGACTCACACCCTGGTTTACTTAATCCCCCGATAGAACCCGATCCTCCTGAAAAATGGATAGATGAAGATGACTTTGATTGGGAAACCCTTCCAGGGCAAGGTCAAAGAATTTCAGTAGGTTTTGATGATGACGGTGACTGTAACAGAGAAGACAGAACCGAATCACAGAAGGATTCAAATGATAATAATGTTCCTTGTGACATAGAAATTACTGGTCCATTTGTTAGTGGAGGGACTGACTATGAAATTGATGAGGATAACTTTGTCGATGAAGACCCAGATGATGCAAAGTATACCGAAGAAGCAATTCACAGGGCATCAATTTTAGCAATTGGTAAACTAGGATTTGTTTTCATAATCGGTATTTTTGTTCCTTTATTCTTAGCAACAGGGCTAATTCGGGACGAAATGTCTGCTGGAACAATGCACTATATGTTATCCAAGCCAATTGCTAGAACTGAAGTTTTCCTTTACAGGATATTGGGTTATTTGGCAATAGTGTGGCCGTATCTTGCAATTATGGTATTTATTTCTGCTTTAGTAACAGGATTTGCAGGGCCGGGTGATTCAATCTTTAGATTCTCAGAATTCGGTATTTGGTTATCTGTATTATTCGCCGCAATGCTCGCTACATTAGTTTATGGAATGCTATTCTGCTTCTTTGGAGTTATGTGGAGATTTGGTATTGTTCTTGCGATTCCTTTTGCAGCTTGGGAACTGGGCATGGCATTACTGTCAATGGGGGCGCCTGAAACCTCAATTTTAAGATTCTCTGTAGTCGGTTGGGCATTGATGATTGTTGATTCTGCGGCCATGCTTGTTTGGACAGATTTGGATTTATTTATCCAAATGGGATTATGGGGCGGAGGCGGAGATGGAACTGGATTTTTCGGTAGTTCTATCGAAGGTGCAGGTCCATTACAGTACTTTAGTTCTAAGCCAAGTTTAGGTGATATCAGTCCATTTTTATCCATGTTGATATCTTCATTGGTTCTAATTATTCAAGCAGCAGTTCTATGGCTTCTTGGCGGATTATTATTCAAAGGGAAGGAAATTGAATGAGTGTCAAAATGAATTCTTTCACTGGTGATTTATCTAAGATGTGGAAACTACAGGAAAGACCACCTCTTCATCACTTAACTTGGGATTGGTGGTGGTGGCTACTGATGCTTGACGATGAAAATGGTAACCCAAGTGGTAAGCAACTGATGGTATTGTGGTCTACTAAAGATAATCCCAAAGTTACCGTAAGTGGTACTATTTGGGAACCTAAAGGCCGACCAGGTTTCGATGAACAAAGTGGAATTGCTCTTGATGGAATGGTATGTGCGTGGTGGTATGATGGGAAACGTATGCATGAGCCATTGATTAAACAAAAATGTAGAATTATAGCAATGGATGATACTCATGAAATGTGGCCAGATAAATCTAACCTTTCTGGAAATGGGGGAGGGGCAGTAGTTCCTCTTATGGATGAAGATCTATCGATGGGTCTAAAGAGTGATTTATCTGAATTTTGGCTCAATCTAACTAGTGATGAACAAGATATCCCAGGCAGTGTTCCTGCCAAAATGAATTTTCAAATTACTCCTTGGAACGAGCCTATGTCAACTGCTAGGCATGCAAATGCAACTTATCTAAAGAATATGGGTTATGATATAATTAGGTTACATGGATGCAAAGTTAGAGGGAATCTAGATGATAAAGAAATTAAGGGTACGGCTTATTTTCAGAAAGTTTGTGTTCAAGCTCCTTCAGTTCCTTGGTATTGGGGAGTTTTACATTTGGACGATGGTTCTTACATCGATTGGTTCGTGCCTCATTTAAGTTTCACAATTACTGCTAGGGATAATCGTCCATGGAAGAAAAGAGATTTGGGTCATCTCAGTCTATCTCAAGGAGGATTATTTCACGATGCCAAAAATAAGCGGACTGTGAAATTTACCAATGTCCAAATTGAAAAATGTGATTCTGGATTAGTGGAGGGCAAGCATGGTCACCATCCAGATGCTCCTTTACCTGCTTTCAAAGTTAAGATGTGGAATGAAAATACAACTATCTCACTCCAATCCAACGCAGTCGATAGAGCACATTGGACTTTTGAACAACCAACTAGAGGAGGTCTAACCTCTCATTTCACTTACAACGAGTATCCTTTAGAAACTAAATTCTTACGCATTAAAGATGAATCTGGAATTCGAACTGAGAAAAATTATTCATGGATTAGAGGTAATGCAGAACATTCATGGGGTATTCTTCATTGATTTTTGAAAGTTTTTGGGGGAAGGTTCATGGAGGATAAGTCATTAAACCCATATTAGGAGCCTGTTACTATGAGTGATGAAGTTACTGAAGAGAAGACTACTGATGAGGCATTGAAAGCCAATAATGCAGAAAAATTAGCCAAAACTTTCCGTTTAATTGATGGAGAGGAAATTTTATTAACTAAAAAACCGAGTATTTTCGCCTTTCTTGGTATGTATTTCCTCGGTGTTGTAGTTCTTTTGTTGCACTTAATTTTTGGCCATGTGGAGTCTTTAGGAGATGATGCTCAAGGATTTATGGCAATCGTTTGGTCTTTTATCGACTTGACAACTAGCGATCATATGTCATTTAGTTTCGTTTTTGTAATGCTCTTTATTACTTGGATGAACCGCTTAATGAATACTTCTACTTCAGGCCGTTGGGTAACAATGTGGCTGTTTTTGGTCGCTATGACTCCAGTGATTATTCAGTTCGACCAGTTCTTGACATTCATTTCTAACATCTTTAATATGGATAATGAAATGGATTTTATTCCATTTGATTACAGTTTCACATTATTCGGAATAGTTTATTCAGTCATGTTTTGGGCTTTAACCTTCTATTATCAGAACAGTTTCCACTACGCAATTACTTCTGATGCTGTAATTTTTGAGCACAGTTTCTTGCTATCTAGGTCACACAGAAGAATCCTATTTGACAGAATCTCTGAAGTGATTGTTGACCGCTCTCCAGTTGGAACCGTTTGTGGATATGCAACCGTTTCAATACTAACAGATTCAGGTGTTGGAATTGTTGATGAAACACTTGGAGCAGGTGGCGCTGTTAATATGCCTGGAACCGCAGAGAGGCCAGATGATTCTACAGCCGAGAAAGCAGGAAAGTCATTGTTACGTTCTTTCTTTGCATTGCTTACATATCAAAGAACTATCAAAACAATTAGGCCTGATCCAAAGCATTGCTTCTATTCAATTAGAAACTGGGAAAAGTGTAAGATGTTACTAAATGAAATGCACAAGAAACATAGCCAATCCAATCTGTTAAGCGATTTGAAGGATACGATTTCATCTTCAAATTCTAACGATGAGTGATTTTTGTCAAGCGAGTCTTTCAAGAACTGAAACCTCTCCCCCCATTTTACTGAGGACTAATTATGAGTGAAGAAATAATAAAATCGGCTATTGAATTGTTTAGAAGTGGCGACATAGAAGGAGCTGTAAAAGAACTTGAAGCAAAGGCCAAAACGAATTCAGATGTTGCAATGGTTCATCATACCTATGCAGAGTTTGCTAATATGCTAAACACTGAACAGCAAGATGATGTTGTGCCTGGAGGTAAAATTATGATGTCCTACAAAAAAGCAATGCAGTTGGATGAAGAGAATGTTGAATACATTGCGGATTTCGCATCATTTGCTCTAGAATGTCGCAGAGTTCCTGTTGCAGTCAAAGAGTTCCAAAGATATGCGAAGAAGTTGGAGATTGAAGGAATTCCAGTCGATGATGTTCTTTACCAAGCAAGTAGAAATTTAGTAGATGCAATTGAAGTTATGGATCCATCTCGTAAAGCCCCAACTGTTCAACCATGGTTGAAGCAAGCCTTACAATGGGCCGTTGGTGGATTAGGATTTACCGAAGAACAAGCAATTGAAGTTCTACAAAGTCAAGACTGAGGTGTAATTTTGACGGACGAAGTCGTTCGTCTAGCCTTCCGAATTGGATATTTAGGCGATTCATTTCATGGAAGTCAAATTCAACCAGATGTTAAAACAGTTCAAGGTGAATTGATAAGTGCTTTTCGTCAATTAAATTGGCTTGATAGTAATCAAGAAGGACACAATTTAGTTTTGTCTAGCAGAACTGATGCAGGGGTAAATGTAAGGCTCAATGGCGGAATTGTAACTATCAAAAGAAGTCTTTGGGAAGCGTTAACTCCTAGAAAAATGGTTAGAGCATTAGATGACCATCTAAGTGATGAAATTGCTTTTTTAGATGTGAATGAAGTAGATTCGGATTGGAATCCTAGAATTGCAGAATATCGTGTCTATCGCTACAGGTTAGAAGGGATTGATTCTTGGAAGTATCCTGGCGATGTTTTTCAAGAGTGGTTAGATCTTTTTGTCGGTACCTATGATGCACGAAATTTTGCTAGAATGGAGGAGGGTAAAAATCCAATTCGTAAAATTTACTCTTGTAAACCTTGGTTAGTAGGGAATAGAGTGGTTGGATTTGAGATAATAGGCGAAGCATTTCTTTGGAATCAGGTTAGAAGGACAGCAATGGCATTATTCAAATTGAGTACTGGCGAATTGACTACACAGGACATCAGTAATGCGATATCTAGTCCACTAGAACCAGTTGACTTTGGTGTAGCACCTCCTGACTGGTTAGTTCTTTGGGGAGTTTCATGGGAGAAATTTCAACTACCAGTCGAAGAGAATAATAATTTTACATTTACTGAAGTTCCCAATGACAAAGCCATGGAACGTACTATGAGAAATAGGTGGGAGCATGGTGCAAGACTAGAAATGAAGAGTATGCTTTACCATGAGTGGTCATATCTTGGTAGGTTGCCAATTGTTAAACATAAAAATTAGTCTAAATTGAGTTCTAATTCAACTTCATCCCCATCCTTGAGATCTAAAAACTCTCTAAGAAATGTAGGTGAAATGACTTCAACTACATCGAAATGTCTTGTCAAATCAGGTATTAGAAGAGCACAATCTACAACTTTACCATTTGACTTGAAACTTGCTTTGTAGGCTGTTGCTCCACCAAAAGAGATACCATCTCTTAGGAATCCCCTTATGCGGAAACTGGTTATATTTTCGAGTGATACTTCTCTAGCTAAAGCTCTTTGATTCTCATCAGCATCTAGAGTATCGATGCCGGATTTAATTCTTAGAGCAATATAATTTGTCAAATTGGTACCTGATACAGATAAATTTAGTGTTCCAGGCCAAACAGAACTACCCATTAGAGATAAGAATTGCTCTTGATAGTGCTTTTGAGCCATAAAAATATGTGCTCTTCCTAGCCCACTACTTACAAATCCGCTCAGCCGCATAGACATCCCAATTACCTCGCCTTTTTGATTTCATGTATTTTTTTATCGTGATTTTATACAAAAGAACTTGAAGTGTCAATGATTGCAAAGGTTAGGTGAGACCATGCCAGGTGATATGTCTTGGATGAAAGAAAGATATGAACAACTATCGTCACAATCATTATTGTGGGAGCCTCCTACTTTGGAGAGCTCAAATGTACCGCGATGTACTATGGATGGTAAACCTACAATTATGCTATCGGCAAATAATTATCTTAATTTAACAACCCACCCTAAAGTTGTAGAGGCTATGATTTCAGCAACCAGGAAATATGGTTCTGGAAGTGGTAGTGTAAGGGCGATTGCCGGTACTATGGACATCCACTTAGAAGCAGAAAAAAAAGTTGCAGAATTTAAGAAAGTCGAAGCAGCATTAATCTATTCTGCAGGATATACGGCGAATGTAGGGCTGATTCCAACACTAGTTTCAGGGTCACAAGATGTAATCATCAGTGATGAATTAAACCATGGCTCGATTATTGATGGAGTTAGGCTAACTAAAGCCAGTCGCGGTGTATATGCTCACAATGACATGGGCGAACTAGAAGCTGTTCTACGCCAACACAAGGATAGTGTAAGGAAATTAATTATCACAGATGGTGTTTTCTCGATGGATGGTGATATTGCACCTCTAGATGAAATTCATAAATTAGCAGAAGAGTATGGTGCTATGATTTACGTTGATGATTGTCATGGAGAGGGCGTTTTGGGAGATAGCGGTGCAGGAATTGTCGATCATTTCAAACTCCAAGGTAAAGTTGATTTTGAAGTAGGTTCTTTCTCTAAAGCGCTTGGTGTTCAAGGTGGAATCCTAGCAGGTAGTGAAATGACTCGTAACCATGCTCTTAATCATTCTAGATCTTGGCTTCTTTCTGGCTCCCAACCTCCAGGAGTTGCTGCCGCCCAGAAAGCGGCTGTTGAAGTATTGATGGAAGAACCAGAACATCACCAAAAACTATGGGATAATACCAACTATTTCCGTAAGGAATTACAGAATTTAGGTTTTGACACAGGTGTATCTACAACCCCAATTATTCCGGTAATGTGTGGAGAATCTAGTATTGCTAAATCGATGACAAAATCCCTTGCAGAACATGGTGTTATGGCTGGAGCAATTGTATTTCCTATGGTTGCTAGAGATAAGGCACGAATTAGAACACAAATGTCCTCCGGACTTAGTATGGATGACCTAAATCAAGTATTATCAATATTTGAGAAAGTTGGCCCTGAAGTGGGATTAATTTGATTATTCTGATTCAAAATCTTCTACTACAGAAATAATTTCTAAGTCTTCTTTTGAAGAAGATTCACTAAAGTCATCATATTCTTTTTCAACAATTTCCCTATTTTCAAATGGGCTTTTACCATCTTCAATCATACACAATAATCTCCAACGAGGCGCCCAAGATAAATGAACATAAAGTGGACCTGGCAAAAGAAGCAGTGTCCAACAAATAATTGCGGGGATATCTAAAATTTGAGTTCGGTCGATTGTTAACAATGCCAACCCTAAAAACGGCATAGGGTAAAGAATCGAACGAGGTGGAGCAGTTGGAAACCGCTTAGATAAACTTACAATAATTGTCGAACATAATCCAAGAAAAAAGCAGGCTACAATTAGTAAACAACAATGAAGACCCCAATCTCCTAACCATCCTGAATATTCTTCATTTGCAAACCTGTAAGGTAAAATTAGAGCAATCGAACAAAGGATGCCGTAGAAGCCACCAATGTTGGAAGGATGTGAAATCCATAGTGGTAGTTTAGTGAATAATTTGGAAAGTGATGTACCGAGGAGTGTCTCTTTGTCTTGTGAATCAAGAGATTCAATACTATTTTTCCAGTTTGAAAGTCGATTCACAACCGTTCCAAATGAACTTAGGCTTTGAATATACGGGATTAAATCGAACTAATTCATTCGCTTCGAGACATTATACGAGAAATCGGACCTGAAACAGGAATCTCTTCTTCTTCCATCCATTCTCTATCGAGTAATCCAGTATCCAGTTTTTCTCTTTCTCTAGCATCCTCAATAGTGTCTTGTTCCTCATTTACTGCGTCTCTAAGAGAAAGTGCTTGATTGATTAAAGTCACATATGTTTGTAATGTTTTGAGATTTTTTGAATAACTAAAATGTCCTATTATGCTGTAATCTTCATTATCTTCAACAAGACTAAATCCTCCAATCATTTCATCACGATTTACTCTAACTCTATATTTTCCGAGTTTAATCCACTCACCATCAGATAATCTGACGTAAACTTTAGCGTCGCCTATTGGCTCATCATCAATGAAAGGATGGTTTAAATTAACAGCCAGAGGTGTATTCATTATTGCTAGTTGAGCAGGTAAAAATAGTACTGATAATAGTGCCACGAGTGACAGTATCAATACTACACTCCATGTTGGCAAACCAAACGAAATCCAACAGAGTATTGAAATTAAGGATAGAGAAATGATTATCATAATAGTGATCATAAATTGAAATTTTTGCGATTTAGAAATTGGTAGTTGATGAAATGGTAGTGCACCTTTGGGCAATCCCTCTTCTTCAGCCATGGTTGTCGCTAAAGGTGGGGTCAATTAGACTTTACAATCATTTACGGTATTTTTTTCATAGGGTCAAAAACCATTCTTTTCACCAAAATCATCCGCACCTTTCAAGAACATATAGCGAAGGCTTGGACCGTAGGGGTCTACTAATGGTCGAATTACCTCAAGGCGTGGTTGTTGAAGTTCGCCGAGGAGGACATGATGCTTTGAGCCAATTGGCCGGAGATATGTCAAGGCTCGGTATATCAGGCCATATTAGGATTGAGAGGAAACCAAAAGACATGATGCCTCGAGTAAGCCAAATTATAATTCACAATGGAATACCAAAAATAGCAATTCACGAATCAGATACCATTAAATTGGGACTAGAGGCTTTGTTAGAAATTGAGAATGATGCCACAACTATTGATGCTTTAATTTCATTACACGAGCTTAGCGATGAAGAAATAGAACGAATAGTAAATTTATATCCTGACGCTACTTTACTTTCTAATGATAATGAGGATGAAAATAGTCAAGATCAATGGTGGAATCAAGTAAAACTTCATTCCCGTAGATGGGTTAGAGACAATAGACTGCCGGAAATAGAAGCATCGGTTGATGCACCTGAAATTATTCGCCAAAAATCACAAGCACAGCTAAAGAGATTGGAGGGTGAAAATAAGAAACTAAGTCTAGGTGATGTGTTATTACTTGATTGTGAAGATTCAGAATTAGTATTCGAAATCTCCAGTGCTTTCGCTGGGCATGGCCGCCCTATTTTAGTGATAACAAGGACACATCCAAGTATCCTAAACAGAGAATTTGATTTACCACTTAGTTCATGCTTATGGCTTAGTTCAAAGAGAGAAAATGGTTCAATAATACCTGATTTAGACCTACTAAGAAAGCAAATCATGAATTTTTTATGGGCTAATAAACAAGCGATAGTTGCAATCGATGGCTTAGAATATCTTGCCAGTAAGTCAGATGATGCGTCATTAATGCAATTCATTAGGGATGTGGCAGATGAAGTAAGAATCGAAGATCATGCAATCTTACTATCTTGTGATTTGTCTTCATTTGATTCGATTACTAGACATAACCTATCGAGAGAGATAGATGAATTATCAACCAATATCGCTAAACTATGGTTAATGGAAGGTGAATCATTATTTGAACATCCAATTTGCCTTGAATTAAGTGATGAAGAGAATATTTGGATTGAACAGCAATTAAATTTAGTATCATCAAGAAGTGGTGATTTTGTTGAAATGTCAAGTGGTGAATATATCGGAGGCAGTAACATTATTCATTCCGAAGATGTTGAATCAGCGGGAAAGAATCTAGCACAAGTAGTTCAACAATGGGAGGAATCGGATTCAGAAATAGTTGAAGATGTTGAACTCAAAGAGACTTTTGAAAGAGCAATTAAGGATTCACAAATAGAATTAGTTGTGGATGATGAAAGCATAATTGATTCGGCTGATATCTCCGTTGTTTCTGATTCTAAGTTAGTAGTTGAAAAGGAATTGAAATCATCACTGCAAGATAAAATACAAACTGAAACTCCTTCCATAGAAGTTATTGAAAAAGTGATTGAGCCAAGAAAGGCGACCATAGTAAAAAGACGCAGAGTCAAGAAAGTTAATAGAAACAAATCCTCTAATCAAATTTCCAAAAGTAGTATCTTGGCTGCAGCACAGAATACTACTGAATTAGGGGAAATTGAAAATTATAACAATTATGTTCCAAAGAGAGTGGGTATTGCTGGTGATTTAACAGATTACTCTAATCGTCAAGACTTAGCCTTTGAAAGAACTTTCAAGCCAAAGAAAGAAATTATTGATAATTCATTGACTCAAGCAGGAAAACAAAAAGCAGCAAAGAAAATTTTGAATTTACCGAAGAGTGAATATAAGCAAGTGGTACAATACAGCAATAATAAAGACAATATTTCATCTAATAAGTCTCCACTACCTTCTTCAAATCTCAAGGTAAAGAAAACTAATTCTAAATATGCTAGAGAATCTGCCACTAGAACTCAAAACCATGTATCTGTTGAACAACATTATCAAAATTGGACTAATGAAAGCAAGTCCAATGAAAATAAATCTACTAGTTTATTTGATAGCAAAGGCAAACCATTGAACAGAGTTGGGGGTGATGAGAATGATGACTCGTAAGCAACAACTCAATTTGGCTTTGGAAAATGCCAAGAAACATTTGGAGAGATTAAATCCTTCAGACCAAGAGACTCCAGAAGTTCGAGTCGTTGAGAAACCAATCGCTGCCCGATCTAAATTGAACAAAATATTAGGCCGTTCATCTGTAGATGATACTAGAAAATCAAGATTACTTCAAAGAGTAGGGGTCTCCTCTAGGCCGACTTTTGATATTTTAGCAGACCATGTTTTAGGTCGAGAAAGTAGAACATTCAAACCTTCTATCGAATTAAATAATAGGGGTGAAGATATTTCAGATGTTGTTGCATCTAGAATACAAAAATTGAGAGATAGAACACTTTCTTCTGTCGAAGAGGATTCGCAAAATAATTTTTATGATGAAAATGATTACTTCGGTTATGTCAGTGACGGAACTCCAATCTGGAAGAGTGTTGTAAATGGACAAAGGCGAACTGAACATCTCAGCAATCATGAATTGGAACAAGATGTTTCTTTACTTGCTCATCACCATACTGTCCATATTCCTAAAGAATTTGATTGGCCCAAAAAATTGGATTTTGAATCACATAATACATTCAAGCAATGGGTTACTGTGGTGGAAAACCGTAGAGCAACACAGTTGGCTGAGGGTGTAATAGACTCTACAGGTAATGGTCTAAATCCATTATTGATTACAGGGTCTAGGGAAACTGGTCGTTCTCATTTAATTCATGCAATTTCTCAAGCGATTCTTCAAAGGCATGAAGGTCATGTTTTCCTAATTTCAGGTATTGAACTTGAAAATATGGATAATCTTCCTGAAGGATGGCAAGATTCTCTCATTGGATGTAGATTACTAGCTATTGATGATGTAGATTTTATTGCTGAAAATAAAATCATGGCTAATGTAATGGGTAAGATGATTGACTATGCATTAAATCTCAATGTTCATGTTATAATGACATCTTCTAGCCCCCCAAAAGATTGGCCGGCATCTCGTCTTTGGGACCTATGTCGTGGAAGTGTTCAGACTTCGATCAAATCTCCTAGTCCAGGAAGTTTGATGTTATTTGCCAGAAAGAGATCCATTGCCCTAAACATAGTTCTTGATGACGCACAATTAGCGACACTAGTAACTCATGAATCCCCAAGTTGGAGGTCGACGAAATCGAATTTAGAAAAGGTTGCAAATGCAATTTTATCAGGAGAAAATATTTCTGATGCTCACGATGTTTCATCTTTGTTATCCGATATACCTCTCGACTCACAAATGATACATGATGAAATAGTTAGAGAAAGAGTTGAGGATGTTGCACAGAGATTAATTTCTAGTGCGGTTGATGTTGTTTACAGCGATAATGAGATTGGAGGCATAGAATTAACCAGTGAATTACCATCTTTAACCGAAGAATATGAACCTCCAAATTGGGATGATGAGGATTTATCTAAATCTCAAATAGAATTACTTGAAAGACATGTCAAAACAACTCTTGAAGATTTAACTCCAGAAGCACCTTCTGTCCTTGAATTGCATGACCGAGACAAACATTTGATTGCTCAAAGAAAGAGAATTGAAGAGGATGATTTCGGCACTGCTGCTGATATTTTAACCGATATTGAAATGAATATTGATGGCCAATTCCAGTCAGCTGAAATGGAATTAGCAGAAAATGCAATTATTTTAGAGGATTTAGAAAGTAAGATGATAGATTTATCACAAAGAGCGAGTGAAGCATCACTAGAAGACTTAATTTTGATAGCAGACGATTTACGTGAACTTGAGCATAAGTTAGTTGAAATCGATCCAGAAAGAGAACCGCTTCCAGAATTTGTTGAGGCCAAGTTAATTAGAAAACCTGCTGTTAGAAGAAAAAAGCAAAGAAAAACCTCTTCAAATATCCTCAAGGTTTCGTCTAATATTTCCTCGATTTTAGATAGTCACGATCCCGACGGAGAGTGGGATATTGATAGCAGTGAAGTTTCGGCAGAAGATTTACTTGATTCGAATGACAGTAATTCGTTGGTTAAAATCGGCGAGACTTTAGAACCACATCCAGAAGGAATTTTATCGACTTCAAGTTTAACTCCTAAATCAGTATTACTTTCGGGTGAAGAAGAATGAAGTCTCCTTGGTGGATGAAAGGAGTCCCATTCTCATGCCAACCAAACTGTGGGAAATGTTGTGATGAACCTGGGGGTATTGTATATCTTTCAACCTCAGATGCTCGAAGGATTTCACAGCATCTAGGAATGGAGGTCCAAGAATGGTTGGAAAGAGATTGTAGAAAAACTCTCGATGGGAGATTTATTTTAGAAAGTCGTAAGAGTGATGATGTTTGTATCTATCTCAATGATTCAAAACAGTGCGATATCTATCAAGTCAGGCCACAACAGTGTGCTGCATTTCCATGGTGGTCTGAAAATCTTTCAACAAATCGGTCGTGGAATGAAGTGAAAAAGACCTGTCCAGGGTTAACATCTGAGGATGCAATTTTGGTTGAAGGTGATAAAATACGAATACAGATTTTCTCTGATAGGCAAGCGACTAAAGGATTTCGAAAGTGGCCAGAAAATAATTAGAATTTTTATCTAATTTTCTTAAGGCCGTCTTTATACCCAAGTGCTATGTCGGGTTGTTGAGGGGAGAACTTTGCGAGATGAGAATGTGTTATTTGAGTTGACAAATAGCCACCTCAACATTGGCCTTAGAGGGGTCCCTGTCGGCACATGTAGGACTTCTTTTGTTACACCGACAGAAGGAGTTCATTATTGCGGTTACCCAATTAGCGAATTAGCAAATTTTGAACCTGAGGAAATCGTTTATTTATTGATGAATAAAGAACTACCAACTCCAGAACAATTAGATTCTTTCAGAAATGATTTGTCTAGACGAGGAAAAATACCAGGCGATATCGAATCAGTCTTACAAACACTTCCAAAGACAGGTCACCCAATGGACTGGCTTTCTGTTGGAATTCATACATTAGGAATGTTTGATACTACTGATGATTGGAAAGAAGACGCTTTGAATTTGATTGCTAGAATGCCTCGCCTAATGGGTCTAATTTTTAGGATTCGCGAAGGTCGAGAATCTAATATTCCAGATGATGATACTTCTAAGTCATTAGTTGATCGTTTTATCGATACATTAGACCTAGACGGTGTTGACCGAGAAGTTATGAAGAGAGTAATTTCGACATATCTTGTGTTACACATGGACCACGGTGGTGGTAATCTTTCGACATTCACAGGTAAAGCAGTAGCATCTGGTAAAGCAACTGTATATTCTTCAATCGCTGGAGCAATGAATGCGCTTTCTGGACCTCTTCATGGTAGAGCAAATCAGTCATGCCTCGAATTTGTTTTGAAGGTGGGAACTAGTGATGTCCAAGAAGTTGAGAGATTTGTACGTTCAGAATTAGAAGCTGGAAGACCTATTTTCGGATTTGGGCACGCGGTTTTAAGAGTCGAAGATCCAAGAGCAACAGTTCAATTTGAACTTGGAGAGAAAATTTGTCCAGATGATGAAAATTTCAAAATCATCCGAACACTTAGAGAAGTAGCACCTAGAGTTCTCAGTGAGAATCCGAAAATCAGTAATCCTAATGCGAATGTTGATATTGCTAGTGGTGCTTTATTATTCCATGTTGGATTGACTGATCCAACCTATTATACTACCTTCTTTGGCTGGGCAAGAGTTGCTGGAATTGGAGCACAAATTGTCGATGAGCGTTCTGTTTTTAGAGGCGGTAAAGGTGTACCAATTTATCGACCAAAATACTTCCCAGAAGGACAAACACTTCGTCATATTAAGTGATATTTTTTAGAACAGGTCTAGATGTTTTTCCCGAACCTCGATGTCCGATTAATCTAACACTTTGCCATGGTGGAGATTTTGTAGTATTATCTAAAATGTCACTAATATCATAATCCCATCTCCATTTATTTTTCCACCATTTTACTAATTCCATACGCCGGCTTTTATCACATTCTTTCCACAGTGGAACCTCTTCATTCAGTTGTTTTATTATTGAGCGGTGACTTTCCTGATTTGCAGAATTTAATAGTTGTAATTGAGTCTTATCTAGTGGCCTAGTGGCAGGATGATTCCATCTAGCATTTCCACTTGGTAACCAAGTTAATTCTGGGTCGAGATGATCGGTTAATCCTGTTAATCCATTATTCAAGATTTTATGTTCGAGTTCTGGTTTTGCTGGCCAAACATAGGTTGGCATTCCCTTTTGACAAGATAAAAGGTGTTTCGAATACTTATCATCTAATCCCACTTTTTTGCCTATCAATGCCCTTCCATAAATAGGCGAGAAATATTCAATTGCACATGGAATCATTGATGCGCCACTATTTCTATGGCGCTTGACAAGTCTAGAAAATGGCATTGTCATATATTGTGGGTAGGCATACATTCGCTTGAATGTTCTACTGCCAATCGAAGGTATTGAAGGCATAAGTTCAGCCCAGTTGCGTTTAATATTTGACTTACTGATTACTTGCTTCATGCCTCTAAAAAAAGCGTAGAATACTGAATTTTCATTGGGAATCTGATTTTCATCCAGTATTTTTTCAGCTAACTTCATCGCATTAGTCATATACTTATATTGCCTTGATTTGTTTACCAGTCCCCTTCCATTTGGAGACAATAAATGTGGCCTTTTGAACTCCAGACATGCCATTTTTCCCTCTTCAATCCAATGTTTTTGTATGACTGAATCACTAATAAAATCCTCAAAACTAGTAAATCCTACATCCTTGAGTTCATCTAAAGACCAAGAGTCCAACCATTTTGGACGTCCTTCACGTTTTTCTTTAGGTATGGAAACAATAGAATCATGATGAATAATCAACTTTCCATCACTTGAGAGTCTGAGATCAAATTCGACTCCATCAGAATGAATAATTCCATGCCTCAAACTCTCTAAGGTATTTTCTGGGGCTTGTTGCCATTCCCCGGACATATATGTTGGATGATGTGTTCACTTGTAAAGGTGTTATGTTCGGTGATTACATAGCGTTGGTTAATGTAACATATTTCTATTTTGTAGTCAAAAAGGATATATCATCTAATGCTGCGACCAAGCCATGAGCCCATATAGGATTATGTTGTATCTAATTCTATTTTTGACTCCAGTAATTTGCTGGGCTTTTACTGTTCACATTAAAGGTCGCAGAATCCCAATACGAGATTGGGCTAAAGAATTTCATGAAAAAAGATACTATCTACACGCTATTGGTTATATCATAATTATTCGATGGAAAAGTCTTACAGATGCTCTTAATGAACCAATTAAAATGAATGTGGGGCATTGGACAGATTGGCTTTATTCTCTTGAAGGCGAGTTTACAAAAGGTATTCAAGATTTATTCTATAATGATACATTAACCTCTATCTTGAATTTCCATTATCTGTTTATCTACTTATTCTTAATTTATGTTACCACAGTATACTTCGCTTATAGTGGAGATAGAGATATGACAGATAAAGTTACATTGAATTATCTTCTAATTTATGCACTTGCTGTACCTTATTATCTATTTTTCAATGTCGAGGTTACTTCTTCATGGATTCCAGGCATGGATGCATTGCTATATCAAGATGGAGCATATACTTCATTTTATTCACAAAATGATCCATTGGATAATGCAGTTCCATCCCTACATGTTGCAATTCCTTTTGGTATTCTAGTTTTGAATTATTTACATGTCAAAGAGAAGGGTGGAAAAATGTCTGAATGGGAACATTGGCCTTATCACCTATTCATTCTAATCAATACTCTACTATTTTGTTTCTCAATACTTTATCTGGGAATTCATTGGTTTACCGATATCCCATTAGGCATGATTATTGGTGGAATAGGTGCTCTTTTTATTCATCATCTTCAACCAAGACTTCGAAATGACCATGGCTCATTTTTTAAAGGATTTAGCCGAATTAAAATTAGAAGACATGCAGTAGTAGAAGGAATCAGTACCTTGTTTATGCTAACACTTATTCTAATGGCTGTAAACTACCAGATGGACCAATCAGAAGATAGAGTTTCATATCGTTTAGGTCCTCAGGATTCTACATTTGAAATTATTCAAGAGATTGCTCCTGGTGACTATGTGGATTCCACAATCACAAATTTAGATGATAGTATGACGCTAGAATTAGTTTATCTACAAGTTGAAGATAGTGTTCCAGCTATGGATAATGGTATTATTGATTGGCAGATAATGAAAACACTCGGTGTGAATTATTCTATCCCAGCGGGTTCTTCGATAGATATTGAAACTAGTCAGCATAATGTTTTTCATTTCATAGTATTGCATAATCCCTCAGAATCTTCAGATGGTTCTACTCTTGATGTTAGTGTTGTCAATGATTATCATCAAGATATGATGCCTATTGCAATTTTAATTTCTTTACCTTCTTTATGGATGACTGCCTTTGTAGTATACAGGTTAGTCAGGTTGAAGAGAAATAACCGTTCAATGATTGATTCTTCTCCATCTCATATTTGGGAAGATGAATAAAATCGCTTGTGTTATCAGTCTTCGATGTTTGGGCGATACATGGCGGAATCAGAAGGGCTAGCTCATACAATGAATGAGTTGATTGATTCCCCGGGTGGCCAAATAGTTCAAGATGCTAGAGATTTTCTAATGTCTCGAATCAAGTTCATAGTTGGAATTTTCCTTTTTGGAATCATAATCGGCTTTCCTTTAACAAAATCAGTAATTAGTTGGTTGATACATCCTTCAAGACTTCCAGAAGATGTAAGTATAATTGTAGTGTCTCCGGTTGAATATATCTTACTCCAATTCCATGTTGCAACCAGTTTAGGTGCTTTTTTGGTTATGGTCTATCTATTTGTAGAAATTTGTCATAAAGGTGTCAAAAATGAATCTGTAAAAAAGCGTATTGCAGAATTAAAATTCAAACCCCCATCATTTGGTCCTACAATAATTATTACTATTCTATCAGTTCTTATTTTGGCATTTGCTGGTTTAGTATATTCTTGGGATTTTTTGACACCCATGATCTTACAGTATCTTACAGATGATGCTCAAAATTCAGGAATAACTACCGAATGGAGATTATCTAGTTATGTTGGTTTCATTGTCAGTTTGGCCTTAGCATCAATTATCGGTTTTCAATCTCCCGTAGCAACTTTGTTAATTCTTAGACTAGGTATTTTTGGTCGAGCCCAAATAAAGGGATATAGGAAACACATTTGGTTTACCTCGTTCATCTTGGGAGCATTTCTATCTCCACCAGACCCCCTGTCATTATTTCTAGTCGCACTTCCTGTAGTAGTATTATTTGAAATCGCTCTAGTTCTCGATTCATTGACTAGAAGTGAGTAATTGTTGATTCAATTGTCCTTTTGGAACTGGCATAAATCCAGGAGTATGTCCATGGGTATTACCGTGGAAATCAGAACCACAAGTTATCGAAATTCCATTTTCAGCAGCGATTGTCCATAATTCAAATCTATATGAATCCGGATGGCTACCATGAAATGCTTCAATCGAGTCTACTCCATTTTGGCTACAAAAATTAATCAAATTCAGTGGAGATATGCCATAGTAAAGTGGATGTGCAAGTGATACAAATCCTCCAAGTGAATGAACCACTTCAGCCGCCTCAGAAATTGATGGTTTAGGCTGGATTTGATGAGCGGGTAAACCATCTCCAATCCATAATTCAAAAGCCTCTGATTTAGATTCAACATAACCCATTTCGACCATTACTTCTGCTAAGTGAGGTCGACCTACTGAGCCACTCGCTTTTTCGAGCACTTTTTCTAGCGGAACAGTCATTCCAAGTTCGGATAATTTGTCAATCATCTTTTTCATTCTAGGCAATCTTCCTTCTTGGAGAGGAAGAAGCCATCGTTCAAATTTTTCTATACCTTCATTAGAGTCTGAAAATTCAGGGAAGTATGCCAACAAATGCCAAGATTTTGACGCACGTTCTCTGTTCATCCTAGCCAATTCTTCTTTTTCAGCTTCTAATCCTGGTTCGCAAGTGATTTCTACGCCTGGAATGAAATTTATTTTATTTTCATTGGCTGCAATTCTTGCTTCATTCCATCCACTGATTGTATCATGGTCAGTAAGGGACCAAAATTTGACCTGCGATTGTTTCATCATTTTGGCAACTTCGTTTACTTTGTGAATTCCATCACTGTGAACTGAATGGCTATGTAAGTCAAACTCTTGAGTCCACACAGAATAAACCAAATTCTCAACATCTATTGAACTTGTGTTTCAAAATAGGCTATCTATATCTGGTAGGGCAGGTGTTTGTGTATCCGTATTAGGCAGCTTAATCGATTCTAAATCTAAAATCTCTTTTTGCGAATCCTGATTTAGCAGTTCATCGATGTCTGGCAAGTTAGGTATTTTGAAATCTTCATTTTTTTGTATTTCTGAAAACTTTTCTGAATTATCTTCGGGAAGTGGAACTTCTTTGACAGATAATTCAGTGATAAATTGATGTTCATCTTCCATCCAGGATAAATCGGGAGTTGAAATATTTTGTTGATTAGGTAGTGGTATATTTTCAACATTAGTTCTTTTTTCAGTTTCTTGATTTTTGTCATTTAGAACTACAGTTTCAAGAATTTGTGTGGCATTTCTATGAGGCGCAGGATTAGCGGATGCTTGGGCAGCGGATGATTCTCCTATTTCCCCTTCGGATAATGAATTGATTGCTGATTGGACTTCTTTTTGACTAGGTTCTACTTGAGTGCCAACTATACTTTGAATAATATTTTGGGTTTGTGAACTGATGGTTTCAAAACCAAATTGATCAGTTTTGGTAAAATTCGAATTGAAAGAAGTTGGAGTAGACTCTAATGCAGCAAATTGTTCTTCAACAGAAAGTTTCTTGCCAAGCTCAGGAACTGTTCTTTCTCTAGAAGCAATGTAGCTTAAAATAAATGATAATATAGAAATTCCTATCATGCAATAAATGATTATATTTCGTATTTCTCTAGACAATACGTCTTCATCTACTAATTTCCAAGAGATGACACAGATTAATAGAAGTAGAAAACCAACTACACGGCCCGCAATCGCCAACTTTGGATTTCTAGTTTCCATATTATCACGACTACTTATGTTTAGATATGAGACTTATTCATCAAATTCTCTGCAGATATGACAGTATTTTCCATTAGCATTGCAACAGTCATCGGGCCAACACCGCCGGGGACTGGCGATAACCAAGATGCAATTTCTCCAGCCTCAGAAGAAACATCACCAACTAATCTCCAACCTCTTTCTCGAGACGAATCTTCAACGCGATTAACTCCTACATCCACTATAATCGCCCCTTCTTTTATCCACTCTGGTTTAACCATCTCAGGGCTTCCAACTGCGGCAACTATAATGTCTGACTGTTTACAAATACCAGCAATATCTTCGGTTTTCGAATGAGCGATTGTGACAGTTGAATCGGCACCTCTAGCGGTTAGCAATAATGCTTGAGGCATACCAACATTTCTTGAACGACCAATTACGACAGCCTTCTTTCCTCGAGTTTCAATCCCAGCCCAATCAAGTAGTCTCATTACTCCACTGGGTGTACAAGGTAACATGCCGTCACTTCTTCCTTGAACTAACCGGCCAAGATTGGTAGGATGGAAGCCATCAACGTCTTTATCGGGATTGATTAAATCGGTCAAACCTTCTTCATCCATATGTTTGGGTAATGGTGACTGAATCAATATGCCGTGTACTGAATCATCTTTGTTGAGTTTCATGACTATATCTTGTAATTCCTTTTCTTCGGTATTTTCAGGTAGTTCAATATGGGTACTTTTGATATTTAATCTATCACAAGCCCTAATCTTAGCACCCACATATACATGGCTAGCCGGGTCATCGCCAACAATAATCACAGCAATATGTGGATTAATGCCATTGTTTTGACAGATATCGATTCTCTTTTTTAACTCGGTTTCTACCTCTAATGAACAGGCTTTCCCGTCTAGGCGTTTTGCCACCATGAACCACCCCACAAGTGCTTGCCCCTTGATTATTTCTTAGACTATTTTTCCGCCGCCAATTTCATTTTCCGAACCTTGAATAGTTGCAAATAATTTTTCATCATCACGGAATGATTTGAATTCTATTGAATTTCCAGAAGGATCATCTATGAACATCGTTGCCTGTTCTCCAACCTTGCCTGGATATCTTATATGCGGTTTTATTCTAAATTCAACTTTTCTATCTTCCAGTGAATCTCTAAATTCGTGCCATTGTTTCCATTCCATAACTAATCCAAAATGAAATGGTGGCACTTTTTTACCATCAACTTTACCTGAATTTCTATTTTCTGAAATTTGGTCTACCAAGTGTGCAACAATCTGATGGCCATGAAAATTAAAGTTGATTGAATTTGGCGTCCTTCGACCTATACTGCACTTAATTACATTAACATAGAAATCTTCAGTCTTAATCAAATCAGATACTGGGAATGCGAGATGGAAAGGTCGCATACCCTTGACAGATATTGCACAGTTAACTGTTTTTTTGGAGCCAACGGAGGGACTCGAACCCCCGACCGTCGGATTACAAATCCGAAGCACTACCAGCTATGCTACGTTGGCGACAAACCACCCAAACATAACTCATTGATGAATGAAACGGATGATTTGAATGTAAATCAAAATTTTGAATCTTTCAGAATAGGGGCAACTCAAAGAGTAAGAGCCTTTTAGCCAATGCATGAGCGAAGAAGCAGGCGAGGGTTTTCTGAATGCTTTTTCTCGTACCAAAGTAGGCAATGATACTATTTTTTCTTGGTGGGCAAGATATCAAAATGCCATTTCAGAAGGCCATGACGCAGTAAATGGAACAATCGGAGCTCTTTTGGAAGATGATGGAGAATTAGCAATCAACAAAATTGTAGATAAAGTAGTTAGAGAATCTCCGGCTATTGAGATTTCGGCATATGCTCCTCTCAAAGGCTTACCCAAATTTCTTGATTTATCCAAAACTTTAGCCCTAGGGGAGTTTAGACAGGAATTAGAAGAAATTGGTTTGAACATTACTTCTACTGCTTCACCTGGTGGTTCAGGCGCACTATATTTGGCTGCAGCAAATTTTGCTGATAGAGGAGACGAAGTTCTTCTTAGAGATCGACATTGGGGTCCATATCGAGGATTTTTGGCAGGCTGTGATTTGGGGATTGCGACATATCCATTATTGAGCGATGATAATGAATCATTTATTGATTTGAAGTCACTAAAAAATCAACTTTCATATCTTTGTTCTAAACAAAGTAAGGTTATGTCTTGGTTAAACGATCCTGCTCATAATCCAACTGGACTATCCCTGACCAGTGAAGATAGATACTCGGTATTGTCGGCATTTATCGAGAGTTCTCTTGAAAATGAGGAAGTCTCTCATACATTACTTATTGATGCAGCATATCACCTATATGCTGATGAACCACATGGATGGGCAGATACAATTTCTCAGATTTTACATGATGGTTTATCTTGGCCAGATAATTTGTTAATTACATTCGCAATTTCCTTGTCTAAGTCACACACGATATATGGCCTTAGAACCGGAGCTCTAGTTTCTCTTCATCCAGATAAGAATGTTACAGATCGAATTGCAACAGTTATGGGTGTTACCGGTCGGCAAACATGGTCAGCCACCTCTAGACTTGCTCAATACGCTGTTAGTCAAATTCATGATGATGAGAAATTAGGAAATGATTGGTCCCAGGAATGTGAAAGGCTACAAGAGATTTTAGCGAATAGAAGAAATTTATTTATCGCAGAATGTAAAAAACTATCAGTTCCAATCAACCCTACTCATGATGGTTTTTTTGCTTGGATGGAATGTGAAGATCCAGTTCAAGTTGCCGAAGATTGTGCTAGTCAACAAGTATACTTGGTTCCATTGATAGGTGGAGTGAGAATAGGTTTGTGTGCGATTCCAACTGAACAAATATCTAAGGTGGCTTTAGCACTCTCAAGTTCTATTAACTGAGGCGTAGTAATGACAAGAAATCCTAGGGAGAATATGATAATCTCAGGTTTTATATGTATTTCATTCGGTGCTTTTTTTTCAATCGGTGGCATCTATTCTATGGGTGCTACAATAGGAGTTTGTGGGCTAATCTTATTCATTATCGGAATGAGTTTAAAATCAAATATTGGCATGTCCAAAGAAGCCATCGAAGAGTGGACTCCTAGTGGAGAGATGTTACCCGATGCAGGTAGAGTTATGTATCGTGTGGATGTAACTTTAGATGAACCAATAACTTCGACCATTGTTTGTGGGCCATGTGGTAATGTGGATGTAAAAAAGGGACCAAGGCCACAAACATATACATGTCCAAAATGTTCTGTATTACTTTGGGAATTGGAAGAGGAATAATGGTTAGTTAATCCGTAATTTTTGGATTAGTTTGGCATAGATTTGAAAGATAGACTCTCTTTCGAAGGTCCATGGACGCCTCCAAATTACTCAATCCGGAGCGCCGAATGCTCAAAATGATGCAAAAAGATGAATCTAAATCTTGGTCACTCGAAGAAGTACTTTCTGGATGCGATTGGAATGATCAAGCGGTTGCAGTTGGTGCAGGTCTAGGTTTATCGAATCTAGGATTTGTTGAAACATTTGAATCTGTGGAGACAGTAATTAAATTATCATCTGGAGGACTATCTGCTTTAGACAGTGGCCTTTTAGAAGCGAGGCTTTGGAATTGGATTTCTACTTCAAAAACACCAGATATGGCTACGCTTCAACAATCATTCGAAAGGCATGAAGCAGGGCCAGGGGTAGGGCTCTTGAAGAGAATAGGAGTTGGTCTTGAAGGCGGAAAGTTTTCTGCTCAAGACCCTGCAAAAGTTGAAGAAATAATCTCTAAACGTTCAGAATTTCTTTCCAACTTACCCGCAACAGTGGAAAGTTTAGAACCTGAAATGTTGGAACACTTCAAAGGTAGGAGAGATTTCATTGAAAGTCAAGATACCACTACTAGAACATGGAAAATCACTTCAGATGGATTATCAGTATCTAGTGATTTACTAGTTGAAAAAGAAATGGTTAGCGAGATAACTCCTGAATTATTACAGAGTGAAAACTGGCGTGATGCAGAGTTTAGAGCATTTGATGTGACTCTCGAATCTTCGACTCCAAGAACTGGTCGAAGCCATCCTATGCAGGCTTTGATTGAACGAATTAGGAATATATTCCTAGAGATGGGATTCTCTGAACTGGTTGAAGATTATGTTCAAACTGCTGGATGGAATATGGATGCTTTATTCATACCACAAGACCACCCAGCAAGAGAAATGCAAGACACATTCTATTTAGATAATCCACAAAAAATGACTTTACCAGATGACCTAATGGAATTATGGTCGAAAATACATATTGATGGAGGAGATACTGGTTCTTTGGGGTGGGGTGGTAAATTTTCTAAAGACATTTCACAAAAAGGATTACTAAGGACGCATACGACAGTAAATACCATTCAATATTTAGCTGATAACCCATCAAAAGCATGTAGAATGTTTACCGTTGATAGAGTCTTTAGGAAAGAGGCAATTGACAGAACACATTTACCCGAATTCCATCAAATTGAGGGAATAATAATGGAGGAAGGGGCCAATCTGCAGATGCTGGTTACCACTCTCAAGACATTCTACGAAAAGATGGGCTATCCAGAAGTTCGAGTTCGTCCAGCATATTTCCCTTATACTGAGCCAAGTTTAGAAATTGAAGTAAAATGGCGAGGGAAGTGGTTAGAACTTGGTGGTGCAGGTATTTTTAGACCTGAAGTTACAGAACCATTGGGAATAACTCACCCAGTATTAGCATGGGGTATGGGATTAGAAAGACTAGCAATGTTAGTATTGGGTCTTGATGATATTCGTCAATTATATATTTCAGATCTTGAGTGGTTGCGTAATCAGCCAATTATTTGATTAACGCTTTTTCCAATCACTACCAGTCCACCATTCCATAGTACCATCACTTAGACTTCTCCAAGTATAACCGGATTCATCGGTCCATTGATTTATGACAGTAGGTTGATTTTGATTTACCGTTGGTTGCGGTACAATGGGTTGTTGAAATTGTTGATTCATATTTTGAATGGTTGCCATTTGGTTATTTTGAACTCCTTCACTCGCAGAGAAATCTTTGACATCACTAGAACTTCCTCGATTTCTAAAGAAGAATACTGCTCCTCCTCCAGCAATCAATACAAGTGCTACAATGATAATCAATAAATTTCTTTGTGCCTTTTCTTCAGCAGCTAATTGTTCGTTATCTCCAACTCCATCGCCATCAGAGTCCTTGGTTTCTGAAGCATCAGTTGGGAAAGCGTCAGCATTATCCCCAACTCCATCGCCATCACTGTCCATAGACTCTTCAGAATTATTTGGATACATATCGGAATTATCACCAACTCCATCGCCATCTGTATCTACAGTTTCGGTGGGGTCATTATCAAAAGCATCGGCATTATTTCCAACACCGTCTCCATCCGAATCAATACTTTCATTTGCATCCTTTGGGAAATCATCAGCTGTATCAATGACATTATCATTATCATCATCTGGGTCTGAATCATCGATAATATCGTCTCCATCAGTATCGATCTTATCTGAATTACTTGGGTGGCTAGCATCATCGATGTCTAGAATTCCATCTCCATCATCATCATCATCTGTATTATCACCAGTCCCATCATTATCAGTATCCTTACTTTCAAGTTCATTCAATGGAAATGCATCATCAATATCCAATGTACCATCATCATCATCATCATTATCTGCATTATCTCCTATGCCATCGTTATCATAATCGGTAGTTTCTGTTGGATCATTATCGAATGCATCGGCATTATTACCCACTCCATCACCGTCAGAATCAGTGTTTTCCGATGAGTCATTAGGGAATGCATCTCCATTATCTCCAACACCATCTCCATCAGAATCGGTAGTTTCAGTAGGATCATTATCAAATGCATCAGCATTATTTCCTACTCCATCGCCGTCAGAATCAGTAGTTTCTGCAGGATTATTAGGGAATGCATCGCCATTATCTCCAACACCATCTCCATCAGAATCGGTTGTTTCAGTAGGGTCATTATCAAATGCATCTGCATTATCTCCTACTCCATCATCATCTGAATCGGTTGTTTCGGTCGGGTCATTATCAAATTCATCAGCATTATCTCCTACGCCATCACCATCTGAGTCAGTAGTTTCAGTTGGGTCATTATCAAATGCGTCTGCATTATCTCCAACACCATCTCCATCTGAATCAGTAGTTTCAGTAGGGTCATTATCAAATGCATCTGCATTGTCACCCACACCGTCTCCATCAGAGTCGGTGGTTTCAGTTGGGTCATTAGGAAATTCATCTTGACTATCAGTTACTCCATCACCGTCTGAATCCATCTCAGTAATAGTAACTGAATCTGGACATTGGACCATTTGGCCAGTTTCTGTTCCATCGTGAGGAGTTACTTCTACTGTCCAAATTTCACCAATAGAGGTTGAAGAACTCGAGATAGTTTTCAAGTCATTATGTGATGGAGATTGGGTTCCATCTACGAACCATCTAATTTGAGTAGGTCCTTCTTGGTCCCCATCTGAATCAGAGAATGTGTAGCTTAAGGTAAAAGAATCGGCGGTTGAAACATCTCCGTTAGGGTTGATGGCGAGGTTAGAAACAGAGGGAGGATTGTTTGCTGGTAGACTTTCAGCAATACTAACAGTAGAGGTTCTCCAAGAATCCCCACCATTATTTGCATTCCCATTAGCTGCCAATCCAGCAATCCTGAGGGTTGCAGTTCCCGAACCAGTACTGCTTGGTGTGACCCAATCAAAGGACCAAGATGTAGAGCCAGAACCAGAGTGTGTTGCACTTGAACCACTAGTAGAGGTACTAGCACCCGCATTTGAAAAAGAGCCTTTGTCTATGGTTGCGGAAAATCCTCCAGAACCAGAACTCGAAAGACTAACACTAACAGAATATGTCTGTCCGGCGGTATAGGTACTAGGGAAAGTATGACTGATTGTAGGCTGGTTTCCGGAATTGGAATGACAACTACAGCCGCTACTGGAATTATGTTTTCCAGATGAATTAGCATCTGTTATAGGTGTTTGACTGATAATTAGTATAGAGAAAATAAAAAGAGCAATCGAACTGCGTTTAATCATCATAGTTATCGCTTTATAATTTAACTATTAAAATAGTTGGTTCAAGGTTCAAACAATCAATTCTAAGACAATTTCAATTACATAGACTAACTGGGAGTCTCATGCGTATAATATCCCAAGTTGATTTTGGGGTATTCAAGCGTTCTGAGACATGGAAGGCTTTTGCAATAGCATTGATTATGTTTGGTACAATATCATTTGCAGCCTTATCCATGTTTGATAGTATGGACGAAATCTTTCAATCAGACGCTGACCCCGCACCAGTTCCTAATATTGTCTTTGAATCGCTAAATCGTTCTGATTATGAATCCTCTTTGTCAAATCAGACAGGGTGGATACATTTAGAAGACCATATTGGCGATATTATCATATTAGATTTCATGGCTAGAGATTGTAGTAATTGTCACGCAGTACAAAGTCATTTAGAAGATAATATCGACCAATGGAAACAACTTGCTAACCAGTCAAATAAAACTTTGAAAATATTTGCTTATGGCTCATGGTATAGTGAAAGTTTAGATTATTTGAATCAGTCTAGTGGTGCATATCATGTGCCATACTACGCCACAGGCATTGGTTCTACAAATTCAGCAATTCTTGAAGACGGTTCTACTACAGATCCTGTAAGATTATTCACGACAGCAGGAACAGGGCAGATACCGGTTGTTATGGTCTTAGATGAGGAAGGTTACATAATTGCTAGACAGTCTACAGGGACTCCAACTGATAAATGGAATTCTTTTGACTCGGTAGTAGAAACTGCTTTGACAGGAGAGATCGAAGATACAATCGATTTGAGGATTGCTTGGGAAGAACCTTCTACATCTTATGTTGCAGTTTTCACATTGGGAATGATTCTATCAATTTTAGTTTATTTCTCACCGTGTGCATTTCCAGTTCTTCCAGGATTCATCTCTTACTATTTGTCTTTAGGAGCGCGTGAAGATGAACTTATTGAGGCTGGTAAACTGAAAACCAAAATGCCTAGTCCGGTTGTTATTGGTTCGCTTTCAGGCTTAGGTATGTGGACTTTTTTCATTGTAATTGGAATTGTTGCCATGATTATGGGTGAAGCGTTTTCTTCTTCTGGACTCATTAGTGATATTGCTAAATTAGTTGCGCTTATTCTAATCTTTGTTGGTGTTGTAATGTTACTCGGTGTAACCACTCATCTGTTAGGTTTCGTTCAAAGGTTCGTAGATAAATACAGTACTACAGAAGATGATGATACATTTACTCCTAGACGAAACATGTATCTTTATGGAATCGGATATGCTGCTGCATCAATCGATTGTACCGCTGCGGCAGTACTTCCATTTGTTATATTTTTGAGCACTCTAGGAGGCGGTGCAACTGCAATCGGTATTGGTGGTCTTATGCTTGGTCTACTAATATTGATGATTTGTGTAACTACAATGGTTGGCCTTGGTCGTCAAGTAATGATCAATTTCCTTAGAAGGGCTACTGGTATGATAAAGTTAGTAGGTTCATGGATGATGATTATGGCAGGAATAAGTCTGACTATTTACTTAAATAATCCTGAAGTTATTGGAAACTTATTTGGTTAATCAACAATTAAATCCTCGAATTGTTTGATTACTTTTTCATCATTAGATTTTATTAAATTAGGCTTAAACCAGTATTTCCAAGACCACAAAGTAATAACTATGGCAGTAAATAAATCCCAAATAAAATGTTGCTTAGTAGTCAAAATCGAAATTGCCAAAAGTGACCAACAGAACCATAGAAGACCTAGGAAGACATTATTCCTTTTTGATTCACCACCGTACCATCGTTGTACTACCAGTACAGTCAGTAAACTCTGAACAATATGTAGTGATGGCCAAGCATTCCAAGGCGTATCAACAGAATGAAGTGTTTCAAAAAATATCGTCCACATACCCATTTCTTCATAGTCAATCGAACTACGCAAGTCTACTTTTGCTGGAAGTAAGATGAAAATTAAAAATATGAACCATGTTAAAATCAAAAAAATTTGATGAAATAGGATACATTCACGTTTACTTTGCTCATTTCTCATTCCAAGAAATGCAACCATTGGGTAGAACAAGTATAATGTGCAATAAGGTAAAATCATCCAAGGTATAACAGGTATAGCTGTATCTAGAGATGTGATCGGATCAAATGCCTCCCAATCTCGCCAGTTGGAGAATTTATTTGTTGCTAAATAACCTAGCCCTGCACCAAAAGTTATCGAGCATAACAAAATTATTGGTAGTCTTGTTCCATACCATGAATCTTGATTCTTCCAATGGCTTTTCCAAATTTTCCATGGCTTTGAACCAAGTTCTATTGCCATACCTACCACTGATTAAAATCAATTTTCATACTAGAGCAAAGCCGCAATAAGGACATGTATTCCATGATGATTGAATTGCTTTTCCACATGATGGGCAATCATTCGATTCTTTTATTTCAGAAGATGACGAGGGAATATCTCCTCCACTTCCGTCCACAGCTTTTTGAGCAGTCTGTTGTTTTAGGAATTCTTGCATTACTTCTGGAGTTAGGGCTCCGTTTTCAGCAGCCATTTCCATCATCTTAACCTGTAAGTCATTTTGCTTGTCCATTCTTTGATTTTGATGGCCGTGCTGTTGTTCAATTCTTTGTTGCTTTTTTGCTTGAACTTGTTCAAACAGTGCCATAGCTTGTTCAGTTTTGTGACTTGCTTCCTTCATTTTTATTTCAGAGCGTCCCTGATCTCTCTTGAGTTCAGCTTCCCAATGTGCTTCTTGTTTACGTAATTCTTTCAATTCACTTTCCAGTTCTATTGAAACTTTACCAGCAGCTTCGGCTCTAGCCACATTTACTTCACATTCGATTCTTCGAAGTGTAGCAGCTTCTCGAATTGCAATTCTTTCCATCAGTGCTTCAGCATGGGCACCCTCAGTTTGGGTTGCTGCAGAAAGTTCAGATCTTAATTGAGCAATTTTCTCACTATCCGTTGTATTAGATGCTACAAATGCTTTCAAAAATGTAAACCCTAGAGTAGATAAAGTTGCTCGCATTTCAACTTCTGCTCTCATTTCAAATTGCTCTTGGAAATTAGGAGTTCGTAGATCTTCTGCAGAATTACAGATTGAAAGTGACGGAGTAATTACTCGATTTGTTAGTTCATGTTGAAGAACAGTGATCAGTTTTTCACGGTCTAACAATGGTGCACTATTCGCAAACATATTGAGTAATTTCGGTATATCATCATCTCTAATTTGTACTCGCAAGTTAGCAAATCCTTGAACTTTGGATCCATCTTTTAAGTTACTAGAGAAAGGAATTGATATATCTGCAGGACCAGTCATTGCGAAAAGCAATCTTCGATCAGTAGCAGTTGCACCCATCATATCTCCGATAAATCTGCCGAGACCCCCACCGACATTACGTACGATCTTTTCAGAAACAATATCTCCTATTCTGCCGTCAATAATGAATGCACATGCTTCATTAGGCTTCAAAATGACTTGTTGAGATTTCCATGTCTGAATATTATTTGCATCAACTAATCTTGCTAAAATGTTAGGGTTACTTCTCCATCGATATACATTTGTCATATTTTACACTCCTACTTTTTCTTACTTTTCTGTCTTAAGCCACCTAAGATTGTCACTCTTGAACCAAAGAAACCTCGACAACTTGTAGCCATTTGTTGACATTGTCTAATCAGTTTGATTATTTCATCATGCTCAGAACCACTATTGAATGCAAGTTCGGCACTATTAGCAATGTTAACTGATTTAGTGACCATATCAATTACATCATGATCATGTTTGATTAATTTCTTCAAATCAGAGTTTGATGCTGAACGATTGCCAGAAAAAAAGGCATGATTCATTCCAGTAGTAGCTTTATTTACATCTTCAATTAAAACATCTATTTCAGTACATGCCGCTTTTGCTGCCCTAGCAATAGGAATTGCACCATCTTTGAATGAAGAGTCATGGACGTTTACTATATGTGCCCTTGCTCTACCAGAGGCTCTAATTATTTCATCTCGAATTAGTTTATCAGCATCACGACGTTTGCCTTTAGTATAACCTTCATATTTTGAAAGAACCATTTGGATTCCTCGAACATATGGCAAAACATCGAATGGGGTCCCTATCATATGCGCTCATACATACTTTGTCATAACTCGTTATTATTGCTTGTCATCATTAGATTTTTTTATTTCTAGCAAATCTTCCCAATAAATTATCCTATCTGCAATAATCTTAGCCTCTTCCTCATCATGTGTCACATGTATTGCAGTCTTGTTTCTAGATTTGATGAACTGTCTTGTTTCAGTTGCCAAAGAACGTCTTGAACTCACATCAAGTGATGAAAAAGGTTCATCCAATAGTAGCAATTCTGGATTGGCTAGTAAAGCTCTAGCAAGAGCAACTCGTTGAGATTCTCCTCCCGATAGTGATTCTACCTTTCTTTTTTCGAATCCTGGTAAACCAATGAATTCTAATTCTCTTTCAATTATTTGATTATAGAATTTCTTGTCTCCCTTTTCTTTACAACCTAGAAGAATATTTCTACCAACATTGAGATGAGGAAATAAAATTGGCTTTTGGAAAATAAAACCGATTTTATCTTGTACAGTAATCTCTGAAATATCCTCGCCTTCAAATTTGATTTTTCCAGAATAATCTTTTTCTAAACCACAAATCATTCTTAGAATTGTTGTTTTTCCACAACCACTTGGGCCAATTATTGCAATTATATCTTCTTTATTGACAGATAAATTTAGACCACTAAATAGGTTCAAATCTGCAAATTTCTTGCTCACATTAGTAATAGATATCATTTCTTCACTCATCAAAAACCACTTCCCTGGCCATTTGGCCGCATCCTTTCAGCAATAAGGAATAGTGTGAATGTTAGAATCATCAATAAAGATGCACTAGCCATGGCCATTGGATAAATCATAGGATTGAATTTAGGTTGATTCATTAATTGATCAGTTAGTATAGAAAGTGTATCCCAGGAGCCGGACCTAACAAGAATCCATGTTGCACCGAATTCGCCTAATGAAAATGCGATAGTCAGAGAACCGGCCACAACTAAAGGTCCTCTAAGAAAACTTAGTTTTGAATGAATCCAAACTCGAGTAGGTGAAAGACCAAGCATTTTCGCCTGCTGTTCAAATGAGTCATCCAAACTACGGATGGCTGGCAACATCACTCTAACAACGAATGGTGTGGTTAACAGAACATGTGGTAAGACTGGAATGAAAAACCAATTGAATAATTCCGGAACCCATCTTAATATGCCAATTAAAACTCCTAGTCCAATCATTACTGCTGATACGGCCAGTGGTGATAGACTGATGAAATCGACAATTTTAGCGGCACGAGTTTTACCTTTTGTCTCGAGCCGATTTATACATGAAGCGATTGTCCATCCGATAATCAATGATAATACAAGAGTGAAAATTGCATATATGACGGAATTTAGTAAAGCATCTGACAAAGCAATCGTCGAATTATCTCCTGACCAAACTTCTCTCCAAGCTTCAAAACTATAACTGAAACTAACATTGCCATTTTCGACAGTTCGTATTCTAAACGATGATATGAAAGTAAGTATCAATGGCAGTATTGTAAATATAATCCCTATGGAAACAATTGCCTTTCCAAGGATTCCAACTTCTCCACGAGGTTTCCTAGCACTCGCTTCACTAATTATTGCATGTCTAATTGAATGCTTTTTTTGCAGTCTTGAGGTAATTAGTAGTGCTGAAAGCAGAATAATCAATTGAATCAAACATATTGATAATACGATTTCGCTAGTGTCTACTCTGTAATTGTATATCCCCGCCGTTCCGCCAGATTCTGCCATTAAAGATTCAAGTGTAGAGTTGTTGGGTGTAAGCCATTTTACCAGTGCGAAAGAGGTGAATGAAAATATGAAACATAGGGCAGAAGAACATGCAATTGCAGGTCCGATAAACGGCATCCATAGATTCCTAATACGTTTTAGAAAAGTATTACCTGCGGGGAGTAATCGAATTTGCTCTTCCCATCTAGGGTCCATAGTCGACAGGGTAGGCTCTACAAATCTAATAATTAATGAAATGTTAAACCAAGCATGGGCTAAGATGAGTGCTATGAAATGTCCAGAGTTATCAAAACCTGTTAGTTCAGACATTTGTATAGTATTTCCCCAGTAAGTGATTGTTTGACCCCGAAGGTCAATTCCAATAGATTCGAGTAAACTATTTTCTTCAATTAATGCGATAAAGCCCATTGCAGCGACAATGGCGGGCATTACAAAAGGCACCGAAAGAAGTGCCCTAATAATCCTAATTCTCTTCCACTCATATCGGCCAAGATACCACGCTAAAGGTATTCCAATAAGCAGGGTGACAACTACTGAAAAAGTGGCTTGTAATAATGTGAATTTCAAGGCTTCTTTTGTACCAATTATTTGGAAAAAATTTGTGATGGCTGATAAACTACTCATCTCTGTTACGGATTCCAATCTCAGTATGGCATACAGTATAGGGACAAATAGGGCTAGAAAAAATGAACTAACTACAATCCATTGAGACGAATTTATGATAAAATCTCTATTTTTACCACTGAGCATGAATATGCCTCATCATTGGGTTGATGATTTCCAGTTTTCTAACCATGATTCCATTTCAAGATTTACTGTAGAAATAGGTGTGTCAACAGGTTGATTGGCTATGTCTGAGTGATATCGGAATCCATCGGTTTCAGGTAGATCATAGCCATCAATAACAGAATACATCAAGTTATTTTCAGGCATTTGTGAATTAATTGCATCAGAAAGAAGATATTCAATAAAAAGTTCTGCTCCAGCAATATTTGCCGCACCATTAATTATTCCAGTATATTCGATTTGATGGAATGAACTCCTTGGCAGATTTAGACTAGTTGAATGTGTCCAATTCGAACTATAGTAGGCTTCGACTCCTGGAGAGTGACAGTATGATACAGTAAGGTGCGCATCGCCAATGTGTCCAACAGTGTATTCGCCATACCCTCCGGTGTAGTGTGTCTCATATGCTTCACTCCAACCAGAAGTGAATATTGCCCCATTGTCTTTCATCGCTTTCCACCAATCAAAAGCATCGGTTGTAGGATCTCCGTCATTGTTGAAGTAATCAATGGTGGAAATCATAAATGCTCTACCTGGTGATGATGAAAGAGGGGACGGGAATACAGTTTTACCTTCCCACTGTGATTCTGTTAGGTTCCAAAGAGAGGTTGGAGTAGTGACATTTGTACCGTCAACAAAATTTTCATCATAATTCAAACAAACAGTTCCTTGATCAAATGGAATTGCTAGATTACCCGAATATGGTTCCAAAGCTGAAGTCGAAATATTTTGATATTGTGGATTCTGTGTGAAGAGTGTTTCTCTAAGTAAACAGTTATCGATTGCGGTTTGCAAATATGAGTTGTCTAATCCAATCATTAAATCTGCTTGTTGCGCATTCTTTGTCAGCATCATTTGGTCTAAAATCCCGCCAGAATCTGATTCTTTGTTGAAAATAACTTCGATTCCAGTAGAATTTTCAAAATCACTAATCATAGAATCGGTTAATGCTAAGACATCATAAGTCAAAATTCTAAGTTTCCCATCGTCTTCATGTCCCGAAGGTAATGTGAAACATTCCTCAGTTTCGTCAGGGGCTTCTTCTAGACAACCTGAAAGTGGTGCTAAGGTAATAATAAAAAGTATAAGATAAGTTTTGATATTCATTTTAACTCCTCACAATGATGCAACTATTTGGTGTGTTCTGTCTATCAATTCTAACGGGTTATGTGCAAGAATGTACATGTTAGGCTCCCAACCAAAATCGCCTTTGTCTAATATCACATCTAATTTAGTATGATTCCCCGAAATCTTGCCCTTGGAGGCAGTAGCGAATGAGTATCCGAGTTGTTCACATAATTTCTTTATTCTCACCTCATCAATTGATGAATTACCTGCCATAGGATTGATGTTAATAATTGCAGTTTTAGCATCATTCATAATATGCGATTGTAGTAAAACACTGGCTAGATGATTAGATACACCAAAGCGTGGTGTTTCATGGTGGCGAAGTTTGCCTCCTACAATCGAAATTTTACCAGGAAACGCAGCAACTTCAGAAACATTTCTTGCACCCTTGTTACAGGAAGCAATATTCATTCCAACGGCAGGAATTACGTCTACAATTCTTTTTGGATCTAATCTTCCTATTGCCCATTCAAGTCTTCTAAGCAGTGCGGTTTGCTCCTGCCCACGGTCTAAGTCTAATCCAGTAAGAGTTTTATCGAATCTTATTGTGTGATTAGGATTAAATTGAAATTCTACAACTAATCTTTGCCTCACTACATCTCCATTAGGGCCTATTGAATTTAGTGCTTGAGATAGTTCACTAGACCAAGCATCTACCATTGCTTCATCAGCTGAGGATGATAATTCAACTGTTGGCTTCTGTATATGACGAGATATTGTACTCTGTGTCGAACCTAATATCTCGGCAATCTCTGACTGCGACCAACCTTTACTCCTCAAATCTTTAGCCACATCTTGATGCAGTCTATCTAGCCATTTGCTGCCAACTTCTCCTAACATGTTACTCGCTGAAGAGTTTCACTATTCAATGTTGCTAGGGATTTATGCACTATGAATGGCAATAATGGTGATAATAGCATTTGTAAGAATTCATTTTTACTGATTTTGTTAATATTAACTACGCGAAGAAAAAAATATTTTCTCAGAATCATAAATTTGAGTATTTGAATGATTATTTTAAATAACTGTATAGTAGTATGTCGAATGCATTATGAATATCAACTTATCTATTATGAATTAACTGCATTATTGTGTGAATTTAATGATATGAGCAAAACACCGTATAGTACTAAGGATTAATGATAGACGCAAGTTTAGTGCGACACATGCAACTGGATAGCTTCATCGATGAAATCGCCTCAAGAGCGGTTAAGTACATTGAAAGTAGTGATGACCAATCTCTCAATACAATTGATTACGTTTCTTACGATTCAAGAAAAAAAACAACAGATCTAAAATTACCTTTGGAAGGAAGAGGATCTGAGCGAGTTTTAGATGATGTTGATGAATTTCTTAAACAATGCGTTAGAACGAATAGTGGTTCATTTATGAATCCTCTTTGGGGTGGATTAAATGTTACTGCATTTGCAGGTGAAATAATTACTGCTCTAACTAATCAGTCAATGTATACTTACGAACTTTCACCCCTAGCAACTCTAATAGAACAAACGATAATAACGAGAATCTCTGAGATGATGGGTTTTTCCGATGGCTATGGAACAATGACAACTGGTGGTTCAAATGGTAATATGTTAGGAATGCTATGTGCTAGACAGTCTATACTTCCATTGTCCTCTAAAACCGGTTTTGATGGCTCTAAATATGCAGCATTTGTCTCTAGTGAATCACATTATTCGGTTTTAATGTCGGCTAATGTTGTTGGAATTGGACACCAAAACGTGTTCAAAGTGGCTTGTGATAATGATGGTCGTATGAAACCAGAATCACTTTTAGAAGAAATCAACAGAAGTCGGAATGAGGGTTTGATTCCTTTTTGTATTGTAGCGACATCTGGGACAACAGTTAGAGGTTCGTTTGATCCAATTCGTGAAATCGCCGAAATAGCACACCAAGAATCTCTTTGGCTGCATGTTGATGCTGCTTGGGGAGGTAGTTGCTTATTTTCTTCAAAACTTAGCCATCTAATGGATGGTGTTGATTTAGCCGATAGCGTCTGTTGGGACGCACACAAGATGATGGGAATGCCATTAATCTGTAGTGCCTTTATTGTAAAAAATAAGAATATTCTAAAAAATATCTGTACTCATGTAGATGTTGCTCATTATTTGTTCCATGATGAATCAAGCGATGTGGACCTTGGAAGATATTCGTTACAATGTGGTCGAAGAAATGATGCTCTTAAATTGTGGCTTGCATGGAGGGAAATTGGTGATTCAGGATGGGGGAAAATGGTTGAAGGTTATTGTGATTTAGCTAAATATCTCGAAGAAAAAATTTCTCAAAACGAGAATTTAGAGATGATGTCTTTCAGACAGTGGTCTAATGTATGTTTTAGATATGTTGCGAAAAGTGATGACATAGACTTGAATGAATTGAACTCAAAAATTAGAGACAGATTATTCAAGGAAGGTAAGTACTTAGTAAGTCGTTCAAATATTGATCGGAGTGTCATTTTGCGGTCAGTAATCGCTAATCCTTCGACAACAACTGATATCATCGATGGTTTTGTTGAACGTGTTATTTACCACGGAAATGAAATAATTTCGGGCATACCTGCCAACCAATGATTGAATCTTTTTTACTTGAGTTTAAGGAGTGTCTAGTTTTCCCTGTGTCATGGGCGGGCAAAGTCTGGTTCGAACCTCACTATATGATGAGCATGTTTCTCTCAACGCAAACATTGTTGATTTCCATGGTTTTGAATTGCCTATTTGGTATTCAAATATCAAAGAAGAACATTTAGCAACAAGAAGTAATGCTGGATTATTCGATGTTTCCCATATGGGTACATTCAGATTTCGAGGTGCGTCAGTTAAACAGTGGTTGGAAAGTGTAGCGACTCAAAGAGTCACTTCTATATCTCCGTCGAGATGTGCTTATACTCATTTCCTGGATGATGAAGGTTTCATTATCGATGATATGATTTTTGCAGTGGTTTCAGATGATGAGATTCTGGGAGTGCCCAACGCTTCAATGATTCCAGTAATGTGGGATTGGTTTAATTCCAAGTTACCTGATGATGATTCGGTAACCGTAGAAAATTTATCTGATGAAACTTCAATAATTGCTCTTCAAGGCCCCAAAGCAAAGCAATTTCTATCTTCAGTATTAGGCGAACAAAACCATGTCTCACGATTCAAGTGGCAGGAAATTAAATCCAATGATTTAGACATTTCTGGATGGATTCAAGGTACAGGTTACACCGGAGAATCTGGTTATGAAATTTTTATTCCAAATAATGATGCAGCTAAATTGTGGCGCAGTCTTATTGATTCGGGAGCAACCCCTGTCGGCCTAGGTGCTAGAGATACACTAAGATTGGAAAAGGGATATTTACTTTCAGGTGTTGATTTTTGTTGGCCAGGATTGACTGACTCAGATCCATTTCTTGCCCGTGACTCGTGGGAAACAAATGTTCCATTTGGCCTAGATACGGAACATGATTTCATCGGTAGAAATCGAGTGTTAAATCATAATGACAATGATGAACGCTGGTGGGGAATAAAATATCTAGAGAAGGGTCCGTTACCTAGACCTGGAAAAGAGGTCACCAATATGGACGGGGTAATTATAGGAAAATTAAGTTCTGGTGCACCGGCACCTAGTTTAGACAATACTGGTATTGGAATAGGATATATTTCCGGCGTATCTGAAGGTGATGAAGTGATGATTGTAGCAAGTCCTAGGAAATCAGTTCGTGCCGAAATATTCAGACCACCATTTGTATGATTTAGTAGGGAATATTATGGTGGTTACGCGCACAGACAAGTTTGTTCAAGGAGGTATTAGATGGTAGACCAATTGCCGAATCGAGGATTAGAATTAGAAATGTTGGAAGAAATGGGCTTCAGTAGTATTGACGATTTATTCAGTGATATTCCTGAACAAGTCCGTATGAACGTGCAATTAGATTTACCTGCCCCTCAATCCGAAGAGGAAATAATCGCAGATGCAAGAAGACTTCTTGGTTCAAACCTAGCTATGGGAGATGTAGTTTCGTTCTTAGGAGCAGGACTTTATCGCAATTATGTCCCAGCATCAGTATTCCAACTAATCACTAGAGGTGAATTCCTTACATCATATACTCCTTACCAACCTGAAGTAAGTCAAGGAATGTTGCAAGCAATGTGGGAATTTCAAACCCTAGTCTCTGAATTAATTGGGCTTCCAATTTCCAATTTATCATTGTATGATGGTTCCACTGCAGCGGCTGAAGCATTAACTTGTGCAGTTCGCGTTCACAATCGTAAAGCAACTCAAAAAGATACAGTTTATATTTCTGAGTTGACACCACCTGACAGAGTTTCAGTTATGCAAAACTACTGCCAAGGGGCGGGTATTGAAATAAAATATTTGCATCACCACCAAGACGGTACAATCGATATTTCAAGTGCTGAACAAGCAGCAGGGTCATGTGGTATTTACGTGGAACAGCCTAATCCCTTAGGATTACTAGATGGAGGTTACACGCATTTGAAAGAAATAATTGGAGAGAATACGGCTTTAATTGTTGGTATTCAACCGATTTCGCTAGGTCTTGTCGAAGCACCGGGTAATTATGGAGCAGACATTGTTGTTGGTGAAGGGCAACCTTTGGGTAGTCCAGTTACTGCAGGAGGTCCGATTTACGGAATATTTGCATGTTCAAAGCCATATCTTAGATTGATGCCGGGAAGAATTGTTGGCAGGAGTATAGATGTTGATGGAAAAGAAGCCTATTGTCTAACACTTTCGACTAGAGAGCAGCACATTAGGAGACACAGAGCAACCTCTAATATCTGTACTAATGAAACCTTGATTGCATTAATGGGCGCTATGCACATGTCCTTACTCGGTCCGGAAGGATTGGAACATTTAGCACTTCGAAATATCACTGCTTGTAATTTGGCCAAACAGAAACTTGCTGAAATAAATACAGTTGCAATCCCACATTATTCGGGAACTCATTTTAACGAATTTATTGTTGAACTTCCTGCTCCGGCCTCAGACTGCTTAAATTATCTAGATGGAGTTGGAATAATCGGTGGATTCGATGCTAGTAGATGGTATCCTAGTAGAAAGAATTGGTTATTAGTGACAGTTACAGATCAGACCTCAGCACAAGAAATCGAACTATTAGCAGCCCATATTGCAATTTGGTCTGCGGGGGTGATTGCATGAGTCGCTTGTTTGATTTTGCTGGTGGTGTAGGTATGGGATATTCTCAACCGGACACATTGCTACCTGTTGATTCGGTATCTTTGCCAGAAAACTTAGCTCGTAAGAGTCTACCCCGCTGGCCTAGATTATCTGAACCTGAAATGGTTAGACATTACACTTGGCTTTCAAGAAGAAATTATGGAATCGATACTGGTTTTTATCCTCTTGGTTCTTGTACTATGAAACATAATCCTAGAATCAATGAGGTTATTGCTCAAATCCCTGGTATAGCAGACATTCATCCACATCAACCCGAACATCACCTCCAAGGTTTGTTGTCAATTTTCCATGAAATGCAACATATGCTCGCCATTTGTTCTGGTATGGACCAAGTGACATTACAGCCAGTTGCTGGGGCTCAAGGAGAATTTACCGCAGTTAGGTGTGTTCAAGAGTATTTCCGAAGCCGTGGAGAATCTCAAAGAACTAAAGTTATCGTTCCCGATTCAGCCCATGGTACAAATCCTGCAAGCGCTGCTATGGCAGGTTTCGAGATTGTTGAGATTCCTAGTTTGGAAGATGGTAGAATTGACCTAGAGGCACTTAAGGCTGTAGTTGATGACACTGTTGCATTGATGATGGTCACCAATCCAAATACTCTAGGATTATTTGAAAATGATATCTCACAGGCTTCCGAAATTATTCATTCAGCCGGCGGACAAATGTACTACGATGGTGCTAACTTTAATGCAATCCTTGGGCGCACATCTCCTGGATTAATGGGCTTCGATGCTGTTCATTTCAATCTTCACAAAACTTTCAGCCAACCACACGGTGGTGGTGGACCTGGTTCAGGTCCAATAGGAGTTAAATCTCATCTTGCAGAATTCTTACCTGGACCTATTGTTAAGAAGAGACCAATTCTAGGCGATGAATCTAAGTTTGCAGTTGATGATATGTGGTATGGTTGGTTCCAACCAGCAAATAGCATAGGTAAAGTCCAACAGTGGCATGGAAATTCTGGTGCTGTAATTAGATGCTGGGCTTACTACAGAAGGTATGGTTATGGTTTGAGAGACATGTCTGAACATGCTGTATTGAATGCTAATTATTTACGTCATGCTCTCCACAGAGAAGCCAAAAAGGCAGGAGTCGAGGATATGTTTGTTGATGGAGCAAATACACACGTTGCAAAGCACGAGTTCACATTATCTCTTCAACCTGCTAAAGAAAAATATGGAATTTCTGCGATGGACGTAGCAAAAGGACTTCTCGACAAAGGCTATATGGCTCCAACTGTATATTTCCCATTAGTTGTGCCAGAATGTATGATGTTTGAACCTACTGAAACAGAAAGCCGTGATACTTTAGATCAATTTGCCAAAGATTTCATCGAGGTCTTACAAGAGGACGCTGAGACACTACATCAAGCTCCAATCACTACTCCAGTTCGTAGAGTTGACGAGGTATATGCAGCAAGAAATCTTTGTCTTCGTCATCCTTTTGATGATGAGTAGTGATTTGGATGGTAAGGGCCAGAGATAAATCTCCTGAGCACTTTGGCTGGCAACGAATCGAACTCAAGCCTAATCCTAAAACAGTACTATATCCATTATCGTGGGGTATTTTACCGATTGCATTTTCTATAATTATGGCATTCACAGGAAAAGGAGAACAATGGATTGAATGGCTAGGGGGATTTGGCATAATCCTGTTTTTAGTAGGCGGAGTTAGTGCAATTGGTCCACGTCAAGGTAGTTTTAATTCAATGAGAGTTGCATTAGGATTTTTCTTTTGCATTCTCGCACTATTTTCTTGGGTTTTAGTCGCAACTGGTAATTTACTTTACATCTACGGTATTTTTAGTTCGCTTCTCGCTTTACTGACCATGTTCCGTTCTCTAGATTTTATCTTCAAAGATGCCGGTTTAATTTACCAAATCGACTGGCATGGTAAGCGATTTCTCCCAATTGATAGTATGACTGACTGGGATATTCGTTCTGCAAGATTCGCTCAAAACACTATGGCTTTGAAGAGATTTGATAGTGATACTTTTGCTCAGATTTACGGTTTTAGAACAAAAAAAGGTTTAGTATTGCGGTTAGATATTTTTGGAACCGAACAAGAAAGTAGATTTGATTTTCGAACATTAGGAATCAATTTCGATGATTTTTCTACTGAAGAAGAATAGTCATCTTGAATAACCGACTGCTATGGCAGGATGTCATGGAAGTTACAATACTGCTAGGTTCGTCCTCAGATATGCCCGTTGCCGAAAAGTGTACAAAAATATTGAAGCAATTCGATGTAAATTATCAGTTACGTGTTGCTAGTGCACATAGATCGCCTAAATTTGTTGAACAAATTATTCATGATGCTGAAGAAGATGGTTGTAAGGTTTTCATTGCCATGGCTGGACTCGCTGCAGCACTACCTGGTGCTGTTGCGGCACTAACCACTAAACCGGTAATCGGTGTTCCTTGCGGGGGCAGAGTACCATTCGATTCTCTATTATCAATCGTCCAATTACCTCCGGGAGTTCCAGCAGCAACTGTTGGTGTTGACCGTGGTGATAATGCTGGATATTTGGCAGTTCAAATGTTAGCATTACAAAACGAAAAGCATGCAGCTGCACTGAAGCAAAATAAACTCGATCAAGTTGAGAGAGTTAAATCCCAAGACCGAGAGGTTAACGGAGGCGCTTGAGATGTTTGATGTCGATGAATTCATTCAAGAATCCATCGAGTCACTACAAAATACAATTGATGATATTGCCATTATCGCTTGTTCTGGCGGCGTTGACTCAACAGTAGCGGCAGTTATTGCCAACAAAGCAGTAGGAGATTTACTTCACTGTGTATATGTTGACACTGGTTTCATGCGTAAGGGGGAAACCGAACAAATCGAAACTTTACTTGCTGAACAAGGAATCAAGAATTTAGTTACAGTAAAGGCTGCGGATAGATATTTCAAGGCGTTGGAAGGCGTTACTGAGCCTGAACAGAAGAGAAAAGTAATCGGCGAGTTATTCATTAGAATTTTTGAAGACGAACAAAAGAAATGCGGTGCTAAGTATCTAGTTCAAGGAACAATTGCTCCAGACTGGATTGAATCTGGTGGCGGAGTAAGAGACACCATCAAATCTCATCATAATGTAGGAGGTCTTCCTGAAGATATGACTCTAGAAGTAGTTGAACCGCTTAGAGAACTTTACAAAGACGAAGTTAGAGAACTTGCCAGACATCTTAGTATCAATGTCGCTGAAAGACAACCCTTCCCAGGTCCAGGTTTGGCAGTTCGCACATTAGGTGAACTTACCCCAGAGAGAGTTGCTGTGGTAAGAGAATCCTGTGCAATTGTCGAAGAAGAATTTGAAAAAGCTGCATCTGAAGGTCTTATGGATTTGCCTTGGCAGTACTTTGCTGCTCTTTTACCCGTTCGTAGCGTTGGCGTTCATGGTGATGTCCGTGCATATGGTGAAACGATTGTTGTCCGTGCAGTTCAATCGATGGATGGAATGTCAGCGAGATATTCAGAAATACCACATCCAATTTTACAAAAAATCAGCACTAGGATTACAAATACTGTAAAAGGTGCTGTAAATAGAGTAGTTTATGACATTACACACAAGCCTCCAGGTACCATTGAATGGGAATGAGAAAAAGCAAGGTATCAAAACCTCAAACAATTAGGCCATGTCATGGCGGGAAAACAAGCAAGTGTTTTTTTAGTTAGTATCATTCTTTTTTCACTTATCTCACATGTTCAAGCATCTGAAGAATCTGATATTGTTGCTCAATTTGGGACAGGATTTGATGAAGTAGTGCTTGTTGATGCTTCTGATGGACTTTTTGACCCTAGAGATTTAGAATTCCATCCTGGTCGAGCTAATGAGTTATGGATCGCTAATAGGGGCGATGACAGTATGACAATCGTTCATAATACTGGACTAAATAGTCAAACTTCAGAGACACGTGAAGACTCTAACAGTAATCACTTCTTAGAAGAAGTAAGTGCTATTGCTTTTGGAGCATATCATCCTGAATTTGATTGGCAGTGGGGTTCTGCACAAGAAACTCAAAACACATATTGTGGCCTAGCTTCTTCTCCAAATCAATTCATGGGGCCGACTCTTTGGCCATCATCACTCGACCACTACGCTAGGGAGAATCAAAATAATGGCAATGGATTACTTGGTAGTCACATAGACATGAATCATGAATCTCCTGATGGAATGGGTATTGCACACGATTCAGGAAATGCTTACTGGTATTTTGATGGCTACTATGGAGAATTGGTATACTATGATTTCCAGCTCGACCATGATACTGGTCAAGATGACCATTCTGATGGAATTGTTCACAGATATTCTGATATTGACTTAACCCGAGCTGGAGGAATACCAGGTCACATGATACTAGATAAGCAGACTGGAATCCTTTACATTGCAGATACGGGAGCAAATCGTATTCTATGGGTTAATACTGATGACCCGACATTTACAACTCAAAACATAATGAATGATCCTTCTAGACTCGAACCATTGGCTGAATATTCACGAATAACTGGAAAGGAGTGGGGAATACTCGATACAGGTTTGAATAGGCCTTCAGGAATTGCTTTAGATGGAGATACGTTATTTGTTTCACAGAATGGTGATGGTAAAATAACCGCTTACGACCTTGCTAAAGATGGTAAAAGTGCGACTGAAATTGAGACGATTCAAACATCAGCGACATTTATTATGGGCCTCGAGATTGGTCCAGAAGGAAACTTGTACTATGTTGATAATGGTAAAGACCAAGTTGTAAGAATTGATCCTTATTTTGATATTGATACTGATGGAGTTTTAGATGAAGATGATAATTGTCCATATGTTGCAAATCCTTCCCAATCTGATTTGGATAGTGACGGTTTTGGTGATGCATGTGATGAAGACGACGATAGTGATGGCATTTTAGATGTCAATGACTTATGTTCGAAAGGTGTTACAAACTGGATTTCATCATCTACGAGTGATTTTGATTCAGATGGTTGTAAAGATTCGACTGAAGATTTTGATGATGATAACGATGATATTGCTGACTTAAAGGACACTTGTCAGAAAGGTGAATTGGGCTGGCTGTCGAGTTCTATTAGTGATTATGATGGCGATGGATGCCGAGACTCAACAGAAGATTTTGATGATGATGGAGATGAAATTTGTGATGGTACAATCCAAGACTCAGTTTGTGTAATATCTTCGACTACTGAAGATTTATGCTTACAAAGTCGAATCGGATTTATTTCCTCATCATCTAGTGACTTTGACAGAGATGGATGTGAAGATATCTCTGAAGACGAAGATGATGATAATGATGGGTTTGATGACATTGTAGATTACTGCCCTAATGAGTATGGTACTAGTACACTAGATGCGCAGGGATGTATTGATTCAGATGGTGATAATTTTGCTGATGTCATCGATGCTTTCCCTCAAGAACCAACACAATGGTCTGATACTGATGGAGATGGATTTGGTGATGTGTTCCAAGGATTTGAAGGAGATTTCTGTATCAGTATTGCTGGTAGTTCATTCCAAGATAGAAATGGTTGCATAGATTCTGATGGCGATGGTTGGTCAGATCCGGACACAAATTGGCGAATATTATCTGGTGCTGACGCGTTCCCTGATGATTCTTCACAACATGCAGATTCGGATTACGATGGATTTGGTGATAATATCGAAGGCTTCCAAGGAGACTCTTGTCCAAACGAACGAGGAACTTCAACCATTGATGTATTTGGTTGTCTTGATTCTGACGACGATGGATGGTCTGATTCTAATGATGCATTCCCAGAAGAATCATCACAATACTTAGATTCTGATGTTGACGGTTTTGGTGATAATTCAGAAGGTTTCCAGTTTGATTCATGCCCACAATTATTTGGTAATTCAACGACCCCTAGATTTGGTTGTTTAGATAATGATGGCGATGGCTGGGATAACACTGCGGATGCATTTATCGATGATAGTTCGGAATGGTTAGATTCAGATGGAGATGGAGTTGGTGATAATTCAGATGTATATCCATTTGATGCTTCACTCTCTAAGGAAGTTGATGAATCATCTAACTTCAACTTGGTAATTTTAGTCGTCGCAATAATTTCGGTGCTGATCTTAGCATTGTTTATTGTCAAGAAGCGCAGTAAACCTTTGGAGGTACAGAATAAGCAATTTAATCATTTCTTGTCAGATATGCAACCCAACATTATTCCTTCGAGCATAGTAAAAACTCCTCCACAACTTCCACCCGAAGGATTACCTCCTGGATGGACCATGGAACAGTGGAACTATTATGGAGAAGATTATCTCCGTAACCGTTGATTCAGTCAATTGTTCTTTATAGTAAATTTACCTAGGCTAATTGATGAATAGACTTCTGGCTAGGCTATCCAATTTTTGGTTATGTACTGGAAGGCTATATGATATTGGTATCTCACTAGTAGTTTCTTCACTTGCCTCATTGGTTCTACAAATTTCATCAATGCTTCAATTCGGACTTATTTTTGTTATATGCTGGGTTTTGTTAGAATTATTTTGGTATTCAGTTGGATTTTTTGGATTTACAATGATGAAAAATCCGATGATAAAGAAACATTTTCTTGGTGGAGATTTTAGAAAAAAATGATCATTAATTAACCATTTAAATTCTAAATCACCTAAATTTGAAATCCTTTTCCCAATTCAACGCAAAATCAATCCCTAAAATGAATAATAGAGCAATAAAGCATAATACAAGGACAATACCTAAGCTTTTGATTGCTCCACTTGCTGTTACAGGTTCAATATCCATCTCTCTAGCCATACAGTCACCATAAGTTGCTCTGGTTTTAGATTAATTAATTATGTCCCGACATAATGCAAATTAGTTCGTTCAAATAGGAAAATAGTCGACCCTATTATGTAATAGATTATTTGTGGTTGTGAGTGCTGTTAGATGTGAAATTAAGAGTAAGTAATTTCCGTAAATTCTTCTATTTTCCACAGTGAATAACCATTGACTTGATCATAACCTTCGAAGAATAGAGTATTTCCTACTGCTGTTAGCTGATCAGGACCGTTACTATTGCTTGATGTATAAGTATCTTTTACCATCACAGTACCAGCAGTAGTTCCATCACTTTTCCAAAGAGCATATGCATTTGTTGAATCATAACCGTTGAAGAATAGAGTATTTCCTACTGCTGTTAGATACTTAGGACCATAAGAACTGGAACCAGATGAACCTGTATAGGTATCTTTTACCATCACAGTGCCAGCAGTGGTTCCATCACTTTTCCAAAGAGCATATGCATTTGTTGAATCATAACCTCTAAAGAATAGAGTATTTCCTACTGCTGTTAGAGAATTAGGGCCAAAACCAAAGGCAGTAGATGAACCTGTATAGGTATCTTTTACCATCACAGTACCTGCAGTTGTTCCATCACTTTTCCAAAGAGCATATCCATTTATTGCATCATAACCGTTGAAGAATAGAGTATTTCCTACTGCTGTTAGTTGATAAGGAGCGTAAGAAATCAAATTATCTGCACCTGCATTGATATCCTTTAACATCACAGTACCAGCAGTAGTTCCATCACTTTTCCAAAGAGCCCATCCATTTGTTAGATCATAACCTGCGAAGAATAGAGTATTTCCTATTGCGGCAGTTCCTCCAAAATAACTGGTACTAGATACAGCAGTATCAATATCTTTTACCATCACAGTACCAGCAGTAGTTCCATCACTTTTCCAAAGAGCATATGCATTTGTTGAATCATAACCTTCGAAGAATAGAGTATTTCCTACTACTGTTAGTTGATTAGGACCGTTACTAGTGCTTGATGGATCAGTATCTTTTACTATCACAGTACCAGCAGTAGTTCCATCACTTTTCCAAAGAGTATATCCATTTGTTGCATCATAACCTTCGAAGAATAGAGTATTTCCTATTACTGTTAGTTCATCAGGGGCAAAAGAACTGGAAAGAGATGAACCTGTATAGGTATCTTTTACCATTCCGGTTCCACCAATAGTTCCATCACTTTTCCAAAGAGCATATCCATTTGTTGAATCATAACTTGTAAAGTATACTGTATTTCCCATAACTGCTGGTTTAGAATATACACTTCTAATGGTAGATAATCCGGGTTCAGGATTTTCTTTAACTAGAAAACTACCAAGTTTTGTACAAAGGGTGGTAGAATAATCAATTTCACCATTTTCAAGTTGTCCATTAGCAGCAGTTCCACTACCATCGCCATTGTCAAGTCCATGAGAGATTACTCTACCTCCGACATCACAACCCATTGAGGTTGGAGGTGTTGAATAACTGGTAAGCATAGTTGTGGCTGATGAGCCACCATCACAGATATATTGAGTAGAATCTACTTCATTAGAATCAAGTTGACCATTGCCATTGTCATCAACTCCTGCCTCAATCTTGACTCCACCATTAGCACAGTTTGTTCCTGCTGGTTCTGTTGAAGTTGCAATTAATGCGGTTGAACCATCATTTCCAGCAGGTCCTTGTGGCCCTTGAGCACCATCTTGTCCATCTGCACCAGGAGCACCATCTTGACCGTCAGCACCATCATTTCCTGCAGGTCCTTGTGGCCCTTGAGCACCGTCGTTTCCATCTGCTCCGTCTTGACCATCTGCACCATCATTTCCTGCTGGACCTTGTGGCCCTTGAGCACCGTCGTTTCCATCTACACCATCATTTCCTGCAGGTCCTTGAGGTCCTTGTGGTCCTTCAGCGCCATTGCAAATATCAACATTCATTACAACTTCAGAAGCTTCTAAGAAACCATTACTATTGCTATCAGGTCCAATGTTGAAAGTATTACCTCCATTTGTACAAGATGTACTAGAAGATGTGGTAATTAGTATTGAAGTTCCATCTTCCCCATCGTCTCCATCTTGTCCATCGGCACCATCATCTCCTGCTGGCCCTTGTGGACCTTGGGCACCATCTTGGCCATCTGCACCTGCTGAACCTTGAGCACCATCGGCACCATCTTGGCCATCTGCTCCTGCTGGACCTTGGGTGCCATCGGCTCCATCTTGTCCATCAGAACCAGGTGCACCATCTTGACCATCTGCACCTGCTGGACCTTGGACACCATCAGCACCATCTTGACCATCAGCACCTTGGATGTCAATTATACTCCATCCAGATGTTTTACAGACTTGGAATTGGCCATCTGTTTCAACATAATACAGTCTACCATTTGTATCTTCATCACAAGTTGGCAGATCTGCGGCAGTTGCAGCAAAATGTACATTCCAATCATTTAGTTCAGGTTCAGAAGTATCTGATGAATCATCATCATCGCCTCCGAAGCACCCAGCCATGGGCATAGTAATCATCAGCAGGCAAAATAGTAGAGCAATGGGTCTCTTCATAATTAGCCAAAAATTATGACAGCAAATTAATATTCGGTTTTTGGTTTATGAACGTAAATTGCTTATAAGCAACTAAATCCAAAAAACTGAAACTAAACAAAACCTCCTAATTCTTGGCATTTGTTCGATTTTATTATGGCGCCGATTATGGGGTTCGAACCCATGACCTTGGGATTAACAGTCCCACGCTCCA
>CAXFAS010000009.1:0-62418 GCA_964001175.1 uncultured euryarchaeote
GTAAAACTGTTTTTATTCGCTGCTATGTCTTCTGGTGTGCCTTTTGCAACCAAAGACCCCCCTCTTTCGCCACCTTCTGGTCCCAAATCGATAACCCAATCGGATGATTTGATTACATCTAGATGGTGTTCAATAACAATAACTGTATGTCCTTTTGCCCTTAATTCCAATAATACATCGATTAGCATTTGAACATCAGATAGTGCAAGGCCTGTTGTTGGTTCATCTAAGATGTAGACTGTGTGCTTGGTTGGAGGTCTACGAAGTTCACTTGCTAATTTGACTCTTTGAGCTTCTCCACCAGATAGAGTTGTGGCAGGCTGACCAAGTCTAACGTATCCTAGTCCCACCGCCATCAGAGTATCTAGAATACGATGGATTTTCTTGTGGTTTTCAAAGAATTTTACTGCTTGGCTAATCGGCATTTCTAGAACATCGTGGATGTTCTTGCCTTTCCAAGTGACTTCTAAACATTCTCTAGTATAACGCTTACCAGAACACACATCGCAAGTCATCCAAACATCGGGTAAGAAGTTCATTTCCAATTTTATTGATCCTGCACCACTACAAGATTCACATCTACCTCCTTTGACATTAAAACTGAAATGTCCTGGAGTATACGCTCTTTCTTTAGATAATGTAGTTTGAGAAAATAATTTACGTATTTCATCAAATACTTTAGTGTAAGTTGCAGGATTGGATCTAGGTGTTCTACCTATAGGAGATTGGTCAATAATGATTGATTTATCAATATCGTCAAGCCCTGTTATCGATGAATGTCTTCCAGGTACAGCATCTGCATTATGGAGCGTTCTTTGAAGGTAGGGCGCTAAAATACCAGAAATTAGTGAAGATTTACCGGAACCAGAAACACCACAAACGGCAGTCATACAACCAAGAGGGAAATCAACATTTATTGATTGAAGATTATTATGAGCGGCGCCTTTAATTTTTATTTTCTTACTGGTTGGCTTTTTCCTTTTTTGTGGAACTTTAATCTCTCTTTTCCCACTTAGATATGCCCCTGTTACAGATTCGGGCGCCTCCATTACCTCATTTGGTGGGCCATTAGCAACAATTTTCCCACCTTTAAGACCTGCTCCGGGGCCAAGATCACATAACCAATCTGCCTGACGTATTGTATCTTCATCGTGTTCAACAACAATCAATGTATTTCCTAAATCGCTAAGTTCTCTAAGGGTTTTCAATAATCTTGAATTATCTCTTTGATGAAGGCCGATAGAAGGTTCATCAAGAACATACATTACTCCAGTCAAACGACTTCCTATTTGGGTCGCCAATCTTATTCTCTGACTTTCGCCGCCAGATAATGTGTTTGCTTTACGGTCAAGTGTCAGATAGTCCAAACCAACACTGTTAAGAAAATCTAGTCGGCTTTCTATTTCTTTGAGAATTTCATTACCGATAAAGAGACTTTTATCATCTAATATCTCTAACTGGTCAGCGAATTCTTCAGGTGGGCCAACCTTAGTTTCGGGCCTCCATGCTTTAACTAAATCTAACGATTCATAAATAGAACAAGAGGATATTTCGGGCAATCTAATGCCACCTACTGTTACATATCTTGCAGCTGCATTTAATTTTTCACCGTTACAATCATTACAAGGCAAATCTGTCATACAGTTGATTAATCGGCTTCTAGTTCTATTTGATGTAGTCTCAATATATGTCTTCTCAAGTCTTGGAATTATTCCTTCCCATGGTTTGTTATACTTGTATTGGGAACCCTTCTCAGAAGTAAATTCATAATGAATTATTGTTGATCCTGACCCGTATAGAAGTATATCTTTCTCATCATCATCTAGTAATTCAAAGGGTAATGTGGTAGAGATTCCATAATGTTGGCAGGTTGCCTCCATTAGTTTTCGATACCATGACGGAGACATTGAACGGCGCCAAGGATTTACACAATTATTGGAAATGCTCAATTTATGGTCGACTATTAATTCTACATTAAATTGCCTTTGCACGCCTAATCCCTGGCATGAACTGCAAGCACCAAGCGGTGAGTTAAATGAGAAAACTCGGGGTGAAAGTTCGGGCATAAATGCACCGTGGTCTGGACATGCAAAATCTTCGGACCAAGTTAAAATCTGTCCTTCAGTTGTCTCTTTTGATTTACTACCTTTGGCGAGTTTAATCGTTTCTTCGGGTTCTTTTAAACTTTCAATTGCTATTGTTCCCCCGCCCAATTTTAACGCATTTTGAGTAGCTTCTGTCAATCTTTGTCTATTTTTATGAGTACATTTGAATCTATCAATTCTGACATCGATATCATGTCTAAAGTTCTTATCTAAAGTAGGTGGAGATTCGAAATCTGACTCGTGGCCATTGACTTTTCCAGTCAAGTAACCTTGCTCAACAAGTTGTTTGAATAAATCTTGGTGGGTTCCTTTTCTTGCACGAATAATTGGTGACCATGCTGAAATTACGTGCCCTTCTAAATTCCATAGAATATCATCTACAATCTCTTGTACGGAACGTCTCGCAACTTCTCTTCCGCAAGTCGGACAGTGTGGCTTACCAATTCTAGCCCATAGTAATCTAAGATAGTCTTGAATTTCTGTAACTGTTGCAACTGTTGATCTTGGATTATGGCTACCTTGTTTTTGGTCGATAGAAATGGCTGGAGATAACCCTTCTATGCCGTCGCAATCGGCTTTTTTCATTTGGCCAATGAATTGTCTTGCATACGAAGAAAGGCTTTCGACATATCTTCTCTGGCCTTCAGCGTAAAGAGTATCAAAAGCAAGTGATGATTTTCCTGAACCAGAAACTCCTGATATGACGACGAATTTCCCCCTAGGTAATTCTACATCGATATTCTTCAAATTATGAGTTCTAGCCCCACGAACCGAAATCCAACCGTGTTCCTCTGGTTTAGACATAACAACACCTATTGGATGTCGAGGGTTCAATAAGTCCTCTATTTGAATTAATGGTTAAATCCTAGTTGGGCACTTTCTAGTTAAACGGAACTTTTGTCTCAAATCTAACTGGTTCGTCGGTTTGTGGATGAAGAAACTCTAATGACGATGCATGTAAACAAATTCTCCCCATTGGATCGGTTTCAGCCCCATGTAATTCATCCCCTACAACTGGATTCCCCAATGATTTCATAGCCATTCTAATTTGATGTCTTCTTCCAGTATCGATAAGAACCCTAACCAATGAAGTAGATTGGTTTTCTCGAATTGCTTCCCAATGTGTTATCGCTTCTTTGGAGGATTTTGTATTTGGTTTAACTTTCTTTACCCTTAAGTTCTTATCTTCAAGTAGCCACTCTACTTCAGTACCTGATTTTTTGGGCAACATACCTTCAACTAAGGCAAAATAAATTCGATAAACGCTTCTCTCTGAAAATTGTTGTTGTAAATATTCTTTATTGTGTTTAGATAGTGCGAGCACCATTATCCCTGATGTTTCTCTATCGAGCCTATGTACAATATAACACCATTTCGACTGATTTTTTGTTTTTACATAATCTACACACCTGGAATGAAGGGTGTCGGATTCCATTTTATTTGTTGCAACTGAGAGGAGGCCTGCGGGTTTTTCTACAACTAAAATATCCTCATCTTCAAACACAATCTCTAAATTTTTAACTTTATGTTGGGGCGGCGGAGTTATTTCTTTACTAGTAGTCTTGTCTAATATTTTGATGATGTCGCCTTTAGTTAATTCTCTCTTGGCTTTATGTTCGATTTTATCATTTACAGAAATCCTGCCCTCTGTTAACATCTTTCTTAATTTATTTTTACTTGTTTGGGTAAACTGAATAGATAGTTCATCTAATAATATTGTATCTTTACTAATTGTTATCTCCACAATTATCCCTCAAAGAATTATGACATGGCAATATTCGCCTTGCTTGCCAGAATGGTCTTCACCGAGCAAGGTTAATGCTTCTCCTAAAGCAATACTTGCGATATTACCAGAGCCTTGGTGGTGATTTGCAGTAGCAAATATTTCGTTATCCTGTTCGAATAAACTCACTCTTCTCAATGTTAAGAATCCGGGTACTGTTTTGATATCTTCGAAAAGTTTTACTCTGATTTTATTTTCTGAAGGTTGGGAAGAGTTGGTTAATGATCTAAACCAAGGGGCGCAAAGAATACGAAATACAACATGGCTGCTAACTGGATTTCCTGGTAAACCGAAAATCGGGGTATTGTCCCAAGAACCGAATAATGGTGGGGAGCCGGGTCGTACTTTAATTCTCCAAAAATCAATAGTTCCCTCTTGCTCCATTATTTTGCGAACAAAGTCCCTATCGCCCATAGAAACGCCTCCAGATGTTATTATTACGTCACAATTTTTAGCAGCGTCATCAAGCGTTTTTCTCAATTCGTCAATGTTATCAACAACTGCCCCATAGCGAATCGGTTCATGGCCTAACCAAGATATTAGGCTGGATATTCCGAAAGTGTTAGATTCAAAAATTTGGCCTTGTTCTAATTTTTCTCCAGGTAATTTTAATTCATCACCGGTGGGAATTACTGCTACTTTTAGGGGTTTGAATACCTCTACCTCACTATAACCCATAGCTGCACAAAGTGATATTTTTTCAGGGGTCAAATATGTCCCCTCAAGCAATAGTGTTTGGTTAAGAGTGAAATTTTCGCCTTTTTTACGTATAAAATGGGGTTTTGATTCTTGTAGTAGCGTTACAGTACTATCCTCCTCGTTTAATTCACATAACTCAATTGGGATTATTGAATCTGCTCCTTTAGGAATGGGCGCTCCCGTCATTATTTTGATCGCTTCTCCTGGATTGATAGAATTGTCAAACTTATTTCCCGCTTCTACGGTTTTAGAAATTTTAAATTTATTTGGGGGGTTGGTAGTTTCTGAAAAAATTACAGCAAAACCATCCATTGCAGAATTGTCAAATGGGGGGTCGTTAGTTAGAGCATTGAGTGGTTTTGATAATATTCTTCTATGAGCTTTGTCGATAGAAATTTTTTCGCTATGAACATTTATCTTTCGGGTTTTTGAAATCTCAGCCGCTTCATTTAGTGGGATGAAATAAGGTGTTTCGCGGCCCATGAAAGTCCTAAAACAAGATTTACTTTCATGTTATGGGACATATTATCGGTTGTTATGACATTTGAGTTCGTATTTTTATTATTCGGGCTTTTTTGTATTGCTATTTTGTATTCTAGCGTTGGCCATGGTGGTGCATCTGGATATTTGGCTGTGCTTTCACTAACATCATATGGAATGTTGGAAAGTGAGTGGTTAAAGCAGCATGCATGGGTGCTAAATCTAATTGTTGCCGGTATTGCTTTTGTTTATTATCAAAAAGCAGGCTATCATAATCTAAAAATTACTTTACCGTTTATTTTAGCAAGTATTCCAATGGCTTTTATTGGAGGATATATTTCAATAGATGAATTATATTATGATATTTTGTTATCATTAGTATTATTTTGGGCCTCTTGGAAATTAATGATGAAAACTGAATATATTGGTGGGGAAGTGAGAAATTTATCTCTTCAAAAAGCATTGCCTTGGGGTGGTGGAATTGGTTTGTTTAGTGGAATGATTGGTGTAGGTGGTGGTATTTTTCTCTCGCCGATTTTACTTTTGAAGGGTTGGGCGACACCTAAGGCTGCCGCAGCAACATCGGCCCTTTTCATTTGGGTAAATTCATTATCTGGGCTTTTAGGTTCAAGTTATGCAGGGAATTTAGATATTGATTGGAGTTTAATTCCTTATTTTATAGGGGTTGTTTTAGCGGGTGGTTTGATTGGTTCATTCTATGGTTCGAAAATTGCTAATCAGAATTCTATAAAGAAAATATTAGTTGTAGTTTTGATTATTGCAGGATTAAAAAGACTGTTAGAAGTTATTTTTTAATCACTCTTCTTCAAAATATTCAGATAATAAATCGAAAACCTTTCTCGCTTGGGTTTCGGGTGACAAATCGATTGAGTTTACGTGTTTCCTGCCTGCTTCTGACCACTTTTTGCGGTTTTTATGTCCTTGGTTTATTGCCTCGATCCAGTCGTCATCATCTTCAAGAAGTCTTCCAGTAATCCCATCTACAACGGTTTCCCTAAAGCCGCCTTGGTTAGAAACTATAACTGGACAATCAACAAAGTAAGACTCTGGAGGGGTTAATCCGAATGGTTCATTTATTGCATTACTAATTAATGCTCTAGAATTTCTCATTAAAGCGCGTATTGTGTGTTGTGGAATTCTTGGAAGGGGTTTTAGCTTTACATTATTTTTTTGTGCGTGATCGTGATGTTTCTTAGTAACCCCGCCACCAATTTGGACCAATTCTAAATCTGAATCTTTCAATTTTTTAATTGTGTTCCATAAGCCCTTTGCAAAAATCGCATGGCCTATGGTGACCACGTAGTTGTTTTCAGTTAAGTTAAATTTACTTTTCACAGAATCCCAATCTTCATCATTAGTTGGTTTTGTAGGCCACAAGTCTAGATTTATGCTAGGATAAAGAAAGTCTGATTCTATATCATAGACTTCTTTAATTCTACTTGAAGTGTTTTTTGAATTGCCGCTTATTGGCCCTCTAGAGTTGGCTAGTCGAACTAATTTTTCATCAATTTTTCTTTGTTTTGACAATAAAAAGTTTGTAAATTTCAAATTTTGTTTGGGTTTACCATCAATATCATAATGCAGATCATTGCTATGAAGGCCCCTATTTGGTTCATGCATGTATGTGTGAATTGGTATTTCTTTTGGGATGAGTGGGATTATTTCTAAAGATGCCATTCCAGTCGTAATATTCACCGCGTCAATATTCGAAAATAATGTATTAAGCCCAGGCCCTTGTTTGGTGAGTGAAAGCATTGAGTACCAAGATCTAGAGGCTTTCTTACTAGATAATGCCAAGATTTCAGAAATTACTCCTCTGGAGTATGTCCAATTCTTTATTGGGGAAAATAGTGGTATTTCCATTTCATTTAATTTCTCTATTAATTCTTCATTTGGATGAAGTGTTGCAACACTAATGTCAAAAAACTTCGACCATGCTGATAAGTTATTGATTAGGTCTCTTTCGCCGCCACCAAAGTGTTCAAAGGAACCTTTCACTATCAAAAGGCGCTTTCTTTGGGGTTTAGCCATAATTATCGTGATGGGGGGGTTTGCTATAATCTTGAGCCGTTATTTTACAACAAACTATTGTTTAGATGTGAAAATAATTCCATCCTCTCCTAAATTAGAATCATATAAATTTTGTAATATTTCTTGGGTTTTGGAAAAATCATGGACTTGATTATTATCTGGGAGATGTAATTTTTCAAAATGGGTTGGGATGACTGATACGAACTCTTCAACACTTACACCTGCAACGTTTTTGAGGTGATGTGGAAGAAATTCTACAACCAATGTATCGCATTTAGATAGAATCTCTTTCATTCCTTTCATAGCGAAATATTCTGAGCCTTCGATATCGATGAGAATTAAATCGAATTTTTCTCCCTTTAGATATTCATCTAGTGGTACAGAATCTAATTGAATGGTTTTTGGGTTATCATATTCATACAAAAAATTAGATTTTTTGGGTTTTCTTTTACTGCCGCCTGAATTTACTGTATTCAAAAGAAAGTCAACCTTTTCGTATTTATTATTTGCAAAAACGTTGTGTGTATTTATGTTTGTAGAATTATTTAATTGAATATTTATTGTTAACAATTCAAATGTTTTAGGATTAGCTTCTATTGCAGTAATAGATTTACAGTGATTAGAAAGGGGTATTGCAACGGAACCGATATGTGATCCTATTATCAAAACATTAGAATTAGAATTTACATGTTGCTTCAATCTATTTATTTCATCTATTGCAAATCCTCCGGAACGGATTTTTTGGCCGACTTCTAAATCTTCTGGATCGACTGCGAAAATTCCATTTTTACTTTCAGTAATAATTGCTTTTACATTCTTACCTAATTTTTTCTTAAGCCGTTTTGATTTGATTTTTTTAATACTGAGATTAACCCGCCAATATAAGGCTTTGAGCATGTCTAATCCTCAATTAAATTTCATTATATGCCCACATTCTGGATATGAGCAACTTACAGTGTATCTCTGTTTTTTAGGTTTAGGAATTTTTAATCTACAGCCACACATTTCACATTGAATCATGAGAGTTTCGGGCTCCTTTGGTTTAGCTGCATCTTCAAGAACTCGACCAGCTTGTGATTGAGACCATCCGACTGAATCTGTATAACTGTCAGCCTTCTTGATTTTGTTTTGCCTTAAAGATAAACGCATCTTTCTACGTTTCTTCTTCTTTGGTCTAGGTTGTCTTGAATCTTTTTGAGGTCTTCTAGCAGCCATGTCAATCAACACAGGGTGGAGGTAGTCATATTCAATCACTTCGGATGCTTGTTAATAAGAAAAATAACATTATTTGATAAGTGTGAACTTCAAGCACTATGCATGAAAAGATTGTTTGTAGTAGTTATTTTCCTAAGTTATATGCTATGTGGGACAATAGTTTTACAAGAACAAGATAGTAAAGAGTATACTGTTACTGTCGATAGTACTAATCTTAGATTTTACCCTGATTCTTTAACAATAAATGAAGGAGATAGTGTTAGATTCATGTGGGGTGGAGAATTTTTACCACATAATTCTGTTGAAGAAAATGATGTTTTTAACAGCGGCGATCCTGCAAGAGAGGTTGATTATTTGTATACGTTTGATTTTGAACAGGCGGGCGTTTACAACTTTTTTTGTGAACCTCATGAATCTGTAGGAATGGATGGTAGTATTACGGTATTAGATAAAATTGAAAGTCAGAATATAGAGTCATCTAGTTCTGATGAAGAAGGGGGAACTATTCCCTTTATTCCTATTTCTGGGGTTTTGTTATTATTATTATTAATTCTATTTTACCGTGTGAGAATTTCTGGAATTAATGAATTGTAATCAAACCCATTCTCGATTAAATGGTGTAAGGTCGTGTATGGCATCAAATACTTCTTTTTTGACCAATTTAACCTCTTCTATACCAAGTCTTTCAATAATTAGTTTGTTTAATTTTTTACACCTTCTAGAATCTTTTCCTGACATCGCAGAAAGAGCGACTAAAAATCTATCAGTTCTTCTTTGATCTATTTTTGATATTTCTGCACTATTATCCCATTTATCTCCAAATATTTCTAAAACTCTAATTTGATTAGGATGTAAATATCTAGCGGCAGTTATTCTTTCGATTAATCCTTCAAGTGTTGCCCTTCTAAGACCTGGTTTCATAGATTCAAGACCTTCTGGGAAGGCGTGTTCGATTAATTTAGGGGTTAATTCATGGCCCACTAACCTAGAACGCATCTCTGACATTGTATGTTTCATTCCAATTATATTGAATAAAATGAAAATTGGTAATGCTAATAATTCAACGTAAGCTCTAGTAGCAACTCTACCAATTATTCTAACCCAAATTCTCCTTAATATTGCCTTAAAAAATGTAAAACTACTCGCTGAACCTATTTTTTTCAATAATTTACGAATTAATAGCCCGAGTTTACCGATCTTTTCGAGGGGATCGATTCCGAATAAAGTTCCTCGGTAGCCAGGAGCCCCTAGTGCCGCATATATTAGCCATGGGCCGATTGCGTGTTCTACATCCATTTTTGCTATTTCATCTTGAGGTAAATCAATGACTTTAGCCATTCTAGATGCTGTGGTTAACGAATCTCTGTATAAAAATGCTAATTCAATACCTGTTGTTATGAAACCAATTAATGCTAAAACTACTGCGAAAATAATTTTTTGGTTTTGCCCTCCAAACTCAAAATCTCTTAGTAGTAATGCAAAAAATATAACGATGAGTCCTGATAATAATCCTGCTATTCCTGCTCTTATTATTGCCATTCTACAGAGTAAATCTAATCTTTTATCCGCTTCTCTTCTATTTTTGATATGTATTTCTTTTGAGGAAGAAAAATTTTGTAATAAGCGTTTAACAGCCCAGTTTTTCAACAATGATTTCTTCAACATAAAATCAACATTCTAAGTCATATGATATGCCGTTTTGAGGACAGAATACATCTATTCCTAATTCTGTTAATTCTTTTTCTAGATGTGGTCGAGCTTCATTTGGATCTGTATGATATATTACTACCTCTTTTGCATTACAATCTTTAACAAAATTAATTATTTCTTTATGTCCTGCATGAGTCGAAAATGAATAAGATTTCCAATTTAGACCTATTTCGGTTTCCTTCCCGAAAATATCTACTTTACCTTCGGTTTGAAGTTTCCTTCCACCTGTATCTTTAGCCTGATATCCAGTAAATAAGACTTCATTTTTCATATCATGTCTTAGTCTGTTTAGATACCAAACCGAAGGACCACCTTGAAGCATTCCTGAAGTTGATACAATAACATCAGAGTCCAGTGCTTTTTTCTTATCAGACTTACTAGATACTTTTTTACACCAAGACCATGCTTTTTGTAAAGCAATTGGATCTCTTATTGCTTCGGGGTGTTCCATTTGCATTCTAGCAATTATTTTACCCATTCCATCGACATGAACATCTAAATGAGGGGAATATTTGTGTAATTTCATAACTATGTCTTGGGTTCTACCATTTGCAAATGCAGGGATAAGTGCTGTTCCACCTCTATCAACAATCGATTCTATGTGTTGAAGAAATTTCTCTGTTTCTTCATTAGATTCTGGGTGATATTTACCACCATAGGTTCCTTCGATGAATAGAGTGTCTACTTGTTGAGGTTTTGCACCAGATGTTAAATGTGAATTTCTAGTATCAAAATCTCCAGTAAATAGTATCTTTTTTTGTGGAGTATCGACTTTTAACATTGCAGCTCCAGGTATATGTCCTGCTTTATGTAAGGACAAATTCCAATCTTCTTGTTTCCAAATTTTTTCAAAATTATGTATTTTCCATGAATCCATAGCTGTATCAATATCTCTTTTATCCCATGGTAAAGGATATTTTTCTATTGAACTTATTTTATAGCAATCATTCCACATCAATCTCGAAATTTTAGATGTCAATTCGGTGCCATGTAAATTTGTATTATAATTTGAAGATAACCAAGGAGCCATTCCCAAATGATCAACGTGAGAATGTGTAATAATTGCATTTTTTACATTTGGAGCTTCAGAAGGATATTTTGGTGGACGTGTTGGTGCTAATCCATAATCAAGAAGTAATCTGTTTTGATTACGGTTTTCAAACATAATTCCTACATTTCCAACTTCATCACCTCCACCTAAGTAATGAAATCTGAAATCTTTTTCTGGAGGATCTTCAGGATAATTACTAGTCCTGCCAGGGTTGTAAAAAACCATTCCAATCATACATACGAAATTAACATTAGAAAAGAAAGTATTGTTGTTTTGGATGGTTACCCCTTAGTTTCCTTTGGAAACTTTTTCTCTTCAGATGCTGATAGAAATATTCTGTAAATTTTAGATAACTTAAATAACTAATTTTTTTAATATCTTCAATGGCATGTTTTCACTTAATCAATAAATATCTCAATCATATTTTCACTTTTCAATAATAAAATACTCCAAAGGAAATAAGGGGGTTCTCATATAGGTTCTATTTTATTTCTAAACAGAAACCTAATCCTTTCTTATAGAAATAAATTTTTTGAATTTTCAAATAAAACCTTAGAAGTTAAAATTAATATTTTTTGAAATTTTTCTCTTCGGCTAATAAAATTATTTCTCCAATTGAAATATTTCCATTGAAAGTATAGAAGATAACATGAACTTGAATATCAACCCATCGTACATGCCAAGAAAGGAAGGGTATACTTTCGTGGTTGATGAGGACAGATGTTTTGGATGCGCTGCTTGCATTGCTTTATGTCCAGTAAATGTACTAGATCTAGAAAATAAATTAGCTATAGTTGACGAAAAAAATTGTACTCACTGCAGATTATGCATACCATCATGTCCAGTTTTCGCTTTAGATATTAAGCCTGAAGTATGAGGTTTCAACATGTATGATATTACAATAATAGGCGGCACGTTAACTGGTTTATTTTCTTCAATCAATCTGAGTAATAACTACAAAGTTTGTATTATTGACTTGAATCAGGAAATAGGCTTTCCAACAAATTTTCCTGGGTTAATTGAAAATATAGATATCTTAGATGATTTTGTTAAAGAAAAAGATAAACTATATCTTCAAGAGAATAAATCTGGATTTGGACTTAGAAGTGAATGGCTAATGAAGTACCTTACCCATAATGCTGCAAAAAACGGGGTTGATATATTTAATAGAACTAGAGTTTCCAATATATTTTATGATGATAATTTCAGTATAGAATTAATTGGAGCAGGCCCTCAAAATCCTATTATTTTTTCAAAGATAATAATTAATGAAACAGATAGAACATATTCAGCACCAGGTGATAAAGAGCATAGAATTTCTAATGAAAATGAACTTATTATATCTATTAAAGAACAACAAAAAGAATTTTTTGTCGGTACCATTCCATTTTCAAACTCGAAAAATATTTCTAATTACAAATTAAAGATTGATCGAAGTGATGGATTAACTGAATTCTGGTTTGAAAACGAACCACAATTGGAGATTAATTGGATTGAAACTAAAAAATGCAGTACTTTTTCCAACCCCAAATCTATGAAAATTGACAGACATGTAGAGATTTCAAAACAAATAATTGAAACAATATCCAATATTTTAACATAAATTTTTGAATAAACCTATGTTGGATTATAATATGTCAACCACTAAATTATACTTAGAAAGTGGAATAGATTCAGCTTATGATACTAAATTTCATGCTAAAGTGCTTCAAACTTCAGATGACAGTGTCGTTTTAGATAGAACTCTATTCTATCCTTTAGGCGGTGGACAAAATTGGGACGAAGGTACATTAAAAGGCCCTAATGGTAATTTACAAGTCAAAGAGGTAAGAGGTAGAAATGACATAGTTCACAAATTAGATCCTGAACATCAATTAGAAATCGGTGATGAAATTACAGGTGAAATAGATTGGGATAGACGCTATTCACATATGAGAATGCATACAGCACAACACCTTGTATCAGGTATTGTATATGAATTATTTAATGGAGCTAGAACGGTTGGAAATCAAATTCACACTACCCATTCAAGAATAGATTTTAATCCAATTTCATTTGACGAAGAAATGCTTCAAAAATTAACTTTAGAAACCAATAATATCATTAAACAAAAATTAGAGGTTACAGAATCAACGTTAACAAGAGATGAAATTAACTCGATAATGCCTCCAGAACGTACAAACATGAATCTAATTCCAAAATTCATTGAACAATTGAGAGTTGTACAAATTGGAGATGGTGTAGATTTGTGTCCATGTGCAGGGACACATGTTTCTAATATTTCTGAAATAGGAGATATCTCAATAATTGGTAAAAAATCGAAAGGAAAAGGCACCCAAAGAATCACTTATGAGTTATCAGAATCAGAATTCACAAGAAATTTTAATTCATCAATCATCTAATATTTCATCAATATCTCCTATTACATCCTTCCATTTTTTTCTTTCAGATTGTTTTATTTTAATGAATTCTTCAGGGTTTTCAATATCTTTCTCTGCAGCTTGTACTCGATCTGATAATAACAGATCTTCACCAATTCTTTCACTTCTATCAACTTTCTCGATATCTTTACTTGGAATAGTTCTAGAACCATAATTCAATATATCTATTTCTTCTTCATCACTCCAAGTCTCTTCACCTATAATTCTAGCAACACTAGGGCTAGGAGCATTATCTTTCCAAGGATTTTTATCAACTAAATCCTGCATTATTCTTTTGCTAGACTTTTGTTTTTGGAATAATTTTTCAATATCATCATTACTTACCTTTTCTAATTTATTTGATAGATTTGCAGCAAGCTCTTGTTGGAATATCAACTCATTCCTGTGTATTGGATCATGATCAAATTTATGTGGCTCACTTAACATCGAAAACAACTCTTTAACATGCTGAAATAATTTATCATCTGGAGATGAAGAAACCATTCTATTCCTAACATTTGTGTGGTTAGAAATACAAACTTCACACCTTTTCAAGTTAGAAATATTTGGTGCATCACACCTCAAACAACATCCCTGAAAACCAAGAGCTTTCATCGCTTTGCGTGGTTGGGACATAAAATAAGCACACCCGAATAAATAGTGATGGGCACTCTTGTATAAGAGGATTCAATAAAGTCGAGTCAAACACTTTACCATGGCCGGCCGAGACTCAAGAGCCGACATTATTGATGAAAGTCCATTTTCAAATATCAAACAAAAAATCCCCAGAGTCCATTCAACCACTTCTAATGATGGAACTATTCATATTAATTTAGGTAAAGTAAATTCATTTTTTAATAATAAAAAACCCAAACCAGAACAAACAAAAATTTGGCATTTTAGTGAAATTGAAAAATCAAATTTGAAATTAGCCACAGGGGCATTTACCCTAGGACTAGGGTTCATGGCTGTAAGGGGGATTTCAGGAATTTCAAATCTCGGTTTGGAAACCTGGGTTATTTCTCTACTTCTTTCTATGCCTGTAATGCTTCTCGCTGTTGGCCCAGCATTTCTATTACATGAAATAGGCCATAAAATAGTAGCCAAAAAGAATGGATGCTGGGCAGAATTTAGGGCAGATCCAAAAGGCCTTCAATTTGGAGTAATTATTTCCTTCTTTCTCGGATTCTTATTTATGGCCCCCGGAGCTGTAATGGTTGCTGGGTTGGTAACTAGAAGACAAAACGGACATATTGCTGTAGCTGGCCCACTCACAAATTTAGGATTATTTTTAATTGGAATTCCTCTATGGGTTTTGATATTGGGTTTGACAGGAGCATTTGATAATTCAACGTTCAATTCTGGAATGATGATTAGTACATATCTAATCGATGGAAGTATAGTTTGGCAATCTATGTTAGTAGACGCTGGAGTATGGTGGTTATCCGCCAATTTAATTCTCGGTTTGTTTAATATGATTCCATTTGGCCCTCTAGACGGATTAAAAGTCAAGGATTGGAGCGAACCGGCGTTTTATACAGTATTCATAATATTCCTAATACCTGTTTTTGGAATGTTTTTTGGTTTTTGGAGCCCAGGGGCCCTTTTGTATAGTGGAGTCGATATGGTATTCGGCTAATTAAGGCCCAGTTACTAATTCTATGCAGATTGAATAAAAACCAACCCGATTAGAATAAAACAATAAAACCAACCGATTTATCTACCCTAAACCAACCATATAATCAATGGCAGATGAAACTAATTTAGTCTGGGTCAACAAAAAAACCGGACTAATAGCATCAGATTCAGAATTAAATGAAATGTGGGAAAAACCACAACATGATTTCGAACTAAAACAAATTCCCCAAAAAGAAAATAATAAAAACCCAAAAACACTATCTGAGAATAATAACAATATTGAGTTAAAAGAGCCAATTTCTGGAGCCACCATTGCATGGGTATTTATTTTTATGAACCTTCTATTTTTATTGATTGGTTTACCAGAATTAGTCTGTTGTAGTATAATACTAATAATACCATTATTCATTTGTTTTTTAATATGGACGCAAAATGAATTTTCAGTAATCACAAAGTTAATTTTGATAATAACATTCCTATTTTTACTTTATAGAATAGGCTTGTTCATGTTTGATTTGGCATGGCAAGGTGCGTGGCAATAACCCATATTCTGGTTTATAATGCTACAATTATAGGTAAGAGTTCAAGATTGGTTGATGATCGAGATGCAAAAATATCATCGTTCCATACCAAGTCATTAAATCAATAGAATTAATTAGATTCTGCATACCTGAAGCATAATCATTTTCCATCCAATACACCATTTCATCAATCGTATCGCACGTCTGATGATAACAATCATACCCATCTACCAATCCACCAAATCCAACCGTAACAGTATCAATTGCTTGGAAAGATGCGTGGTCACTTCGAGCAGTTGTTGCTTCGTTTATGATCACACCCGGCTCTCCCGCCGCAACCCACGCGGCATTCAACTCTCCGTTTAGAACGGCTAATTGTTCTTCAATACCCAATGCATCTCCAGCTAACCATTCAGCAAGATAAACCATCTTTGGTTGATTGATAACATCCTCTTCAGTGTCAGGCCCGATATATACTCTGAAAGGCCAATTCTCCTGACTTGCTGGATATGAACCACCACCATCAGGTCCGACTCTATCAGAAGGAGTACCGTTTCCAGGCCAATTTACGCCACCCATGTCAATATTGATGTAATTTGAAATTGTAATATCATCAGGTATATCATCAACCCAAGCTATACTACCTCTTTTTCCACCTTCTTCACTACTCCACAAACAGAACACAATTCCTCTTCTTGTAGGAATATCAAACATCGCTTCAGCCATATTTAGTACAACAGAAGTTCCAACTGTGTTATCATATGCTCCAACACGAGTGCCATATCCTCTAGGTGCACCCATATCTACAGGCGTAGGAGCAACTATTGGCGCAATATCGAAGTGAGCACCAATAACCATCCATTCATCAGGATATTCATAACCCTCTTTGTATGCACAGATATTGTATGCTTCAGGATTCCCTTCAATGTATTGGAAACGATGCCTTTCTACGTTATCATATCCGTATTCGGTAAATTCTGCAACTAAGAAATCAGCCCCACATTCATACCCTGGGCTACCCATTCCCGCCCAGCGGTTCAAGTAACCCTTTGCACCATCACAAACATCGAAAGGATCTACGGTTTCATCAGAAAGTACAGATAGCATGTTAAAAGTTTCAAATCCGCTAACTATACCAGTACTATGCAAACCACCATTTTCAATAGAAACGCTCGCTGACATGGGTCTAACTATCGAAGCAACCTTTGCCGATACCGAACCTCCAGTTTCAGAACTATTTGATAGTTGTAACATACCACCTTCAAACTCACTCTCAGTAATTTTCACTCCCTTGGAACTTACCATACCATTTTCAATCCAAGTTGCCCAAGATATATTTCCATCCCTAATTGGAAAATACTCTCGTCCAGGTTCACCTACTAATACAACAAAAGAGTCTATGCGCGGAGGTATAAGAACTATAATTTCAACTTCTTCACCTTCTTGTAAATCTAAAACAGTACCATTTTGTACATATCCAGTGCTTGGCTCCAATATCAAATATGGAACTAACACTCTCATATCATCATCAGCTTCGAAATTAACAGTTTGAAAAATACCAGCAGTCAAAGGGTCTGGTGTAATATTAAGAGAATCTTGATCAGCTACACCCTCCCCATCATTATTAGAAAAACATCCAGACAATGATGCTGATAAAAAAACCAGAACTAGCAGCATTGCTTGATAAGATCTCCCACTCGCCATGAACCTCCGAATCAAAATCCCAACCTCAAACCATCGGTTAAAAGTTCAAAATACGAATTAAAAATTTTTACCCGAAAAAAACATAAAAACAAAAAATATTACCACTTTACAACAATTTAATTCCACTTTATGAACATCATAGGTTAAAAAAGTCATTTTTAACCGATTCTTTGATATACTTCCAATAACAATGTAATATTGTTAATATGTCTACTACTACAGTTAGAATATATTGTAAGCTTAAGAGTGAATTACCAAGAAATAAATTTCTTTGGGCAAATACAGTAATCATTGATGATACTGATGACATGTGTCCGTTAATTGAAGGCTAATCAATTAGAAATTACTCTGATTCACTTACAGTTTCTTGGTTATCATCATCATTAGATCTTCTAATAACGAGTAAAATTAACAACCCAACCGATGTAATCCCCGTAAATAATCCAACATAAAGAAGCATTTTTTCTGGAGTCATCTCGTCGTTACTTTCTACATTTTCTTGATTATCATCTTCACCATTGTTAACGCCAAATTGGCTACCGATTACAGGTAAATCTGGCTCCATATGATCGGCCGTATCAGCAGATAATTGTATAGTTCCATTGAAAGAAACATTATCCGAGCGGATATTTTGATATGTATAATTTCCAACAGACCAATTTAAATCAAAGATCACCATGAACGTATCAGAACAATTTGAATCTATTTTACTATTATTTTCGTCCCTCTCACAGTATGCGTGTAATTCTCCAGAATCCCAATCAAATGTTCCATTATACAAACCATCACCATCATGATCATATACAACTCTGTGAGTTAAATTTGAGGAATTATCAATATTAAACCAAATAATAGAATCGTTTTGTATTATATCTGGGCCATTTGGCGATAATTCATTTTCTTTAATCAATACTGTAAATGCACTTGCAGTATGACCTTGCACACTAGAAACCATAGTACTGCTAACTAATGAAAGTAAAATTAACAAAATAAAACATTTACTTCTCGCTGCCATAATCAACAATGACAGGCACTTCTAAATAAATAATCGCAGTATACGAGTACTCAATCAATTCAAATAATACCGTTCTTACACCGCGCCATGCGTAACCAAGGCTTGATTAGAGATTCTAATGCGGCAGACCAAATTATCGTTTATGCGATTGTTGGACTTGTGACAATTAGTTTGATTTCAATGGGTGCATATTTTGCCATGTCAAGTGGTAGTGATGATACATCATCAACGTCCACAACTGAAGATTGGATAGACCCGGTTGTTGAAATAGAGGACGATAACCATAGCCATACCGACTTACTAGCCCACCGTCTAGCAACTAGTAATATGCAATTAATTGACTATCACAATCTGAATTGTGATGGTAATGTTGCGCCACCAGCAGAACTAGACAATACAGCAGGTCGCCCATGCTATCCTGAATACAAGAATGTCGGACCCACTCCAGGTGATTCTTCCGAAATCGCAATTGAAGGTAATTTCATGGAAGACTGTGTAAAGAATCCCGATGGAACGGGTGGATGCTATGCTTATGTTTCATCATACAATCAATTCGAAATTTTAGATATTTCAAAACCAAACAACATCACACTACTCTCAACATATTACGCTGAAGTTGGCCGTATGATTGACATCAAAGTGACGCCAGACAACAACTGGGTTTTGGTCAATCACGAACTTACTAACAGTGACTTAGATCCAATTCCTCAAGATGACGATGCTAACAGTGGAGCAAACCGCTTAGATGTGATATCTGTTGTTAACAAGAACGAACCAATCAAGGTTGCAGAGTGGAATAACCCACCAGCAGGATTCCATAACCAAGACATGCATGTAGATTGTGATTGGGAGCCAGCAAATCCATTATGGTCAATAGAAGAATGCCACCTTTTCCTCTATGGAGCTGACCCATACCCAGAAATGGTTGAAGGAGATTCAGGTACATTTTACAAGGGAACTCAAATCTTCTATGTTCCTCTTGGATTTGAGTCTTGGAACCCCACATCTACAGATGAACAGCAAAATGATAGCCGACAAATTCTACGCTGGGGCGGATATTCACCTGAGCCCGAGACCACTTGCGGCGGATCTATTTTCAATCACGACAATGTATTCCACATTCATCCAATAACTGGACAGAAACTTCTCTACATCTCTTACTGGGATGCCGGGCTAAGAATTGTTGATGTATCAAATCCACCAGAAGTTCCAGACCCTGAAGGAATTTCTTGGCCACAAGACAATGAAGTCGGACGTTGGCTAGGCTGCCCTAGTGCTGATGATGGTTGGTATGGTCCAAATGGCGGCGGACACGCAAATATGACTCCTGAAGAATGGGGCGGCAGTAGCGGGGCATTGAACGGCAATGGTTGGATTCACTACGCAGTTCCATACGAGCACTTACTCTGTAACGGTGCTGCTGAATTTGACCCTGTAGAAACATGGGATGATGAGTGTGGAACTGGTCCAGAAGACCCAATATTTGGAATCAATTGGAGACATCTAACACTAATTGCTCCTGAATATGGTACTAACACTAATCACACTGGCTATATCTGGACAATTGATACTACCGATCCAGCAAACCCATTCTTACTTAGTAAGTGGAAATTACCAGGCACTAGTATTCTACCAGATGGGAGCGTTCATGAGCATCATTACATCCCAGGAGGATATATTTACAGCCCTCATAACGGAGATACTGGAACAAATGGCCATGTATATTGGACTCATTACCACGCTGGTAATTGGGTAACTGACCATAGTCAAATTTGGCAAGATGTCCAATGGGTTGACGGTGTTCCAGCACCAGAAATCGGATTCCCAGCAATTGAGCAATTAGCGGAAACAAAAACCATGGGGTACTATTTACCAGCAGGACCAACATGGATTGACAACCCTAAGGAAACTTTAGGATATGATATGGCTGATTGTTGGGCATCTTGTATGATCCCATTCGATTGGGGGCTACAATATGATCCTCGAGGCTTCCTCTTCATTTCCGAAATGGTAACAGGAGTCTATGTAGTACAAATGGATGAAGATGTAAATGAAAACTTCCTCTATCCACCATTGTATGAAACCAGTGAGTGATTTACTCTTCACTAGATTGGTTCCAATCTTGATTTTGAGAAGCCCATTTTTCATCAGATTGTTTATTCTCTTTGATAATACTGATAGACAATCCAATTACACCAATAGCTGAAATTATCATTAAAATTTGCACCAGTCCTAATTCAAAACTATCTGATTCTGACTCGACCAAATCTTCAGAACCTTCCTCACAACCAGCGCCAAAACAGTCACCAATATTTGGAACACCATCTTCTAAATGAATATCTATTCCAACATAAATCGTATTTATCCAAGAATTAGTGTAGTTTTCTTCAACCCTTCTTTCAACTTGATAATAGTATGTGCCGGTTGAATTATTTGCTGAAAATTGGTAAGTAAATGAAATTGAACAATTCTCATCTAATAGTTCAGTACCATTCTCATTCAGTTCACATGAAAAATTCAACCAATTTGAAAACACATCATTTGATTGATTAAAAACACCGTCCCCGTCTAAATCAATACTTACCCGCATAGTTACATTTTCACCCTTATCACCCATTCTAAAATACACCGAATCTCCTTCAAAAAAATCAGTTGTTTCAGTAATATTTGAAGGCATAGGGCCATTTTCAGATAAATTAGAGGTGATTATACTTGGTGTATGCGCCCCTACATTCAATGGTATAGAGGTTAACATCATTAGAGATGCCACTACAATTAGTCCAAACTTATGTCCCCGCATCATTACCGGCCAATACTCAATAACATAAAGTCAAAACGGAAGATACTCTCGCATACTATACATGCGGACCAAAGAGGTGCTATTATCGGCGTTCTTAGTTACGCTATTTGTCTCTAGCACAGTGTATGTTTTCTCAGGGTCAGATTCAGAAAAACAAACAGATTCAGTAATTTCATTCAACGATAATGACCCACTTTACCAATACGAAGGGCATGACCACTCCAATGCTTCTCAACATGAAGCAGGTACAGCAAATATGGAATTACTAGACTTTAATCCACTAACTACTCCGGGTAATGCAGAAGTTCAAGTTGCTACAACCCCTGATGGCGAAACTTATGCTTATCTTGCCGGCTGGAATGATATGCACATAGTTGATGTCACCAACCCCAATAACACCACAGTTATGGGCAAATATTCAGATCCAAACACACAAGTTCTCGACGTAAAATACCTAGAATACAACGGGCGAGAATTTATCATCCAACAAAACCAATTGATAGATCCTGGTTATGCAGATCCAAATGTAGGTGACTGGAGCGACCCAGCCCAAGTAAGTGTAACTCTAATCGATGTAACTGACAAGGAGAACCCAGTTTGGATAGATTCTTGGTATGACGCAGACCACCCTAGTGGCCCACACAATCTTTACACTCACATGATTGATGGAGAGTGGTATATCTTTGTTGCAAATCCAGATTATGAACAATGTGAAGATGCGATTGGAGAAGCCTGTGGTGGAGTCACTATAGCCCACTTAAATTTAGACGGTTCAGCATCACGAAACCTACCAGGAGTCCCCGCCTCGGGCTTAGGCCATACGATAATCAAAGTTGGAGAGTATGAAGTTGCATGGGAAACTACCAGGGGTGGATGGATTTACATCCACGATATGACTGTGCAATTATGGCCTGGAGAAGACCCTAACGATCCTAGATTTGGTAGAACATTCATCTATGGTAGTTATTGGGAAGCTGGACTTAGAATTGCAGATGTTTCCGACGTGCCACATCCAGTTAATTCGCCCGAAGAATATACAATCCACGCTACTTTGTGTAAAACAGGAGTTGGTAATCCAGTACAATGTAGGTGGCGGGCCGAAGAGGTCGGTCTATGGATGGATTTCTTAGACTTGGATGGAGACGGCCAACCAGATAGTGGAACAACTGGAAACGAAAATGGTGGTAGAGTTTCATACATTCATTATGCAGAACCATTCCCAGAAATGCTAGACCTATCACACCTAGGTTATTCAGATGAACCAGTTCACGTTACTACTGCAGCGGTTGAAGTTCTTTCAACAAGCGTTGGAACCGGAATTATATATCTAATCGACACCACTGAATATACATTAGAAGATGGGCAATTTAAATTCAAACCGAAACTGATTAGAGATTGGGAGATCCCAACTGCTAATGACCATTGTTATGGTGCTGACTGCGTTGATCACCCACACGACGATGAATGGTTGTTATTTTCCCCTCACAATCTAGATAGCGCCTATTTCCCAACAACTGAGATCGAAGATCAAAGTAGAGGCGGGACATGGGATGGAAGGTTGTATATCTCCCATTATCACGCTGGTTTATGGGTTGTAGATATCGAGACTTTAGTATCTCCAACCAATCCCGAAGATAGAGTCGCCACACATACAGAAGCAACCGTAGCATGGTACCTACCACATGGAGAAGATGGTCAAGTACTTGGCTCGGATTTCTATGATTTCTCATGGGTGCCTTACCTATGGGCGGTAGAGCATCACAACGGCTTAACATATTCATCTTGTATTTCTACAGGGCTTTATGTTACACAATTAGATATAGATAAGCCATATTTAGGTTACGATATTTGAGGTGAGAATTTGAATCGAAGCTTAATTGCCGTATTATTGACCATAATAATGTGCACCCCAGGCTGCATGTCTACTTCCGATTCAGAATTTTATGGTAGTTTCCATGGTGATTTAATCGAAAATGGCAAGACTGCCGATGATTTCACACTGATAACAAATGATAATCAAACATATAATTTCAAAGAATCAACTGAAGGTAAAGTTGTAATCATTGCATTTTTATTCACAAATTGCTATGATATTTGTCCAATAGTAACTCATAACCTTAGGATTGTCCACGAAGCATTAAATCAATCACAACTTGATAAAATAGAATTTCTGACAATAACAGTTGACCCATGGAGAGACAACACATCAATTCTAACCGAATGGAAATTAGGAACCAAGTCTAATTGGACACACTTAACAATAAATGATATCGATGCTGAATCCCCGGAATTCAAAGAATTAAGTGGGGTTTGGAATAATTTCAATGTTGGATTTTCAATTGAAACAAATCAGACTGAAGAAACATCAGGTAGGCACCACCCTGGTGATTATGATATTGAACACTCTACAGGAACAATTCTGATAGACCATAACGGATATCAAAGAATTTGGTGGGGAGATTATGATTGGATTATCGATCTTGTCCAAGAAGACTTACTAGAACTAGTTTCTCAAATGGATGATAGTTGACACTCTCATTTTACAGGTTTAGGAAACCAAATTCCGTTAAAGGGCTAATCATTAAGAGGGGTTATCTGCGGGATTCAATCATGGCAACTGTTCGATTGAATCAGAAGAGCCGAGCACTAACCCGCTCAGTTCCCGATTCATATCATTCAGCAATGGCAAATTACTTTGGCAGTGGGCCAACTGATATTGAACTTGCAAGAGCTCAGCACAATGCGTATTGTGAAGCAATGCGAGCAAATGGAATAGAGGTTACAGTTCTACCAGCAGACGAAAACCATCCAGATTGTATTTTTGTTGAAGACCAAGCAGTAATTATCGATGGGCATGTTTTACTCCCTGTACCAGGCCATCCATCAAGAGTAAATGAGCAACCACCAATAGCGGACTATCTAATTGAAAAAATGGGCGGTGCACAAATTTGTCGAATGAGCGGCAATGCCCGAATGGATGGAGGCGACATACTTCGTCTTGGAGATTTATTTTTTGTTGGGCGTTCTTCTAGAACTAATGATGAGGGAATAAAAGAACTAGAAGATTTACTTCATCATCTAAATTATGAATTGAGGATTATTGACATCCCCGAAGGCGCATTACATCTAACCAGCATAGCATCAACCCCTACAGATAATGCAATTATAGCACCTAAAGGAATGCTTGCCGAAGATGCTTTTGGAGAACTTCCAGAAGGCTCTAATGTCTATTGGATGCCAGAACAAGAAACCTATGGATGTAATACTATAGGGCTACCAGAAAACAAAGTACTAGTTGCAAAAGGATACCCAACCGTTCTTGCTAAACTGGAAGAAATGGGTTTAGAACCGATAATTATTGATGTTAGTCAATTTAGAGCAGGAGATGGTTCCTTAACTTGCTGCTCTCTATTTTACTGATTATTCAAATCTCGAATTTGGATTAAATGCCACTTCACACCACTTACCTAATTCAGAGGTAATTTCATCTCTATTTTTACTACTTAGAGAGCCATTATTCCAATCAATTTTGACATTATCAACAAATAGATAATTATTTTTTGAAGGTATGAATTGAATGTTTTTCTGATGATCTAAATATAAACCAATCTCGAAAACTACCCATGGATCATCATAGTCAATTAACCGTGTGAATTTTTCTGAGAAAATGAAACTTACAAAATCTTCAATAGTATAAAATGAACATAGTGAAGTTAGAGTATTTAACAACTCAACAGATTCATTTGCTAATCTTTCAGGACTTTCACTGATTTCTTTTGATTTAACCATGGTCAAAAGTGGCAAATCATCCCCCATAGTCAAATTGTACATATTATAATTGATAATCATATTTATTGTTATTTTCCAAAAAACTATACGATAAATCCTCTTATCCCGTTTATGGAATGGGAGGCTTTAGCATATTTGCTAGCCTTATTATGTGCGGGACTAATTACTCCTGGCCCCAATAACATAACTTGTACAGTTCATGCAGCAATACATGGCAAGAAGAGCAATTATTCGTTAATTACAGGAATGGCAGTAGGTTTTATCTCAATCCATTTTATTTGTGGATTGGCAGTAGATTCTTTTGATGAAGATAGTACTACAGGAATAATTCTTAACATAATAGGATCTATTTTCATGTTTTTGATAGCCATTGCAATTTTACTTCTTGGACGTTCAAACAAGGTTCTTGAATTCCCCGAAAGCATGCCAAAAATTGGCTTCAAAACCGGGGTTTTAATGCAATATGTAAATGGAAAGGAATGGATAATGGTGTTCATGATAATGTCTAAATTCTTAAGTGATTTTGGCGGCGGAGTTTTAGGGATAATCATAATTTCATCTATAACTACATCTGGAGGGATTATCGCAATGTTGTTGTGGTCAAGCCTTGGTTCTAAAATAAAATCTAAAGTTGAACAACCAGGCTTTTTGAAAACTTCTTTTACCATACTGGGAATATTATTACTTGTTTTGGCAACAATATTAACCGTAAGAGGACTATGAAAGTGAGATTTGCTTGGCCCAAGAATTAACAATCACACTCTCAGCATATTGTAAGTGTTCTGCAACAGTTCCTTGTTGTATACCCAATAATTCAGCCACATCTTTTTGTGTACACTTTCTTGGAGTATCATAGTACCCCATTTCAACAGCAGTCCTCATCACAACATGCCTCCTTTCTGGTAATTTAGGGGCAGCAATCCAATCAGCACTGATTGTTTTTGAAATTCTCATTTCTATTTTTTCGGGAATCAAGGAAACCAAACTATCTCTTGCATATTTTAACCCCTTAGAAGTTCCTTGAATAGTCATAAAAAATCCCCCTTCCTTTGAAAGGAATGTTGGAGGAACAGCCCAACATTCATCTTCTTTAGCGATCATCATTTGAATAGTTCCCGGGGTTTTAACCATCACATAAGCAAAATTTTGACCTTTCAATAATATATTTTCAATTTGAAAACTATCTTTCAATTTATCATTTTCTTCCAATTTTTTGGGGTCATCAAATTCCACTCTTGCAATACATCTTGGGATTGTATCAACAGGCCCCAGCCCAGCAATCATTTCAACTTTGGAAAAATAATCATTAATTACCGAACCTGGCAAATGCTGCGCTTGCTTATTACTAATTTTGACTTGAAAAAAGCGTAAACCATCACCATTATTTCCAGCCATATTAGGGCTAAAAAACGGCAATAAATAACTTCACCAGTTTATTTCTTCCCCATTAAAAGATAGGAACTTACCACTATCGTTCAATGTATGATGTTCAACTAGATGCATCATTCCCTTTACACTATCTTCAAGCTCTACAGGAGCACGATCCCCACCCATTCTAGTTTTTACCCACCCAGGGTGTAAAATCAAGAAAGAGATGTTATCGTCAAAACATTCCTTTTTCATCGAAACGGCGAACATATTTAATGCGGTCTTAGATGCTCTATAAGCGTAAGACCTACCCATTTTACAATCGTCGATAGAGCCCATTAAGCTACTAATCATGATAATTTTTGTTAAATTTTCACCCTTCAATTTTGGATACAATGATCTAACCATTCTTACAGGACCTAGAGAATTAGTATTGATCACTTCCAATGCCCACTCGTCATCAATTTCTTCAATTGACCTCCATCTTCCATCTGGGACTCCAGCATTATTGATTAGTAAATCAATATCCTCTTCAATTTTTGAGGAGAAGTTAGCTATTGAATCATTATCAGTAACATCAAGTTGGACAGTAATCAAGTTTTTATTTTCAATAACTTCTAAACCATCTAAATTATTTCGAAATCCAGCATAAACTTTCCAACCATCATCAATCAATTTAGAAGTCCAGAAATTACCTATCCCTCTGTTTGCTCCCGTAACTACTGCAACTCGCATAAAATTAGCAGGCGGCCGATAGAATAGAACTTTACTATCAATTACCATCCAACATCAAAATCGTCGCCAATTTTACTTGTTGGTTCATTGAGAATTTCCTTCTCCTTAATAGGGGCGACATCTTCTTTTTTGGTATCTTCATTTTGTTTTACTTCTATTGAGTCTTCAACAATCTTCTTAGTCGCCTCAATAGGTTTTGAAATAAACTTTTCACGTGATTCAACAGCATCTATTTTCAAGCCATATTTAGGCTCAAGAACCTCTTCCGATACCTTTTTTTTACTTTCTTCGATTTTAATATTCTCTTCACCAGCTTTCAATTCAGAGAAATCTCTCTCTAAGGCGGCCTCGAGATTTGGAATATCTTTGTTCCGAGCCATGATATTGGATACTCAACTATCAAATTAATTCTCTTATTAGTTGATTATTTCTATGAAGGGATTCTTCAATATTGACCGTTTGGCTCAACCATGCGAGTTGGAGTGCTGGTCAATCCCGATGCCGGATTAGGCGGCAGATTAGGCTTCAAAGGCAGTGATGGGCGTGCCAAAGAAGCAAGAGCTGCTGGCGCTGAAGATAGAGCAGGGCCCCGAATGTCGCAATGTATGGCTAAGTTAAACCAATTATTGAATAGCGGATTAAATAGGTCCAACATAACTCCTGAAATTTTCACATGGAAAGGCAGAATGGGCGGGGATTGGTTAAATGAATTTAATTATACAAATTTAGGAAATTCACCCAAAGATACCTCCGCTGAAGACACTTCTAAACTAGTAAATGATTTACTATCTAGTCAAGTAGATGTGATCCTTTATGCTGGCGGAGATGGTACTACACGCGATATTGTTAATGCAATGAAAGGTGATGAAACGCCTTTGATTGGAGTTCCTGGCGGCGTAAAGATGCATTCAGGATGTTTTGCTACCACGCCCAATGCAGCAGCAGAAGTGCTACTTTCATTTTTACAAGGAGATTTACTATCGAGTATTACAGAAGTGATGGATCTAGATGAAGAAGTATATTTGAAAGGAGAATGGAAAGTGAAAATGTATGGAGAGGCATGGACTCCATCAAGCCCACGCTTTATGCAAGGCTCTAAACAACAAGTTGAGAGAGCCTCGGAGGACGAAATCATTGAAGGCCTCTCTAACCATATTTCAGATTTGATTAATGAAAATAAAAATTTGATGGTTATATTGGGTAGTGGGGGGACAATAAACCGTATAGGAAAGCATCTAGGATTAGATCTCACATTGCTTGGAATCGATATTTATCATAAAGGAGAGGTCTTTTGTGATCTTAACGAACAACAATTATTGGAAAAAATACAACCATATGAGGGTGAAAAACTCTTACTTCTTTCACCTATGGGTGGCCAAGGATTCTTAATTGGCCGTGGAAATTTACAGTTATCTCCAAACGTTCTGAGAGCAATTGGGCACAAGTCAATTTTAGGTGTCGCAACTCCTTCTAAATTGATAGGGTTAAACTTCTTGAGAATTGACACAGGTGATCCTGAACTGGATTTAAAGTTCCAAGAAAAAAGATTTATCAAATTGTTACAAGGATATCGAACAACTAGAGTAATCAGAGTATTAGAATCTTAATTGATTTTTTTACCGGATGAAGCCATTAGTAAACCTAAGAAAGGGGGGCTAGGATTACCCGGCCGTGACTTGAATTCTGGATGGAATTGAACTCCAACATAGTAGGGGTGATCTTTTAATTCAAATATTTCACACCTCTGACCAGTTTCATCTTTACCGACAAATACCAATCCCGCTTCCTCGATATCGTTAATCAAATCAGGGTTTACTTCGTATCTGTGTCGATGCCTCTCATCAACACTTTCCCCTTCCCCATAAAGAGACTTAATCTTACAATTATCTACTTGCCATAATGTTGGTCTACTACCCAACCTCATCGTTCCCCCAAGATGGGTTGTAGAAATTTCAGGCATGAAAATTACCGCTGGATAGGCTGGATTATCTTCAAATTCCGTAGAATTTGCATTAGTTAAGTTTAGAACGTTTCGACAGAACTCAATTGTAGCAATTTGTAACCCAAGACAAATTCCTAAAAATGGCACCTTTGAAGTTCTAGCATATTCGGCAGCCAATATTTTCCCTTCAATTCCTCTATCTCCAAATCCACCAGGGACTAGTACTCCATCAGACGATTTCAAAATTTTCCAAGAATCTTCAAACTCTTTAGAATTATTATTTTTCCAAGATTCTTCTAGATGACTTGCCTCTATCCAATTAATATTTAATTTACGATTAACTTCCATCGCCGCATGTTGAAGACTTTTAATCACAGATAGATAAGCATCTGATAATTCTGTATATTTACCAACCATAGCAATACTAACTTCTTCGGTTAACGTGTCTAAGTTCAATGCCATCGCCCTCCACTCTGAAAGTAGGTTAGTTGCATTACAGTCTACATTCAATATTTTACATAGCCCTTGACTTTCAAGCATTAATGGGACATGATAGATATTAGGAACATCATGAGTAGACATTACTGCATTAGGAGAAACATGACAAAACGCTGCTAATTTTTCTTTTGTTTCTTCAGTCATAGGGCTGGTAGATCTACATACAAGAATATCGGGAGTAATTCCTAATCCTCTTAATTCTTTAACAGAATGCTGTGTTGGCTTGGTTTTTTGCTCTCCAACTGGGCCCATTACAGGAACTAATGATACATGAACAAATGAAATATTTTCTCTCCCAACTCTAAATTGAAATTGTCTTAGAGCCTCAATATATGGTGCGGACTCTATATCTCCAACAGTGCCACCAAGCTCAATAATACAAGCATCAGGGGGCCCATCACTTCCATCTGCAGAAACATGTGCAACCTCTTCAATCCAATCTTGGATAGCATCTGTAATATGTGGAATAACTTGAACAGTTTTGCCCAGGTAATCTCCCCTTCTTTCAGCTTCGATTACTTTTGAGTATATTTTCCCAGTTGTCAAATTATTATTTCTAGCCAAATTAATATCTAAAAACCGTTCATAATTTCCGAGGTCAAGATCGACTTCACCCCCGTCATCTAGGACAAATACTTCCCCATGTTCAAATGGCGACATAGTTCCTGCATCGCTATTTAGATAAGGATCTATTTTCACTGACGTTATTTTTAGGCCAGCACTTTTTAGCAAAACTCCAATACTGCTCGCAGTGACTCCTTTACCGAGCCCAGAAAGAACTCCTCCGCTGACCACGACGTACTTCATGACATACCAACGGGATTTTCACCATCGATACCCCCTTAATCAATATACCTAATAAAATCAAGAAATTTGCCAAAATGTAAATTCAACAATAGCGAACTATCAAAGAGCCCATTGCATAACCTATGTTCGGGGCCAATGGAAGAAATACCCAAAATCATGCTCGGCTGGACGAAGTCTGGCGATGAAGAAGGAGGTTTTTCATTAGAGAATCATACAACTCCTAAACCTACTGAAAACGAGGTTTTAGTCAAAACCCATTCTACTTCTATATGTGGCACAGATATACATATTTGGAAATGGGATCAATGGGCCAGAGATAATGTGCCTTTAGGTACAATCACTGGGCATGAGACTTGTGGAACTATAGTTGCTCTGGGAGATAATGTAAAATCCCATAAAATTGGAGATAAAGTTGCTATAGAATGCCATTTGGCATGTTGGGATTGCCCAAGGTGCGATGAAGGAAATGCGCATGTCTGTGAAAAAGGAGAAATTTTCGGCGTTCATTCTAATGGAGCCTTCGCTCCTTATTTCACAGTTCCAGCAATCAATGCACGTACACTACCTAAGAACCTCAGTATGGAAAACGCCTCAATTCAAGACCCCCTCGGTAACGCAATTCATACATTAACCGGAGGGCCTGTTAAAGATTCAACAGTTGCAATTCACGGACTTGGCCCTATTGGATTATTTGCAGTAAATGCCGCTAAAGCAATGGGCGCTAGTAAAGTAATTGCAATCGACTGGGATAATCAAGAAAGAATGAATTTAGCAAAAAAACTTGGAGCGGACCTTGTGCTGGGTAAAGATAACGATATTATCGAAGAAATTTTATCAAATACCGAGGGCCGAGGAGTCGATAATTCGTGTGAATTTTCAGGATCACCGCAAGCACTTTCCAACGCAATAAAAAGCACTAGGATGGGAGGGTATGTCAACATTTTATCGGTGTATGGAAACAATACACCTAGCGTACCAATGAATGATGTAGTGTTTAGATATTTACATCTCAAAGGGATAAATGGAAGGAAGATGTGGTCTACCTGGGATAAAATGAAAGAATTGTTGGAACAAGAAAAAATCGATATTGATACTTTAATCACTCACAGAATGCCATTTGAGGAATTTGAGGATGCAGTAGAGTTGGCGATGAGTGGAAATTGTGGCAAAGTAGTTTTAAAATTCTAAACGCCGATCCACTTGTACTTTCTTGCACCTTCTTGAACCCCTTCTTCACCGATTTCAACCAATGCAAACTCACCCTCAGGCTCTAAGACACTTCCATCTTGCAAACCTTTGTGAAGATTTTCATATGTGATGTGGTCGATAGCAACTCTTCCAGCTAGGCGTTCGAAGAGATGCCATCTTGAAACAACCTCTCTCCACCTTGGGCTTACCTTACCTTCAAACACCTTTGCTTTAGCCCCAGACCCATATCCACAGAGCCCGAATAGCATATTATCAAGATTAACATTCTCTTCCAAATCAGATTCAAATGTTGACATTAATGCAAGGAAGATTGAGCCTGTGTATTGGTTACCAATTAGGCTGCTTGCGCGCTGACCTTTCTCGATTCTACTAGCATGGAATTCCAAATACTCAGTGGTCTTAGAAATGGCTCTTCTGTACCCATCCATCGCCTTTTCCCATATCTCGATTATAACAGGGTCTTCCGAATTATGGAATTCTGGTGACGGACCAAGTTGTTCGGCAACTTCCTTCCACATTTCTGTACCCTCTCTATCATGTCTAAAGACGTCTGGAAACATTCTCTTTGCTTGGAAAGCATACGGTAAGTGCATAATTATCCTACCCCATTGTTCGGTTAATCTTTCATCACTTTCAAAATTATAACGGCCCATATTTTCGGCCTTTTGTGAAAAGTTATGGAACGCTTGTCTAACTGCTTGTTGATAGCAACGATTAGAGAATTGACCATCAAAAACTGGCTCATCTCTATGAACACTGACTTTTTCTTCACCATGAGCGAAGATACCTAGTTTTCTAACAGTTGAAGCGGGCAAATGCCTGATCATTCTCTCAACAATTCCTTTCTTTATTGACTGTCCAGTTTCTTGAGCCAAGGTCATTACATTGGTAATAATAGACCTTAGAGAAACCTCTCTTCTTGGTTTGAAGAAATCATGAACAGGAGTCGTTGATACGCCAATACAATCGGGAATCTCTAGTAATCTAGGGTTTCTTCTAATCAATAATGCCCCACCGCCGGCGCCTTGAGTATATTCTCCAGCAGATTCTAAAGCGTATTTTGCATTATCAGAGAAAATAACAATTCCAATTCTTTCATCTTTTTCAGATGATCGGGCGACCCAATCCAATGTGTTATGTAGGGCATCAACAGCACCAATACATGCAAAAGTCATATCGACAACATCACAGTTTCTGAAACACTCTTTACCGTATCTTTCTGAATATCTTTGAGTTAACATATCTAGAATATATGTTGCTGTAGGTTTGGCCCCATCTAATGCGGATTCTGTACCTAGATACATCCTACCAATATTTTTTGGATCGATACCATTTCTATCAATCAAGTTCATCACAGCATTTGCTCCCATTGTAGCAGTATCCTCGTGAACATCAGGAATGGCCATTGCTTTGAGCCCTAATCCCTTGTTCAACTTACCATAATCGGCACCTCTTAAGTCTGCAAAATCCCTCATATCCATATACAATTTAGGAAAATGAATTGCAATATCATCAATGCCTACGCTAATCGATTCACTAGTGCCCATCATCAATTGGGGGGTTCTTTCCCTATTTGAAGTACTGTCCCGATATTTTCACAAAATTTGCGGTTTTTACGGGGTTAAGGGGTAATCTCAGGAATTTCAATATCCTGTTTAGCCCATAAAACATCATCAATTCTTAATATCGAAATGGATGCCTCGGTGGCCCCAATAATCGCTTGTCTAACTATACCTAATGGTTCAATGATTCCATTCGCCACCATATCTTCAATTTCTCCATTATACAAATTGATTCCATAATGATGTAAATCCTCACTTGTTTGTTTTGCTACTACTGAGAGTAGAGACTCAATAGGGTCTAAGCCGCCATTTTCAGCTAAAACTCTCACAATAACTTCTAATGCGTCGGCAAAAGCAGCGACTGCTAATTGTTCACGGCCTGGTATTGTTTCCGCATATCTTCGAAGAGATCTCGCTAAGGCAACATAACTCGCACCTCCTCCTGGAAGCAACCTATTATCATCATACATTTGGCTAATTACACCAAGGCAGTCATCGAAACAACGCTCGACTTCACCAACGATATCAACCGTACTTCCTCTTACGATGATTGTAGCGCCACAACCATCGCCATTTACTATCCAATGTTCTAGTCCGCCAACCATCTTATTACTACTTGATCGACAAGATCCTATATTGGCTTTTGTCGCAGTCATTACATCATGTACGACTGTCGCACTACATGACATAGAAACCAAATCTAGGTCAGATTTTGCGACTCTGCGAAATGCTTGAATTCCACTCTTTACCAACTCATTTTTGACATCATCGTCAATACCTTCTTTACAAGCGACAATATTTACCCCCAAACTCTTCAAATGTTTTACTTGGGACATCAACATCTCACGTTCTTTAATTCTAAATTGTTCTAATACTCCGGGCGTGGTAACATTTAATTTCATGTCAGAAGAGAAAGAACGCTTTTCTAAACCACCATCTATCAACATAATCGAACCATCTAGAATTTCTTTTGGCATAGATGAATCAATTCTCTTCTTTGCCAAAACCAGTCCTTGAACGACTTCCGATTCTTCAATTACACTTCCTGTTTGAGATATAATCTTGATTTTTTGCTTATCCATTTTTCCATTTTCAGTTTTAACAAATTTGCCAGCCTTTAACGATAATTCACTCACGGTTTGTTTTAGCGAATCATGACCTTTGCCGGATAAAGCAGACACTGCAGCTAGTTTGAATAACTCCTCTGTTCCATTAATAGAAAAACCATCAATATCTTCGATAATTTTCTGTTCAGCCATCCTAAAACCGCGCGCAATTACTGCAGGGTGGATTCCCTGAACAACTAATTCCCAAGCATTTCTCAGCATTTCAGAAGCTAAAATAACTGTACTAGTTGTTCCATCCTTAGCGATCTTATCTTGTAAAGAGGATGCGCCAATAATCATTTTTGCAACTGGATGTTCTACTTTAGCAGTTTGTAAAACGGTGACTCCATCATTAGTAACTAAAGTTCGACCATCATCGTCTATCAGTAATTTATCCAAACCCTTAGGGCCAAGAGTTGACCTTATTGCTCCTGCTAAAGCAATGGCGGCTTGGACATTCTTTTTTAGAGCATCACGGCCAGTTGAACGGGTAGTATCTTTGAGAATTTCACCATCGCCCATAGTCAGCCCACCGGCATCATAGACATAAGCGCGACTCAATCCTCGTCTTCTTCAACAACTTCGAAGTCAGCATCAACAACATCGTCACCGCCAACATCTATGTCACCATCTTCACCAGAACCATCTTGCTGTGCCATTTCGGCAGATGCAGCCTCGTATAATTTAGCGGAAACTGAGTGCATGGCTTCTTCGACTTCTTTGACCTTAGCCTGTATTGCAGCCTCATCAATATCTTCTATATCTAGCGGTTTACCTTCATCATCCTGAACTAATTTTTCTAATTCATCCAATTGAGCCTTTACTGGATCAACTTCAGAATCATCTAACTTATCAGCAGCCTCATCCAAGGTGCGTCGAGTTTGATAAACAACTTGATCCGCCATGTTTCTCAATTCAACTTTAGCCTTTCTTCTTTGATCGTCTTCAGCAAATTCTTCCGCTTCAGCAATCTTAGCTTGAATCTCGTCCTCGCTTAATGAAGTCTGAGATTCAATTTTAACGGATTGTTCCTTTCCAGTACCCATGTCTTTTGCACTAACATTAACAATTCCATTTGCATCTATATCGAATGTGACTTCTATTTGTGGAATGCCTCTTGGTGCCGCAGGTATCCCAACCAGGGTAAACTCGCCTAGGGTTACATTGTCCTTGGCAAATTCCCTCTCACCTTGGAGAACATGAATTGTTACTGCGGGTTGATTATCACTGGCCGTTGAATAAATTTCAGAGCGGCGTGCCGGAATAGTAGTATTTCGCTCAATCATAGTAGTCATAACTCCTCCAAGAGTCTCAATACCCAATGTCAGCGGGGTAACGTCCAATAGTAAAATATCCGAAACACTCTCGTCTCCAGCGATAATACCTGCTTGTAAAGCTGCTCCCATAGCAACAGCCTCGTCAGGATTAATTCCCTTGTAAGGTGCTTTACCAGCCTCTTTTTCTACAGCCTCTTGTACGGCAGGAACTCTAGTAGAACCTCCCACAAGAATTACCTTATCTACATCGCCTTTCTTGACTCCAGCATCTTTCATTGCTTGCCTTGTAGGGGCCATAGTTTTCTCAATCAACTTGGAAATCAAATCTTCAAACTTTGCCCTTGTCAAGGTAATATCAAGGTGTTCTGGCTGACCATCAACCATGGTAATGAATGGTAGATTAATTTGGGTTTGTTGGGTCCCAGAAAGCTCAATTTTAGCCTTTTCAGCGGCTTCTTTCAATCTCGACATTGCCTGTACATCTTTTGACAAATCAATACCGGTATCTTTCTTAAATTCTTTAACTAACCAATCAATAACCATCTCATCAAAGTCATCGCCGCCTAATTTATTGTTTCCAGCAGTTGCTTTAACTTCGATTTGTGGTTGACCATCAACTTGGTATATTTCTAAAACGGAAACATCGAAAGTACCTCCTCCTAAATCATATACTAAGATTGTTTGATCATCATCCTTGTCAACACCATAAGCAAGAGCAGCAGCTGTAGGCTCGTTGATTATTCTTAGAACCTCTAGTCCAGCAATTCGACCAGCATCTTTGGTGGCAGTTCTTTGTGCGTCAGTAAAATAAGCGGGACATGTAATTACAGCTTGATTGATCTCTTCTCCCAAATAAGCCTCAGCATCAGCCTTCAACTTTTGTAATATGAAGGCGGAAATCTCTTGCGGAGTGTACTCTTTGTCATCCACATTCGTCTTCCACTTTGTACCCATGTGCCGCTTTACTGATAACAGAGTCCTATCTGAATTAGTCACCGCTTGTCTCTTCGCAGTAACCCCAATCAAACGCTCTCCACCATCTTTAGCAAATGCTACAACAGAGGGAGTAGTTCTCGCCCCTTCTGCGTTAGCAATTACTACAGCTTCTCCATTCTCAATCGTAGCAACACAACTATTTGTAGTGCCTAAATCTATTCCTATTACTTTACTCATTTTTTCACATCCTTTATTCAAAATATTGGTATTCCACCATCATCATCTTCATCATCATCGCCAAAGTCAACACTTACTTCACCAGGCTCTGGAATTTCATCATCCAAGGCTGAGCCTTGGGGGGTTAACTTTAGAGTGACATCCAAAATACCATTGGTCAAAGACCAGTTAACCACATCTTCACATGGATGTGGCAATTCTATTTTTGCAACTGGTTTGGGTTGAGAAGATTTCATAATTTTCAATAAATTACCGTCTCTAATTAGCGAAACTTCAACCTCATTTTCCTCTATGTCCTGCTTCAATGTGAAGTCAACTGTGACACACATATTCCAACCATCTAAGTATATATCATCAACGGGGAGTTTCAAAGTCTCTTCTTCGTCAATATCAATTTTTGGAGTTTTAATTTCGACAGGAGCGGCATCAACTTGAACATCTACGCCCAGATTGTTTAGTATATCCTCCATCGATTGGCCGGACTGAAACAATTTACCCAGATTAGACAGGTCAAAATTAAAGTTAACATCACCTTTAGCAATCTTCTCAGCGTCAAGGCCTAGATTTTCAAACTGTGATCTAAACTGCTCCATTAATTTACGAACTTGATCTTTGCTAAGCGACATTCCCATGCCCTTGAACATCTCAACCATTTGATCGATTAAATCGTCTTCCCAGTCTTTATCTCCAGCCATGAACTCACACTACTTAACCATCGGTTACATAGTGCCGACAACACCACCATATATGAAGTTCACGAAAGCGAATCATCGATTCTAGGCTGATTTATTTCAGAACGCCTACATCTTAAAACTCCAATAATGACGACTAGAATAACTGTCAAGGTTAAGATATTAGCAATTATCATTGCAAGCGATTCGATAGCAATACCGTAGATAAGCCATAGGCTTAGGGATAGTGCAACGATTCCAAACGTCGGAATCGAAATACCATCATGACGTTTATACACCCATACTTGACGTATTTGTGGGCCCCATGCAATAACACCTATTACTCCTGCACTTAATCCGACAAGTTCCAGTAATACGCTCATACATACTCCTGTAAATCCAATCTCTATGATTCCTTTGATAAATCGGAACTATTTGTTCCATTCAGCAGGTGGTTTGGAAATATTGAGTTTAGAGATCTGTGACCAGAGAACTTCTCTACGCTCTTTTTGTCCAACAACATGCATTACTAAAGAAATACCAAAAGGAAGCTTACATTGTATATTCTTTTTATCGATTATTACTTTCCCAGAGGATGGTTGTTTATCAAATATCGAAAAAATAGATTTCTTGTGAACTACATCCCCAGTCACCGTTCCACTTCTCTTGAAAAATATATCATCTATTTCTTCACCCAAACCAAGGCTATACACGTCTCCTTTGAGCATTAACCCACCATTCAAATGCACTTCATCCCATGTGTTGAAACCCTCCAAAGTTTCAACCAGTTCTGAATTTATTTTACCAGGTTTAGTCTTTTTTAGAATATCTAACATACCTTGCTCATCGACCATTTCAGCAGCCAAATCTTCTGGAATTTTAGGCCATTCAAGCCGATGATGGGTCATCGCTACTATCACCCTAACATCAGGGCCATCTTCAATATTTAATCGCTTATTGTGTAATGCTAATAATAATCGAGACTTTCTAGCAATTCTATCTGCTACACCATCATGATTGTGTTCTCCACCCTTATTTCTAGTTTGAATAAATTGATGTTTCTTATTTATTATGAATGAACCAGACCAGTGTTTCTGCTCGATTATTAAAATTTGATTGCCTCCAATTATCACTAAATCAATCTCTCTGCGCCCACCATCTGGGTCAGGAATCCTAACGGATTCGTAGATCTTCCAACCATTCTTTTTTCCAGCAGCCCTAGATAACTTTGCTAAACGCATTTCTGCTAACTCGCCAGCTCTATGAATGTCATCAGGGGGGAAAATCTTACGCCTCTCACGCCACCAAGACCATCGTTTTTTCAAAGACATACATTCACCTAAGAAGTTCTGCTACACTTTCGACAATTAACCCAGGGCTCTCATCATCATCATCTGCAATATCTTCTAGATCACCTAATGTTGCCTCTCCTGATAGAACTAAAATGCCTAAACATCCAGCCCGAGTAGCCATAGCAATATCGGTATACAATCTGTCACCAACCATTGCACAACGAGAAGGTTGTAATCCCAACTCCTCAATTTTATGTAGAATCATTCCTGGGTTGGGCTTACCTGTAATGTGAACAGGATCGACCCCTGTAGTGGTTTTGAACATAGACAAATATGCGCCGACATCTGGCAAACCCCCTTGTGGAGATGGGCAAACCAAATCAGGATGACTTGCAACCATTGGTACTCCCGAGTGTAAGTGAATACTAGCCACGGAAATTTTTTCATAACTAATTTCAGTATCATATCCAAGAACTACAAATTGTGGGTTGTCACTATCTGTTGAAATGCCAGCATCTTCTAACATTTCTCTCATACCACCGGTTCCAACTAGCCATGTATCTGTAACATTATTCCTCTCTAGCCAAGCAAGTAAGTCGTGAGTAGATAACAAAACATCATCTGCAGTAGCAGGAATTCCGAAACTATTCAATTTTAACAGATATTGCTTAACAGACCTACTCGAATTATTCGATAGGAAGAAACGCCTAATTCCTCTTTGTTTACATCTTTCAAGAAAGTCTAAAGCGCCTGGAATCAACTCGCCACCGAGATATATTGTCCCATCTAAATCCAGAAAAATAGCATCAATATCATCTAAATTTTTATTCATATTATCACCTAAAACATCAAGGTTTTGAACATAAACCACGGAGAGTGTAAATTTTCTTGAGCCTCTTTACTAGCAATCATTTCAGTCATCATTTCTTGAAGAGCGGGTTTTTTACTTGCCTTTCCAACAAACCAATTTAGTAGCCATTTACGACGACTTAATTTTTGCATGTTGAAAGAATTTTTCAATTCAGGCCCAAGAGCATTCCACAATTCATCTTGATATTGTTGATGGGGTAATTTTTCGATAATATGTCTAGCAGCAATTTCTCCACTGACTAGTGCATTACCCACGCCTTCCCCAGAAAAAGGATCGACAAGAGATGCTGCATCTCCAACCAATCTAATACCATTCATAGTATTTCTACGAGGTTGTAATTTTGTCTTTTTACGCGGAGATCCAAATGGTAATTGCCAGCCTTTGGCACTACCTGGGAGCATTTCTGCATCACTAAAACGCTCTTTGAATAGAGGATGATTTGCTATTACGTCTTTTTGCATAGCCTTTAATTTCTTTTTTTGCTTATCCATAAGACTCATCACCATTCCAATTCCAACATTTACTACCCCTTCCGAGACAGGGAATAACCAAAAATATCCAGGAACAACCGAATCAACAAAATGTATTTCAATATCTCCAACATTTTCCGTGCATCCTTTGACATTCTTCCAGTATTCGCGGTATCCTCCACAATAGTGAGACCTGTCAACCATATTTTCTTCATAACTTTCTTCAACCAAGGCTTTAGCAACCGGACATCGATACCCTCCAGCACCAATAATTTCTCTCGAGGAAAAAGTCATCTCTTTTCCATTTCGTCCTCCGATTTTAACTACAATACCAGCGGCATGACGCATATCTCCACTTCCTTTACCAGGGTCGTCTCCATCCTTTCCATCATCAAATAGAACAGATTTTACATCCCCGTCTTGAATAACATAGCCTCCAGATTCACGCACCATTTTTTGGCACTCATCAAATAGAAGATGGTCAAATTGAATCCTCGGTAAAGAGTAACCAGCCTCCATTCTTTCCACGTCTTCTTCAGGCAAGGCAACCCTTACAGTATGTCCTTTTGGAGAAGAAAATTTAATCCCAGTTACCCTAAAATGAGGGCTTTCTTCTAATTTTGCTTTCACGCCTAGATTCTTGACGTGACTAAGAGATTTACCACCAACAGCATCCCCACAAACCTTGTCTCTTGGCCAGATTCCTTTTTCGATCAACAAGACCCTCTTTCCGCCTTTAGCAAGATATCCGGCAGCAGATGAACCTCCAGGGCCGCCACCTACAACTATTGCATCAAATACACTACCGTCAGCAGGAATTTCTCCGGTCTCGATGGGCATCTCCCATGAATGAAGTTGGCTAGCCATGACTCCCCCAGAAAGCGCACGACTCTTGAGGCTTCGCGTCATCCAACTCATCAAAAAGCCAAATTACAACCATTATACTCATGCGGTGAATCGCTGTGGATAATTTATGGGCGAGGTAAAATCATCATTGGTCGAAACCGATTTCCTCGCGGTAAAAGTTTCAAGCACCCAAAGGAAAAAAGCGATTTATGCATTACTGGCTGTTACTTTAGTTTGGGGTGCTACATTCATTTGGATGAAACAAGCATTGGATAATTTAGAGGAAGAGAAATTGGCTTTCGGCAAGAATGCTGTAGTTGCTACTTTGGTAGCAGCAAGATTTGCTATAGCCTCAATTGTAATGTTGGCTTTTTTCTCTAAAGCAAGGAGCGCACTCAACAGTAGAGAGATGTGGAAAGACGGAATATTACTGGGAGTTCTAATGTTTCTTGCCTATTTTTCGCAAATGGTAGGATTAGATGACATAGATCCTTCAGTATCAGCTTTCTTAACTTCTCTATATGTTGTTTTTACGGCAATTATAACGACTTTTATGGCTAAAAAAAGACCTACTAGGATATTGATATGCGGTGTACTTTTAGCAACTTTTGGGGCTGGCTTTATCGAAGGCCCGCCACATGTTTCTTGGGGCCTGGGAGAGATTCTAACAGTTATTTGCGCTGCTTTATTTGCTCTACACATAATTTTTACACAAAAAATAACTTTGCTTAGAGACCCTATAGGCGTATCTACTACATCATTTATTGTAGTCACATTATGTTCGATTTTAATGGTATTTTTATTAGGCGATGGAAGGGATTTCAAACAATGGAATTTACTAGCATCAGATGGAGTTCTAATACCCGTATTATTACTCGGTTTAGGAGGGACATTCTTCTGTTTATTATTGCTAAACTTATTCCAAAGATACCTGCACCCGGTTCAAGCAGCTATAATTTATGCTCTAGAGCCTGTATGGGCTACTACTATAGCACTAAGTCTAGGGATGGTAGACTGGAGTATTTGGATTATTATTGGAGGGGGCTCCCTGTTTATTGGTAATATAATCGTGGAAGCCTTTGGTGGAACCGATAAGTCAACTGAGCAGGAATGAATTCCAAGCGCATCGTTCAAAGCCCTCCTATCCTTCGACCTAATTAGGCGAGAACATGTCGGACGAACCAAGTGATAATTTTGAGGGATTTGGAAGCAAGGCAGTTCATTCTGGAACCAAACATGTAGGAGATGCAGTAAATACTCCCATTTTCCAATCCTCAACATATAAATTGACAGATGAAAGATATGCTGGATGGGCTGCAGGTGCCCACCATACACTTCTTTATGCTAGAATTACATCTGTTAATGCTGAAGCAGTATGTGATAAATTACGTGCCTTGGAAGGGGGCGAAGACGCTGAAGTATTCGCGTCGGGAATGGCAGCAATATCCACAACTCTGATGACATTTTTATCTTCTGGAGATCACATAGTTGCATCAACAGATGTGTACGGTGGAACTTATGGGCTTTTGACTGAAGAGATGCCAAGGTTCGGTATAGAGGTTTCAATGGCCGATATGACAGACCCATCTTCTTATGAGGCCGCTATTCAACCAAATACCAAGATTCTCTATATTGAAACACTAACAAACCCAGTTTTGAAGGTATGCGATATAGAAGCCATGGCTGCCATTGCAAAAAAGCACAACCTCCTCTGTATCATTGACAATACATTTACTTCTCCGTGGGGTTGTCAACCACTAAAAATGGGTGCTGATTTAGTGATTCATTCCACAACCAAATACCTTGGAGGCCACTCAGATATTATTGGTGGCGCAGTGGTTGGTTCTAAGGAGCACATTGAGAATATATTCCATCGTAAAGTACACTTCGGAGGCAGCGCTGACCCTCACAACTGTTACCTATTAGAAAGAGGAATGAGGACTTTACACGTTAGAATGCCAAAAATTTGCTCTAATGCAGCAGAACTCGCAAAGCGCCTAGAAGCACATCCATTGATTGAAAAAGTCAATCACCCTACCTTGAAATCTCATAGTGATTATGAGGTTGCACAAAGAATAATGCCAAAGGGTACTGGAATGATTGGTTTTGTTGTAAAAGGCGGAGATCAAGCGGCGCTTTCTTTCATGAGAGGACTTACAATGATATACGAGGCAACCAGTTTGGGTGGAGTTGAATCATTGGTAGAATGCCCATTCAATTCTAGCCATATGATGATTCCAGAAGAAGTACGTCATGCGGCTGGATTAGTTCCAGGATATGTTAGAATGAGTATCGGGATTGAAGATATTGAAGATTTGTGGGCAGATATCGAAAGAGGTTTTGCCAACTTGGACTAATCAACTCTCACCAATATCTCTGCGTAAGTTAGTAATTGCTTCACTCCATGATTGTTTCATTTCTGCAACATCATCATCTTCACAAGAAAGAAGGCTTTCACCAGCAGCCACCAACCCTTTGGTAGCAGTCATCCAAGCACTTGCACGGTTTCTTGCATCTCCTTCAAAATGCCATTCTTGTCCGGTAGATCTGCCTACTGCAAGTAGCCACGCCCAAGATGCAGCTGCTTTGTCAATCGAATCATGCCTGGCAGTTGCCATTCTTTCTGCCTTACCCAATCCTTCCATTAGGCCGACTCTTACTAAGTCATGAATGTGTCCAGTAGCCCCTTTAACCTCCCCAACCTTAGTTGTAAATCTAGAGGTTAATTTTGCTGATTCTCTAGCAGAATCAAGGCCCTTCAGAAAAGTTCCAAACGGTTTTGGTTTTTTGTTCTGTTTTTCCCAGATTTGCTCTCCTTCCTCACCAATGATTCCAATACTCTCCAATGCTGAAAGTCCATAATCTTCCCAAAGAGCGGTAAGGATGTCACCACAACTAGCCCCTTCCATTACTTCGACAGTAGGCGTCTTTCTTTCCGAAATTTCACCTCTAGCATTTATTCTTAAACCCTCTTCATTATCAGAAATATCTTCAACGCAAGACATCAAAATATGTCCAGCAAAGTCTCTCTCACCAGCCGAACCAGCGGTGTCAGCGAGAGCCTCAACAATTTTGTTAAAATCCGATTTATCGATCCATTTTGAATTAATTATTAACCCCTCATCGATAGAATCTAGAATTGAGCGTTTTATGGCTTTAGGAATTACCCCCTCATTCATTGTTAGACCTTGCCAAGCATCGATTATTTTTCCAACACTTTCTAAGGTTTCACTTGACATTTCCTTATCTTTAGGCCAACCTTCTGGAATCCAAACACCTTCAATATCAACAATTGATGGTAAAAACGGGGGTAGCATTGATAATGCAAGGTGGTGAATGAATGACGACTCCTTCTTAGTCACCTTTTCAATTGAATCAAACCCTATAGCTACCACTTGGCCTTTTTTGAAAGATAACCTAACATAACCATTACTGGAAGAAATCGAATCCTTTACCTCGGAAAAATCTACATCATCGGTATACCAAATTTTTTTACCATCAATTTCTTTAGTTTTGAAATCAAATCTAGAACGTGATAAAACATCAGTAACCCATTCATTTGGAGGGTTAGGGTCGGGTCCTGTACATACAAAACCCCCTTTCCATGAGAAAAAATACATCCCTCTTTTTGCATGCTCTTCCCAAGGAAGCATTCGAAGTGTAATATTGGAATAATTTTGCAATCCTGCAAGATAGCCTTGTTTTCCATCCCCTCTTCTAACATATGATGCAGTACCAAATGATGCCGATGAAAATTTACCAACCGTGGAGAATTCTGTATCATGACAAGCGTGTAAAGAACCTGCAAATGCCTTTGCAACGGGGTCTCCTCTTTTTGCCATCATTCTTTTTCCTAGCCACTTTGTATCATTTTTCTTTTTGACGATCTTTTCTAACTCTCTGAGAGTTTTTGTAACAGGGTCGGTCCTTCCCCAGCGTAATTTACCATTCCAAGTCATAGCGGGTAAATGTGAACGAGGATTATCTAATAATCGAGTCAACTCTTTCTTTATTTTTTTGACAGTTGCTTCGTTAGCATGCTTAGTCCCCCGCATACGGACCTTTGCTCTCTTTTGTCCAGGGAATTCTACTTGCGCTGGTTTTGCCATTAACTCCCCTCATCAAGTCCAACAGAGGATATGGTTTGAGTTCTTCGTTATTTTTCTTATCAGATTTTTACAAATAAATGAAAATATACTGTATCTTCATGAAATAGAAACCATCCCATAGGGCATGGCCGAAGTCACATTACTTGGGATTGCCCAAGATGGCGGAAGGCCTCAACCTTTGTGCGTAAAGCCATGTTGTGCTAATGTAGGATTGGATGAAAGAGCATTCCCAACTTCAATGGGAATCAAATTTGAAGACTCGAGCACCCATCTTTTTGATGCTACTAGAAATTTAGGCGATCAACTAGATATTTGGCAAGAAAACCTCCCTTCCCATGTTTGGCTTACCCATGCCCATTTCGGGCATGTCGATGGCCTTGGATTATTTGGAAGAGAGACGATCGGCGCTAAAGGAATTATTCTTCATGTTTCACAACAGATGCAACAATTAATTCATGCAACACCACAGTGGGCGATAATGCTTGAACAGGGAGTATTTACCCTAGAAGTATTTTCTACAGGGGAAGAGATAAATTTTGGAACAGAGACAATAATTCCTCTATTAGTGCCCCATAGAGATGAATTATCAGATATGCATGCATTCATAGTCAGGGGCGATAATAAGTCATTGCTCTATTTGCCAGACCACGACACATGGGAAGAAACACTATCCTCATATGGATGTAAATTAATCAGAGAATGGTTTGAAAAATTCAACATCGACACCGCTTTTATCGACGGAACTTTTTGGTCTCAGCATGAACTTTCGGGGCGTTCGCAAGAAGATGTCCCTCACCCACCAGTTAGCCAAACAATTGCTCATTTAGGAACTAAGCTTCCTAACGACGCAGAAGTATTTTTTATCCATCTAAATCATACAAATCCACTTTATGATAAAACAAGTTCTGCATACAGAACAGTAGATTCAATGGGCTGGAAAATTGGCGTTCAAGGAATGAAAATAACTCTATGAGGCCATTTTTACTTCTTCAGGCGTAAAGGTCAATGCAACCCAAGTGATAGTGATAGATTCTCCACCATCTTGTCCAATAGGATTTGGTTGATTCGTTTCGACTGCCACATCGGAACGATAGAAACCTTGCATTCTAGAAGAGTCTCCCATAGTTTCTCTAATCGATTCTAATTCGGTATCAGTTCCATTCATTGAATATTCTCCACTACCATTGCCAGCCCACATTGAAAGATTAGAATCGGTGGCTACAAATGCCATTAATTGATTTGATTCATCACATGTAGTCGTCGAACTAGGTGAATCTTCAACTTCGTCATGGGGGCCATTTGAATCAGAGAAATCAGGTGTAGTGAATACTTCATCACAAGTATTTGTGCCAAATTCATTTGTTTCTCCAAATGAAATAAATAGGCTGATCGATATTATCGCGTTTGCCGTCTCTACAACCTCGAAATTTGACTCCACCATATCTCCATTTCCTATGAATAGTGTTTCAGTTTTAATATTCTGAATTACTGTGTAGTTTAATTGATACCCGGCAGTGCCACTTTCAGAAACCTCTTGTTCTGGAGCAAATGCAGAGTAACTACCCTCCATTACTCCGACAAATGCTAGTAGTATTACAGCACCAATAGCGGATATTTTTCTTGTGGGTATGGCGTATCTGCCAAACGGGTTATCCATTGATTCTTCACGCCTCCAACATAACCAGAAGTGTACTGCAAATGCTGCACCTATTCCTGGAACAGATGGGAAAATACCCCCCGGCCAATCTCCATCAAAGTACTTAGCAGCAGCAGCAGTCCATACTAATACACCTGATAATGCTGCAACCATCATTAGAATAGTATGCTTAGAATCGGGCTCATAACCTGCCATTCTAATTAGGATAAGAGGTACAAATATTCCTCCAAGTCCATATACAGCAAATACAACTAGTACAAACACAGAGTCACCAAATCCAGGGAATTGTTGGCCGACTAGCGAAATAGCAGTTGCGAACGCAGCAACTGCTAAAGTGACCTTCTTTGTTTTACCATGATCTTGATTCCATTCTGGTTTGACATCATCCGTAATAGCAGCAGTACAAGCCAAAACTTGACTGTCAGCAGTGGACATTGTAGCAGCAAATATTGATGCTAAAATTACTCCACCAAGCAAAGGATTGAGGCTTTGAGCGAGTTTTGGTAAACCAGACTCAGCATCTGCAGCAGCCATTTCAGGGAATATCGCACGACAAGCTAAACCAATGATGAACATTAGCGCAATAAATGGCGTTTGCCAAACAAAGAACCACACCATTGCTTGTTTTCTATCACCGTCATCTTTCAACGTCATTACTCTTGATACCACTTGAGGTTGGCCAGCAACACCCAGTCCACCTAAGAAGAAAGCAGCGACCCAAAGAGTAGCGCCGAATTTTAATCCAGATGGGTAAATATTTACCATATTAGCATCAATTCCAGCAATAGTGTCATGAAGTCCGGAGAAACCACCGACTTTACCTAAAGCAACGAGGCAAAGAATCGTAGAACCAATTATCATTACACACGATTGTGCAGCGTCGGTCCAAATCGACGCCCTTATTCCACCTGCATAGCAGTATGCAACGACAAGAACAAAACCAATCAATATACCGAGAATTTCTGACCAGCCTAGCATTGAATTGAGAGCAACTCCACCTGCAGTTAATTGGGCAGCAGCATATATTGAAAGGAAGAAAACAGAAAGTATGGCTGCTAATTTTGCTTCAGGGGCCCCAGTTTTGTTTGAGACTAGAGAGGAAAGAGAACGCAACCCTCTTTCATTTCCTTCTTTTTGTATATATTTATACAACCAAATCCAAGCGACTAATTGACCTATTGTTGAAACAATTGCAATCCAAATTGCCGAATAGCCGCTAATGAAAATAAATCCAATAAAACCTATGAACATGTATCCGGAATTCCATGTACTAACAGCGGAAAGAGCAGCAAGGGCAGGATGCATCCCTCGTCCAGCGACTAGGTAATCATCAGTAGTATCTTTTTTCACCCTCATGGATGCGAGCCCAACGCCTGCAAAAAACGTCATGAAAAGCAGGAATGAGAAAAGTATCATTAGTTCATCAGACATATTCTAACACCTCTCTATTGCCAACGAAGCAAGGCCTTCTCTTCAACTTCACTCGTAATTGCAGGGAAAATAAGACAATTTAATCTCCCGCCAACCATATTTTCAAGTTTAGCAACTGTAGTATAAGTTATTTTTTCATCTTTCGTGCCCATGTCCGCACATAATACAACTTTTATGTCACTAAAATCTAACTTGATAAATTCCTCAAATGCCGATTTTTTTACTATATCGATTTTTGAATCCTCAGTAATATCATAGTCCACCAAGCGCATTTTTTCTTTCATCAATTTAAGAGAATGGCATGCATCTTTTGGCTGCATTGGGGCTTGTTTACCAGTACCAGCTCCTGTAGGATCTAAGTCTAGTAGTGCTAAGGTATGTTGATTGTAAAAACGGTTCATAGCAACCACTTCTAAGGGCGATGTCGCTATCCACCCACTGTAAGGATAAGTAATCGTAGTTTGTCTACCAAATTTATAATTCGACAACCCAACTGCACCGGTAACTAATGTCGTAATCGAAATACCATGAAAGACCAAACAGTTTACGCCAGCCTCCATTGCTTGAAGTTGCAAGTCAACATGAGTAGTTGCTTGTAATGGATCTCCAACTACTAGTAGAGCAACTAAACTACTTTTGGATAATTCTAGCAATGCAGTTGGATTTTCTACTTCCGGCCGCATTACCATTTCGATTTTACCGATTTCACTTTCTAAACTTACCAGCTCCTCGTCAGGCCAAAGAGCAGTATATGCTTCATAGCGACGATAATCTGCAGCGATAGCGGCCTGTTTTGCTTCAATAGTCATCGAGGAAATTTTACCTGGCCCCATGCCAATTAACATCAATCCACATTTAGGGAATATGAGTTCATTTTCCGTCGCCATGCTCAAAACTCCCCCTTGCTTGGATGGGGCGAAGCCTATGCGTCATTTGAGAGTGCCGAGTGAAGAAACTCAACATTGGTTGGAGTTTTGTCGCAACAAAGGTTGGCTCATGCCCGGCGCGGGAGTCTTGACATTGGAAGAGGGACTGAAAGGAATTCCGATAATCGATTCTGCACCAAATGATGGTGACGAATTCTGGCAAGGTAATAGCACATTTATTGCACAAGGACTAACACGCGGACCAGAACATTGGAGCGATAGATTGAGTAAAGAAATTCTCAATCAAATAACACATTTATTGCCAAAATCTCATGAAATACAAGGCGATATTTTGATTGTAAAATTAGATGATGAGATCATGGAGTTTTCACAACAAATCGCACAAGCCATGCTTGAACAATTTCCCTCTATACGGTTAGTATGCGCGGATAAAGGAGTAGTTGGCAATTTCCGCGTTAGAAACCTCCTCCCAATTGCCAGCAGAGACGGAAATATGGCCACTCGAACAAAAATCAAGGAAAATAATAAGTCGATTTGGACAGATCCTGCGAAGGCTTATTTCTCTGCCAGATTATCAAACGAGAGAATACAGAATTTAACATCAGCTATGGATTTACGTAGTGAGTTGAATAGAAAATTACGATTATGTGACCCTTATGCTGGTGTTGGACCAGGAATAATTCCTCTAATATTGGAACAGGATTTAATCTCACATTGTTATGCGGGAGATTTGAATCCAGATGCTTTTGAATTACTAGAATTAAATTTACATGATTTAATTTCTAAAAATAAACTTACTGAAATAGATTTGGTTTTGAAAAAACAAGATGCCAGGAAATGGAAAAACAAACAAGAAAATATCAATAAAATTGATTTTCTTTTAGTCAATTTACCACATGATAGCATTAACCACTTACCTGAATTATTACCACTTTTAGCCAAGGGTAGTATTACAAAAATAAGAGGCTGGGCAATCATCGAAAGGTCTGAATTAAAGAACTCCGAAAATCAAATTAAAAACATTCTAAATACTTCAAATGCAGATGTAAAATCTATACATTGCAGCGAGGTTAAGGGTTTTTCTTCTTCAAAAATATTTATGCGGTTTGAGACCAAACAGATTATCCCATAAGCGTGTAATTCATCAAGAAGGACCGCTTCGCAATGTCATGGCCGTTATAGTAAAGTGTGATTGTGGTGTTGAAATCGACATTACTGGAACAACTCCTAGAAAAGACGGAACTAAAGTTTGGTGCAGAGTTTGCGGAAGTACAACCATACACCATCCTAATGAAAACCGTTAGCGATTTATTCAATAGCCGGTTTTATTACCACTGTTCATGACTGATTTAGTCGGGCAAGTAGATGAAAGAGGATTGGCAATATCCCCTACATTACCAGAAGAGCGTAAGAATTTTTTAATCGACATAGATGGTACAATTTGTGAAGATATACCCAATGAAGAGCCAGAAAGAATGGCGACAGCGGAGTGTTATGAAGGCGTTGTTGAACAAATTAACAAGTGGTATGATCAAGGCCATCAAATATGTTTCTTCACTGCTCGAGCAGAAGAACACAGAGAAGTTACCGAAGAATGGCTATCTAAGCACGGATTTAAGTGGCATACTTGTTTATTTGGAAAACCAAGAGGTGGAAACTATCATTGGATAGATAATCATATAGTTAGGGCCACCAGATTCAAATCTAAGATGACCGAATTCGTTAAAAAAATGGTTGAAGTTGAAGTTTTTGACGACTGATTATTATAATTCTAAACAACCGTTTATATCACCAACCACGATGTAGTGTTATGACTCAGTGGAATTTTTCACTAAATAATGCAGTACCAGACACACCTACACCTAGTCGTAGGCCTTCCAAACAAATATCTCTCCGAAGAAAAAGAACCGCTAGCAGGCCTTTGGTAGAGCAAAAATATAATACTCATCTAATTCATGCAGGTAACAGTAAAAATTCAATTTTTAAGAATGGTAAAAAAATAAGAATCCGTAAAGTAAAGAAGGACTGAATTGAACATATATTCAATATCAAAAATATATTCAGTAAATCAGGGACTAAAATCCCTAAGAAATGTCAATGAAACTAGGATTATGAATTTGCAATTAGGTGATAAATAGTCCTAACATGGATACCAGTTGCCCCATTCTTGACCATCATATTTGTCTTAGCGCCCCAAAAAGTTCCTGCAATATCCATATGGGCCCATGTTATTTGCTCACCATCTTTTTCATAATCTCGGTTAGGTACGAATTGTTTCAAGAAGGCGGCTGCAGTATTTGCGCCACCCCATCTACCTGCTCCAAGATTTCTTGTATCTGCAATTTTTGAATCCGTCATCTCTTTTTCAAACGCAGGAAGAAGAGGCATTGGCCAAGCTAATTCACCTACAGCATTTCCTGCTTCGTGAATTCTCGTTCTGAAGTCATCATCATTTGACCAAAGTCCAGTCGCTTCATGTCCTAAGGCTACAACACAAGCACCTGTAAGGGTAGCAAAATCAATTATGTATTCTGGATCAAATTCTGCAGCCTTCCAAAGCCCATCAGACAAAACCAATCTTCCTTCAGCATCAGTATTCAAAATCTCAATAGTTTTTCCTGAAAGCCCTTTGATGACGTCCCCAGGTCTTGTTGCATTCGCCGCAGGCATGTTTTCAGCCATGCATGTAATTCCCACGACTTTGCCTTCATAACCGGTTTGAGCAAGCGCTTCCATGGTTCCAAATACAGTCGCAGAACCACCCATATCGTACTTCATTTCATCCATATTTGCACCAGGCTTCAAAGAGATGCCCCCAGTATCAAAGGTAATTCCCTTTCCAACAAGAACAGGACATCTTCCTTTTACATCTTTATTCATTTCAAAAATAACCATACACGGCTTTCTAGACGAACCTTTCCCAACAGCTACTAGGCCGCCCATTCCAGCTTTTATTGCTTCATCATAGTTGATGATAGTTACATCGACATTATCGAAATCCTTAGCCCAATCTCTTGCCATATCTGCGAAAACTTCAGGATACATATCATTTGGTGGACAGTTTCCTAAATCTCTGGAAAGGTGTACTCCTTTACAAACTCCTTTTAGGACATTTACCTGGCCTACTAATTCTTCTTCTTCCTTTTCAGAGCAATTAATTCGAATAGAAACTTCAGTTTCCTCCTCTTCCTCATCCTTTTTCTTATACTCATCATAAGAGTAGTCTCTCAGCATCATACCTTCGGCAAATGCAGCCATATGCGAAATTCCAGCACCATCAAATCTAACGGTCATCTCAGTTCCATGGGATTTTTTGATTGTAGCAGTTACACTTGCCCCTGCATTTCGGTAATCATGAACAGTGCAATCATCCGACTTTCCTAATCCGACAAGTATCGCTTTACCATCTTCTCCACCGTAAAGAGTCATTGTAGACTTTTTCTTAGCTTTAAAATCACCAGTTGAGAGGACGCGGTTAATTTGATTCTTCATAGAAGAAGACATTCCAGTTTGGCATTTTTCAGGTACGCCATCACTACCTTCAAAAATAGGTAAAATTAGCGTTCCGTTGATATTTTCACTTGCACTTACAGTTAGTTCCATTGTGTCACCATTAATGCCGTAAGGCCGAAAGCATTTCAACTATCGTGTATTTCGGAATCACAATTTTCGTCAAAATCCTCGTCTTCAGGTTTCAAAACAACTGCTAAGCCTACAATAGAAAGAACTGTAGTGAGGGAGTTAAACAAACCAAACCCGACCAAAAATCCAGTATCATCATCTTCAAATTTTTCAACAACTTCTACCTCTATCGGCTCAGTTACCCACCGAGACGCATTTATCACTCTAACTTGATAGTATAATTGCCACATACCATCACCAGAATAACTTAGATTAGAACTATCTAAATCGATTGTTGTTGTATTTGTGGCATTAACAGTAAATGGTGACGACGTCCATTCGACTTGGCCACCGCTATCGACATACTGAACTGTAGCGTTAATTGTAGACGCTTGGCCCAAATTATCAACTTCAACACTAACAATATCATTAGAGATTTCAATAGATTGGACTTCTAGTTGTGCTCGCCAATACCATACATTATTGATCAGATATCTCATAACATCCATTTCTTCACCCAAGCGATCATTTAGATTTTCAACCGACCCAGGAATAAATTGCTCATCATCGGTTTCAAATGTAAATGTAGGGTAACCCATGACTCCATACCCATAATCTCGACTAGTTCCACAGTTAGGGTAAAGTCCTTGGTTGGCATTTTGGATAGGAATACTAGAGATGTTGGAATTCACATCTTCTCTAATCTGGTGATATAATTCCCAATCGGCAGGCTGTTCGGGCCATTTGCCCCATGGGTAGAGCATTATCCAAACACCCGTATGCATTGTAACATATAGATCGGCATCGGGCACTTCTGTATTCATGTAGATGGAATTAGCTAGTGTTTCAGACTCGCTAAATGCGCTACTTCCTGGTTGAGTAGTGGGGCATGTATTCCAAAAGTGATCATAGTTTCTGTTAAGGTCAACTTGGTTGATATTCCACCGAGTATCGATATCATTACCATCGGGGTTTAACATAATTAGAACATGAACCTCTGTATTCTGTAAAACATTTATCGCTTCTTCATTTCCTTGCGCCCAACCATCTATGTACCACTTAGCCGATAACCAAGCAAGGGCAGTTCCCAGGTATTCATTACCATGGTGCCCACCATCGATATAGACAATTTCTTTAGCACTTCCATCAGGTTTGGTTTCATTGGACCAGTCAGAAAGCCTAACCACCCACAACTCCTTGGGAATAGGTGCTCCTTCAGATACGCCAGCACTTACTAAATCGACAATTTCAGGATAATCATCAGCCCATTCATTGACTTCAAGGGTTAATGCAGCCCAACTCATGTGTACATGATTATCGATGGGCTCCCCAGGCCATGCCTGCTCATCATTGGTTTCGCTTTGTGCACTAGTGGCAGGAATGGTTGAAAGTAGTAAACATAACACCAGCCCTACAGCGACTCTCATGACAATCCCTATTTATCAAACAATAAAAACGCTTTCTAATGGAAAATTCACCAATCACTAGTGAATGCATTCGGGTTAACAACCCTTTCAGATTCGCGAGTCCAAATAGTACCAGTGTCCCCGCCGCCATACAAATCAGCGAACGGATCAATTTCCTCAGCTTTTCTATTTCTCTGCATGTAAGCCTCAACACTTTCTCTCAAATCAGGTTTGAATTTCCAGTAATGAATCCTCCATTCCCGTCCGTCCCACAAAGTGGTTTCCTCGGATTCTGTAGTCAGCAAATTGTAATCTTGGAACATATAAAACAGGTTTCTATCGGTAGGCTCTAAGGCATTGTCAATAATTCTGTTATAGAATCCAAAGAAGCCTAGAGCATGCTCAGCCATACCTTGGGCCACTTCATCTTCCATCTCTAAATCAATATGCTGTTGAATGGCTTTAGTTAATTCTCCTAGTGTCATACCCATTTGAAAACCCCCGCCCGCGCACTTATTGTCCGAGAACAGTAATTATATTGTACACCGACCCATATTAAATCATCGGTAAATTTGGCACTTTTCTACTGAAATCCGGCAAATCACCTCCACAAAAATGCACCAAACCCTCAATACAGAAAGAGCCTAGCCACGCCCGTGGCAGATGAATTTGTTGAAGGCAACTTTTTGGGCCTTGCCGAACAGGAAGGTAAGCCAGATATTGCTATTTTACAGATACCATATGAGTTGACAACATCTTATGGACAAGGGACTTCATTAGGTCCAGCGGCATGCATTGCGGCTAGTGGACAGGTTGAATTATTTGATCCGATTTTAGGCGATGACTTGCCGGCTGGTAAGAACATAAAGACAATCCAACCTTGGGATGGACAAGGAAATAGTCTTCGAGAACAATTAGATGGAATTTCAAATTATCTTGCTCCATGGTTCGATGGCAAAACATTCCCAGTAATTCTGGGCGGAGAGCATGGTATTTTACCAGCCATTGTCGATGCTGCTGGAAACCACCCACTTATCGATGGCGAATATTCGAAACTGTCGATTGTCCAAATAGACGCACATGCTGATTTGCGCGAAGAGTTGGATGGAGAGCCATTTTCTCATGCATGTGCAGCATCCAGGGCCATGGATTTCGGATTAAAACACCTATATCAGGTTGGGATTAGAGCATTTTCAAAAACCGAATATCAAAGAATCCAAAGCGATGATAATATAACTACATTTTTTGCATCAGATATTCAAAAATCAGAAGGATCAAATTGGCAGGGTTGGATTCAGACACTTGCTTCTATCGAGGGCCCCGTTCACCTAACAATAGACATTGATGGTTTGGATGGTAGCTTGGTTCCAGCTACGGGCACACCAGTTCCTGGAGGATTGTCGTTTTGGCAAGCAGTTGAGACCATACAAACTATATTTTCATCTTCCAAAGCCACCGTTATCAGTATGGATGTAAATGAGATTGTGCCACAAAAAGATACGCCATTAACTGAATTTACAGCAGCGATGCTTGCAACGAAAGGAATAGTCCATCACATTAACAACACCAATAACAAATCCTAATTCATAAAATCATGACTAAGAAGACAAAACCAAATAAAATTGAAACTATTTCAAATCTATAATCAACCGAGGCGATAATATGAAAAAATCACATGGCAATCATATTTTAGTTGATTATACCAATTTTTTCACCGATGTAAAAAATATTGGTAACCTAATCCTCTCACTGATGGAACAAGCAGTGGATAACAGCAATGCTAGGAGAGTACATTCACATGTTGAAATCTTTGATGGTGTAATTTCACCACCAGGATTTGCAGCAGTGGTATTGTTAGATGAAAGCCATTTATCAGCACATTGTTATTCCGAAAAAGGCTGGCTAGCAATCGATTGTTTTACTTGTGGGGGTACCGATGCCAAATCGATTATCGACGAAATTCACCATCATCTTATTCATTTATCTCCTGGAATGAAATTGGAAAAACAATCATCAGCAGATCGATTTTTACATGGAGGTGAGTAATATGAGCATACGTAATTTTGTTGACTCTAATTTATTACATTTTAATGCTGGAGAATTAAGAAAAGCCGCTAACTCATTATCTCAATTTATTGATAGTGGTGGTAAAATTTTCATTACACTAGCAGGTGCAATGAGTACTGCAAGGTTAGGTAAAACATTGGCGCCACTCATCAAGATGGGCGCAGTGGCCGGAATTTCTTGTACAGGTGCAAATTTGGAAGAGGACGTCTTCTTACTGTTGGCCGAATCTAATTATGAATCGATAGACGATTGGCGCAGCCTATCTGGCGAAGATGATGCTGAATTTCTTTCTAGGCAACTTAATCGTGTGACCGATGTATGTATTCCAGAGAACGAGGCAATTAGAGAGATTGAAAATGCTATTTTGCCACTTTGGAAGGACTCTTCAAATAATAAAGAACCACATCTTCCACACGAGTTTTTCTACCAAATATTACTGAGCAATCAATTAAATTTAGACGGTAATCCAAATGAGAGTTGGGTTATGGCTGCTGCAGAGACAAACCTTCCACTTTTTGTCCCCGGCTGGGAAGATTCGACAATGGGGAATATTTTTGCTTCACATGTTATTAATTCAAAAATCGATGCAGGCACCGTTCTTGGCGGCATTCATTACATGACCGAATTAGCATCTTGGTATGAGGCACAAAACTCCCCACTTGCCTTTTTCCAAATTGGGGGCGGAATCGCCGGAGATTTTCCCATCTGCGTCGTTCCACTGTTGAACCAAGACTTACAACGCGAAGTCCCATTGTGGTCTTGGTTTTGCCAAATCAGCGAATCTACTTCATCATATGGCGGCTACTCAGGCGCTCCTCCAAATGAGAAAATAACATGGGGTAAGTTATCAATTGATACTCCAAAATTTGTAATTGAAAGTGATGCAACAATTGTCGCCCCACTAATTTTTGCTTACCTGTTAGATTATTGAAGATAAACTCTTCAATTAAGATGAATTGGCTTTTCTGTGGCAGAAAGTAACGGTAAGGTATTTTCCATTGTCGAGTGGCTAGTGTTAGCCATTGTATTATTTGCTACAATTTCCTTTCAGCCGGAGCAAAACCATTCTGAAGATGTCGAATATCAAAGCTCAAAAATCACAGGAACAGTTGAATTATCTACTCGTTCAGCCATGAATGCGCTTGGATTAGATGATTTCAAAATCGGTCCTTTAGCAACAGTTGATTTAGTATCCAATCCTGTGATTTCTAAAGACTGTTTAGATTGTCAATTTCCAGTTTCGGGAATAAATGTATACGGATCTGTAGTAATTACTGAATTAATTGACCAAGACGATAGGCAAGGTAGAGTAGAGGCGGACTTGAATTTAACATATCTAAGAGAAATTAGCTCCCAAGATTTGATTTTTAGAGAATGGCTGATTTTTGATTGGGATGCTGGAGAACTTTCTAGTCAGTTAGAGATTCAAATAATTCATGATCCACCAAGATGGAGCCCCGATAGCGATGATCATGCAGCATATATTGACACCGGCAATGGATTGAAAACAAGATCAGGGCCAGAAATACTTATTCAAACCTTAACTGAAAACAAGTCATCAATCAGCGGCTGCCTTCCAGACAGTTTTCTTTGCAGAATCTCGACTTCAGACGTAAACCTAATATCAACCTCAACCACTATTGAACAACCACTTTCAATTAATCATCCTCAGAGGTGGACTGAGTACAATATTTCCCAAACGGGGGTAACTCCAAACGAGATCTTATCAATTAGAGATTTATTCGAATTAGAACAGGAAATAACCCAAACCCAATCTTGGTGCCCATTCATCAACCAACCAGTTGAGAATAGTAAATCCTGGAAAGTGTCTTACTCCAAGACAACAATTTCTCCTCTTTCATCGTGGCTTTACGCCCTCTCAATTCCCACTAATTCTTTTACTCCTAGCGGTGAAATATGGACGGAAGCAGAATTTGTCGATTTCAGTTGTTCTACTCTTACTGACACTGATGGTAATATGAACATAGGAATATTTTTTACATGAAATTGAAAACACCCTTGCCCATAGACATATATGTCCAATAGACATATATGTCAGCAAATTAGCGCAAATCCATGAGCAAGAAGCCGCTTTTATTGTGCGCACTTATGATTTTTATGACTCTTCAGCCTGTTATTGCAAATACAGTAGCGCCTAATGACAGTATAGAAAGTAATGGACAGACAACTACTCTGAGTGTGGATGGTTACGTATCAACCAAGTTCTCAAGTGTGGGAGATTCTGTTGAGATATTCGCATTGACAAGAGGCCACTCAATGTCAAATAGCGGTTCAACTAATACAATTGTTACTGCGGATATATTACATTACCCAGAAAGTGACCCCATTGGAATTATTACTCAAGGAGAAACGCCTAGCGACCCAGTAATCATCGATACTGTTGTAATGCAGCCAGCAGGCGTTCATGACAATGACTCTTCGACTTTGGTTTGGGAAGGCGAGTACATAATTCCAATCAATGCTTTAGGAGGAGTTTATGGCGCCAGTATAACTGCAGAAGAGGGTGTATTAAGGGCAACAGACAATCCAACCCAAATTCCCGATTTATTAATTGGTGAAATAGAAAAAGTTCTAACTGCTATCGATACAACTTGGGATACCGCTAATCCAACTATGGAAATAAAAGCTGTTTTCGACAACCTCAATTCTTCAGGTGCGGATGCTGGAGGTTGGGCAAATTGGGTCAATTATGCTTCGAGGCAACCAGGCATCGGAGAGAGTGGGCAATTGTGGAGTAACATGATCAATGCTGGATATAACAACTATGAAATGGAAAGCGGTGCAAAATTCCTAGAAAGTCTAATGCAATTTTTAGAATCATCCGATTTAGATGCCGGAATGGCATTTTTGACCGGTTTAATGACTTATGGAAATGAATTCCCACTTCCACAAACAGTCAATGAATTCCAAGCAGTAGCAGATTATATGGGTAGTTTTGACCCCATTGAGAATTTTACAAGATTCTCTGGAACCGATAACTTTTCTGCTGCTTACGATGCAATGCTAGGTAGTAATGAGTGGGCATCTCTCGAGGTTGCATTAGATAATTTGGCAAACAATACTATGGTTTTCGAATCATTTCAAACAGTGCTACAAAACATAGCACTTCTTTCGGTATCTATTCATCCTGAAGCACTTATTGATGGTGTTGAGGCTTGGATTGCCCCTCTTCGCGATGGTGATTTTGACAGTATGACGCCTTTCCAAAAGTTAGTTTCGAGTTGGGCTGAAATGGAAGTAACATTCCAAGATTTAGACGGCGATGATGTACCTGACGAAATTATTTGGGAATATGAATTGCTACTAAATACTACAGAAGGACTACAATGGCAAGCAAAAATGGACACCACCTACCCGTATATCTCTGAAGGTTTCGACGATTTCAACTCTTTCGATGTTGAAATCTTAGACCTTTTAATCGCAACCACAGAAGATCCTGCATGGAATATTGCATCAGATGCAATAGTAGAATTCGCATCTTGGGTTAGAAACGCCACATTAGACATCGGGGCAGACTGGGAGTATGACTACGAATCTTCTGATGAAGATGATGACGATTCAGGAGAAGACGAATCCTCCTCCTCGACTCAATGGCAAGATGTAATTTTTGAAAACTTTGATCCAATACAGAATTCTCTTTATGACAAACACGTACTCGACTTAGGCTTTGAATTATATTTCGATTTAGAAGGCTCATATGATTCAACAAACGATTACCCTGACAGTTTCAATATCACCCTCACAAATTCTCAAGGCACACAAACTAACATCGAATTAACCAGAGATAACCAGTGGGATAGGCAATATGTTGGAAGGTATACTGCCTCATCATTGGAACTAGAGACCTTGACATTTTCACAGCCAATGGCTAACTACAATCCTCCATGTAAAGCAGATGATAGTTGCTATGTTGGCCGTGCCGAACTTGACATAGAGTCAATACGGCCGACACTTCTTGAAACAATGCCCGTTGAAGTACTTGATGAGATATTCTTAGTATCTGCCATTGGTGTATTAGTGGAACAAGATGAAGTCACACAAGTGGGACAAAGCCTAACAGTAGATTCGACAACTTATGACGCAGTTACAGGTGCAATTTCAGGTGCGAATGTAGATACTGCAATCCTAAGAATTTCACCAGGACTTGCAGAGTCGGCAGTATCAACATTATCGCCTGATGGTGAATTAACTATTACCAATTCTAATCCTTCAACTTTATCCGCTAGTTATTCTTCATCCGACATCGATGGTGTATTTTCAGTTGAAATAGATACTAGGGGGGATGACGAACAAGGCCGAGATTTGTCAGAAGACCAATACTCATTCCAAGGCTATATTTCTGAAGACAGTAACGATGGAACAGGATGGGATTTATCTTCAACAATCAATTCTTTACCATATGATCAAAGAGGAGTTGCAACCATAACGTCAGAGGCTACAACAAATTCAGGATTAAATCTTCAAATTACCGAAGAAACAGTCCTGCCAAGCAGCCCAGGTTGTACAATTTCTAAGGCAAATCAAGAAAGTGATTTTGAGGTCAGAGCTGGTTGGAAATACGGATATTTCAATAGCAACGGCATGGAACTTGACAGAACCTCATTGAACAGTATCGATATTGATTGGGGTGACGGGAGCTCCGAAACATTGGGCCCAAATCCAGTTCTATATGATGAATCATGGACTGATTCACACTCCTATTCCCAAACAGATGGAATCGATGAATATATGATTACAATGGATTATAATTTTGAACATAGCGTAGTGAGAAGTTACCAATTTGTCTTCAAAGAATATCAAGGAATAGAGAAATCCGATGAAGACGGTAATATTTGGTATGAGGGCTATGTAGAATCAAATGAAGAATGGAACTATTGTCAACTAAATGGTAGACAAGAAACCTACACTCCAGGGCCTTCAATAATCAATGAATTCATTACTGATGGGCCATTTGAAGTAATGGCACAACAAATCTCGACTTCAGATAGTTTAGGTAAAGCAAGCCTTACAGTAACTCCTCCACATACCGGAGTCTATGTTTCAATAGTTCAATCTGAAATAATTCGTTCTTCAGACGGCGAAACATTAACCGGAATAGGATTGAACCTAGGTGCAGCTACACAAGGCGCAATTTCACTTAGTGGAATGGATGTAATTGACCACTTTGCTGGATTGCCTGTTTATGCTGCTAATGTTAGCGCATCTGGATTACAAACTGTAAATATTGGTGCCACAGGTCTCTTAGGACAAACCCACAAAGTTACTATTGCTTTAGCGCCCCTAGATCTTTCTATACCATTCCCTGACGTACCTTCTGAAATTTGGTCTGAGGCTGAAACCAATGATTTACAATTCACCGAATCAGATCAAACCAGGTCACAAGAACTTCGTTTTGAAGCCCCATTATCTTTGATTGCAGCGACTTCATTCGCAACCTCTGACGACGGGGAAGTTGAAAATCAATTATCACCACTTGCATTACATATAGGGCTGGTATTAACCAATCCTGAAGAACTGGATATCACTGGGACATTAGGGCCAGGCCAAACCACCAATATTGCATTAGATGCGGACTTAGAACAGGCAACAAGAATGCTTGCAGTAGCGTCACCAAGCCAAGGTTTTGATACTGCAACAGTAGATTTCTCCACTGTATCTGAATTAATTTGGGACGAAGCGATAAGACCTGAAATGGGATGGATTGAAGCAGAAGAAAAGACACAAAGATACTGTGAAAATATTCATGTTTGGAATGATTCACATTGGGATGAAAATACTCAACAAGAGAATGTCAGAGTTGTGATTAGAGTTATTCATGAATCAGAAATCCACCCTTACTTACCGGACTTAACACCTCCACCCAGCCCAGATAATATGCAACTATTCGATTCAGACGGTAATGAAATTCAACCACTCCAGACGAGTGGAACAAGCTCAGAATCAACCGAAACCACTTTGACTTATGATTCATCTAATTGGGCAGAAGGTCAATCATTTACTTTCGAAACTAATACTGAATATGCATCAACAATGGAATTTGAAATGCAATGGGATGAAGGCGAATTACGACCAGAGGAAACCAATAGAAATTCAGGATGTAATGACGATTATGATTTGACAGATGGAGAAATATTCGATATTTTTGACCAATATGTCGGACGATTGTCGTCAATTGCTTGGGGCCAAGGTTCGAGTGCAGACCTCAGCCTACCTTACCTATCTTCTCCTCTATCCGAGTATACGGTTATCGGTGTTGCTCAACAAGGCTCAGGAACATCTGCTACCATGGTTTCAGCAGTCAGCACCACACTTTCTGAGACAAATCCAGAGCCACCTGAACTTCAAAATCTAAGCTTAGTGTTCACTCCGCAAAACCCATCTCCCGGTGATATTGTTTTGGTAACAATAAC
>CAXFAS010000010.1:0-61232 GCA_964001175.1 uncultured euryarchaeote
ATAATATGGCTCCACTGCCAATTGCAATGCCTGCAAGAGTTTTACTTGCTGGACTACGAAGTCTACCCAGTATAATTTGGGCTTTATTTTTTGCAATCGCCCTAGGTTTTGGACCATTACCTGGTATTTTAGCCATGACTTTGTACACTATTGGTTACTTAGGAAAACTACAGTATGAAGCAATGGAAGGGGTGCATAATGCACCTTTGGAATCTGGTATGGCAATGGGACTTACTCATTCAGAGAAATTATTCCATGTTGTAATTCCGGAGTCCAGTAATCATTTATTGAGTCAACTACTGTTCATGTTTGAGTATAACGTTAGACATGGAGCGGTTTTAGGTCTTGTTGGAGCAGGTGGTATAGGAATGTATATTGATAATTACATTAACCCCCCATTTGATTACAACAAGGCATTTGCCTTACTAATTGTAGTCTTTGTAGTCGTAGTGATAATAGATTTAATCTCTATGCTAATCCGATCCTTTGTAACTGATGAAGGAGACGTGAAGAGGCCTAAGTGGTGGAGTGTTATTTTACCACCATCTATGGCAGTTGAGATATACTCTAAATCAGAAGAAGAGTAAATTATTCTGCAGCAATGTGCAATGTTCCTTCTTTGTAGAAAACTTGTATTCTGTCAGGAACTTTCCGAGTTAGTGCAGCTACAGCTTCATAAATTTCATCTTTCTTGACTTTGAAAGCCTTAGCAGCTTTTGAAGTAGACCAAGGCATGGTATGGAAATCCGATTGTCTAATCCATTCGAATAAGCGTGCTTCTAGTTCGCTTAACTCCTCCGCCATGTAACGGGGATATAGTTCCCCCTCAAAACAACACCGACTGTTAAAATTAATTTAGAGCGACAATTCTTCTACAACATTCTTCAGCATCTATATCGCCATCTAGTAATTTGTTTATTGCTTTAGTAAATGGGACATCTATATTTTCATCTTCGGCTCTTCTAATGAACATTCTTGCTGCTCTAACACCTTCAGCCACCATATGCATTTCTTCCAATGCCTGTTCCAAACTTAATCCGGTTCCAAGTTTTTCACCCATGCTTCTATTTCTGCCATATGGTGAAGTCGCAGTAACATATAGATCTCCAAGCCCAGCAGGTCCAAAAGCAACTTCTGCTTTAGCACCTAGTAGAGGTAATAAGATACAACCTTCTTTGAAACCAGCCATGAATATTGCTGCTTTCAGATTATCTCCTCCAAGAGATCCATTAATTTTCAAACCATCAACCAATCCACATGTTAGTGCAACTACGTTTTTGAACGCACCCCACAATTCTGCACCAACAGGATCCGATGCTGGGTGAAGAATGAATGTCTGCGTTGTCAAGGTTTCAGCCAATCTATTTGCTACCGATTCATCTTCACTAGCAACCAAAGCCGTAGTCATTACACCGCTAGCCGCTTCTGGAGCAATAGTTGGTCCTGTTACAACTGCCAAAGGATTGTTCATATTCGCGTCTTTCAATTTATTATGAATTGCTTCAGAAATTAGTCTTTTACCTGGTGCTAATCCCTTAGCCAAGTCAATCAAAACATGACCAGGTCTTAGGTGAGGTAAGATATCATCTACAACATCCAATATTACTGATGACGGGATTGCCAAAACTACAATTTCAACTTCATGCAATGCCTCATTTAGATGCATTGTTACTTCTAAACCTTCAACAGAATGTTCAGGGAGATATTTTTTATTGATTTGATCCATTGTTATCGATTCATAAACTTCTTGTTCGATAGTCCAACCTTTGACTTTATGACCTTCTAGAAGCCACATTCTAGCCACTGCTGTACCCCAATTACCCAAACCTAAAATTGCAATATGTGCCATACGACCAAACTTACGCTAAGCACTTCACTTATGTTAGTTACCGATGATTAGCACTCTATTTGTGCAGTTTTGAGGTGGATTAGAAAATAGCGGCAATCAAAATAAATCATCATCATCTTCTTCAAAGTCAAAGACATCATCACTTTCTTTCTTTTCTTCTTTAGCAGCCTTTTTGTCTTTCTTTGCATCTTTCTTAGTAGCCTTTTTGTCTTTCTTTGCATCTTTAGCAGGTTTTGTTTCAGGCTTATCTTCTTCAACAACAACTTCTAGTTGTTCATCATCAGGTTTTGACCTAATTTTTGCCTGCTCTTTTTCTTTAGCTGCTATTTCTTCTGCAGGACGGCCAGTTTGTGCTGATAATGCCCTACGACGATCATCTCTTGCAATTCTCTCAAGTTGCTTGTGTCTTGATTTCTCAATATTCTGTAACATGTACATTGCATCGTGTTCGAGCAGTGGTGAATCTGAAATTAGGGTAATATCCAACCAGCCTCCATCTTCAACGATGAATTCAGCTAGCGGTTCGAAGTTTAAATCTGATTTTTTGATTTGAGTATAATGCATTGCATTTCCAGTTCTGTGTTCAACTCCCGAGAAGTGACAGTAAAATTCCTTGGTCCCAATAGTCTCTCTTACTTGGTCGAATAATTCTCCATAATCTTCAGAAGTACGCATTCTACCGTGACCTCTAGAGTGAATATGTGCGATGTTAAGAACGGGGATAGTACCCTCAACATGATTTACAACTTCTAGTACTTCTTCTAGGCTACCCCAAAGTTCCTGTCTGCCAGAGGTTTCAATACCAATTTTTGACGGCGTTCCATCTTTAAGCCATGGAAAAACCGGATAAATATCTTCATCATCATTCCAAATTTCAGCAACTCTGTCGACAATTCCAGAGAAAACATTGACTAACTGTTCATTTGCCTCTCTCCCTCTACCCATTTCACCGTAATGTCCTGCATGTAGTGTAATATGCCTAGCATTGATTGTTTTAGCGGCTTGTAGAGTTGATTCAATTTTCGTCAATGAACGGCCTCTTTCGACCTTATCTCCTAATAATTCCGAATAGTAAGGACCGTGAATATTCATCTCAAAGTTTGTCTTATTAGCTAAAACTCCTGCTTGCCAGTATTGTTCGAAGTGCTGCGGAGCAATCATTCGTACGGTCTGAACTTCCATCGTCTCTAGACCTAAAGAGATGATATCATCCATTCCTTCAACAATGGTTCTACCTTTACAAGATAATGGAATACCGGCTGGACCTAACTTAACTGGCATACTTACCCCTCCGCGAATCTAAGCCAAGGGTCGTCCTATCATAACACCTTTCCGTCAAATGCTCAAAAAAACAGTCTAATTTCATATTTTACATTCTATGAGTATATGCGACAGTTCATGAAGAAGTGGTGCAACCGCCAATCATGAGCGATGATATTTCAATAGCGATTAAGGCGTTCTCTAAAGGGCTTCCAGTCTGTCTTTTCGATTCTGAAAAGAGAGAAGGGGAGACCGATTTATTATTTTCAGCTCAATTTGTTCAACCAAGTACAATGCGACAATTGAGGAAAGATTGTGGTGGTTTGCTCTTTTTAGCGATTGGAGATGAAGTTGGAGATTTATTTGGTCTACCTTTTTTACAAGACTTACACACTAATTCTGCGTTGACTAATGATTATTCTGTCCTAACTCATTTGGTTACTAATGATCTAAGATATGACTCTCGATCTGCTTTCACGCTCTCACTCAATCACAGGGAGACTTATACCGGGATTACCGACAAGGACAGGGCACTGACAACTAGGAGATTTGCTGAACTAACAAGTGAATTATTTGAGTCTGACTCATCGATAGAAGGTGCTCAAAAAGCACTAGGATCTGAATTTAGGACACCAGGGCATATTCCTGTTTGTAGAGAGTCAAAGGGTGGACTTAATGTCCGTCAAGGGCATACAGAATTAGCCGTTGGACTTGCTAGATTATCGGGGACAACCCCTGTAGTCATAGGAGCTGAGATGTTACAGCCAAACGGTGATCATGCATTATCCGTTGATGATGCCAAGATTTGGGCTGAAGAGCGTGGCATACCATTCCTACATGGTATTGATATTATCAATGCTCTATCCAGCGGAGAATAATTCCGACAATATCATGAGTTGGGACAATATCAGATAACTGAGGCGAGTAGATGAAGCGTGTTATGGCTGTTGGAGTATTTGATTTACTTCATGCTGGCCATTTACATTATTTGGAGCAAGCAAAGTCACTTGGTGAACACCTAACAGTTGTTATCGCTCACGATGATACAGTAAGAATTAGAAAGCATGAACCAGTTACTAATCATGACCTTAGAAGACGTATGGTTGAGGGATTAAAGCCTGTTGATCAAGCAATTATAGGTAACCCTCCAGAAGTTCCAATTTTTGATATTCTGCCAGAAGTTGAACCTGAAATCATTGCTTTGGGTTATGACCAAGAACATGCCGAAGATTCGATAAGAAATAAACTCAAAGAATTAGGCTTTGAGAATATACAAGTCGTTAGAGTCGAGGGTCTATCAGAAGATTTAGATGGAACTAGAAAAATCATTGCCAGAATTTTAGACCTTTCAAGAAATAAGTGAGTTGATTATATGTTTACGGGTATAGTTCAAGGCACTGCTAAAATAGTCGATATCGAGAATAAAGAATCGATAAATACAATCGTAATAGACTTACCAAATGTAGAGTCTCTAGAAATTGGAGCTAGTGTTTCTATTGACGGAGTATGCCTTACAGTTACTGAAATCAATAATTCAAAAGTATCATTTGATGTTATTCAAGAAACACTTAGTAGAACCACTTTAGGACATTTAGAGGCCGGTAGTATGGTTAATTTTGAGCGTTCATTAAAATTTGGCGATGAGATTGGTGGCCATTTACTGTCCGGACATATCATCGCTACTGGTTTAGTAGGTGATAAAGTTGAATCGGGAGAAGGAGTAGATTTATCTATACTAGTGCCGCTTTCTATAGAAAAATATATCATGGAAAAAGGGTATGTTGCCATAGATGGAATCTCTCTCACAATTGGAGAAGTTATTGATTCAAGATTTAATCTACATATTATTCCTGAAACCATTCGACAAACAACAATCAATTCTAAACAGGTTGGTGATGCAGTCAATATTGAGATTGATTCGACAACTCAAACTATAGTTTCAACTGTAGAAAGAATCATGGCGAAGAGTAAGTGATGTGATAAAATGAATAAAAAAATAGCAGTTATTTGTGGTTCTTTTCATCAAAAAGAAGTCGAAAGAATGTTATCTTGGGCCAAACAAGAAGCGGAAAAATATTCCTTAGAATTAATTGAACCTGTATGGGTTCCTGGTGCAATGGAGGTGCCATTAGCATTGGAAAGGAATTGTAAATCATCAAATGTCGACGGTGCGATTTGTTTGGGTATAATTGAGAAAGGACAAACACAACACGGTTTGGCAATGGGTCAAGCTGTTATCAAGAGCATCATTGAGATTCAAATAAGGCATAATAAGCCTATAGGATTGGGTATAATTGGGCCTGGTGCAGAACCAGAACATATTGAGCCAAGATTAGAACCGCATGCAAGAGCAGCGGTTTCGGCAGTTGCAAAAATGCTCTAATTTCAACTAAAAAAACCATTTTTGATATATTTCCATGTAAATGTTCAAGAGGCGACTATCTCCTGTTTAATCTGTGGGCGGTAAAATGTCAAATGTACGAAATGTGATAATTATTGGCTCAGGGCCTGCTGGATATACTGCTGGATTATATGCAGCAAGAGCAATGTTGGATCCTCTGATGTTCGCAGGATACATGTCAGGTGGTCAGTTAATGCTCACTTCAGACATCGAAAACTTCCCAGGTTATCCAGAAGGAATTGGAGGGCCTGAAATGATGATGCAATTACGTGAACAAGCTGAAAGATTCGGTTTAGAAGTCCAAGATCGAAATGTAGAGTCCGTCGATTTGACAGAAAAACCATACAAAGTTTGTCTTGAGGGTGAAGAATTCCTTACTCATTCAATTATTATTTCAACTGGAGCAGAATCAATTTGGCTAAACGCAGAAGGCGAAGCAGAACAAAAAGGCAGAGGTATTTCTACATGTGCAACCTGTGATGGTGCTTTCTTTAGAGATGAAGAAGTACTTGTGATTGGAGGTGGAGATTCTGCTTGTGAAGAAGCGACTTTCTTGACCAGATTTGCTTCTAAGGTGACTATGATTCATCGTAGAGATGTATTCAAAGCATCAACAATTATGTATGAAAGAGCTGCTAATAACGAAAAAATCGAAATCAAGACATTCCGCCAAATTAAGAAATGGCTTTCTGATGAAAACGGATTAACTGGAGCGGTAATTGAGGATCCTAGGGATGGTTCGACCGAAGAAATCAGTGCAACTGGTGCTTTTATTGCAATTGGACATACGCCGATTACCTCATTCTTAGGCAGTCAAGTCGATACTGATGAAAATGGATATATTATTCACAAGAAACACACAATGACTTCTGTAGACGGAGTTTTTGCAGCTGGCGATGTTGTTGATACAAGATATAAACAAGCTATAACTGCTGCTGGAATGGGATGCCAAGCAGCTATGGATGCTGAAAAATGGCTTGAGGAACACATTCACTGAAGAGTTTATTTTTCCGTCGCTTTGATGAAATAGTATTTGTTGGCTAGTTCATGGTCGACCTCAACCGTTATGCTAGGCATGTATCACTGCCTCAAATTGGAATTGATGGTCAGAGAAAAATTTCTGCCTCCAGTGTCTTAGTAATAGGCGCTGGTGGGTTAGGTAGTCCTGTGATTATGTACTTGGCAGCAGCCGGTGTGGGTAGAATTGGAATAATTGATTTTGATCATGTAGATATTTCTAATTTACAGAGGCAAGTAATTCATTCCAATTCTAATATTGGCATTAACAAAGCGAAATCAGCAAAATCTAGAATCAAGGAAATAAATCCCGAAGTTAATGTTGAAATTTGGGAACATCGCCTGACGCCGGAAAATTCGATTGAAATATTCCAGAAAGGTTGGGATTTAGTAATTGATGGAACAGATAATATTCCTACTAGATATCTAATTGATGATACATGTAGTATTCTAAATCTTACTTGGATATATGGTTCAATATATCGCTTTGAAGGACAAGTGAGCGTATTCAATTATGATGGAGGACCTAGTTATCGTGATTTATTTCCTGAGCCTCCACCTTCTAATTCGATACCATCTTGTGCGGACGGAGGAGTATTAGGTGTTCTTCCTGGAGTTATTGGTTCAATTCAGGCTACTGAAGCAATTAAGGTTATACTTAGTATTGGAGATATACTTTCAGGTAGATTATTGATTTATGATGCGGAAAAGATGGAATTTAATCGATTAAAATTTGATAAATTATCTGATAGAATAAAGATTCAAGATTTAGATGAATCAATGAAATTATTTGTTGATGAAGGCTGGTGTGAAAATAATTCTTCAACAATCAACCGAGATGTTGAAGAGCCGAATACTCGTGACTCAGTTAGTATGTTCACTAATATCTCGGTTGGCGATTATGTCAAAAGACGCAATGAAGGATGGACTCCATTTCTTTTAGATGTTAGAACCGATAGAGAATTTGAGCAGGTAAAAGTTTCTTTTACTGACCTTCAAATCAATCATGAGAATGTCCTTTCAGTATCAGATTCTTTGCCAAAAGATCGAGATATAATTATTCTATGCCGTAGTGGTATGCGTTCTCAAATGGCTGCTCTATACCTCATTGATTCAGGCTTTGAAGCGGGTAAATTATTCAATATTGAAGGTGGAATTTTATCTTGGAGTCAACATTCCCCGGAAGATATAGATTAATCGGTCTCAAAAATAGAGTCTAATTTTGTATACCTATTGACCAAATTATCCATGAGGTTCAAATGTTGGACTTAGTTTTCGCCATTTACGGGGGGTTTTGTTTTGGCTAAGGTTATCGTTGCAGACGAAAATGAAGGTCGACGAACATTATTAGCCAATACTCTAGAAAGAGAGGGTTTCGATATTACTCGTGCTGGTACATTGAGGCAAGCGGAAGGGACAGCATTAGCAATAATGCCTGAAATTGTCTTAATGGACGGCGAGTGGAAAGCTGGAGATGCGATTGATGCTGCTCAGAGATTAATGGCAGACCCTGAGTTTGCTTTCAAATGTCGAATAGTAGTGTTGTCAAGAAACTCAGGCCAGGAATATCTTGTGTCAGCAGCACAAGCAGGAATCTCGGAGGTGATATCAAAACCTATCGATATGTCATTACTTATTGAGCAATTAAATAAGCACGCTAGGAAGCAATTTGTTCCTCCTCCAGCAGATGTTGCTGGACCAAATAGTGGTGGGGGAAGTTTCGATGTTTCGATGCTAATGGGGGACTCGACTTGGGCACTACCAATGCTCAAAGGCTTGGTCAGCCCAGAAAAAATAAATCCGGAATTTATTGATGAAATTTTGTTTCAAATGGATGAAGAAGGTTTGGAGGTAAAAGATCAATTCGACCCTGCTGTAATGGCAAATATGTTGAGAATCGCATTAAATCATTTGGTTAAGGACGTTTCTCCAGAAGACGCTCAGGCAATTGAAAAATCTTCAGAAACTCAATCTGGAAAAGAATTGCCATCATTTGATACAATGAGTAGAGGAAAAACTCTTGGTAGCGGCGAAGGACCTTCCAAAGCTAGAACTCCGGGCATGACTACAATGGAAGAGATTTTAGAAAAACAAGCTGACTCCATTGGTGATGAAGTAGTTTCGAAAATGGATGAAATCTTGGACGAAATGCCGGAATTCGTTGCATTAAGACGTGATGAGGATTTATTTGGAATTGATAAAGAGGTTTTGAAATTGACAAAACTTACCACTGAAGTCGTACATGAGTTGATGTGGAGTCTTGGTCGACCTGGGGCAGTTTCCGATATTACTCTAATTACTCAGATTGAGGATGCAACCCAGATGTTATCAGATGTACTAGATTCATTACCTGAAATAGAAGAAGAACCTCTTGAGCAAGATAGTAAAGAAGAGGAGTGAAGTTAATGTCTTCACTGGGCCAAGGAAAAATCCAGATAAAGGAAAATAAAGCACTAAAATTGAGATTGATTATCAGTGTATTAGTTTTCATTACTTGGGCGGTAATATTATTCAATATCTTCAAAGATATTTCCTATTTCCTCGATTGGTTTGAAGACCTAGGTAGTTTAGCACCTATTCTATTTGTGCTAATTCTAATATTAGGGGTGATAATTCTTGCTCCAACTCCTATTCTAAAAGTGACAGCAGGTGCATTATTTCCTTACTGGCTTGCGGTTTTGATAAACTTTACAGCATCTGTGATTGGGGGACTTCTAGCGTTTCTATTAGGCAGATGGCTATTTAGGGATATGATTGGTAAAATAGTTGCTGAAAATAGAAAGCTACAGAATATTGAAAATGCAATCGAAGGAGAAGCATTGAAAATATCTGTATTAGTAAGACTCTCACCTTTGATTCCGGATGAATTGCTAAATTATGTTATGGCATCAGGCCCAGTAACCACAAGAATATTTTTCTTGTCGACCTTATCTAGTATAATTTATTCTTTAGCCTATGCATATTTTGGACTCGCATTAGGAAAAATAGCATTGAGTTCTGGGGGGATGAGCCAATTCAATGAATCGCCGATAGGAATGGGGCTATTGATTCTAGGATTGATAGCAACAATAATTGCAACAATAATTGTGACTAGAGTTACTATGGCTGCACTTAATGATACTATTGAAGAAGAGTGAGATAATTCTCTCCGTTGCGTTTGTATGTAGGCTGCTATTGGGCTGTCTATGGGCCAAGGAGAAGCACCTGAGATTTTTGGTTTGGATTGGTCACCAAAGACTGATTTAAAATTCATACAACCGCTTCATAGCGACGCTGCCCGTAAAGAATTATTATTATTTATTGCCCAGAGGCATGAGTCTAGAATTCCTTTGGTTTGTGAAATTTGGGATTATGTTATTGAAAGTGAACCCAAACAATTTGAAGGCCCGTCGTGGTCTAAATTTAGTAAAAGATTCTTGGAATCTTTGGAGAGGGGAGTAATTGCTCAAATTGAAGATTCTACTAATGATGAAAAAGAAATGGAAGTAATTCCTCGACGTAAATTAACAGATTTTATCAAAAGAAGAACTTCTTATTTTATTTTAGATGTCAAATTAATGCTTAGAAGATTGGCTCATTACATGTCTATAAGAATTGAGCATAGGTTAGAATGGCAACGTTTGATGACTAGAACTAGATATTTGGATGAAACTTTGAAAGAAATTTATTCTGACGGATTGGAGGCCCCAGACGGTTCAAAATTTGGTGGTAAAGGATTCCGTTCAACATGGCAAGAAGGCGTAGTTGCTGTAGCAACTGCCTTAGAGAGAAATACTAAGTCTGACAAGTCGGCTAAGCCTGGAGATGGATATGAAGGAGATCTAGTTGCTCCTATGATTAGAGATGTTGGTTTGGCACTTGCAATGGGTGACACTCCTCTTGGCGTCATGGCAGCTAACTTAGGTAAAGCCGGTTCAAATCAAAATGGAGGATGGGAAGATGCAGGTGGAAGAGATTTACATATCGGTGCTTGGAACGTTGGAGTCTTACCTCCTACGGCACCTTTGCCAATAGCCAGTGTTACGATGACAGGTTTGGCTTTTGCTGCTTGGAAAAAGAACATTCAAAGATTCCATGTTGCTTGTATTGGAGAAGGTGCATCATCATCAGGAGAGTTTTGGGAAGCAATGAATTTTGCAGGAACCAGAGGCTTACCAATTACCTATATCCTTCAAAATAATCAAATTGCTCTAGATACTTTACCTAAGAATCAGTCTGGCGTCGAAGTTTGGGCTGACAAAGCGGTTGCAATGGGCTTCCCTGGCTGGACAATAGATGGTTCGGATCCTGCAGCATGGCATGCCAGTGTAGCGTGTGCTCGCGAGTTTGCTTTGGAGGGTGGTGGTCCTACACTAATTCATGTTGAAACAATGAGAGGTTGTGGACATGCTCATCATCATGATGATTTGTATTTAGGCAATGAGTCTGGAACTCCTCCAGGGTATGTAGATAGAGACTTACTTGAATACTGGGGAGCCAAAGATCCGATCCCCACCCACAGACAACTATTACTAAATCTAGGTGTTGAAGAGGATTTGATCATTAAGATTGAACAAGAAGAGAAATCACTGATAACACAACATCACAATGAATTAACTGAAATGGAATGGCCAAAACCAGAGACTGTTACCAAAGGGGTTACTACTCTAAATGATGCAGACACTCATTCACAACATCTTGAAAGATTGAAGGAGAGTCAAAATGCCGTTTCTAAATCGCCTCTTGATGTTGGTGAACTAATTGTTCAATATTCTGAAAAGGGTGGTTGGACATATTCTAGAGCAATTCAGCAAGCGATGGCAGATATTGCTGATAGATACGGAGATGATTGTGTATTTATCGGTGAAGATATGGAAGTTGCGGGTGCATTTGGCATGAATATTTCACTCAAAAATGCCGGTCATTCTGATAAATTAATCGATATGCCTCTTTGTGAAGCAGTAATTGTGCATACAGGAACGGGGGCTGCTCTGTCGGGTATGAGGCCAATGGTAGAAATTCAGTTTGGTGGATTCGCAGCTCTTGGATTCAATGCTCTTGTTAACAACGCTGCTATGTTAAGATGGCGTTGGGGTGCAGATTGCCCTATGACTATCAGAATTCCATTGGGAGCAAGAACTCGTTCAGGTCCTTTCCATGCTAATATGATAGAATCGTGGTTTGCTAATGATCCTGGTTTAGTGGTTCTTGCGCCAGGAACTCCTCAAGATGCTTACGACCTATTGGTTGAAGCAGCAGAAATAAATGACCCTGTGATAATGCTTGAACATATTGGATTGTATGGATTGAGAGGAGGATTAACTGGATGGGGGCAAAATATCAATCAAAAAGTCGATACAAAAATGGTCAATCAACACGTAGATAATAATCAAAGATTTAAGATTGGAAAAGCAGAAGTTGTCAGGGGTGGACGTGATGTTACTTTGGTGACATGGGGTGCTATGCTCCATGTTGCTATTCAAGCCAGTCAGGAACTTAGTAAGCAAGAAATTGAAGTAGAAATTATTGATCTAAGAACTCTATTACCTTTCGATGCGCAAACTTGCATTGAATCAGTGATTCGTACAGGTAGATTAGTTATTTTACAAGAAGGTCAATGGAGCGGTGGACTTGGTCATACTATCCAAAGTAGGATTCTCGAATCTTGTTTTTATGCTTTAGAATCCAAACCCGCCGTAATCGGCGCTCTTGATACTCCAGTGCCATTTTCTCCACCATTGGAGAATCATACTGTTCCTTCATTACAACATGTAATTGATGTTTTGAAAGCGGTGGTTAATTCTTGATAATTTTTTCAATCTTGAAATTTTGTCCATAATGGCCCCACTCAACAAACCCTGGCTCAACAAATCGGAAATACTTGGTTTGAAATGTGCTTCCTAAATCAGGATGTTCCTCACTTAATTTAATATTGATTCTAGTACTGTATGCTCCCAGAGTTCCTACACATGCTTCTCCCAAAATACCATCTACAATTACGGGATGTCTTTCTGATAATCTTTCAGGAGGGTTAGAATCAAATGGATGAATATCATTTTCCAGAGATAAATTCTCTTCTGTTGCAGGCTCAGTCTTAATTCTTAAATCATCAGTCATATTAAAGAAAGCAATCTACTCCATTTAAACATTCTAAAGTTTCATTTTTTTTGATTATAAATCAGTGGGTTTTATTCATTTACCTGTGACCTTTGGCAGAAGTCATGAGCGACTACCGTATAGCGATTTTGCCCGGTGATGGAACGGGAAAGGAAGTTGCTTTAGAAGCAGCAAAAATTCTTGATACTATTTCTTCTCAAACAAATTATGGATTTGAAAAAATTGAGATTCCATGTGGAGGGCAACTATACAAGGAGACTGGACAAGAATGGGCAGAGGGTTCATTTGAACTATGTCGCGATGAAGCCGATGCAATTTTTCTCGGAGCAATTGGGCACCCAGGTTCTTACTTACCAAATGGAGATTTAGCTGGTGGTTCTGTAATTTTAGGTATGAGAAGTGGTTTAGATCTTTATGCTAATGTAAGACCAGTAAAATTATTCGAGGGCGTTTTACACAAAGTTCACGGAAGATTTGCTCAAATTTGGCAACCTGACATGGTCGATATGACCATCTTAAGAGAGAATACAGAAGGTCTGTATTATTCTCTACTTAAGAGAGCATCAAATAGAGCCCAAGGTTTACCTGACTATGAGATACCAGAACTTGATTTTCCTGATTTGAAAGGAGAAGTAGCATATGACCCTAGGCCAATTACATCTTTTGGGACAGAGAGGCTTGTTAAGATGGGTTTTGATATAGCTAAAACAAGAAATGGTGCTCCTATTGATGGAATTAGCAAAGTATCTTGTATCGATAAAAGCAATGTTACTAGAGGTTGTCAACTTTTCAGAAGAACATTTGACAAAGTTGCCTCTAATTATCCTTCAATAAAAACAGATTATGGATATATTGACGCTTTTACCCAGTGGATAACAAGAAACCCTGAACATTATGACGTAGTTGTTACTTCAAACATGTTTGGAGATATTGCTACCGATCTAGCATCTATTTTACAAGGTGGAATGGGTATGGCGGGTTCCGGAAATATTGGAGATGAACATGCGTTCTTTGAACCAGTTCATGGTTCGTCACCAAAATATGCAGGAATGAACAAGGTTAATCCTATCGCATCAATCAACTCAGTTCAGATGATGATTGATTGGCTTGGAAGGAAAAATACTGATCAAGGTTTATTAGAAATATCTAAAATAATCGAAAAAAGTGTTGAAGAACATCTCAAAGAAGGTAAATTGTTAACTTATGATCTAGGTGGAGATTCAACCTGTAGCTCAGTTGGAGATGCAATCGCAGCAAATCTAAAGCAAAACCTATCTGAATTATGATAGAAAATTAATCAAAACTTTTGCTTGATTGTTACAGTGGAAGTGTTTTCTAAATCAATCTGTTCGTCATCTTCCTCGTCAAGAATAACTTCGACTTCTTCATCATTAGTACTTGCTTTACCTCTTTTTACTTCTAGTTTTGAGATTTGAGATTGCAATAACTCGAATTCAATTTCCAAGTCATCCATAACGTCTCTAACATTTTCCATCTGCTGATGAATTCTTGAGGCCAACTTTTTCATTTTCCTCAAGAGTCTCTTATCGGACATGACTTTGCTAAGAGTATCCTAGTTATGAATTAATTCCCTTTTGTAAAAGCTAATTTTCCAACTTATTTTTTATATAATTATATAATTCAGCAGCAAGCAATGCCCCGATAATAGTAGAAATAAAGAATGTAGGAATACTGGTGAATTCATTTGAAATCACATTTGGTCCAAATGTCCTAGCAGGATTCATGGATGCGCCTGTATATCTACCAAAAATTAGTGCTAGAATACCTACAACAGAACCAACCCAAATTGAGACAATATTGGTATTATCAGTTTTAGAAATAATGAAATAAATACTTGACATTAGTATGAATGTAATAAAAATTTCAATTAAAATTCCATATCCTAGTTCTATTTTAAATTCTGTAAAGCCATATTTCCCGACAAAAAGAGCACCACATATGCCACCTAATATCTGAGCAAATATGTAAGGTATTAGAGCATTTTTTTCTAGGTGATTAGTTCTATAGAATGCTAAACTAACTGCTGGATTTATGTGTGCTCCACTAATGTTTCTAAAAAATAGAATGGCAATAAAAACAGCAATGCCAAATGTTGCTGAGATCAACAAATTAGAGTATCCTAGTTTGATACTATAGCATCCCATAAAGACCATAATTGCTGTACCAAAAAATTCAGCACATGCACGTTTGAGCATAGAACTCCGAATGGTTGATGTTTAATGCCTTTTTCTTTAAAAAAATTTAATTTAATCATAACCGTGAATAAGTAAGCCCACCTCGAGTTAATTATGGGGGGAAGTCAAAAAGAGATGGGAATCCCTCAACTTTTGCAATTCAACACCCTGTTAATTCTTGGAGCACTGTTCATAGGAATTATTTCTAGTCAAGCTTTGTCTTCAAATTTTGGTTCGAATAGTTTTGCAATTACTATTTTCATCCTCATTCTGGCACTCGGATTATTGGTTGTTTCTGCAGATTTTTTCATCGAGGGCGCTAAAGGACTGGCTAGAAGAGGAGGTATCCCTGAGGTAGTAATTGGTTTGACAATTGTTTCAATTGGTACGTCTCTTCCTGAAATTCTTGTTACAAGCACTGCTGCTCTGGACTCATCGGGCAATCCTGAGATTGCAGACTTTGCTATCGGTGGGATTTTAGGTTCTATTCTTGTTCAAATTACACTTATTTTGGGAATAGTTGCATTATCTCGAGGATTAGAAATTAGACCGTCTTGGCTAAAAAGAGATGGTCAAGTAATGATATTATCACTACTACTACTTGCCTTATTTTTACTTACAGATTATGGTTTATCTAGACTAGAGGGAGTATTCTTATCATTCAGTTATTTCTTCTACATATCTTGGTTGCTGTACAATCGAAAAGTAATAGAAAAACAGGAATCTGATGAACAAGTTAGTGAGTTAAAAGGTCTTAGTTGGACAGGAGCTGCTTATTTCGTAATGGTGATAATAGGATTATCTTTAGCAGTTTTTGCAGCACATTACTTGGTAAATTATGCCAGTGATATCGCTTATAGATTGAACGTTCCTCACTCAATAATTGGAACTACAGTTTCTGGACTTGGGACCTCATTACCCGAATTAACAATAGCTCTGATGGCTGCAAAAAGAAGTCAAGGAGTTGCTATAGGTACTCTGATTGGCTCTAATATTACAGATCCACTTCTTTCAATTGGCTCTGCAGCAATGATAAGTCCTCTTTATATCTCGGAAGGCGGTACTGATATGATAATTTATCTCATCTTACCTTCTGCCATAATCTGTTCTTTAATTGCACTAATAATGATGAGAACTTCGTATAAATTCAAACGTTGGGAAGGAATTACTTTGATTTCAGTTTATTTTGTGTTCCTGGCCCTTTGTGAATATTTTAGACGCTATGGATTTTGATAACTAAACCATGAAGTCATAACCTACATCCTCTTCGGAACTACATGGTCAACTTCCAGTTAGACGAGATGCAAGAAATGTTAAGAGAACTTGCTAGAGAATTTGCCATTGAAGAGATTAGGCCTAATGCTGAGCACTGGGACGACCAATCCATTTATCCTAAAGAAGCGATAATGAAGGCTCATGAAATGGGGTTATTGAATCTGCACATTCCCGAAGAATACGGCGGGCCTGGTCTTGGATGTATGGAAGAGGCAATCGTCAACGAAGAACTTGCATGGGGTGATCCAGGATTTGCTACTGCCGCTTATGCAACTGCTCTTGCTTGCGCCCCGATAATCACTGGAGGAACAGAGTCACAGAAGCAAAAATGGTTGGGTAAAGTCGCTAATGAAGGCGCATTGGCATCTTATGCAGTTACTGAGCCAGGGGCCGGTTCAGATGTTGCAGCATGTAAAACTACAGCAATAAAAGATGGTGATGACTATATTATCAACGGCGAAAAAATGTGGATTACCGGAGCAGGTTACTCCGATTTCTTCTTTGTTCTTGCTAAAACTGACCCTAATGCAGGATACAAAGGTATGTCTGGATTCATTGTTGAGAAGGATGCAGAAGGTTTCTCTCTAGGCAAAAAAGAGACTAATATGGGACAAAGATGTTCCGATACCCGTTCAATTGTTTTTGATAATGTCAGAGTACCTGCAAACCAGTTGATTGGAGAAACTGAGTCTGGTGGCTGGATGAATGCTATGAAAGCATTTGATTTAAGCAGACCAAATATTGCAGCCCATGCAACAGGTCTATCTCGTGCATCTTACGAGCATGCTTTACAGTATTCAAACGAAAGAACAACTTTTGGAAAGCCATTGCACAAGCACCAGTCAATACAATTTATGCTCGCTGATATGAAAACCAAAATCGAAGCATCTAGGATGTTGACTTGGAAGTCTGCTTCTGAATCAGATTCAGGAATTAGGAATACTGAATCTGCGGCCCATGCGAAAAGATTCGCAGCAGACACAGCAATGGAAGTTTCCACAGATGCAGTACAGATTTTCGGTGGATATGGTTATTCTGAAGAATATCCAGTTGCTAGATTAATGAGAGGGGCCAAAGTTATGCAAATTTATGAAGGTTCTTCACAAGTTCAAAAAATGATTATTGGTAGAGAAATAACCAAAAACTTCTGATTATTTCTTATCATGGTACTTGTCATCGTCTCTTTCCCAATCTAGGATATAATTGTCTTGTTTTTCCATATTTTCTTTCTCGATTTTTTCTTCCAATCTTCTATTATTCCATTGATTCCAAAACTCTTCATCAAACACTGCACTGTCTATGTAATGCTCGTCAAAATCCATGAATGGAGGGTTTTCAACAATGTAGGTTTGTTCTTCCTCTGGTTCATTCTCTAGTGCCATTTCATCGATATCCAGATAATTTTGAAAGTTTTCATTAATATCGATTTCAGTCATTATTCCTTCATCTTGGAATACAATAATCTCTTCTAAAAATTCTCTTCTACAGACTAGAAATTGAGCTAAAAGAGGGATACTCATCGCAGTTCTTCTGTCATTTCTTAATGATAATGCTAAGGATGCAAGTCTATCACCAATTGGTAAATCTCTACTTCCCCTACCTGTGTTTATACATAGATCAGCGTTGTATTTATTATTTCTAATCAAATCATATCTTTGGGCTGCTCCTCGAACATTAATATGCCATATTGCCTTTTCAGCAAATGGCGAGTATTCTTCAAATTCATTTTTCCTTGCTGAAATATGATACCATCTCCTTGATTCTCCATTTACTGTCAAGTAGAATTTTTCATTGTCAAGTATTCTAACATTCAACCAATCATTTTCTTTAGCGATATCTTCGAGTAATTCTAAAGAACGTTTTGTAGGGTCTTGTTTTGACATGAGTTAAGAAAAATTCAACACTTTATTAAGGATTAACGATAAAAAGAAAAGACTGGTTTGTTTATCATTATCATGGCAAGTAAGGTACCTGCTATCATCATTGCAGCGGGAGAGAGCAAAAGGCTTGGCCGTGCTAAAGCATTTGTCGAGGTTGCTGGAAAGACACTTCTTCAACATGCTTTGCAAAAAGTAAATCTTTCAAAGTGTGAACCGGTTGTTGTAGTTACTAATCAAGAGAACCTCTTCGAAGTCACATTACAGTCTAAAGACGCTATAGTTGCTCTAAATTTAAATCCTAAACTAGGGCGTACTGGTTCAATACAAGTGGGTCTTAAATCAATAATCAATGATATCGGGAAAGTACCGGAAAAGGTAATTTTCATTCCGGTTGATAGACCAGGCTGGAAAGCTAATAGTATATCTAAATTAATTGAATCTGAATCCAGTTCTTGCTTGTCCTCAAACGGTGTCAGAGGGCACCCAGTATCTTTAGTAGGTACAGACTTACACTCAATACTTGGTGCTAATGAAGACATGCCACTAAGAGATTTAATTTCATTTAATTCAGTTGATGTGGATGAATCACTACTTCATTTGAATATCGATACAGAAAAAGATGTTAATGAATTACTTGAAAATGAGTATTTTTTTGAAGCACTTTAATCCGTAAAGAGTATTTGTGAAGAACTTTAGCACCTGCCATGACTGCAGCAGTTCTTAGGTGGGCTTTGGACTGCTTGGAATTACAAAAAGCCACGGTTATTGCTACAGTTATTGATACATCAGGAAGTGTTCCTGGAAAGACTGGCGCTAGAATCGCAATGAGTGACTTGGGCGAAAATTGGGTTGGAACAATTGGCGGAGCAGGTTTAGAATTGAAAGTTCTTAATCGCTGTAGGGAATTGATTAGAAAGCATTCTAAAACATATGGTGAGATTCAAACTTTTGGTCTCAATAAAAGTGCGAAGGGCTATGAAGTGCAACCTCTCGATTCATTATGCGGGGGCAGAGTGACTCTGTCGATTGAGGTGATGATTCCAATGCCACATATTCTATTGATCGGTGGTGGACATTGTGCATTGGCACTTTCAAAATCTATTGAATTACTGGGATGGAAATACTCAGTTCATGATACGAGAGAAGAATTTTGTAACTCTGAATTATATCCAGTTGCTGAAAATCTCTATCCAAGTTCGGTTGAAGAATTCTTGAAGGAAATGAATAATGATTTATCGAAATACTCAGACATTCTTCTTCTTGGTCATGACTGGAGTGAAGATCAAGATAGGTTGTTAGGGATATTAGAAAAGTTTGCACATCTAGGGGAAATTAATAGCTCAAATCCAATTCCTAGAGTCGGTGTAATAGGAAGTAGGTCTAAATGGCAGAATTTTGAAAAACAGGGTCTCAAGGAAGGTATTCAGAAAGAAATACTCGACGCTGTAATTTGTCCTATAGGTCTCAATATAGGCGCTGAATCACCTGAGGAGATCGCAGTTGCAGTTTTGGCACAAGTCATGTCTTTTTACAAACAAGTTGAACCTAGTGAGCCAAACTGGAGAAATAAAATTTGATTATCTAAACACTTTATCTCTAAAATAATCTAATTCTTCAACAGATTCCAAAATATCATCTAAAGCTAAATGGGATGCCTTTTTATCATATTTATCTACTTCAGGATACCATCTTCTGGCCAATTCTTTGATAGTTGAAACATCTATCATCCTATAGTGCAAGAATTCAGCAACTTTCGGCATTTCCTTTTCTAGAAATCTTCTATCATTCCACACACTATTTCCACATAATGGGGCAGTATTCGGTTCAACCCACTTATTTAGGAAGTCCAATGTTTCTTTTTCAGCAGTATCTAGACTAACTCCTTGAGTTCTGATTCTTTCGACTAATCCACTTCCGAAATGATGAGTAGTATTCCATTCATCCATTCCCTCAATTAGTTTCTCATCAACGCTTATTGCTAAGTTTGGGCCTTGGGCTAAAATGTTTAGTTCACCGTCTGTCACAATAGTTGCGATTTCTATAATTGATTCTCTTTCAATATCTAGACCAGTCATTTCTAGGTCTATCCAAACCAAACGTTGTCCTCTCTCGTCCATATGCTAGCCAAATCATCATTTCTTTTCAAATGGGCGTAGTGTTGATGTATTATCCCATAGAGGAGAGGTTATGTCCGACGGTGCGATAGAGGCGGAATTGGTTCCTGAGGTGAACAATACTCGCTTAATTGTGGCGTTGTCGATTACCTTCCTGATAATCGGTTCAATTCTTTTTGCACTTTCTCGAGAATCCGTTGAAGAAAATGAAATTCAAGCAGTATCTTCAAGCGATGATGGTTGGCGTTCATTCTCAGTTGTTGCACCGATTGATACTGGAATAAATGTCTATCATGATCACTTTAGGACAAATGAAACATATCCTCAATGGTTACTCGATGAACTAGGAGTAAACAAGGTATGTGAATTGACTTTCAATGGTACTTGGCAAGAAAGATATGATTCTGATAAAACTTCTTGCTGGGATACTCTAAATGCTACAGATATTGTATATTTTCCAGGGACAAAAATAATTGGGGCTTCTCCGGACGGTAATAGTGATATCTTGATTTTAGATGACCCTAATGATGGGCATGGTTCTGCAGTTACTGGAGCAGTACTTGACGCCAACCCTAATGCAGTTATTTTCTTTGTAGAAGGCTTCAGTTCTGAGGCTGTTTTAGCTGCTGCTAATCAACCCCTTGTCGACGTAATTACAACCTCATTTGGAGCAATTGGCTCAATTCCAGTTCCAGGCATTGAAGATGCAACTGAGGTTGCTGTAGTACAAAAAAATAAACTACATACCGGTGCAGCAGATAACTCACCTTCTCCTGCATTACAAGATGCTACTGCTGGCCCTCCTTGGTCAATCGGAATCGCAGGATATGCTGAAGAGGGGGATGATCAGAAAGAGATTATGTCGGGATCTTATCCAGATATTTCAGCAGACTGGACGCAATTATTACCAAATCATGACGACATCGATGGTTATCATGAAACTTCAGGGACCTCTTTTGCAACACCTAGAACTGCTGGGATTATTTCTTTTGTTTTAGAAAATCTTCGTGACGAATTTGGCGATTCTGGTTCTGGCGCATCACAAGAAAGAGGAGGATTCCTAGTGAATGGTACAAATATGACAATTTCCAACTCACAAGTCAGAGAGGCCATTAATCTCTCAGCATGGTATCCTGAATTTGGCTGGGACCCAACCTCTGGAACGATGCCTATTTCCCCAGTTCTTCCATGTACTCAAACAGGGTGGGGACTTGTAAATCTTTCAAATATTCAACCTATCATTAAGCATCTAAATGGTAGCGAAACTCTTCCCCAAAGAGCTGCAGATGTGGTTGCATGTATGCAAGTAAATCAAGATGCTAGAGAGGCATATTGGGGTGCATATCCTAGTATGATTAGTAAATCCGATTTAATGGCCTGTTCTATAGATTGTGCAGTTAGGCGAGAATGAATCACCAATAATACCAAAAAACAAACCATTGATTAATCAGCACTGTTTGGCAATCGATGGTGCTAATTTGAGAAAGATGAGTAATTTAATTTCTATCGCCATGGTTTTGATAATGCTTATGCCTTCACTGGGCACAATTATCCCTGTTAATTCTGAAAAAAGTGAAGTCGAAGAAGAACCTTGGTGGATTGACACTACTGTTGATAGAAATAAGAATGGAATTGGAGATATGATTGAAAAACATATTGATAATCCAATATTATTACAAGATGGGACTTTACCTATAATTGTTGATTTTGACCATACTCCGGATTTAAATGATGTTCTAACATTGGAGCAAGAAGTTTCTTTTGAACATGAATTTTTCCTTCCAGGTATTGACGCTTTAGCGGGCAGACTACCAGTTTCAATGCTTGAAAAAACAACTCAACTTCCAGGAGTTGTAATGCTAGAATTGGATGGAATTATGTCGATTCACAATGGCGATGCAGTAGTACTGCACGGCGTAGATACCGCTTGGCAAGAAACCGGATATGATGGCTCAGGAGCAACAGTAGCAATTATTGATACTGGAATAGATGGCTCTCACGCTAGTCTTGATGACCAAGATGATGACAATTCAACTATTGATCCGAAAGTGATTGCTTTTTACGATCCTGTAAACAATCCTAGTTTAACCAACGGAACAGAGGTTTTCCCATATGATGACCAAGGGCATGGTTCACACTGTGCTGGAACTACCGCTGGAACAGGGGCGCCTACCTATGATAATCCAGGTATGGCTCCACAAGCTAAGTTAGTCGGAGTAAAGGTTCTTGATTCAGGCGGTTCAGGTTCGTTCGCAGTAGTGATGGCTGGAATGCAGTGGACCATCGATAATCGATACAAATTCAACATCAGAGTTGCATCAATGTCTCTTGGTGCTTTTGGAATAATTGAGTGGCAATCATCTGAAGAAGACAGTGTCAATAGAATGGCTAATGAAATGGTTTACAATGATATTACTCTATTCATTGCTGCTGGCAACTCCGCTGGCCGAGGAACAATTGGTACTCCGGGTAGTTCCGAAGATGCAATTACTGTAGGTGCTTTAGACAAAGACTCATCTATTGCAGCATACTCTAGCCAAGGGCCTACTGAAGAGAATCGAGTGAAGCCAAATATTGCTTATGTAGGCTCTGATGTTATGTCAGTAGCACACAATACTGGCGATGGATATACCGCATTTTCTGGAACCTCGATGGCTACTCCAGGCGCTGCAGGAGTGGCAGCATTGATGCTTCAAGCAAATCCTGACCTAAGTCCATTTGAGATTAGGAATTTCATGCAAGAGACTGCAGAATATCGTTCTTGTACATACATGGGAGACCCAGCCGGAATCGACGGTTGTGACGATAATGATGTTCAAAGCGTGATAACTAAAAATCGTCAAAATAATGTATACGGTCACGGCGAAGTTAGAGCTTTAGAGTCTGTTTTAGCAGCGGCAGAGAAATATTACTTATTTGATAATTCAATGAGTATTCAACTAGAAACCGACCCTACACATGACAACTTTCATATCCATTTATCACCTAAAGACTCAATCGCTTTCTCCACATCTGGCGGAATAGAAACAATTCAGTGGAGAAGTAATCATATTGTCGATGATTGGACAAATCTACAAAGTTTTCAGAATTCAGATACCAACGGCGAAATAGCTGCAATAGACATAATTAATCAATTGAAATATCTACCTGGAATTGAACTAGATGGAAATCACACAATTTCAATTCGCGGGCTAAAGTCCAACTCTTCTGGAGGGCACTCGTCATCTCCTTTGGTCACGATTGACATTATGATGTATGATTCAGCATCTGCATTCATGCCAGAACCTGAGGAAACACCTGGGTTCACATTTATCTCAATTTCGATTGCTACTGTTGCCGCACTATTCATCAATCGAAAACAACAAGATTCTTCTGAATCAATTTATGATCTGGATTAATGTATTTTTTAAAAATTCACTATTTCAGTAATTTCATCGGCGGTGTTGTAATCAATGAGTATGTCTACCGTCAGTCATGGGATGGTTGAAAGACCCTAATGGAGAGAATCACCCCAAGGTCGGATTTACTTACCGGATTATGAGAAGATTTTCACGTTCATTGATGTCAGTTTGGTTCCGCGAATTAGATATTGTTGACAATGAAAACATACCTCCTGAAGGTGGTTTAATGTTCATTGCTTGGCATCCCAGTGGGTTGATTGATCCGATGTTGATGCATGCATCATTACCTGGAAGATTATCGATATTGGCTAAACACACATTGTTCAAAGTCCCAGTGCTAGGAAAGTTAATCCGTTCTTCTGGCGCTTTACCAATTGAACGTGCCAAAGATAGTTCAGATAAAGAGCAGTCAAGAAAGAATAATGAAAAATTATTGGCAAAAGTTGGAAATGAAATTGCATCAGGTGGAAGATTGTTACTATTCCCTGAAGGCGCAACTCATACTGGTTCATCAGTCAAGCGAGCCAGGTCTGGAGCTGCAAGAATTATGCTTCAAGCCATTAGAACTTCACAAGAATTAGGAACTCCAATTCCTAGAATTATTCCAGTAGGTCTTCATTATTCTAATTCTCAAAAGTTTAGGGAACGTGCTGCTGTAATACTAGAGAGACCGATGGAATTACCAGATATACCTGAAGATCAAGAAATGGATAAGCAGTGGATTGAACAGGTTACTGAATCAATAGATTCTGAATTAAACAGAGCAAGTCATTCCAAGACTTCATGGGAAGAAAGACATTTGATTTGGAAAGCGCGAAGCGTAGTCTACGCTGAAAGAATAAAACAAACGGGTGGGAAAATGAAGAAACCTAGTTATTCAGAATCAGTTATCGGTGCTAGAAGAATGCGTGCAGGATGGGAATTTGTCTCCAAAGAAGAACCTGATAAAACAGAAAGTCTAGTTACAAAATCTATAGAACACTTCGATGAGATTGAGTCCTTGGGACTCAGTCCGTTTGATGTGGCTGCAAAACCGAAAAAACCATCAATTTTAGGATATCTTAAGGCAGTCAGTATTTGGATATGGTCTGCAGCTTGGATGCTAGGGCTTGTCACTTGGAGCGCAGTAATTGGTAATGTCCCCCCTTACCAAGGTAATTATGCCGTGATGTGGTACCTGAAGAAAGGAAAAATTTCAGCCCCAATTCAAGGTACTATGAAAGTAATGTCAGCAATAATTATGTTTCCAATTTGGTGGATCACAGTTTCGTTACTGATGACATGGCTACTATTATCGCCCTCCAGCCCAGTATTCTTATTGTTAAATATGCACTGGTTGTTGGCTAAATTAACGATGCTGAGTCCAATTTTTGTATTCTTAATTTTCTTAGTATGGTGGCCGATTTCAGGAAAAATGCATCTAAAATTATACTCAAAGCTGGTTCAAAGTTGGAGGATGCTGAAACGATGGCGAAGATGGCGGGATAAGACTCTTGACTGGAATTCATTACAACAAAGACAGCAAAAAATAGGAATTGAGTTGATTAGCCTAGGGAATAGTTTAGTATTGCCTGGAGATGCTGAATGGGTCGAACCAAAAACAGGAAATGATGATAATTTGAGTGTTCGATATAGAAATTGAATATAGTCATTCAAACCCTATATTGATATGCGGCTTTCTCTACGTCTCAATGGGTGAGAAGTTTGGTGGGTACGGAATATGTTCCAATGACTCCTAAAGCACCGTCTGAAATTTGGTCTGCTAAAGTCAATGGTGAACCAGTCGAAGTACTGATTCCGTCCAATGGGATTTTACTTGATGTACTAAGAGATGAAGTAGGAACTCTAGGCGTCAAGAGAGGTTGTGACTTAGGGACCTGTGGATGTTGTACAGTAATGATTGATGGAGATGCAAGACTTTCCTGTCTTTGTCTTGCGGGTCAAGTTTCTGGAACCGATATTGTCACGGTTGAAGGGTTATCAGATGGTGCTCATTTGGCGCCTATTCAAACCTGTTTTGCTGAACATGGGGGCTCTCAATGTGGCTTTTGTACACCTGGATTTTTAATCAGTGCCCAAGCCTTATTGACCAAGAATGATTCTCCCTCGGACGCTGAAATATCCTCTGCAATTGAAGGTAATTTATGTCGATGTACAGGTTACCAACAAATCGTAGATTCAATAAGGGCAGCAGCTGAAATACATAGAGGAGAAGCAGAACCCGCCTCTCCAGCCAGTGACCCCCATCCTAATCCACATCCAGAAGGACCAGATCAACCGTCTATGCCACCAGGTCATGCTAGGTGATTCAAATGTCTGCAGGATATCGACAACAACCTAATTCTTCCCGTAAAGACGGTAAGAGAGTTGCTGGGAAACAAGTATTCCCTCCGCCGGGTTCTGGTGGTTCAAAACCTGTAATGAAAGAAAGAGATTTGAATTTTATACCTGAATCTGTGGGTGGAAAAGAGCATCAACCTGCAGGTTCGCACATTCATGACCGAATAAGAACAGGGACAATTGTTGGTAAACCACTTGCATTAGTAGATTCAAATGCTAAAGTAACAGGTCAAGCATGGTATGGAGATGATGTCAGACTACCCAACGAGTCAATTGGTAAGATTTTACGTTCACCTCATCATTACGCAAAGATAAAATCGATTGATACTACAAAAGTCGAGGCTCTTCCTGGAGTAATTGCGGTAGCTACTGGCGCAGATTCACCAAATAGTTTCGGTGTTTTACCAGTGACAAAAGATGAACACGCCATGGCCGTGGAAAAAGTAAGGCATATGGGCGACCTAGTCGCATGTGTCAGTGCTGTTGATGAGGCTACTGCCATTGAAGCATTGGGATTATTTGAAATTGAATGGGAGATTTTAGAACCAGTATTTGACCCTAAAAAAGGATTAGAAGATAGCGATGAACCTATTCATTGGAGAGGTAAATACCATCTTTCAAAGACTAATGTACAAAAAAGAGTATTCCAAGAGTTCGGAGATCGTTCATTAGTTGATAATCCATTTTCATCATCTCATGGAAAATGGACAATGTTAGGAGTTCATCACGGATTTACAGAACCGCATGCCGTAGTTGCCCATTGGGATCCTAATGGCAGACTTCAGTTGTATACTCCACAACAAGTTCCTCATTATACTCACAGAGCATTATCTACGGTTTTGGACGTCCCCATGCATCAAATAAATGTCATTCGCACATTTGTTGGCGGCGGTTTTGGAGGCAAATCAGATCCATTCCCTCATGAAATGTGTGCAGCTATTTTGTCTAGAAAATCAGGTAGGCCAGTTCGTATCACTTTTGATAGGGAAGAAGTTTACTGGATAAATCGTGGAAGACATCCAAGCAACATTGAAGTAAAGATGACTGCTGATGAAGAAGCAAGAATCTCTGGTTTCGATATTGATGCTTTGATTGACGGCGGTGGATTCGCATCCTTTGGTCACGTAACTTCATATTATAACGGGGTTTTAGCTACTGCTCCTTATGAATTGGGTTCATTCCATTACACTGGTGCGAGAGTTTGGACCAATAAACCAGCATCTGGGGCTATGAGAGGGCATGGGGCAGTCAATACCAGATGTGCTGTTGAAGTTGGTTTGGATGAGATGGCTGAAGATATGAATGTCGACCCAATAGATCTTAGATTAGCTAACCTTTTACCTCCGCATAGTAGAACGATTACAGGATTTAGAATTACCTCGAATGGTATGAGAGAAGCACTCGAAAGGGTAAGAGATGGTTCGGATTGGGAAAATAAGTTTAGAAAACTCCCATTGGGTAAAGGAATTGGAATTGGTTGCGGATTTTTCATTTCAGGTTCAGGATTACCTATTCACTGGGATCCAAATCGTTTCCCTCATGCTACTGTTCATATTCAAGTTGATATGGACGGCGGGGTTACTGTCCATACTGGGGCAGCTGATATTGGACAAGGTTCCACTACTGCCGTTGCTCAAGTAGTTTCAGAAGTACTGGCACTACCGATTGAAATGATTCATGTTAGAAGCCATGAAAGTGATACATCCCCTGTTGATTTAGGTTCTTATTCTAGTCGAGTTACTTTCATGAATGCTAATGCAGCAATAAGGGCGGCATTGGATATTAGAGAAAAATTACTCAATGCTGCTTGGGATATTTTGGGTTATCATCCTAATACCTTAGTAATTAATGATAGAAGAATTTACTATAAACACGACCCAGCAATTGGTGTATCTTACCTCCAAGCACTTCACAAAGCACAGGAGGATAAAGGTGCACTAATATCCAGTGGTGCATACCGTTCACCTCCAATGGGTGGAGTTCACAAAGGTGCAGCAGCAGGGCTTGCTCCAGCATATTCATTCTCAGCATATGTTGCTGAGGTTGATGTTGATGTCGAACTAGGACTAGTAAAATGTACAAATGTATGGGCTGCGCACGACTGTGGTAAAGCATTGAATCCTCTTGCTGTAAAAGGGCAAATTATTGGTTCATGCCACATGGGTCTTGGTCAAGTATTGTCCGAGAAGATGGTTTACGGAAGAACAGGACATCTACAAAATGCTAACTTACTAGAATACAAGATACCTTCAATCCATGAAATGCCTCATGTAGAACCCATAATTGTCGAATCTAGTGACCCAGAAGGTCCATTTGGTGCTAAAGAAGCAGGTGAAGGTCCGCTACTTCCTATTCTTCCAGCGGTTGTAAACGCAGTGTATGATGCGATTGGTATTCGATATAATGACTTACCATTAACCCCTGACATTGTTTACAAGGGTATTGAGAAAAAGAGAAAGAAATTGAAATTAGAAGAAGCAACAGAACTCCCTTCTCCAAGATACACTCACGGACCAAAGAGTATCCAACTTCAAAAGTTATTGAAGAAGAGAGCTGACGAACACAGGAAAAGAGATATTGCTAGACAAACTACTGAAGATACGTCAGCGTATGTTAATGGAGTTTTATTCGGCTTTGATCCTAACATTCCACTCGAAGAACAACTTGATGGATGGAGAATGGCTACTGAACCGGACCCTGAGCAACTAGCAGAATTGGGTCTTGCCGGCAAGGCCTGGTTGAAAAAAGAACAAAGAGAAATGGAAGGTGGAAATTAATGCTAATGCCTCCATTCCTTCTTCACCATCCTAATTCAGTCGAAGAGGCTTGCCAAATTGCAGCAGATTTGATTGAGCAAAACCAAGATTTCGATTGGGTTTCTGGTGGCACAGATCTTCTCGCCAATTATAAGTGGAGGATTAATACAAAACCGAATGTTATCTCACTGGCCAATATACCAGGAATTGATACAATTTCAGATTTAGAAATAGGCTGTATGGCGCGCCTTTCTGACCTCAAAGAAGGAGTAGTACACCCTATGATTGCTGAAGCAGCTGGAAAAGTCGCATCTTCCTTGATTAGAAAAAGTGCTACTTTGGGAGGGAACTTATGCCTTGATACACGATGTTTTTGGTATAATCAAAGCGAAGATTGGCGACGTTCCATAGATTGGTGCCATAAAGCGGATTGCGGAACAGGTTCAGATTGTAGAGTTATTCCGAACCAAAACACACTTTGCGTAGCAACTTACCAAGGAGACATAGCTCCAGTTATGATGGTGCTAGATGCATCAGTTCATCTAATTGGACCGAATGGTGAAAGAATGATGCCATTATCTGATTTTTATCAGTTGGATGGTATGAAGAAAAACGTTCTAGAAAAAGGAGAATTTTTACTTAAAGTAACTCTTCCTGAAGAATCAATAAAGAGGATAGGTAGTTATCAAAAACTTCGAGTTAGAGATTCTTGGGATTTCCCTGAAGCTGGAGTTGCTGCTTCATGGATTGAAGGAGAAACCAAATCTATTCGACTGGCGACAACAGCTCTAGAGTCTATCCCAAAAAATCATACAGAGGAAATCGAAGATATAGTAAACTCAAAATGGGAAGGTAAGCAGTCAGTAAAGTCTCTTGCAGCACTGATTAAGAAATTAGTAAAACCAGTAAATAATACCGCCCTGCCACCTAATTATCGTCGCTCAGTCGTTCAAGTATTGGTCAAGAGAGCATTATCAAAAATAGACGGAGATAGTTGAGATGAAATTAAAATTCGTAATATTTGTTTTATGCTCACCACTATTTTTTGGTTCAGTTTATTCTCAAGAACCAATTGAGATACCATCATGGGAAATGGGTTGGGAAACCGATATGGATGGTACATACACTCTAGAAATTACCGATGATAATGATATTGAAGATGAGTTGTTAATTTACATCGACAATCAACGAATGACTGAGATTAATATTGATTTGACTATTGAATGGGACTCTAATGACAACCCAATAGAGATAGATTATCCCGAGAGTGTGACAGTTAGCAGTTCTTCTAATGAAACGATATCAATCATGTTGAAAAATGAGAATGGCTATGTTTTTGAAAGATCTCCAAACAGTTCAATGATGATATCAGTCACAGCGGATGAATCAGTATTTGATCAACCGACTAGTAGTCAAGAGATTGATGGAGACATAGTAGTCCCGTCAGTTTATGATTTATTGGTTAGTGCAAGTGAGACAGGTGAGAAATTATATCCTGGTTCTGACATTGAGCATAATTTTATTATTGAAAATAAGGGTAATTCAGATGATGCAATAGGCGACTCAGAATTTAGTATTCGTTCTTGCCCTCATATGAAAATCGAAGGGATGGATGAATTAGAAGGTCAAGTTATTACAGTCAATCAGATTTTTGAAACCAAACTGAAAGTAACTGCTTCTGAGGCTCATCCAGGGCGTACATGTGAGGTAACTCTATCGATAACTTCTACTGGAAGTAAACTAACATCTAGTGTTATGTTTGAGATTGAGGTCTACACTGCTGAAGATAGTTCATCCGGTTCTAGCCAAACTGATAATGGGGATTCGAATGATTTGGAAGATGATGATGGCTCAGATTTAATCGAATCTAGTACATTACCGTTTATTTCATTGATTGAATTTTTGGCTGTGATTTTTATTGTAAATTTATTCTATTCTAGAAGATACTAACCAATGTTATTTTTCACGGTTTAGTGGCTCATAAATCGTAATATGTACTGCTTTAAACATGCTTAAACATTTGCAAAAACCACCGTTGGTATTTGCTCATTGATGGACAATCATTATGAGTGGAGAGAAACTCCGACGTCTATCGGTGTGTCGCGAGAGCGCTTAATCAGGGAAGGGGTTAGATTGGCAGAAGAAACAAAAACCAAAATAAGCCTAGAAACTTGGCTTAAAGTTGGCTTTGCTGCATCCTTATTTCTGTCTGTAATTCTAATCAGTTTAGTCAGTTTGGACAAAGAGACTGTTTTTTCTCCTTATGAAGAAGACCAAGAATTATCTAACCTTCAGTTAACTGAAATGCGCAATACGCTTGGTTCGAGTGGAGAGGGCTACTTGATTGCAAATACAATGTCTACTCCAATGTTAGTCAATGATTGGGATGACCCTCATCGAACTCTATTAGTAATCGCTGCTCCAGAGAAACCCTTTGATGCAGCTGAAGCTTCAGCAATTTTTGATTTTGTTACAAAAAAGGGTGGCAAGGTAATATTGGCTGCGAATTCAACCAATGCCCAACTTGTAGCATCTGAATTTGGAATAAAATATTTTGATGCACCAGTTGTTGATCCATTCCAGTATTACGAAGTTACTGACGAAAGTGGAGAAGTTTTGATGCCAGATCAAAGAAAACTTTGGGCAGCTGCCAGCATCAACAGAGATGTTACCACAATGGGTGATGAGAGGCTAATTCCTTGTTCTGAAAACAACATCAATAATGCTCAAGTCGAAAATTGTAGAACACCTGTTTTATTCCATAGAGCCACTGCTATCCAAGTTTTAGATGAAGATGTTGAGGAAGATAGAGAAGTAATGGTACTCGCTCATGCATCTACTCCAGCATTTATCGCCCGAAATGATATGGATGTTAATAATAAAAATAATCCAGTTTTAGGAGAGGGTAAAACTGGTTTAATAATAAGAATCGATTATCCAGTTGAAGATGTATTAGATGAACAACCAAACAATAATTTTGGTAAAGTTGATGTTACTGGTTCAATTGTTTTCGTATCAGATCATTCAGTTTTAGCAAATCACCTTTGGGATGAACAACTTGGTGGGGAAACAGGAAAACAGCAGTGCACTTCTCAATATTATGTTTCGAACAAGGTCGGCGAATCTCATTCATGCTGGGATTCTTCTGACGGTTTATCCTCTGCTTATGGCGATACCACTTGGCGTGGTAATTCACCGTATTTCACTGCGTTAATTTATGATATGATGGAATTTGATAACAAAGAGATTTCAACTACTGTAACTCGATTCCCATCGGAATTTAATCTTGTATTTGATGAGAGCAGACACGTATCAAGTGCTCTCTCTTCTCCTTTTACTGAAGCGATTGGCGCAATAGTATTACTCACTAGTGATAATGTTTTGAAGTGGCTAATTATCCTAAATTTATTTGCTCTTTTGGCAATTGCAATTATGGTTGTTCCAGAGAAAGAAAATTGGCGACATGTATTTGATTTGACTCGATTTAGAGAAAGACCAAAGAAAATAGATTCATCACAGTACCAATTACGAGTTAAAGAAGCATTCTTATCCAAAGTTCGTCAGTTTAATGATTTGACTAGAGACGAGTTTGTTAGAAAAACCCCTGCGGAGGTTATGCACATGGTGCGAGATCCGCGATTAGTAGAACTGATAAGTTCTAACCGTTCATACTCCAACGAAGAATTGAGGGAAATCATCCCACAGATTCGGCGTTGGGGTAATTGAAAAAAATAGGAGGAAAAAGACATGCAACCAGCACCCCCACCCCAGCCCGCGCCAGCGCAACCAGGAATGCCAGCACCACCAATGCCAGCAGCACCTGCAGCACCAATGCCAGCAGCACCTGCAGCACCAATGCCTGCAGCACCTGCAGCACCAATGCCAGCAGCACCTGCAGCACCAATGCCAGCAGCACCTGTAGCACCGGCCGCTCCGGCCCAGCCGAAGCACCAGAGTACACCAGAGGTCCGAGAACGACTTGCAGCAGTAGGAGCAATCGCCCAGGCGATTAGCGCTGAAGTTCAAAAAGTAATTATCGGTAAAGTCCACGTTATTGAAAACGTGTTGATCAATATCCTCTCCAATGGTAATCTTCTCTTCGAAGATTATCCAGGTTTGGCTAAAACTCTGATGACCAACACATTTGCCGATGCACTCGGTTGTGATTTCAAGCGTGTACAATTTACGCCGGATTTACTACCTGCTGATATTACCGGTACCAACATCTATGATGCTAAGAAAGGAGAATTTACCTTCAAACCAGGACCACTGTTCTGTAACCTACTACTAGCTGACGAGATTAACCGTGCTCCGCCAAAGACACAAGCAGCTTTGCTTGAGGCTATGCAAGAGAAGCAAGTAACTATCGGTACTGTTACTCACAAACTACCTGCACCGTTTATTGTTATGGCAACTCAAAACCCTGTCGAGCAAGAAGGTACTTATCCACTTCCTGAAGCGCAACTTGACCGTTTTATGTTCAAGATGTCTGTAGGTTATCCTGACAGAGCAGATGAAGATGAAATTCTAGCTCGTCGTATTTCTAGAGGAAAGGATGCAGTTGATGTTGATGTAATTACAGACCCACAAAGAGTTATTGCTATGCAACAAGCTTGTGAAGATGTTTATGTTGACCCTGCTCTAAGAATGTATATGGTTGAAATCGTTGCAAGAACTAGAGAAGATCCACGTGTTCTAGTCGGTTCTTCTCCTCGTGGTTCTCAAGCACTTCTAAAGACCTCAAGAGCAGCAGCTGCTCTCAGAGGACGTGACTTTGTTACACCTGATGATGTTAAAGCGATTTCTGAACTTGCACTGGCTCACAGAATTATTCTAAAGCCTGAACACCAAATTAAAGGATTAGAATCTGGAGAAGTTATCCAAACAATTCTTCGCGAAGTACCTGTTCCTACAGTTTGATTAAAATTAAGTGGTGAATCCTATGTGGAGTCGTAAATCAGCTATGTTAGGTAGTTTGGCCGTAGCAATGTATTTGCTTGGTCTTACTCTACGTAATGAACAATTGGTAACAATTGCAGTAGTTGTTTTCGTATTTTTGACATGGGCTGCACTTTTTGGCGGTCATGCGGATGTAGCGTCTTCAGGACGCCGAGCAGAAGAATGGAGCGGAGAAGAAGGTTTAGCATTGAGTAGTGTTTCTGCTATGAGGAAATTATCTAGTGCTAGATTGTTTGAGGATGGAGAACTTAATGTCACTTTGAGAATGCAGAATCAATCGCCTTTGGCTAAGATTCTAGAAGTGAAAGATAGAGTTCCAGAAGTTATGAGAATTAAGGAAGGATCTAATTATATTTTGATGGAATTAGGACCTAGAAGAGAGACTTTTATTGAATACACTTTAGAATGTCCACTCAGAGGATTTTACAGTATTGGTCCTGTTGCCGTTAGAATACAGGACCCATTCGGTTTATTTCACAAGGAAAAAGAAATGCATGTCTACGATGATTTCCTTGTATTCCCTAAGATGGAAGATTTGAAAGATACCTTTGTAAAATCTAGAGTTCCAAAAATCTTTACCGGTGCAGTCAATATTAGACAACCGGGTCCAGGTTCTGAATTTTACTCGTTAAGAGAATATTTCGATGGAGATTCATTCAGAGCAATTAACTGGGCAGCATATGCACGTTCTGGAAAGTTGATGGTTAATGAAAGAGAGAGAGATGCGGTTTCTGATGTTATAATAATCGTTGATTCTAGAGCAGTTGCTGAAACAGGCCCAGTTTCTAGAAATGCTTTGGTATACTCTACAAGGGCAGCAGCATCTCTAGCAAAGTTTTTCCTAGGTCGAAGAGACTCTGTAGGTGTAATTGTTTATGGTGATGAAGTTGTTAGCGTTGACAGAGATACTGGAAAGAAGCAATTGTATGTTATTTTAACGAAACTTGCTGGTGCAGTCGCAAGAGGAAATATTCCATTACAAGTTGTAGTGAATCGAATTTTACCTCATATCAACAAGGGAAGCCCGATAATTTTCCTATCCAATTTAGAAGATGATCCGACTATAGTTAATGCTTTGAGAGATTTTAGAGCTCGAGATTTCGATGTAACTGTACTTTCCCCTTCATCTCTAGAATTTGAATTTGATGCTAAGCGAATCGACCGTACAGGATATGAAGTAATGAAAACAGAAAGAGATGTTTTGATTGGCGAACTACGCGGTCTTGGTGTCAATATTATGGATTGGGAACCTGATATGTTATTATCTACAGCACTTGCCGGAGCAAGAGGATTTTGAGGTGATTATTTATGACAATGAATAGACCAACAGGAGATACAAAACACCTTTATGACGGGAAAACAGTGCGTTCTTCTGCACCATCAAGGAAAAAACTGGCAGGTCAAGCCGGTGGTGGATCAGAAATACCAAAGGATGCGATTCCTAAAGTAGAGATGCCTAGTTTCGTCGAGAGTCTACTAGGTGGGCCAATTGTTACAAAAATGAAATTTCTTGCCCCAGATAAAATGGTTCAAAATTTACAATTAGCAGTTTATGGTGTTCTAGTCGCTCTTTCATTGATGACATACATGGTTTCACCTCCTGAAGGAACAATTTGGTTTATGATTACTGGAAATCTTGCAATCGCTCTAATTATGCAATTAGTAATTATTGCTCTTGCTGCTGGAACCGGCTTTTGGGGTACTTTCCAAAGAGATGGAAGGTATACTTTAATCAGTAACTTATTATTCATTTTAGCGATTTTAAGATTCGCTGCTTCAAAGGTATCTCTTGCTAGTGATCCATTTGGTCTTCAAGACAGCGAAACATTGCTAAATATTCTAGTAGTTGTTTATGCTGTTCTTTTAGTTATGTACTTTGAACTTACTAATGGCGTTATTCGTTATTCTATGTTGGATACTAGCATTAGGACAAATGAAGTATATGTTATGAATCCAAAGAAGATTGTTGGAAAGTATCACCGTTCTTTACTAATCAACCCTATAGTTGCTGGATTTTTAGCCATTGTAGTTTTATCGGCTAATACGATTCTCCCCTTCATCGTAGGGATTTTCTCTTCTGATACAGCATTAAGGATGGAAGAATCAGTTGAGTTGATTTCAGTATACGGTGTTGCATTAGGTACATTTTTCGTATTTTGTGTAGTTGGTGGTCTTTTCGCACTTAACCTACCTAATCACTTACAAAGATTTAGAGAAAAGAGAGCAGATTAATTGAATTTAATTTGCTTTGATTTAACTAATTTAGATAATTTCTCTAATACTGATTTTATGTTATCATTTTCACAGAGTAGTTGTATTGAATGTGGTGTTTTAGATAGAACTGTAAGATCCTCACTTAACTTCATTTTTGCCAATAGATTAGACTCTAAATTTTCAAGTTCTAGATAACCTATCAAAGAAATTAGAGCAGGATAATCCTTTAACTTCATTTTTTCGAATATTGAATAAATAATATCTTTAGCATCATTAAATTTATTTTGAGAAATTACAAGTTCTACTTTACTTGGAAGATAATTTAGAGACCAGCAAGTAATATCTTTATCATTTAGCTGAATTAGTAATTCTCCTACGGACTTACTGGAATCTAATCCCTTGGTATCTATTTCTATCTTTGAGACACTTCTCAAGCAGCCTATTGCTTTAGTATAATTTTGATTTATTATATCAGGGCCAATGGTAGTTGGTGCTAAGCCGGATTGATTTGAATATAAATGCCTTATTTCAATAGGAATTCCTGTATCTTGGATAGGTTCCATAGTTGATGAATGAATAATCGGAGCATCCATTCTAGTCAGCTCCCTAGCCTCTCCGTAACCAAGATAAGAAATTGGTTCAGTTTTTATTCCCCATCTTGGATTAACAGCAAGTACTCCTTCGGTATCTTTCCATAAGATTACTTTTTGAGCATCTAAAATACGCGCTATTGCAGTAGCTGAATGGTCACTGCCTCCTCGGCCAAGCAATGCTATATTCCCATCTTTTCCTTCTCCAAACCAACCAGTAATCACTGGGATATCAGTTAAAGATTGATAGTCAAGATTTTGTTTAGAATATTCAATATCAACAGAAAGGGCATTACCAATTCCGTCTAGGTGTAATCCAATATCTTCAGAACCGACAGGGTGAGCATCTATTCCTATATTTCTTAGATGACAAGAAACAACCAATGCAGAAAGCCTTTCTCCGGCAGCTAAAAGAGTATTTACATGGTTTATATCTTCGGTTTTCTTTGAAATTTCACTAAGAGATTTTTCAATTCCTGATAATACAGATTCAAACATTAGACCAAATTCAGAAGTTTCTATGTTGTAAGCAAAACGGATATGTTGTCTTCGTAAATCATCAACTAATCTAGTTGCATATTTCGGCTCATTTGCAGCTCTCATCAATCTGTCAGTTGTCCCCCATAATGCGGATACAACAATAACAGGCCTTCCCGGAAAGTTTTGTACAATCTTGGCAATCTGATCTATATCAGCATTATCTCTCAAACAAGAGCCACCGAATTTGTGTACAGTGATAGAATTATTTTTCAATAAAACCACCTCTAAGAGCTAAATCGCAAATTGTTAATTTAGCCATAGCTTCAACAACGGCTACTGCTCGAGGTGCTAAAACTGGGTCATGACGACCTTTGACTGCTAAAATCTCTTTTTTGTTAGTATTTAGATTCAAGGTCAACTGTCCTTTAGCAATACTAGATGGTGGCTTGAATACTACTTGACAAATTAAATCCGAACCAGTAGAAAGTCCAGCCAATGCGCCATCTGGTTTTTCACCTTCTAGTATCGGTTTTTCACTTGTACCTCCCCACGAATTATTATGCTCACTACCTCTCATAGAAACCACATCAAAACCGTGTCCAAAAGAAACACCTCTAGCAGCAGGAATAGACATCATGGCTCTAGATAATGCAGGTTCTAGGCCATCAAACCATGGTTCGCCAATTCCTAAAGGCATACCAGATATACAAAGTTCTACCTTACTACCAATTGAATCCAAATCCTTTCTATGAGCGTTAATCAAATCAATCATATCTTCAACAACTCCAGGATCTCTGCATCTAATCTCGCGGCAGTGGTCGTTATACCATTTATCTGGGCAGTGATTGATAGGTTTTGCTTGAATAGTTCCTATTGCATTAACATGGGCATTAAATTCGATTCCTAACTTTGAAAGAATAGGGTCAATAATAGCAGCAGCAGCAACTATTGGAGCTGTAAGTCTAGCGCTTGAAGTGCCTCCTCCTCTCAAATCTGCTTCACCCTTAGTTCTCTTCATCATGACCATATCTTGATGACCCGGACGTGGGTGGTCAGGAAGAAATGAATAATCGGATGTCCTAACATCACTATTCTTAATATAAATCTCGATAACTTCTCCAGTTGTGATTTCATCAGATATGCCGGATAAAATCTCTACGTTATCAGGCTCTTTCCGTTTACTAGCATATCTGCCCCCCGGCTTTCTTTCATCCATAGCATTTTGAATAAAATCTCTATTTATCTTGATTCCTTTAGGAACTCCTTCCAAGTATGCTCCAACCATTGGTCCATGGCTAGTCCCGAACAGAGTAAATTGTAGGCTTTCACCCAATCTCATCTGCATGTGTATCATACACCCCAGCCGCTATTCATTGATGAAGTTGTGCAAATTACTCTGAATCTATCTCTTCGCCTTCAGAATTAAGGAATTTAGTTTCGGTAATGGTACAATTGTATTTACCTTCAGTGAAAAGAAATTTGATTCGATTAGTTGTTTGAGGCGTAATTGATGGGATAATAACTACTACAGCCGGCCCTGAACCTGATATGCCAGCGGCTCTTGCTCCATTGACAAAAGCATCATTAGCCATTCTTCGACCTTCGCCATCATTTAACACTCCACTTACAGCACGCCCATTCCAAGTTATACTGTTTAGCAAATCACCTTCTTGTATTGCGCTGAGTGCTTGCTGAAAATCATTAAAAAAAGGTTGGAAGTCTTCTAAAGTGAGTGATTTTTTTTCTTCGTCTCTAGATAAAATCAAAACGGTCCAATCATCACTCTCAGGACCTCTACCTTGCATTATGACTCCGTCTTCAATGGAATCTGAATTAATATCAATCAGTTTCCAACCTTTAGTAGAGCATGACCATGAATCATCGATTGAACCGGTCAAGGATACACCTGCTTGAAATTGTGCTTGTGCAGATAATTCAACTAGTCTATGCGCTTCTAAATCAATTTTTGTAGCATCACAAAGACTTCTAAATGCTGCAATAGACACAGCTGCACTAGATTTCAAGCCCTGCTTTGGAGGGATTTTAGAAGCAATCGCCCAATGTAAATCCTCGGGCTCCAGATTATTTGGTAAATCATAACCACTCTCAATCCAAACACTTACTACTGCTTCGAGTAGTCCATCTGGATCTTTTAGTTCTCTTTTACTTGGTTTATCAAGTAATCTTACAGCAACAGGCAGGTCTAATGCAATACTAGAACCATATCCAGTACCCGCTGCATGAAGTAGGCTACATGCACCATGAGCTTCTCCATTGCCCAATATTGCCATTTTTTCACCTTTCTATGACTTGACTGTTAATTTTCTGTCCAATGTGTCTCGAACCCAAATCATTCCACCCAAGAATTGTATCTCCTTGTTTTAGTGAAGTAATTGAAATCAAGCCTCCATCGGATTTTATCAAACGTACGGTCTCCGCCTGTTGCAGAAACATGGAAGACGGTTTATCAAAAATATTATTCCAATAAATGTGTAAAAAAGGTCTTTTTTCAATTTTCAGACGACCAATTTGTGCGCTTCTAGTATTACCAAATTTATCACAAACAAGTACTGAATCGTTCGATTTCAATTCAGAAAGATACTTCGTTTTTCCATTTGCCATCAAAACATATGAATGAGGTGGCCCTGCATTTACTCTAAATGGCCTTGGTGGTACATAATCAGATTCTAATGTTTCACCATGAACAATAACTAGGCTAGAAGCTGAAGAACCGATAAGTAAACCCTCTCCGTGATCTAGTAGAGTTGTTAAATCAATACAGTATCTTTCACCAACTCCACCATCTTCAATAGATATGATTCTATGAGAAACAATATCTAAACTGTCACTTTTAGGAATATCAGATTGTTCACTATAATCCTCTTTTTCAGTTCTTTGATATTTTGTAATCAGTGCTGCTTCGATAATTGATTTTTCATTTCCAACAATTATCGCATCTACTCCAGTCTCTAATGCAAAACCAGCACCTTGTGCCTCATTTTCACTCCTTATTTTAGCAGCAATTTTAGTCGGTGTGTTTTGACTGGCAGCAATTAAATTTTCAATAGGAATCATAGACCAGTTTTCAAATTCAAGTACTATCCAGTTAACTAGTCCTACCATCTTTCTAGCATCATCTTGGCTACTATCATCTGTAATTTTGATAATTGAACCCATGACTTCTTGATTTAGTTGGATAGAATTATTTTTACAAATTAGAGTCTCTTTTCCGATTATTTGTTCATGAGATAAATATTTATCAAAATCATAATCGTTAATGAATTTATTTGATTCACGACAATCGAGCCATAATTCCATGAAAACACCTCACAATGAACATTCTTTCATAGCATTCTCAACAGAATAATCATGATGTACTAATAGAACTAATGCCCTCGCTATTGATTCTACCTTAGGGTGACCAAACACTTGTCTGCCCATGCAAATACCTGATGCTCCAGAATCCAATGCATCTCGAACCATAGTCAAAATTTCTTTACTATCTCCGGTTGAAGGCCCTCCTGCAACCAAAAGTGGAATAGGCACTGATTTTGTAACTTCAGAAAAACTTTCTTTGCTTCCAGTCCAAACTGTTTTCGCAGCATCACAGCCTAGTTCAAATGCCAATCTAGCAGCATGAGCATAACCTTTGGTTGGGTCACCATTCAAAATCTGTAAGTTTGGTCCTCGCGCATAAATCATTCCGAACATAGGAATACCTTCATGGAATGCTTGTCTACTAATTTCGCCCATTCTTTCGATCATTTCAGGTTCTTTTTCACTACCAATATTTACTTGACAAGAAACTCCAATAGCACCCCTAGGTTTTACTTCATCAACCGAACCAACTAGCACTTTATTTGATGAATTTGTTCCTCCATGTCTTGTAGAAGCTGACAAGTGAATAATCATGTTTGTATCGGTATTTTGACAGAGATTACTGTAATGACTTACTATTCCCTTATGTGCAATAATTGCGTCAACTCCTGCAGAAATTAAAGACTTTATAGTGGATTCAATTTCAATTAATCCTTCAACAGGATAGTCGGATACCCCATGGTCTATGGGAATCCAAACACCACGTCCATTGGGAAGAATTTTTTGCAGCAATTCCTGCTTGCTCATGCTCGGGGGAATAGTTCCCCCCTCTCAATGCTTTGCTTTATTTATTGAAGTAAAAATATTGATTTTTAGAAAAAATTTGATAATTTTAATATTTTTTGAGTTCACTTTTGACCGATGCTTCAATAGACATGTTCGTTATCGGCTATGCATGGACCCTTCATCTATTGGGCTAATGGCCTTTATGGGCGGTGGTTTTTTAGTTGGAATGTGGTACATTCTTGTAAGAAAAGATGCCAAGTTAAACATGCGGCCAGGGATGTCTGCTGAAGGACTTAGGCAAGGGAATAGTGCTCCAAGTTTTGGTCAAACTAAGCAAGAAATAGATCGAAAATTAGCGTTGGTAGAAAATCGTAGAAGGCGTCAACAAATAATTGATTCTAGATTAGCCGTACAAGAGGCTGAACGAATGGCTGCTGAACAAGCAAGATTACTTGAGGAAGAAGCACAAAGAGAGCGCTTGCGTAGAGAAGAAGAGAGTAAACGTGCTGAAGAAGAGCGTATCAGACGGGAAGAAGAAGAACGTCGTCGCCGTGAAGAAGCCGAAGAAAGTGAGCGTACTCGCCGTGAAGAGGATGAAAGATTGGCTAAAGAGCGTGAGGAAGAAGAGGCGCGTCTTGAGTCTGAAAGAGAAGAACTAAGACAGTTAGAAATGGCTGCTTCTGAAGAACAAAGACTCGCTGAATTAGAGGCTGCTAAACTCCAAGAAGAAATGGAATCAAGGGCAGCAGCTGAAGCAGCAATGGCAGAATTACAAGCAAGACTCGAAAGAGAAGGTGCAATGAGTGGTGATGTACAAATTTCCTTGATGTGGGAAAATTACAACGATTTAGATTTACATGTTGTCTGTCCTTCAGGAGAGAGAATTCATGGAGGCAACAAGAAATCAGAATGTGGAGGGGAATTGGATGTTGATGCCAACGTACGTGCTGAAACTAAGAAACCTGTTGAGAATGTGGTATGGGAAGGAATCTCAGCACCTCCAGGTACATACCAAGTTTATGTTCATCATTACAAGAAGCATAGAAAGCGACGAACACGAGATCCAACAAAGTTCCAAATTATTGTAAATAATGTTGGTGACTTTAGAGAATACCATGGTGATCTAACTCATGGAGATGCAATTAGACTTGTATGCCAGTTCGAAGTTCCTGAGAGAAATGAACAAGAGGATTATGCTAAGCAAAGAATGGAAGAGCAAATGCGCTTAGAGGCCGAAGAGTCATCTCGATTAGAAAATGAGCGTGATGAGTTAGAGCGTCAGAGACAATCCGAGATGGCTGCTGCTGAACAAGAGAGACTTGCAGAAATAGAATCGGCTAGGCAACAAGAAGAGATGGAATCAAGACAAGCAGCAGAAACGGCAATGTCTGAACTACAACAAAGATTAGATAGAGAAGGAGCTCGTTCTGGAGATGTTCAAATTTCATTGATGTGGAATAATTATAATGACCTTGATTTGCATGTTGTATGTCCTTCAGGTGAGAGAATTCATGGTGGAAATAAAATTTCAGCATGTGGCGGTGAACTGGATGTTGATGCCAATGTCCGTCCTGAGACTAGAAAGCCTGTAGAGAATGTAGTTTGGGATGATAACACTGCTCAGCCAGGTGAGTATCAAGTTTATGTTCATCATTACAAGAAACATAACAAGAGGCGGTCCAAAGACCCTACTAAGTTCCAAGTAATTGTCAATAATGTTGGAGATTTACTTGAATTTAATGGAGAATTAACTCATGGTGACCCGATTAACTTAGTGGCCCAATTCAAAGTTCCAACTGTGGAAGAAAGGAATGCTAAAATCGAAGAACTAAGGCAGCAAATGAAGGCTATTTCTGAAAACTTCGAAAAGTCTGGAAGTGAAGAAGTCACAGTCGAAGAAGTCGCAGAGGCTATTGGTGTATCTATCGAAGAGGCAACTCAAATTCATCAGAAAGCAGATTCTGATGGAGATGGTTCTGTATCGCTAGATGAAATATTGAAAACTACCGAAGAACTTCAAAATGTAGAGGAAAACCCAGTAAAAGAATCAACTGAAACCGAGGTAGAAGTTGAAGAGTTAGATGATTAAACCAATAAATTCTAATCAAGAAAGTATATCTAATAATTTTCCACTTTCACTTGCTTTCTTTATTGAGCGAGCAATTCTTCTACCAGTCGACATTCTCTCTTCATTAATGTCTGAGTAAGGAGAACCCCCAATGAATGGATTGGAGCCAGCTACAATTCTAGCACTTATCTCAAACACCTTAAACTCTAATTTATCAGTTACGATTGTCTCTAAACAGAAAGGTCCAATCATACCTCTGCTCCCCTCTTCTAATTCAAAAGAGGCTGCTACTGTTCCCTCAGCCATTTCAAAGGCCCGAGGTAAAAGAGATTCTCGAATTACTACAGGCTGGTTTCCTGTAACAACGAATGATGGTTCTAAATTCATTTCTCTTAGATCTCGTAGAGATCCTAACTTGTAAAATTCATCAACATTGGATTCATCTCTTCTGTCCATCGACAACAACTCGAGTCTACCCAGATTTTTACCAGCATTTGATTTTCTTCCTTGAACTTGAAAACCATCATCAGCAGTTGGGTCAAAGTAAAAGTGGAGATAGTATCTACAACCTAAGACATATTCTTGTATTGTAAATTCTTCTTCAATATCTACATTTCTTCTAAAGTCTCTGTAATCTCGAGCAATGAAATATCCTCTTCCACCCTTAGCGCCAGCATATTTCACAATTACCGGTCCATCTATATCATGGGGGTCTTCAAGAACTTTAGGCATGTCACAGCCTCCATCTTCTAGCCAAATTCTCTGTTTCTGTCTACTACTTTCCCAATTCAAAATTCCTCTGTTTCCAAAAGTAGGAACTTGTAAACTTTTGTAATTGGTGGCCCCTAAATATTCAACAAGAGATCCATGAGGTATTATGATGACATTTCTTTCTCTAAACCATTCAGCATAGTCTAACATTTCCCTATAGTTTTCTAACATTAGCCATTCATCAGGTTCTGCCCCAGGGAATGCCTTGTAGAACCTTCTTCTATTCTCTCCAACTGCAATTCCTAAGGTACGAAAACCTTCTTTTTTAGCACCGTGAAGAATTTGGAGAGACGAATGAGAGGCAACAACGCCGATAGTAAGATTCTCATGGTCGTAGTCCGCAAGCCAACTTGCCAATACGCCTGTATCTACGCCCATGTCGAGGGGTTTTGTATTCCCCCTATGAGCATTATGTATTTATTCCTCGAATTTTGATTAATTTAACTGTTGAAATTATTACCAAAATTAATTTCACGATGAAAGTTCAAGTCTTAGGAGTGGATGCCTTGCCATGGCAGAAGTTCCATCTGAGCGGAGGATGACCTACGGCGGATATTTACGGCTAGAAGATTTATTGCAATTACAAGAAGGGCCAGTAGGATATAGTCCGTCTCCTTGTAATGACGAAACTCATTTTATCGTTGTTCATCAAGCATTTGAATTATGGTTTAAATTGATTTTATCAGAATTGAAGAGTGCTCATAATATTCTGTACTCAGATAAGGTTGAGGAAAAAGTAATGCCAAAACTGGTTCATCATTTAGAAAGAGTTACTTCAATATTTAATTTAATGTCTCAACAATGGAAAGTAATGGAAACACTTGCTCCTCAAGAGTTTTTAGCATTTAGAGACAGACTTGGAACTTCCTCAGGATTTGAATCATGGCAGATGCGGGAGATGGAATTACTTCTCGGATTAAATCACGAACAATCAAGTGAAATGAATCCACTTAAACACATGCGTAAGTTGGCTGAAGAAGGAAAAATCTCACAATCTATACTAGAAAATTTTGAACATACCTCCTCACAGCCATCAATAAAAGAATGCTTAGAAAAGTGGTTATCAAGAACTCCAATAAATGGTTCAATGCCTTCTAACGAAGGTGATTTAGATGTAGTTGGAAGTTTCATTGAGGGCCATATACAAGCTATGAAAGATCATAATGAATCTGTAATTTCACATATTGTTAAGATCGGACATGGAGTAGAATCACAAGTTAGGCCTAGATTGGAATCATCAATTGTTCAAGCTGAACAATTTCTTCGTCCTGATGGGGTTATTAATCGCTCTAGGGCCGGTTTATTATTCATTGAATCATATAGAGATTTACCATTACTTTCATGGCCTAGGATTCTGATTGATTCATTTGTAGAATTAGAACAATCAATGTTACTGTTTAGAAACTCTCATGCAAGAATGGTTGAAAGAATGATAGGTAGAAGAATGGGTACAGGAGGTTCAAGCGGCGTTGATTATTTGGACATGACACTTAAGTATCGAATTTTTGTTGATTTATGGGCAGTAAGGACAATTCTGGTAAAAACTGATAAATTATCAAAAGTTAAAAATCCAGAATACTATGGATTCAATCAAAAAAGTTAATCTTCACTCGTGAGGATCAATGTCGATAGGTATTAGCTCATGCTCATACTCATAAAGAGCAATTTTTAGAGGGTCTAATACGTATCTTAGCGATGCTTCTTCAAATCCATATAATGAAACTAATTCCTCTTTAAAAGCCACTCTTAGTTCGTCTTCTCCAGCATAAAGTGGAGCACCCATTCCTATTTGTAATGCTCTTGCGCCAATTATTCTGGCACGTTCAAAGCGCGTATGTAGTCTTGCTGGTTTTACCATCTATTTACACCTGCGACCCTTAGTCGCATACAAGCGTAATATCAACTGTTTTTGAACCTAACCCATTATGTGGTTATATTATTCCTGTTCTATATCGGGTATTTTTTTACCTTGCTTTCTAAGTCCTTGGAACATAATCAGTGCAGGGAGGAGAAGTAAGAACAATATTATTCCCACCATTAGTGCGAGAGTTGAAGGTTTCAATTCTTCTCTTACCGATTTTTCATCATCAACATCTTGCTCTTGGTTGAAATCAAAATTACCCAAAGGTTGCGAGGAAGCAGAGGTCAGGTTTGTAATCCCTGCATCTTCAAGCATGAAAACAATTCTTCCATTCCAATTTTCTGTCCAACTAGACAGGTTAGCAGATTTATTTCCCGAATCAAATGAAAGGAATGATGTGGCTAGATTTTGATGAGAATAATTTTCAAATTCGTGTGGGGTTTCTTCAAGCATCCATAGGTTTAGGTTGTATCCGGCACTTGCATTCCAGTAAAGAGTACCATTGTTCAGTTCAATATCTTGAATCCCATTAAATGAACTATTGATGTCGTTAATCGCTTGATTAATTTCTAATCCTTGACTAGTTCCGGTTAGTAAGCCATTTCCATTAATCACAATCGAAGGAATAAACAACAACCGATATTGATTATCAAATTTTAATTTAGAATATTGAAGGAATGTTGAGTCAGAGGTAGAAGGGTGGTGATGTATTATCACAGATTCATTAAAATCGATTTGATTTATCTCTTGTTCAATCTCTAAACAAGGTTCACACCAATCTGCACCAAAATATTCTATCAAATTACTCGGTTGCCAAGAAAAACAAGACTCTTCATTCAAACAAGATGAATCTAATACGTGTACGTCGAGTAAAGTAACTTTTTCTTGATGGCTTGATTCTTCAGCGACTATATTTTCAATTGGTAATGAAATCAGCAATACAAGTGATATAATTACCAATGAAAAGCCTTGACGGTAGGGGCATGTGTTGAAAAGGGGCGTACACCTCCGTCTATCCATGGACACCGCTTGGTGGCGACGCCCATCAATATTACCATTGGTAATTTTGTTAATGGCCATTTTGATAGTTGCTGTTGGAGGTTCAATAAGAATCAATGATGCTGGAGAGTCATGCCCAGATTGGCCTAAGTGTTTCGGCACCTACGGATTTGATATTTCCCCCGAAGAGCAAGGCAAGTATTGGGAAGAAAACCCCGATCAAATAGATTCTAGGGGGGAAAATCATCGTTATACTGTATTCGAAATATTCGTCGAATGGTTCCATAGACTATTGGTTGGAATTGTTGCGATACCAATAATTATGAATTTGATTATATCAAGAAGAAAACAGGAAATTTATGGTAAATCAAATTATTATGCTTCAATTTTTATCACTCTGATGCTATTTATCCAAGCAGCCGCAGGTGCAACTACTGTATTTTTTGATAATGTTGATTGGTCAGTTGCTTTACACCTTTCATTAGCTTGTATCTTTTCAGGTGCTATAATTTGGCAATACTTACTAATGAGAGTAAAAGAAGGAGTTAATTGGAGTTTTCTTTCCGTATCAAAAGATTTTATTCAAACGAATAAAAAGAGATTTGATTCTATTGCACTTTCCGTTTTACTATTGTTAATATTAGGGGCGTGGGTTTCATCAACTGCAGGAGGGCAGTATAACCAATCGTGTTCAATTGGCTTCCCAGATGCTTGGCCACAATGTAATGGCTCATTTCTACCCTCGATAGATGGACCTGGTGTTTTAATCCAGATGATACATAGAGTTGGTGCATTAATAATTGGTTTAGTTTTAATCACTTCAATTATCAAGTATAAGAATCAAAATAGTACTCCAGTAGAGTCAGATATTTATTCAAAATTTCTTCATGCAACAGCTGGTTTTTGGTTTTTGAATCTATTAATCGGGGCTAGTTACGTTATTTTCGCAGAATCTGGAGACTTTCCAGAATGGCTCTCTTTATTACACTTAGTCGGCGGAGTTAGTTGTTTTCTAATTTCTTTAATGTGTCCTTTTATGATTAGACTATCGATGATATCAAAAAGAGAACCATTAACCGAGGAATGATACCCATGGTTTCTGAATCTGCTTCAGCGGACATAAGCGAGCATCCAGGTTGGTTTAGCGTCTTTACTCAACTGATGAAGCTTAGAGTCATTGTTTTACTTCAAATTACAGCAATATGTGCGATTCTGGTTCACGATTTATTATCTAGAAACGATCTAATCAATGTAGAGAGAAGTTGGGGCGATACAGTATATACAATCATAATAACAGTATTTGGTGGAACTTTATCTGCAGGAGGTTCTAATGCAATCAATATGTGGTATGATTCAGATATAGATCCATTGATGAAGAGAACCAAAAATAGACCGATCCCTAGAGGATATATTTCTCCAAGAGGCGCACTATTATTTGGCTTACTAATTTCAATAACCGGTTCTTCAATTTTCTTTTTAGTTAGTTGGAAAGCCGCTTTTTGGTCGTTTTTTTCTGTCATCTTCTATGTCTTAGTCTACTCTATTTGGCTTAAAAGAAGAACACCGCAGAATATTGTAATTGGGGGTGCAGCGGGAGCTACTCCTCCATTGATTGGATGGGCAGCTGCAGCCGGTGAATCAATTAGTAGTCTCAACCCTCTTGACCTAGGTTCTCCGATTCCTTGGATGTTATTTGCACTAATCTTCCTTTGGACTCCACCTCATTTTTGGGCTCTAGCCCTATACCGTTCAGGTGAGTATGCCAAGGCGGAAGTTCCAATGATGAATGAAGTAAAAGGACCTGAATATACAATTTTTCAATCAAAAATATATTGTATTTTATTAGTATTACTTGGTTCAGTTCCATGTTTTTGGCCTGAATCGGGATTACCTCTACTCTGGGCATTCACCAGTGGGATACTCACTTTCTGGTATGCTTTATCTGTTTGGAGGATTGACCCTAATGAGGAATTTGATGTAAATGGTAGAATGCCTAAGGCTGCAAAATCATTCTACAGGTCATTGTATTATCTTGGTTTAATGTTCTTATCATTAGTTTTGATTTGCTTAATTCCTCCAAGTTGGCTAGGAGCCTTGGGCCCATTGTGAAACCGATTACCCGCTGACCGTCATGTTCATGACCATAGCGCATTTCGCAGACCCGTTGCGGCAGTCGCATAGCCTGGCCATTGCGCTGGATTGCTAATCCAGTGGTGTTTCACCTCGGGAGTTCGAATCTCCCCTGCCGCGCCATCAATCAAAGAAGTCATCGAATTCATCAGCCATGAAATCGGTCATCTTTTGGCGGTTTCTAGCATCGACAACTCTCTTTAGACGTTTTCTTTTCTTTATGATTAATGGCAACATTATGAAACTTAAACATATAGTAAATAACACTACAACTCCCGCAATTTTAAATTCATCTTGTTCCAAACTCTCAGAAACATTCCCAAGCCATTCATTGTTTAGAGGAGGGTCTTCAGGTTCAGGCGGCACAGGTATCAAATGTTGGTAATATGACCACCAGTCATCGTCAATTTCTACTCTTTCAACATTTCGAGAAGGGTAACCAATGATACTTTTTTCGTTCCCAACCCAATCAATTGGTGCAAGGATATAGTAGTAAGTCCGCTCAGGTCTAATTCCATTATCTTCCCATCCATATTCAGTAAAATTTGCAGTTTCTTGTGGTACAGCTTCGATATTAGATAAAATAGGTGAAATAAGTGAAATGTCGAGGTTACTTGGGGTTTGTTCTATTCTGTAAAGGTTCCATGTGACATTTCCTTCAGACTCATGTTCTGGCCATGTCCAAGAAAGATCAACCTTGTAGCACAGAGACCAATCATTTTCTATCTTGAAGCAATCACTACTATTGGTGAATTCCCAAGAATGTGTAAGTTGTATAATTAGAGAATTAGGTGGGATATTATCTCCACAAACAAAGGTACCATCACCATTTTCATCAGTAGTTACATTTGCTTTTTCAAAGTAAACAATACCTTGCCTATCGATTGGAGCAATTGCATATGAAACGCATTCGTCCTCTTCCATCACAGCTGCGTCATCCCAATGTTCTGTTTCTATTGAAAGAGAAGTAACATAACTATCGGATGTTAAATCATCCCATACCAACTGATTGTAAGGCTGATTTGATGAAGGGAAAACAGTACCTCCTGAAGATGGGACTACCAACCTGTATACACTCCATCCGCCGATGTAATCATTACTAGTTTCGCCAGTTGAATCCCAACTTAGACTGAATTTACCGCCAGGTGCTAAAGAGGTAGTGAAATTTGATGCATCAATATTTGGAGTATTCATCTGGCCGATAATTAAGACAGTGGTCGGTTCATAAATTCGTAATGAAATATTTTCATCTTGTTGATTAATATCTATTTGACTTGAATCGAAGACACTCCATTCCGTATCATCCAAACTATTCAATTTTCTAATCTCCACTGTGCTAAAAGGAATGGTGCTAGGTAAGATTTCAGTAGGATTAAACTCAATATCCATCCAGTTTGTACCGGTGAAACTATTTTGTTGAGAATTAACCCCATTTAGATCAAAAGAAATCAGCATCAACGGACTCTTACCATTACCCACTCCATATGTTTCCCCAATCAAAGGTAATTTTGATTCTGATTCTATTATTGAGGTTTCGATAGTTGCGCTAGTTGCATGGAAGTAAGGTGAGTTATCATATTCTACGTAATAGTAAATATTCACAGAGTAGAATATATTCTCTGTGTTTCCAAAAATATCTCGAACAGTAAGGCGTAATAAGTGTTCTCCGAGGCCGATTTCATTTGCATTTAGAGACAGATTCTTATCATATCCAAGATTTACAATTCCTGAATACCACCAAGAGTAATTTATTGGTCCAGGAGCAAAAATATTAGCAAAGCCGGTTAAAGAAATAGTGTCATCAGTAGTATACCATTCTTTAGGATTATTATTTACGATATAGCCACTTAATTCAGGTATTATTATCTCAGTATCTTCTTCAACAATGTTATTTGTTGGTTCTAAATCAACACCTTCGTTTAGAATAGTCGGTATCGATATTACAATTTTTAAATCAGGGCCACTCGCAGTAATATCAAATTGGCAAAAAACGACTTCATTGGGTTTTACTGTTCCGCTTTGGCATGTGTCATCCCCTATAGTTACTCCATCAGAATTTTTTATTTCAAGTAGGACTGTGACATCATCAACTGTTTTATTGCCATAACTTGTAATCTCAGTAGTAACCATATCTTCTCCATAATAGTACGTAAGTGAAGAAGGGTTGTGCGTAGGGTGGAATGATACTACTCTTAAATCTAAATCATCATTTATATTAATTAGAATCTCATTCAGGTTATTATTTGTATACATATCAGAATTAGGATCTCCCTCAGAACTGAAAATTCCATACCTAAGAACAAAAATACCAGTTTCATTATGCGAAAAAGATGGTAGTGTCTTTGAAAACGATTTATAGAATCCAGAACTTGGGAAAGATGTGAAGTTAATGTATGATTCACCTAGTAACTGGTAGTTGCTGAAATTGAATAGTTTCCATCCGAAAGTTGCATTGAGTTGACATGAACCACATAGATTAGAAAAACCATCAATACTAATATTGTATGTTGTATTTGTGTTAAGAATAAACTCATTATTATATGTTGATAAATCATTCAACGATTGTAATATATTAGAACTGTAATCTAATTTTAAATCTACATACTCGGATGTTGAATTCACTGTAAATGATAAAACATCATCAGTTGGATTCAAATCCATTTGATCAAATTGGTAAACAATTGTCATCAATCCAGTGTACCCTTGGGGATTAAAATAATCATTAGAGGTGAAGGTCATAACATCTCCTGGTGAGATTGTGCCAACATTGATTATTCCATTATCATCGTAGTTTGTTACACAAACATTTGTTGGTTTGACACCTTCACATACATACCAGTTAAGTAATCTATTTGCAGGGGAAGGTGAATTGAAATTATTTTCAACAAGGGCTGTGAATTGTATTGAATCATAGGCAGCAATAAAAGAATCAGATGCAGGTTGCTCTGAATCAATAATTCCTAAATCTCCACTGGATGAAGCTTCAGAATGGGGTGTCATCATTATTGCCGAAATCGAACTAATCAATAGTAAAAATACGAAACTATAGCAACTTTTTCTGTTGCCGTCAAGCCTCGCATAGTTGGCACTCATACACCTTCGTCTCATTGAACATTCAAAGACTCATCGCTTAGATTCGACAAAAAAGGCCCAAATTAAGACTAAAACAACTATGTCAATAGGTAACCTCATCTATGGCCATTTTCTGCCACAAACATGCGCAAGCATGCCACTAATTCTATTCAAAGGGATGAAGGTGGCCTTACTGCTGTAATTGAATTTCTTTCAGCATTCACCTTATTTTTGATGATTTTAACAGCATTTCTATCATTAGCGCAATTGGAAATGGGCTCAAATGATACATCTGTAGATAGAATAGATCGAGCAGCATACAATGGTCTAGACAGAATGACATCAAATAGTGGGTGGTATGTACCTGTAACTGAATCTTCATTGGACTACAATAATTCGACCATGGATTGGCACAGAATAGATGCCCAAGGTTTATCGCAAGGTATTGTCCAAGTAGGTTTAGTATTGGATGGTAATCTTGACTATGAAAGAATCGCTGCTTTATCAAATATCACTGAAGATTCTTTAATTAGTGGATTAGGTATTGATTATGGCTTTAGTCTCTACATGCAAATAAAAATAATCGATAGTGATAATATTTCACGTATTGGGCTTAATTTATTTGAGGGGGGGACTCTAAGAAATTCCGCAGAAATATCTTCTAGTGCTTCAGTTACATTTCAAGAAGGCGGGGAGAAAATTCAATTGATTTTGGAAGTACATGACGGAGGTAGGAAATCTAATGAGTTATACATCACTGAAATTAGTCCGCGCTCATTATCAGGGGAACCAGAGTGGATAGAGGTATTGAATCCTAATGATTTCGCAATCTCGCTCGAAGGCTGGAGTTTCAGCCATATTTCGTCTTCTTCTAGCACCAATATGCTACTAAAAGATGGAGTTATTACTGGACATTCTACTGCCTTATTTACAGGTGATTTATTAACTCAAGATCTCGGCAATTCATCACACGTTTTTGATTTGGGGCAATCCGGATTCTTAGGCGTTGGAATGGTTAGTGGGCTAGATGATGGTGGAGGTATTGTAAAGTTAAGTTACACCCAGTTATCAGAATTCCAACCTGCTGAAGTTTTCAGAGTAGAGTGGGGCGGGGATACTGGATTTTTCTTAACTCCTGGGCAATCACTTGAATGGAGTGGAGACTTACCTGCTACAACCCTTGAGTGGTCAATTCCAAACCACCCAAGTCCTGGGAATTAGTGGAAATCAACCGCTATTCAAATCAAGATTATTTTGCCAACTTGGGCGCATGCTTCATGAACCTAAGTGATTTAGCCTATATGTTCCCCATGCAACCGGCTGGCCAGTATTCTCGTGACAGATGTATCACTGGGGTCCATGGATTAGATGAAATTTTACGAGGTGGAATCCCTTATGGTTCGACTGTTTTGGCTGCTGGGACATGTGGTTCAGGAAAAACAACATTAGGTATGGAATTTCTAGTTAGAGGGGCAAATGCAGGAGAAGCATGCGCTCATTTCACCGCTACTGAGCCTTCAGTGAAATTACTCGAAAATATTAGGCAATTCCAATTTTTTGATGTTAAAATGGTTGATTCAGGATTAATCAATGTTTTCGATATGGACGTATTATATTCGTGGCTTGGGCTAGAAAAGTCATCATTTGACTTAGACGACGTCCATTCATTAATCAAAGCAATTGTAGATATTGTAAATACGATTGGAGTTACTAGACTAGTTATTGATTCAGTTACAACTCTATGTTATAAGATTAAATCGGAACAATTAATCAGAGATTTCTTGTTCACTTTAGGAAAGAAATTAGCAACTCTAGGATGTACAACTATTTTGATTGCAGAAATTACCTCTGCTACAGAAAACGCACATTGGTCTTCTTTCGGCGTCGAGGAAGCTATTGCAGACGGAATAATTGTACTTGGTGACGTTGAAAGAATGGGGCATTTGCTTAGATATTTACAAGTTGTAAAGATGAGGGGTACGCCTCACAGTAGGGCTAAACATGCTATTGAATTAACTCCAATCGGAGTTATGCTTACGCCAATGCTAAAGTGGGGTGCAGTAAGTGATTCAAGTGGTAAATGGAGTAGTTAGATATGTTTGAAATCGACCAAGGAATATCCGATCAACTTACTGAAGTTTCGCTCAATAGCGCGCTTCAAGTACGATGTGGCAATTCCAATGCATTCATGGTGACAGCAAGTACAATGATACCATTATTACAGATGTTTGAAATGAGCGGAGTTTACATTAGCGCTAGTAGAGGTGCTGCCGAGATTATTCAGGCCTTTGAATCAATAGGAGTTGATGTTTCCCATATCCAATTCATTGATTTGGTTTCATCTGGTATATTGGGAGGGACTAACGTGCCTTATTCCAATGTTCATTTCGTGGATAGTCCAATTATGCTTGAATCAGTTCTATTGAGGACCTTGTATATACTGAAAACGACCAACCATGAGAGAAACTTTGTATTTTTAGATAGTGTTAATGCTCTTGCAATATACAATGAGGATAGGATGTTGGCAGAGTATCTTCATACACTAATCAACACCTTTAGGCAGCAAGAAGTATTGTCAGTGATACTCAATGTTCCTGATCAGACTCCCCCTTTGGTACTATCTAATTTAGATCTGTACTGCACAGATTTAATTGATAGAGGCCAAGTAGTAATACATTGAGGTGATTGAAATGGCTACTGAATTTAACTTCGATGAAGAGGATGAAAAATTCTTCGGTAGTGTTGGTTCATTCGGAGTTCCTAAGTTCGATAATGAAATGAATGGTGGCGTTCCTAGAGGTTTCACTATGGTGGCCTTTACTGAGACTGGTTCGGGAAGCGAATTATTTGCAAAACAATTTGTATCACCTGCAGAAGAAGCCGAAAATACGCTTTATATTTCTACTAACGAGGGTCAAGCAGAAATCGTTAGGATCTTCAAAAAATACAATTGGCCTTTAGACATCAACGTAAGGACTATTGGGGAAGAATATAACTCCAATGTTCTAGAAAAAGAACTTTTAGCGAGTAGGTATCGTTTGGAAGGATTTAGGTTGGAGGATATTCAACGTTTAGCACAAACGCGTTTTGTCGACGATGTTACACAAGACTACCTGACTGAAGTGACCAATGAAGTTATGGCGCTAGGTCCATATTTTAGAGCAGTTATCGACAGTCTTGATTTCTTCCTTCAAAGAGATGACCCTGCTAGAGTTGTCGCAATGGTTAGAATGCTCCAAGCGCATGCTCAAATGTATCGAGGTTTATTGTTGATTTCAGTATCTACTGACGGCCTTTCTCCATCAATCAAGCAGGAACTTTCCAGTATTTCAGATATGGTTCTTACCTTCGGGGTTCGTACCATCGGTTCAGATTTCGAGACATCGATGATAGTTTCCAAATTCCGAAACGCCCCTGAAAACTTGAAGATGCTCGTTTTCCGAGTCACTCCAGAAGAAGGAATAACTCCAGAAACTGTCGAGCGTATCGCTTGAGAAAGTATAGTTTGCAAAACGATATATCAAAAGAGGTTAGCCGTGAGGAGTTAGTATGTCGGATAGGAGTTCAACTGGTGGCTATGACCCTTCAGGTATCGATTTAGATGCCTGGACAAAGTTGGAAGAGCAACTAGAAGAGTCAATTCCACATTATGATAGAGTCAATCGTCTGATGACTTTCGGGCAAGATAAAGTTTGGAGAAAGAACGTCAGGGGGCACGCAGAGAAAGGTATGAAAATTCTCGAAGTAGGTTGCGGACCAGGTTCTTTTGCAGAAGACTTAGTAGGTTTGGATGTAACATGTTTAGATCCTTCTGCTGAGATGTTGAGAGTAGCAAAAAAGCGAGTCGATGGCGCTAGGAAAGAAAGGGGTGAAGAGCCGGCAAAATACGTTGAGGCAATTGCAGAATCTATACCTCTTCCAGATGATACATTCGATCGAGTATTTTGCCTATTCTCTTTTCGCGACTTTCAAGATAAGAAAAAGGGTCTTGAAGAGATATTTAGGGTATTAAAACCAGGTGGTCAATTAGTGATTTGTGATGCTGGTAAAGCAAATTGGTTGCATGGTTTGGCAGGGCGTATTTGGATGGGTACAGTTGTTCAGCTAATTGCCAGGATTGTGACAAAAAAGAAAGATCATCCTTGGAAGGGTTTGGCTAGAACATATTCTCACTATGGAACGAATGGATACTACCGGAAGGTTATGAAAGATGTTGGATTTGAAAATGTTCAGGGCAGATTATTACTTCCTTTCGGCATGTCTAGTAGATTTAGAGGGTATAAGCCTGAATGAGCCACTGAAGCCATTTTAAGGCATAGTCTAAAATAAATTGTTTCAAACATAAATCACTACACTCATAAACCCCCTACATTTGGCCAAATTGTAGGTGATTTACTTGGGTATGTCCGATGTTCTTCGTAAAATCAAGCAAACAGAGCGTAAAGCGGCTAAACAATTAGCAGATGCACAAGAGCAAGCCTCAAAAATTATCTCTGATGCTAGAAAGAAATCAGGAGAAATTGTCAGTAATGCTGCTGACGAATCTGTAGCTAATACCCAATCCACTCTTGATTCTGCAAGGGAAAAAGCAGATAAAGAAGCAAAAAAAGTACAAAAAGATGGTTCAAAAGAGATTGAATCTATCGAGTCTAGTTCTTCTAAGAATATGGATAAAGCAGTCAAATCAATTCTAGATAAAATGACTTCACTTTGAGGTGCTTAAGATGCTTGAAACCGCTGAAATGTCTCGCCTAACGGTAGCGGCCCCAGTTGGTAAATTAGAGGATGTAATTCGAGCATGTACGAATCTAGAATGTATACATATTGAGGAATATGGGCGCTTCGAGGACGGGATTGGAGTTGGCGCTTCAATAAAGAGTGATAAGTCAGAAATAGTTAGTAGATTATTGACAAAAGTGCGCTCCCTTCAATCTGAAGTAAATGCGTTTAGTACATTGACTGAGAAAACATCTCGAGATAAAATCAATTCATCCCTTGAAGAGTTTGAAGTAAAAGTCGACAAAGCGTTAGAGTATGTTGAACTTATCAAGGATTCAGAATCTGAAATTACATCACTCAATGAACAACTCAAGGCCTTGATGAGAATTGCCCCTCTGGGAATTCCTCTTGATTTGATGTCTGGATATGACGGTGTTGAAATTTATTTGGCTGAGACAGCCAAGTCTTCAAAGGCTAGAGATGTATTTGGCGATATCATAAATGATATTGAACTGAAGGTTGCCAAAGGTATTATCGCAGTAGCATGTAGGCCTAAAGATGGTGCTGCAGTACAAATCGCTTTAGCCGAACTCGGCTCTAAAGCAGTGCAAATACCTAGCGGCGAAGGAACTCCTGAATCTAGAATTTCAAGTACTGAAAAATCGATTGAAGCATTAGAATCAACAATCGACAGCTCAAATGAGTCTCTTGCGCAGTGGTCTAAGAATAATGGTTCAATGCTTGTTGCAGCAATTGAACACCTTGAAAGAGAAGAACAAATTTTCACTGCACCTACATTAGTGGCAGTTAGTAACCAAGCATTCGTTCTCGATGGTTGGATCCCTACAGACAAGTCAGAGATGGTCAGAAACCATCTAGAAAAAGTAGCATCACACGTTTCTATAGAAGAATTCGTAGATCCTCATCATCACCACCATGATGATAATCACGAAGAGAATCATACTCCTAAGGAACTCAGTATGTTGTCAGATTACCTGAGTTCTTCAAATCAGTCAGTTTTCCAATTCTTCAAGTCAATGGATTTAGATGATTCAGGAGATCTCGAGTTCAAAGAAATAGAGCAAGCACTAAATTCCGCTAATATCAAAGATTTACCTCCATGGAATATGGCTAAATTCTTAGCAGCAATAGACTTGAATAGAGATGGAAAAATCAATCTTCCTGAATTGGATATTGCCATTGCATCTATTAATTCATCCTCTTCCCACTCCTCTGACGAACATGATGAAGACACTACTCCTCCTATTGAATTCGTAAATGGAAACGTTACTGAGCCATTCGAACTATTGGTTGACTTGGTTGGAAGGCCCAAGTACGGAACCTATGACCCGTCAATGCTTCTCATGATGACCTTCCCTCTATTTTATGGATTGATTCTTGGGGATTGGGGATATGGACTTGTTTTATGTTCACTAGCGGCTTACTTAGGAACTAAATCCTTCGCAAAAGACCCACTGGCAAAGAATGGACTTACGATTCTCAACTGGATGGGGATATGGTGTATCATTTGGGGAATTATATTCGCTGAAGGATTTGGATTTGTTTGGGATGATACCGGCCAATTAGGTAGTTCATCACCGTTCGCTGGCTTCTATGACTGGACTTACGCTAATGTTCACCTGCCTCACACTATTGCTGATTTACTCAATCTTGGCGGCCTACACATGCCTTTCCATAGAGCAACTCCTGGCGGTGGCCTGCAAGAGTATGTTGTTATTTCAGTTTACATTGGAATAGCGCACATTTTCCTAGGCCTAGTTATCGGTCTAGCCACTGTATTCAAGGCACATGGCGCAGCAGCAGCATACTTCGAAAAAGGTTCTTGGCTACTTATCTTAACCGGCGGCTCAATGCAGGCTAGAAATATGGTGATGGGGTATAATCCTCTGTTCGAAGTTCAAATTTGGACAATCATGATTTTCGTAGGATTAATCAGTTTGATTATCGGATTAGCAATCTATGAGAAGTTTGGATGGGTTGGTGGTATCATTATGGGCCCTATTGAAACATTTGGTTTGCTTGCAAATACACTCTCTTACCTTAGAATTATGGGCGTTGGTGTTGCCGGAGTTAAGATTGCAGAAGTATCTATTACCATGGGCTGGGAGAAAATCGGTCCAGCTTTAGATTCCGGAGATTACATTACCTTGATTTTAGGTATTGTCATGTTTATTCTAATTCAGTTATTTGCTATAGCATTAGGTATTCTTTCACCTACTATTCACGCCGTCCGTCTACACTTTGTAGAATGGATGGGCAAGTTTTACGATGGCTCAGGTCGCGCTTTCAAGCCGCTGGGCGGTCGCCCCCTTTATGTGGAGGGGAAATCATAGTCCAACGGACAAAAAAATGGAGGTAGCAAAAATGAATAAAAATACCCTGAAAATAAGCCTAAGAACATTGATCGTACTAATGGTAGTATCCTTGGTTGCCCAAGGTGTAGCCGCTCAAGATGCAGCAACTACTGAAGACGATTCAAACGACATAACTGGAGATATCGGCATGATTGGTGTCGGTCTAGCACTTGGTCTAGCGGCCATTGGTGCAGGTTTCTCCCAAGCAGCTATTGGTAGTGCTGCAGTCGGAATGCTTGCAGAAGATGGAAGCAAATTCGGTGTCGCGCTTATTTTTACAGCGTTGCCAGAATCTATTGTGATTCTTGGTGCATTGCCACTATTCCTTCAGTAAGGAAGTAGATTCGAACTCCTGTCTTTGACAGGTTTTCGGAAGAAATTTGGAGGAAACTAAAATGACGCTAGAAACATTAGCAAAAGATATCGCTGCATCCGCAGATGCCGAGGCTAAAGCACTTCTTAAGAAGGCCAAAGATGAAGCAAAGGAGATTATTTCTGAAGCAGAATCTAAGGCTGAAGTAATTCATAATGAAGCAAGTAGTAGGGCAGAAAGAGAAGTTGTAAAAATCGCTAGAGAGGTCGTTGCCAGTGCTCGCCAAACCAATCAAAAAGAAGTTTTGATTGCTAGGAGAAAAGCATTGGACACTACTCATGATGCTGTTAAGGAACAACTTGCAGATCCAGGATTCAAAGGACGAGCAAGCATGCTAAAGTCAATGATGGCTAAAGCCGGAAAAATGGCAGGTGCCGATTATATCGTAAGACCCGTTGAGGTTGATCGTAAAGCATTGGACGGCTTGAGTGGTAAGAGAAAGATGGGTGAATCAGTTGAAGGATTGGGAGGATTTATCCTCGAAGCTCCAGATGGTTCGGTTTCTTATGACATGAGATTTGATACTCTTTTAGAAAGTGCTTGGAATGACTCACTGTCTTCAGTGAACACAATATTATTTGGTTAGGTGATTTAATGATTGGTAATACTGCATATGTTGCTTCGAGAGCAAAGTCTCGTCGCAAGAAACTTGCAGATTTGGCGCGTATGCGTCAGTTAATTCACCAATCTCCCGATCAACTCACTGTTGCAGTAAGTAACATCGGTTATGCCGAAGAAATTAATCTGTACGCCAGTAAGTTTAGCGGAGGCGACCTAGTAGAGGCTGCCTTGACACATAATTTAGAAGTCGAACTAAGCGACATAGTATCAATGTGTAATGGTAAGATTAAATCAATGGTAGAAGTTTATACTTCTAGATTTGAATATCAAAATGCGAAGGTTGTCTTAAGGGCTGTAATGAATGATGTGGAACTTGAAAAAGTAGCTCACTCGATTTTACCAGAATTAAATGATATTAATACACCCTGGCTAAAAATAATCGAAAATTCTGATGATTTACGTTCAGCAGTTACTCAAATGAGGCGAAAATCGTTTGGTCAATCACTAATTTCTTTGCCCGAAGACTCTAGGCTTTCTGATTATGAAGATGCCTTAGATAGGCATTATTTCAGCAATGCAACAAAGCAATTATCATCCCCAAAACCTGCTTCCCGCTACTTAAGAAACTATCTTTCTCTTGAAATAGATCATAGGAATATATTGAATATTTTAGAATCAGACTCAATGGGTATTGGGTTTGAAGAAATATCCACTCTGCTATTGCCTGGTGGCAGATTATTACCGCCAAGCAGTTTTTCTTCCATTGCTGCCGGAGGAAAAGATTCAATGATGGATGTCTTAAGAGCATCGAGCAGATTTGATATGTCTGAATTTGAACAATTATTACAAGAATCCGTTCAAGTTAGAAGTCTAGACCCTATTGTTACTTGGTTCAAAAAACAAGAGCATGAATTCATGCAAAAGATGAGTTATTTGCACCCTGTTTCAGCTTTACCCATTGTACACTATATTTCAATGAAGGTTCAAGAAGTGGCTGATTTGCGAATAATCGTTCGAGGACGACTCGCAGGTTTGCCCGAAGATGTGTTAGAGGCACACATACTATGATGAGGTGATATTATGGATTTAGCAGTTGTAGGTTCTCCAGAATTCACATTAGGATTCCAGTTGGCTGGAATCTCAAATATTACTAATCCAGAAGACGATGCAGATATGGCTTCTGCATTGAAATCTCTATTAAATTCAAAAGATGTAGGAATTGTTGTGATCGACTCCGCAATTCTAGCATCGTTGCCAGATCGTCTAAAACACAGACTTTCTGCATCAGTAACCCCGACTGTACTAGGAATTGGTACGGAAGAGGATACAACCTTGCGTGATACAATTCGTAAGGCTATAGGAGTCGATTTAT
>CAXFAS010000011.1:0-54761 GCA_964001175.1 uncultured euryarchaeote
GAGCGCAGCACTGAAGATGCTGAGGTCGCCGGTTCAAGTCCGGCCCTACCCACCATGAATTTATCAAAAAGATTTTTTCGAGAGGAATAAGAAATTTTCAATCGTTGGGTTCATGTGCTAGAGACCTTTCTGCGCGTCATGGGCGATGAAAATATTGAACACGCCGAGGTTGTCGAAGAGGTTGATACTGAGCAACGAGCAAGAGATAAAGTAGCTCGTGAAATCAGTGAAATCAGAAGAAGGAGAACCAAAACTGAAAAGAAAAGATTCCTTTCAAACAAAGAAGATTATGTTTTATTCGCAGGCATAGGTTATGGTCTATTATTTGCATTGGTCCTCTTTGGTATGTCTAGTGGAATTTTTGGTTCTTCTACTACATTAGATCACAAAGCATCAGAAACTTTCCTAGACACTGGTGAGGAATGCGAGGACATCGAAGATACCCCTTGGATACATATTTTCCCTGAAAATGACTTAGAATACATGTCTCTTGCTGGGCATAATCTTGTAGATGGATTTGCCTTAATGAATTATACGATTACTGAAGTTGGAAACTCTGAATGGCAAGGTGTTACAGAGGAAGAAGTCAAAAAAGTAGAAGATGGAAGAGCATATCTCAGAGCACCTTTCGATACTTTGGGTGTTGGAGAATATGAAATTGATTTTGAAGTTACAATCCTCAATTCTAGTAACCTTACTACTGCAAGTATAGTTGAAGATGGTTCAAAAATAGAAAAAACCATTGCATTCGAATTAGAAATTACTGATGGTGGATTCTTTTCTTTCTTGCCGTTTGTAGACTCTGACTCTAGAAGTGAAGTTAGAATTACTGACCCTGGAAGCCGAACCTGTTGGACAACCAAAGACTTAGGTGACTGGGGCTACATATTGATGGCTGCTGAATTAGGTGGCGGCAGAGAGACTGCAATGTTAACCGGCGGTACTGCGGGAATTCCAGCATGGTGGATGGCATTTATCTCACTATCATTGTCTGCAGTCACTTTACTTGTGATATATCCGATAATGTATAAGATATACCACCAAGATACTGATGATGTACTTTCAAGAACCCATATCTCGCGATTGGTCGAAGAGAGTCTAAATAAAACTGCTAAGCGATTAAGTATTCTAGTTGATTGGGAACTGTATAAAATCGAATCTCGGGAATTATCTATAGATATAATGGTCCCATACAAAAATACCGATGCCACACTTTCTGATAGTAAGGATGTAAGGGCTGAAGTACTGAGGGAAATTCTAGAAGAATTTGCAATTTTTAGAGTTTTCAAACCTGTTCAATTAACTGTTAGAACGATTGGAATAAACCAAGCGATAGATTTCGATAGTGGAGTAGGAGTTGGAACTGGTGCTGAAGGAGCGACACTAGAAGACGAACAAGACTATTCTAGTTTCTTCTCAGAACTTCATACTCTCTCAAGAGTTGAAGATGAAGTAAGAGATAGTCTTGATTTATTCTTTACTAGAAGAAGTGATGTCAAAATGGAAGGCGCCGTTGTTACTAGCGATGATAGTGTTATTTTTGTCTCAGTTATTTATCGACCTACTCAGCGTTTTGCTTTCTTTAGATTTAAGAAAACAACCGATGAAGTTGAAGTCGAACTTTATCGATATATCTCTGAAAGAAATAATGACCTATTAGGCAGCCAAGAGTTAATTGTTAAGGCTAGAAACCAAATTTCCACATTAGCAGATCGTTCAGGTGCAGGTCGAGTAGAAAGTGGCGGTAAAGATGATGATAGGATTGTTGCTGTTGCTAAACAAGATGGGCTTGGAGGAAAAATGCTTCAAACTAAATTCTTAGGAGATACATTGTCAACTGTAGAATACATGGCGAATGAAAAACGTGAGATGATAAATAAATGGGGCTTCTGGGGATTAATTGTCTTCGTATGGATTCCATTCATGGCATCTGGAGTTCTTGTAGGTGCAATGCTAGGTTTACTATCTAGAATGCAATTTTCAAGAGTTCTCGCGGCCACATTTATTGGTGGAGCTGTTGCATCTGTAACATGGGCATATACCGCAGAAGGTATTGTAAAATTCATGCATCAGTATAAGTTAGAGGCTGTAATTCCGTTGATTATTATCGTGTTTGTTGGGGCTGCATTCCTTCATATTAGATCAACAAAGGTTAGAAGACAAACAGAGTTATTCGAAGATACATTGCTAGATAACTTCCATGCTGATGTTCACGCAAAGTATGGTGAAGACTGACTAAGTGGTGAAACGGTTGTTACCTCTTTCTAGAATTAGTGGTAATGAGAATTCTTGTGGAGACAATTCTACTTTAGGAATTATCACTGTGAGTGATAGAGCAAGTAATGGTGAGTATGAAGATGAAGGGGGGCCCGCAATATTGCAGTTCTTTGAGGAATCACTCGCAAGTTCTGCTGATGTAATTTACCGATGTATACCTGATGACTTAGTGATAATTGAACAAACGTTGATTGAGTTAGCCGATGAAATTGGTTGTAATGTGATAGTTACAACCGGAGGAACTGGACCTGCACATAGAGACGTTACTCCAGATGCAACCATTTCAGTTTGTGATAAAATACTAGATGGATTTGGTGAACAAATGAGAAGTATTTCATTGAAGTATGTCCCTACTGCAATTCTTTCTAGGCAAGTTGGAGGGATAAGAGGAAATTGTTTAATTTTTAATTTACCTGGACGTCCAAAAGCAATAAGGGAAACTATCGATGAAATTTGGAAGGCTGTACCTTATTGTGTAGACCTATTACAAGGACCTTATATCGATATGAATGATGAGGTCTGTAATTCATTTAGACCACCTAACTCTAGACGCAGATAGATAGAAGAGTTAATCGGATACCGTTGATTGGTACGTTTGAAAATTATGACCATCAATAGAGACCTGCTAATTTGTGGAGCGACAATGGTTCTTCCTGAACAAACAATTATTGGAGATTTAAGAATCAAAGATGGAAAAATTTCACAAATTTCCACCGATGTTGGTATAGAGCCAGAAGAGGGTGAACATTTTGTTGATGGAACCGGTCTACACTTATTGCCAGGATGTATTGATCCACAAGTTCATTTTAGAGATCCTGGGCAACCTGAAAAAGAAGATTTAGGAAGTGGCTCCGCTGCTGGTGTTAGTGGTGGTATCACTTCATTCCTAGATATGCCAAATAATGTTCCATCGATTACCAATCTTGAAGGTATGCAAGGTAAACTTGATACTGCTTCAAAAAAATGTGTGAGCAATTATGGATTCTTTATTGGCGCTACAGAAGATAATGTCGAAGATTTACAAGAAGTCGTAGGAACCAGAGATAACCCTATTGCAATTCCCGGTATTTGTGGAATCAAAATTTTCATGGGTGTTTCGACTGGTACTCTATTGGTTTCAGACAAAACTGCACTTGAAAGAATTTTTACCGAAACCGCTGGTTTAATCGCTGTTCACGCTGAAGATGAAGACCGCATGAATGAACGTAGAAAACTAGTAGAAGGGCGTACTGATGTAGCGGCACATGCATATTATAGAGATGATATTACTGCTTTATTAGCAACAAAATTATCTGTGGAATTAGCAATTAAAACCGGACATCGATTACATATTCTTCACTTGACCTCAGGTATTGAAGCGGATTATCTATCCGACTATTGTAATCTTCCATCCAAGACTGAACAACATCCTATCATTACTACCGAAGTTCTCCCACAACACCTAACATTTGACGAAACTGATGTCGATGAGAAAGGAGTTAGATTACAAATGAATCCACCAATTCGATATTCAGCAGATAGAGAGATTCTATGGACAAGATTGGTAGATGGAACCATCCAATGTATTGCAACTGATCATGCCCCACACACTCTAGAAGATAAGTCAAAAGGTTTCCCAAAGGCACCAAGTGGCATGCCCGGGGTGGAAACCTCTCTTGCGGTTATGTTAAATTATGTCAATCAAGGAAAGTGCTCAATAGAAGATGTTGTTCGTTGGATGTCAAGTAATGTCGCTGATTGCTATCAAATGATAGGAAAAGGTAGATTGGAAGAGGGCTATGATGGTGATATTGTTCTTGTCGACATGAGCCATAGTGCAACTGTCAAAGATGAAGATTGTTGGGCTAGAGTTGGTTGGAATCCTTTCGATGGCAGAGAGTTGGTTGGATGGCCTGTTCTAACAGTTGTAAATGGAACGCCTGTTTTCGAAAGGAACCAAATTACTGGTCAAAAGGGCAAACTTTTGGTCGAACCCGGAACAGTAGGTGAACCTATTTTGATGAGTCCCTGGAAATAAGAAAATGACCATTTTAGGCCCAAAAAATAGGAAATATGTTAAAAGTCTAGTTGATTTCAAAGTTTTGAGGAGACTTAAATGAGCGAAGGATTAGAAGAAACTCTTGGAAACGGATATCAACAGATAATTATTGGATTTATTGTATTCATTATTGGAGCAATATGGGGCGGAATACAAGCAGACGGAGACATGACTGCATCTGATGTTTACTGGCCAGCATTTACAATGTTAGCTGGTGCAATGATTACAATGTTAGGTATCTCATTTGGAACAGACCATGAAGATGATCGAACCAATGATTTGATGGATGCAATTAATGAATTAACTGCAAAAATGGATGCTTTAACAAGCAGCGATAAAGATAATTCAGAAGAATAATCATTCTAAATTATACAAGTTGGAGTATTTTTCTTCAACATAATTTAGGAAAGGTTCAGGGGATGGAGGCATTCCTGTAGCATTTTCTATCAATTCACTTGGAGTCCATTTACTACCTTCTTGATGAATTCTAGGTCTTAGCCAATCTAACAAACTTGACCAATCTCCAGATTCAATTATTGCATCTATGTCTCCCAAATCGTTAGACATTGCTTGTAGCAATTGAGAAGCATAAAGATTCCCAAGAGTATAGGTGGGGAAGTATCCAAATGCACCCATAGACCAATGTATATCTTGTAAACATCCCTTAGTGTCGTTGGGGACCTCTAATCCGAACCATTCTTCAAACATTGAATCCCAAAGTTTCGGTAAATCTTCAACTGCTAAATCCTCATTGAAAATTTTCTTCTCTATTTCATATCGCAGCATAACGTGAAGATTGTATGTGACCTCATCTGCTTCAACACGAATGAATCCAGGTGTGACACTATTAGCAATTTTGTTCAAATCTTCAGGAGTCCAATCTGGAGAATCGGGGAACTGTTGTTTGAACCAAGGTAAAGTTACATGCCAAAAAGATGGAGTTCGACCTATTTGATTTTCCCAAAAACGACTTTGTGATTCATGAACTCCCAATGAAACTGCATCTCCTCGAGGAGTAAACGAATGTTCTCGAGATAATCCTTGTTCATACAATGCATGACCTGTTTCATGCATTACAGCATACAAACAAGAAAATGGATCTTTCTCATCAAATCTAGTTGTAAAACGTGTATCTCCTGGCCAAAGCCCTGCTGAAAATGGATGTGTAGAAATATCCATTCTACCCCCTTCAAAATCAAAGCCCATCGCATTAGAAACCTTAGTACAAAATTCTGTTTGGCCCTCGATTGAGAATATCATCTCTTCGGGTAATACTGGGTCTGGGTTGGTTTCTTTAGCCTTCATTATTTTTTGTAATAAAGGAACTAAACGTTGTTTTAATCCATCAAACAATGGGTCATAATCTTCAACTGTCATTCCAACTTCAAACTCATCCAATAAAACATCATACGAGGTTGTTTCAATACCGTAATATTCTATTTTCTGCTTCGTCATATCAATCAATTTTTGTAATTTAGGCTTGAATAAGTCGAAGTTAGATTCACTTCTGGCTTGTTGCCAAGCCAAAAGGGCTTCAGACTTGGTCTTTGCAAATTCTGCTACAAATTCAGACGGCAATTTACTCGCTTTTTCAAATCGTCTTTTTATTTCTTTAACATTAGATTTTTGATCCTGATTTAAACTTCCATCGTTGGATAATTTTTCTACCAATTCACCCAATTTTGGATCAGTAGTCCTTAGGTGCTGTTCTTTGGCAAGCCAAGACAAAATTTCCCCTCTAGATTGAGCTCCATTAGGTGGCATTATCGTTTCTTGGTCCCAACCTAAATGTCCTTGTAATGCTCCAATTTTATGAATATCTTTGACTCTGGAAATGAACTCTTCGTAATCATCCATATACTGCCCAAATACTACTCACTCATCAATACTTTCACATATTTCACTTTCAAAAAAAATATAATTTCGGCCACACATTCAAGACTAACCACCTATTCCGGATATCCATGGGCAAACCATCTAAAGCAAAAGATGGACAAAAACCCGATTTGGACGATGATGATTTAGTTGGTGTTATCGACTCAGTAATAAATAAATCATCGGAACAAAAAATTAATTCTGAATCCGTAAAAGAAGACCAAAATAGCGAACGATTACTTGCTATGAGTGCTAAAATGGTCGTAGAAACTTGTATGGACATACGCAGAGGAGAAAATGTCCTAATTGTGTGCGATCCTACAACTGGTGTAATAGGACAAGCACTACATGAAGCGATTACCGAACGCTCCGAAAGAGTTCTTCTTATTGTCATGCCAAAAGGCAGACATCATGGCGAAGAACCGCCAGCACCTGTCGCTAGTTTGATGAGACAACAACAAGTGATTTTAGCCCCAACCCGATATTCCCTAACACACACTCGTGCTATACGTCAAGCATTACGTGAAGGAGCTAGAGTTGCTACTATGCCAGGCATGACTGAAGAAATGTTCACTCATGGCGGAATGTCTGCTAATTTTAACGAAATTAAAAGAAAAATTAGTAATTTAGGGCCTTATCTAAGACGAAGACGGATAATAAATGTAAAGTCCGACAATGGAACTGACATCACATTTGAAGTTAATTGGAGAGAATGGAAATTAGATGATAATGGGATTTGTAATAGACCAAGAATGCTGACTAACTTACCAGCAGGTAAGGCATTTATCATGCCCCGTGAAGGTACTATGAATGGTAAGGTGATTATCGACGGTTCTTGGGATGCGACTCTTTTAGATGAAGAAATAGAACTAGAAATAGAAAATGGTATTGTTATTGATGTTAAAGGAGGCACTATAGCAGCTAATATTAGACAAGAGTTTGGAGAAGTTGCTAGAACGTTACGAACCAAAGAGCGTGAGAATGTTTGGACTGTTGCTGAATTCGGATTTGGAGTAAATGAACAAGCAAGATTGGGTGGTAATGTTCTAGAAGATGAAAAGAGGCTAGGGACATGTTATTTCGCAATTGGCGATAATACGGCACTTGGAGGTAACTCTTCAGTTGGAATACATATTCCAGGTGTGCTAAAGTCTCCTAGTGTTTGGTTGGATGATACACAAATATTGGATAATGGCAACTTTATCTTAGAACTTTGATTATCCTAAATTCTGCCCGCCACAAACTGGACAATATCGCCAGTGAGGGTCTAAACCAATGCCACAACCACGACATGAAACCCCAGAACGGATTGTCGGTTGAACTGGCTGGTTCCAATTATTTTGATTGATTGGTTGTGGTCTTTGTACTGGTTGGGGTTGGTTCATTGGTGTAGGATATACCGGTTGTTGATTCACTTGAGGTGTACGATTGATTGGTTGAGATTGTTGTGGTTGGACTATGTTTTGTTCTTGAACTGTTGGCGTTTCTCGTTTGTTTACAGGTTTTCTAACTGGAGAAACTGGCCTGGGAAGTGATGCGACTTTTTCAGCAACTGGTGAAGATATAAATTCTGAAAGAGATACCTTTCCATCTTTATCAGTATCTGCCTGTGAGTGTAATTGTTCAGTTTCCTCAACTGAAAGACCTGTAGCCTGAGATAATTCTTCAACAGAAAGAGAACCATCATCGTCAGTATCTGCTTCAATGAAATGTTCAGCAGCACTAACAAATATCTCAGGTTCAGGTTCAGGCTCTGGCTCAGGTTCAGGTTCAGGCTCAGGCTCTGGCTCAGGCTCAGGCACTGGTTCAGGCTCTGAATCAGTTTCTGTCTCTGAATTAATCGAAATATCAAATGCTCCATCAAAAGCATCCTGTGTCACCTTAGCAGCTTTCTTTTCAGTAACCGCTTGTTCAATTATTGCTTTTGGTTTGCTCTCAACTTCGATAGGTCTAGAAAAACTTGGCAATGGAACTGAATCTTTTAACTCCAAATTCTCTCTATCTACAGGTACAATAACATCACTGACTTGAGGTTCAATTTTCTTTTCCGGTTTCGGTATTGTTGTTTTTATTGGAGATGGAATTGAAACCTTTGAATGTGCCAAGTCAGGAATAGGAATTGCATGCCCAATGACATCCAATGAAGCATCTAACTGGTCTGCAATATCAATTAATTTTTGAATATTTAATGACGGATCTTCAAGTAAATTCTTCATGCCGAAATAATATTTCAGGACTTCGTTTTCTCCACCCGTTTCTTGGCCAATTGCCAAAATTTTGAGAACCTTCATTGGGTCTGCAAGTCTTTTCAATGATTCATAATCCGGGTCAGATAAATTTGGTTTTGGATTAGGTGATTCTTGACCTAATGAGTCTGCAAGTCCTAAAAATGCCAACAATGGATCTGTAAAACTCATTAATCCCAAATGTCCTGAAACCAGATAGTATATTTCTCCACCCTCGCAATTCATTCTTTCACTAGCAGCTAAGAAATCAAAATCTCCAGGTAATAAAACAATATCTGATACTGTAGCAAAGAACTGTGTCAAAGCATTTGAAATATCCATTTCCATCAGCTGATGAACTATGTCAGATGACTCTGTAATACCGAAATAAGCTGAGGTTTCATCTACCTCAATTCCATCTGGTAACGAGGCGCCTTCTACTACTTCAGTTGACATAGACACACCTCACTAAATATTGCTGATTTCTCTTAATATGAAAATACATGGCAATAATCATAAACTTTCATCTGTTTTTTCCAAGGTTAATAATTGCCCTAGACTGTGGCGCATTCCAACCATTGCCTTGTAATTCCATCAGAATTTCTCGCTCTGAGCGTTTATCTTTGAATGATTTAACAACCCACTCAATTGCAGTATCTCTATCTCCGGAGTCAACTCCTTCAAAGATATCCATATCGACATCTAATTTTGCTTTACGGACTTTCTTTCCACCGACTTCATTCGATTTTATTCTCTTAGCCTTTTGAGGACCTCTCTTGGCTATTTCTAATCTTGAATTATTAGATGGTGGTGTATTTCGAGATTTAATTGGACCTTTTGAGTTTGAACTCTGAACACTTCTAGGGGGCCCTCTTGCAGGGATATTTCTTGGTGGCCCTCCAGAAGGTCCACCCACTGAAGTAGATTGGTTAGACCTAGAAGAACGTAAATCAGAAAGGAAACTCAAAGGCTCATTTTGAGATTCTTCATAATCTTCATCCTCATCATCATACCAATCATCATCGTCTTGCCTGCCACCAAGTAATGAAATTATGACAACCAGTCCAACTAAACTAGAAACACAAATTAGAATGAATACTAATATGTTCATTCCAAAGATTGTCACGCTCTCATCTGCACTATCTGAATCTTCTAATGGACAACCATCGATGTACCCGTCCTGACCTTTGGCTTGTGTAGGACAATTATCTAAACTATCTACAATACCATCTTCGTCGGTGTCTTTTTCATTGTCTGCACAACCATTGGAATCAACAAAATCTCTGTATGCAGATTTTGTATTGGGACATAGGTCTGGATTATTACCAGATTGATTATCTCCAAAACCATCGCCATCTATATCTCGCCACTGAGTTGGATCTGTGATGTTAAAGTCTCCTTGTCCATTTGGAGAAGCGAACCAATCTACTTGATTGGGATCAGACCAACCATCACCATCGCTATCGATACATCCGAGGCGATCCTCGAATGAGGTCCCATTATCATTAATACAATCATCAGCATCGTTGCCTAGGATATTATCTCCAAAACCGTCACCATCTATATCGACCCACTGAGTTGAATCGTTCGGGAATGCATCATTGTTATCATCAGTACCATCACCATCAGAATCGACACCTTCCAAAACACACCCTACACTGTCTACTGCAGCACCAAAATTGGTGTTTGGACATAAATCTATAGAATCTAGCACTCCGTCATTATCAGTATCTGTTTGTGTATCAGAACAACCTACACTATTTGCAGATTCACCTGATGGAGTATTTGGGCACTGGTCTTGGAAGTCAAATACTCCATCCCCGTCTAAATCAACTTCTTTCTGAGCTTGACTACAACCGACTGAATCAACTGATTCACCTTCAGGCGTTAGGCTACAAATATCTGCATCATTGAATACTCCATCGCCATCATCATCTATTTGATTTTGAGCACACCCGTTCAAATCTACCATAAGTCCTATATCAGTATCAGGGCATTGGTCTTCGTCATTTATGATGAAATCACCATCGTCATCATTATCATCAATAATTCGACAACCTAAACCTAGAGTACCATTTTCAACTCCTGACTGGAATGGACACTTATCGGCTTGATTGCCGAACTGTTGGTCACCAAATCCATCGCCATCAGTATCCTTCCATTGTGTTTCATCGAATGGAAATGCGTCTCCAGACTGATTTTCTCTAAGGCCTGTGGTTGGATCGACATCAAAAGAGTAAATATCCATAAAACCATCTCCGTCGCTATCAAGACATCCGAAAAGAGGGTCACTCGAATTGCCGAATGTCAATGGGCACCCATCTAAATAAAATCCTACAGCATTAGTTCCGTTATAGAAAGAGGTGAAATTGTCTGGGAATCCATCGCCATCAGTATCATTTACCACCGCTATGTTGTTTGGGAAAGCATCAGGGTTTGTCGCATTGATTGAACTGTTATCACCAAAACCATCGCCATCTGAATCTGCCCATTGAGTCGGATCAAAAGGCCACAAATCTGCGCCATCAATCTCACCCCACCCCGGAGTAGGGTCAGAGTACCCATCGAAGTCAGAATCTAGACAACCATTTCGATCGTATCTTGAGGTCCCATAATCAAATCTACAACGATCTCCGCCTTCCAAATCTGAGGTATTATCTCCAAATCCATCTCCGTCCCAATCTAAGTATTGTTTCCAGTCATATGGGAAAGCATCGCCAGGCTGAGCATTTGTATCATACCATGTTGAACAACAATCTGGGCCGTAATTATCTCCATAACCATCGCCATCTGAATCGAAAACTTGCTTCCAATTATCTGTGAAGATGTCTCCGCCCTGGTAGGAAATTTTGTTATCTGACCAACCGTCTTGGTCGAAATCTCCACATCCAGTTCTCCCTAACCAAGAAAATCCTCTAATGTTGTTACATGTATCTACACTATCAGCATAACCATCATCATCATAATCATTACAGCCGAATATCAAAAGAGAAGACGTTCTATTTTCTGAAGGGCATGAATCAAACTGAGGACCAAGAGGATTATCACCATAACCATCGCCATCAGAATCCATCCATTGACCAGATAGATGAGGAAGATGGTCTATTTTATCGAAGATTAAATCTCGGTCCGAATCTAAATAAAGATTTAATGAAATAATTTTATTTTCCAAGTCATCAATTACCGCTAAATTAAGTGTTCCATTACTGTCAAAAATAGGGTTTAAATCTGAGGATAAACTACTGATTGAATTGAAAGATTGGCTAAGCCAAGGAGCGTGTTGGTGGTGAACTCCTTGCTTTTCTAGACTGCTCCACTGTAAGAATCCTGAATCATTATTTGTTGAAAATAAGATATAATGATCGTCGGTTTGAGTAATGCCAAGAGAGCCTTGATTCATTGAAATAAGTTCGGTGGAAAAAGAATCCCAGTTAGTAGAACCTTGTCTAAAATAAATTGAATTACTATTAGAATTAACAACCATCGCTGGATTTTCTCCGCCGATTAAATCCAGACTCATATTGGAAACTTGAACACTTGGTTGGTCGATTAGAACTCCGTCCCAATTTTCAGAATCCCAGTCTTTCTCATAGAGGCTTAACGCACCTCCAGATGTTAATGTAGCAAAAATCAGTTCACCAGAATCTGTAATACTCAATTTTATTTTACTCTGTAAATCAGTTTCCGAACGGATTACAGAACTACTGAGAGTTGTTCCATCCCAAGTCCACAAGGATAAATTGTAATCATTTCCATCAAAATCAATCAATCCAATAGCTAGATCACCGTTTGGTAACCAAATTGCTGAATGTGATTTTGAAACTGCTCTACCTGATGCTCCTAATGTAATAATATCCCATCCATTAAGATTAGATGCATATTCGAGTTGGTCATTATTTGAATTTCTGTAAACTAGGTGAGTTGAGTTATTGGTACCAGTAAGCACGTCAATCGGAGATTCAATTAGTATTGAATTCCTAACATTTTCGAATGCCCACCCTGATGAAGTTTCAACATTCAAGTAAATTTGTGTGTTTCCGTTGGTAGAATAAGCAATGTGTTGTTGGTCGTTTGAATCAAGAGAATGGCCGATAAATTCAGGTTTTGTCCCCAGTGTCTGAACATCATATTCTAATGCAGTCATCGCTTTAGGAGTCCTAAGTACTACACCATTAGAAGAATCTGAAATTACAACATAAGGTAGACCTGAAGGAGATACTACCATCGAAGATGAAGAGTCCTCGAGATTAAAGTCTGTCAATGAGTGGCTAATCCATTCACCTGATGATGAACCATCGTAGGCATTATCAAATAATGTAGTCTCGATTTTTCCTTGGTTGGTGGACGAAACTAAAATACTAGTTTTACCGTTATAAGAGACTTCTAAATCCATAGAAATCAACTCACCGGATACTGAAAAATTCTTATTTTCCCAAATATTTCTAGTATGAATATGATAATTCAAAATTTTAGAATTAGATTGATTGGGAACTTCTTGACTAAAAACAAAATCATCAATTCCATCTCCATCAAAATCAGCGCCAGATACAGCATTGATAGCAATATCTCCACCACCTCCTGACACAGTATAGTGTTGATTTTCTAGACCGGATGAGGACCCTAAGTATAATTCAACGGTACCGGTAACTTGCGAACCTGAATGTGTGATTAATACATCATTATAACCATCAGAATTTGTGTCTCCGGCAGAAATAATATTGACTCCAATTAGTTGATTAATTTGACCAGTAATAACCATGTCTGGTTGATCCGCAACACCAGTTGAATTACCATAGAATATCCAAATCATACCACTTTGATAGGCATTTGAGCCGTTGTAAGGTTCAGAGATGAAAATATCATCAACACCGTCACCGTTTATGTCTGATACTATTTCAACCTCATAGCCAAATAGAGTACCTTGCAGATTAGACTGGAAGGATTTATCACATTCGATTGAAAAACCATTTGAATTACCATAGAATATCTCAACTGCTGAATAACCAGATGGACTATCGAAAGAACCTGTATTACTTACAACCAAATCATTGAAACCATCATTATTGATATCTCCTGAAGTGGAAATTGATCGACCAAAGAAAGCACCTTGAGTTATACTGGATGGTGTTTGTAGCGCCCCCCAGCTATCACTTTGAGAAGAACCATGGAACAAATATAATGTTCCTAAACCACTAGTCCCAAGTGATGAAATTAATAATTCGTCAATTCCATCTCCATCTAAATCTTCTATCTTATCCAAACTCAAACCATATTCCTGTCCAATTTCAGGAGGTGATGATACACCATCGATAATCTCAGGCTGATTTGCGAGACCTGAAGATGAGCCGAAATAAACATCTAACTTTCCATCATCTTGGTTAAAGCCTGGAGAACCTATAACTAAATCACTAAAATTATCTCCATTGAAATCTCCAACGGTTAGACCTTGACCTATTTTTTGATAATCCTGTTCACCATAAAAAGTCAAATTTGGGATAGATGGGACTCCATTTTGTGAGCCATAGTATATGTCTACTTGACCATTTGAAGTTCCAATTGGAGAATTATTTGGATCAAATGAGGAGGTCCAAGTATCTGCATTAGGATGAGAAATTACTAGGTCACTATACCCATCATTATTGAAATCTCCATAAACTAACTCTCCTGAGGTTTCATCCACTGTATCAGTGATTACAGAATATATTGGAGTTGGACCAATCTGATTCTTATTATTTGCCAAACTTCGCTTGATGAAAATCGATGAATTAGTACCATCATAAGTAGATGAAGATAATTGAATTAGGCCTGTTTCATCAAAATCTAATCCTACTTGCGGACTTATCTCTTGGTCTGTAAAAATTATTTCCTGCGAAGTTGTTCCATTTACAGTTGAGTCAATAGTCATCAAAATTACATTATCCGATTTAACATACATCAGGCTGATTTCATCGTTATCATCAATATGTAATTCAAAATCATCTTCTACTGGACCGTTATCTAAGAGCCTAGTTATCCAAAATGTGCCAGTATAACTTACTTCAAATAACTGGCCAATATCATTTCTAAAAACTCCCCATTCTAGGTCTGAAGATGTCACTTCTAGTTCAATTTGAGTCGGATTAACATTCTCTAATATAGTTCGAGTATGCCATGAATCTCCTGCTGAATATAATGAACTCTGTAGAGCAATTTGAGCTGCTTTGATATTATTTCCATCAGCGTATAGCAACGTTTTTCTTCCATTTTTCTTTACTGATAATGCACAGTCCACTATGTCATCTACAGAGGAATAAGTCGAAATATCATCAACATGCATCAAGGTCTCAAAACCAGAAATATTCCTAGCCATAGTTCTAACTTGACCCTCCATGGTACTCCAACACATCTCTAATTGCTGATAACCTGTAAATTCGATATCAGGGGTTCCAGGAGTCTGATTGACAGCATTGAGAACAATGTGACTATGCCACATATCAAGTGCAGACTCATAACGAACTTCTGCGTCTATTAATCCATCAATAGAAATCTGTGAACCTGCAAAATCATGACCATAAAAAGTACTATTTTGATCGACAAAAGAGTCGCTGAATCGGGTCGCTGTTTGTTCAAGAGTTTGTTCAATTTCTTGATTTGGCGTGACTAAAGGAGTCATGGATTGAAATACAAATAATGTAACAATCAAGACAGGAATTAACGATTTTCTAAGCGTTAAGACCCTCGCCATAAACTTACGACAGTGTAGACACTTCAAAAATACTTGTGTAATTATCCAACTGACCCCCGTAGGGGGTCAATCAATAACATGGAATACAACCTTTGACAAATGAGATATATTTACCATGTGTATGCTAAGAGTACTCATAATAGGTAACTCGGATTTTCCTGAACAAGATATAATCGATCAATTGGTCGATGATTCAGACAAAATCATTGCATGTGATGGAGCCATAGGACGATGTTTAGAGGCATCGATTCCGGTTGATTATTTAATTGGCGACATGGATAGTTTAGGAAAAATGACTATGACACAATTATCTAAACTAAATTTAGAAATTCACAAAATAGATGATCAAAATAATAATGACTTACAAAAGGCAATAATTTTCAGCAGTGAAATCGGGGCAGAAAGAATAGATATTTTTGGTGTAGAAGGAGGGAGTAATCAACATCAATTTGCTTCATACTGGTGTTTATTTGAAACTGAAATAGAATGCTATATTCATCTAAGTGATTGTATTGTTTCTCTCGTAAAGAGTACAGAAGTTAGTTTTTCTATAGAAATTGGAAAGGAGTTTTCTATTTTTGCAATTGGCTTATGTGAAGGAGTAAATATATCTGGCGGCAGATGGCAATTGAGCAATGAAAAGTTAATTCCAAGTTCAAGAGGTCTGCATAACTTGGCAGACGTGGAAACAATCACTATTTCATGTGAAGAAGGAGCTTTACTTGTTTTCAGAAGTAGATGATTTTTTTGCAGGAAGATGGGTTCTAATCATTTGCGAGTAATCTCCTTTCCCATCCCACAACATTGCTTTCTCATCAATTCTGGCTTTATCTAGAGTATTTTCAAATCCACCCCAGTCCTCGATTAATGCTAATTTAAACGCCACTTTAGGAGTATAACCGGGTAAAAAATTTCGAAGGAAAAAGGGAATTCTACCAGGTGTGACTTTATTCACTAATTTGACTATTGAGGTATTACAAGTAGTTAGAATTGAATGATACCAAATTGGATTTTCGATTAATGAGTTGATACTTTTAGCAAGACCAAATACTAGTTGTTTCTCTTTCCCAGGTGGAGTAATAGCCCTAAACATGTAATCTTTATTTCCTCGGGCATTTGTTCTAAGACCTAAAAGATCTCTCTCGTGGCCGACTAAGAGAAAGAGTTCATAGTTTCGCCACATACCATCCCAAGGATGATATCTTTGTCCTTTTATTCGCCTTGCTTCAAACGAGAACGAAAGACATGTTCCATCATTAAATTCTATAGTTAGAAATGTATGCGCTAAACCATGAATTTTATGAAAATGATCTACTACAAACCAAACATCTTTGATTTCGTTAACATTTACTGTTACTTTTTCATCCCATTTTTCATCTCTATCCTTTGTTGTTCGCCAAAAGAAATCTCTAACATTGAAAAATGTCACATCATCGCCATCAATCACCGCTTTTGATTGAAATTCACAATCGGAATTCCACTTCACACCTGTCCTTGGCTTCTTCGGATAAACCTTAATCATCCAAATTAACGAAGATATTAGAAAAAAAACAGCGACGGCTGTGAGCAAGATTGACCAAAAACTACCAAAAATATTGATGCCCATTAATTCCAGTGCTTCACCACCTATTCCAGATTCTAAGGTCTTCATCCCACCAATCGTGATTTCCATCAGGGTGTTGCCTCCAAAGAACACCTTCATCATCTACTGTGGTTGGGAGACCTTCTGGATCAGGAGATCCATCTGGTAAAATCATAGGTTTTGGACCTAAATCTCTCATCTGTAAAACTTCATTCTCATCTTTGATTCTAACTAAGAATATAAATGCTAATAATGCAATGACAAAACAGAGAATTCCTATTGAAATCCAACCCACAGATTCGGTAGGTGTGTCATCTCCAAATGAGCGAGAAGGGAGAACTTCTGCTTCTGCTTCAGTTAAATTCAGACCCGGGAGCCTGATTATATTAACAGCATGAATAGTGTGAATCAATTCATTATTTATCACCTCAAGAGAGACCAAATGAACTCCAGCTGGAAGAATCGAACAATCAAACATAGAAATATTGGAATTTTCAATTATTTCTCCCTGAATTCTCCAAATTTTTACGAATGGAGTGAAATCGATCTGCTTGGAATCGGGAGTCATGGTAACCATACAGTCAGTATCGGTAGAATTGCCATTGCCATTTGTAACCAATGAAAATGCAGGTGCTGGGCGATTGTAAATTGTCAAATTAAGCCAATCCTCAGTTGTCTGAGATAAATCATTACGATAGGTTTCTTTCAAAGTATAATCCCCCGCAGGCCACCTTGAACAATCTAGAACATCTTGAGTGTCGAGTACTGTAAAAGGAGCACCAGAGAATGTACGAATTCCTTCAGCTCCATATCTCGGTCCAGTTTCATCATAAAATATTCGATTAATAGTACATTGATCTCCGGTTTCAATCTTTTCTGGCGCATTGAGAGCAAGCATTATTCTTGGGGTTTTTAGTGCTGGAGTTAAAACATATGTGGGGAGTTCAATAGAGGTAATTTCTTCACCCGCTTCATTAATGATTGATAGTTCTAGTTCATGTTCTCCATAGGCCCATGAATCATAAGTTAGACTAGCATTGGATTGCCCTGAAAAAGACATTATCTGCGATTCTACAACTTCCCTATCTTTGTGTTCCCCAAATAATCTCAACTCAAGGTTGACAAAATCTTCAGTTGACATTACAACAACTATTCTAATTGCATCAATATCACCATCTTGGTTAGTGTCTAAAGTATCATTTCTAAGCGCTACTAATGTCAATCCTGCCTCAGCAAGAGGATCTTCAGCTTCTTCATCTTCCTGTGCTGTAACGCTACCTGAGAATTGAGGTATGAGAACAGTGAATGATAAAATCAAAAGCATAAATGATGCTTTTATCGCTCGGTTATCAAGCATCTAATTCACCTCCCTGAGCAGTTTGCGAATTAATTGATTCTAGGTTTTCCGGCAGAGGAAGTGGTGGTAATTGGTCTAATGGAATCATGCCATTGTTAGCAATATTCTCTTCGGTTAGAGTTTCAAAATCTACAGGTTGTTTGGAATCGAACATCTCTTCCTCTGTTAATTCTTGATCAGACCTTGCCATTTTAACTAAGAGTGCTAATAATGCTCCAACAATAAACCCAAATCCAATCACTAAGTATGTTAACCAAGATGCTGCAGGGTCTTCACCCAAAATAGCAATCGCTGCTTTCAATCCACCATAATCATCTGACCATCCATCTCCATTAGCATCTGGACATCCTTGTAAATCTCTGCTAGAATCTCCTGCTTGATTTGGACAGTCATCTCTCATTGAACCAAGAGCTACGTCACCAAATCCATCACCATCACTATCGCGCCATTGTAATGCTTCATTAGGGAAAGAATCCGCTGAGCCAAATGGATGAGCTAACCATGAATCTGTAGGATCTGACCAACCATCACCATCTGTATCTCTACAACCTAAGCGGTCTAGAATAGAAGTCCCTCTTGATTCAGGGCAGGCATCGCCTTGGTTTCCATTTATTGCGTCACCATATCCATCACCATCACTATCTCTCCACTGAGTTGGTTCATGATCAAACGAATCTCCTCTATCCGACCAACCATCGCCATCAGTATCGATACAGCCCCATCTATCTCCGCCTTCAGCAGGCCCTACAGATGTACCGGCATTATCTGGACATTCATCAGCAGTTGTTCCTTGAGGATTATCTCCTCTCCCGTCTCCATCTCTATCATGCCATTGAGTTGGGTCTTCTGGCCATGCATCTCCAGAACCACCTGGACTTGCTAACCAAGTTGAAGTTGAATCAGACCATCCGTCCAAATCGGTATCAGGACAACCCCATCTATCGAATGTTGAAGAACCAACCGTAGTTCGGCAACCGTCTCCTCTAAATGATTCTCTCCAAGTTTGACCATCGAAAAATTCCATATTATCTCCAAAACCATCAGAATCAGTATCATGCCATTGGCTTCTTTCATCAGGGAAGGCGTCGGCAAAACCATCAGGGTGAGCAATCCAATCATCTGTCGGATTAGAGTAACCATCCATGTCTACATCTCGGCATCCTAATCGATCGAACATTGAAATCCAACCCGATTCTACTTCCTCAGGAGTTGAAAATACACAAACATCTCCTTCAAAGCCAAATATATTATCACCATAACCGTCTCCATCCGTATCTCTATACTGTGATGGTACAAGTGGGAAATCATCTATTTGAGTTGCTCCATAAGTTTGGTTATCTCCCCAGCCATCCTTATCTGTATCTCTCCATTGTGAGGGATTATCTGGGAAATCATCTATGAATAAAGCTCCAAATGTTTGATTGTCACCCCAGCCATCATAATCTCTATCTTTCCATTGAGATGGTTCTGTAGGGAAAGCATCTGAGCCATTTACTACAGTCCAATTTAAGTCTCCATCAGAGAAACTATCGCCATCAGAATCAGTACAACCATATCTATCTGAAGAAGATGAACCTGTAATGAAGGGGCAAGAATCCGGAGTGGATGCATTGATCAGCCATTGTCCAATACCCCATGCTTGGTGTGTTTCATTCCACGCAGGGTCTTCCCAATTATCCCCAAATCCATCTCCATCGGTATCTGTCCATTGTGTATTGTCATAAGGGAATGCATCGGCAAGTCCAACAGGATGTGCGAACCATTCTGTAATACCATCTAAGCCACCTGGGTCAGCATCTGAATATCCATCACCGTCATTATCTAGGCATCCGTATCTATCTAATGTTGAATAACCTCTCTTGTAAGGACAAAAATCCCCTTGATAGCCATCGACATTATCGCCAAACCCATCGTTATCGGTATCTTGCCATTGAGATGGTTCATTCTCAAATGCATCTGCACCATTATTTGTACTCCAACCTGTTTCAGGATTAGAGTAACCATCAGAATCTGTATCTATGCATCCTTTACGGTCATAAATCGAAGTTCCAGGAACTGTATCACAGTCATCTTCTGAATCAATAAAACCATCTTCATCTGTATCTCTATCGCCTGAATCGATTGAAGCTGTCAAAGTGTATTGGATTGCATCGTTACACCAACTATCTTTGCCCTTAATTTTGACATAAACCCAATCTCCAGTTGGCATAGTTTTACTGAGCGTACCAGTGGGATTATCATCGCTTAATGCAAGCGATGCTATTTGAGAGCCAGTAGAGTCATGAATCGAATAATCGCCTTCCCAACCATCACCCCAAATACAAACAAGGCTTGGATTTGGTAAGGTTCCTGAAAAGGAAATTTCTACGATGTCTCCTTTGTAGGCATAAACTTTCCACCAGTCGGTTTGATCGGTTGGAGAGCAACCATCATCATAACAAACATAACCACTCGATGATACACCTTCTGTTAGAATACTCGCACTCTGAAGAGTATCATCTGCTGAAACTGGTGGAGTGAAACTAATCATTAACGCGGCCAAAGCCAACACCATGAAACGCTTCGCGTCCATGGTAGCGAATTGGCATGTTACCTATCAAGTAGCCGCTTGATAAATTGTATTAAAAATTAAAATATTTTTCAATATATTGTTGATTTATTAAATTTAAATATCTAATTTTTAATTATTGATTGATATATTCTTTGAAAATCATCCGAATTATGGTCATAAGTATATTTTGAAAGAACTCTTTTCCTACCAGCTTTTGCTTTATCGACTCTTTGCTTGGGCGAATCAAGAATTCTACAAACTGAATTTGCTAAATCATTACTATCGCCGGATTGGAAAAGGTCTCCAACTGTTTGATCAACCATCTCTGTTAACGGTGCATGGTCTACCGTCACCACAGGAGTGCCACTTGCTAGTGATTCAAGTGGAATTAGTCCTTGCCCTTCATAATATGAGGGATATACTACTAAATCTGCTGAACGAAAATGTTGTGCTAAATCTTCAAAAGGCATACTGCTACGGATAAATAAAGCATGCTCTATTCCTAATTTTTTAGCATTCTTCAAAAGTCTCTTCTTCATATGACCCCGCCCCACAATAACTAATCTGGTTCCCGGATGTTGTTGTAGAATTTTGGGCATAGCCCTGAGTAAGGTCATGTATCCTTTCCTAGCAACCAATCTCCCAACAGCTAGAATCATTGGAGTTTGTGTATTGGGTTGATAACTTAAGGCCAATTCATCGCCACAATCATACATTGTTCTGATTTTCTCATGACTAAGTTGTTCTTCTTCATCATCTTGGTTAGGGGGCCTGAAGACCTTATGATCACAACCCCATAGAACAACATCGCAATTGAAATCGTCCTCTGGCTGGTACCAATTATTGAATTCACTAAGCGTTGATTGTGAATTTGCAACTGAAATACTGGATTCTAAAATCCCTGCCCTTTCAAATTTTGAATAATATTTAGCAGTTAAGCGTATAGCGAGATCATTTGGATTTCTCCAAGTTGCCGATTCTTTGGCTTTAGATGCTCTGATTACTCCTTGCTTCTCACCTAGCCATGAACCATGTAAAGAAGAACAAACTGGAGCAATATTTTGTTCGATATATCTAAATTCTTTTCTAGAAAATGAAGCTAAAGGTAGATGAATATGCACTATATCAACCTCCTCTTTTCGATGAAGGTTTTTTAATGCTCTAAGGGCGTTTTTGGCGTAAGAACGAGTAAAAGCCATAGGTAATTTCAACCAAGGAACTTCAATAACTGAAACACCTGATTGTTCAGGGGGTTTATCTTTATGTGAACGAGTGATGATACTCACTTTGTTACCACTTGCTGCTAGATGCCCAGCTAAATGAAAAACTACTGAACCAATCCCCCCCCATCTGGGAGGGTATTCTCCAGCAATCATTGCAATGTGCATTGTGCTGACGAGATGGGTTCAGCGTTTCAATGTCTCCATAATTGGAGTTATATTATTGAATTTTTAAGCCAATGCTTTCAATACTGTTCGCTTTTTCGGAAGTATATGGCCGATTTATTACCGGTGACTGTTACAGTTATTCTTCCTACACGTAATGAAGAAGAAGCCATCATACCTACTGTAGAATCTATACCGACTGGTTGGTGTAAAGATTTAGAGATCATGATTGTCGATGGTAATTCATCTGATAAGACCAGGGAATTGGCTTTGAAAAAAGGAATTCGAGTTCATTTAGAGGACAGAAAAGGATATGGAAGAGCATACAGGACTGGTTTTGATGTTGCTAAGAATGACATTATTGTAACTATGGATGCCGATTGCACCTATCCTGCTGAGTTGGTTCCTAAATTAGTGAAAAGACTCCTAGATGATGATTTAGACTTCATTACATGTGACAGACTTTCATTAGCAGAAAGCGGTTCTATGTCGGGCCTACATGGTTTTGGAAACTGGGCATTATCATTTACTGCAAGACTATTATTCGGATATGGAATAAAAGATTCGCAATCAGGAATGTGGGTATTTAGAAAAGCGATTTTCAATAATGAAAAAATGAAGCCTACAAATGATGGAATGCCATTATCTGAAGAGATGAAAATTCTTGCTAGAAAGCATCTTGGAAAGAAGAAAGCAATTGAAATTTCAGTCCCATATCGTCCACGTGTAGGGGATGCAGAAATACATACTTGGGGAGATGGCTGGAAAAATTTTAAATTTCTTTTTGCTAAAAGGTTAGGCCTGAATAGAACAAAAACCCCATGGGGTGGTAGAAGTTCTAATCCAGATTCGATTAACAATGATTTACCTGAGCAATAAAATCATTCTAGTATTTGATTGATATCAAATTGATCTTGTTCATTCTGCACTTCCTGTGCTCCATCTATAATTCCACCTTCTAATTGTGGAGTTGATTGTGATTCAATATCTACCTTAGGTTTTTTACCAAATGCGTCCCATGATTCAAGAAGTTGAATTTCATCCAAATTTCTTCTTCGTCTAATTGCAAGCATAGTGATCACAATAATGAGGATAATGATACCGATTCCACCCCCAATAAGAACCACAGAGGAACTATTTTGCTCAACATCTACAACAGTTATTGTTCTAGAAATTTGATCAATGTTAGCATTATCACCAACTCCATCCTTAGCTGTGATTTTCAAACTTGGCCGGCCTGATTCATCGGGTCTAACCTTCACACTACCTTTCCACCTATCTTCACTCTCATCATAGCTTAGGTTGAAATTCCAAATCTGTAATTTATGTGTCAATGTAGCATAAACATCTTGCGTGGTACCATCTGCATCTAAGAGAATAATGCTTACTTCAAACAATACTAATTCCCCAGTAGTCATTTCATTGGTAGATAATATCAATGATTGCTCATCGAATTCGGGATTCGTATTCTCAATAGTGATTCTAACTTGTTCTACATTCTGATATCCTTGACTATCGCGTATGATTAGTTTGATATCATAATCACCTGGGGAGAGATTAATTTTTTCTAAACTAGAAGATAGAGACTGTATCGGAGATAAACTTCCCACAGGTATAACCTGCCACTCTCTAAATGTGATATCATTATCTGCATCATAGGAATCTTCTTCCAGAATAATTTCTTCTCCTCCAATAAATGATTGAAGATTAATCGGTGAAATAATATTTGCATTAGGGCTAGATGTATCTACTATCAAGGTTATGAAACTAGAATTAGATTTACCTGTAGCATCAGTCAATTCAATTTCGATTGAATGTACTCCTGAGGCTAGTTGTGAGATATGGGTTTGAGATGTAGAAACAGAATCTAATAATGGTTCATCTAAGAGATTGCTCCTAACAGTCATGGTAAAATTATCTCCATCATAATCTTTAGAATTAATAGCGTTCCAAAATATATAATCCGAGGAATTGTAAGTCTTTCCATTTATTGGGGTTGCAAGTTCTAAAACAGGAGCGGAAGAAACTACTTCAACCGTGATTGATGATTCAACTGGTTCGTGTATTCCATCATCCAAAGAAAGTGTCAAAACATGTGTACCTGCAGAAAGTCTTCCATCGAAAGTCAACCAATCTTTATCTTGAGGGGTTAAACGCCCATCTAAATCACTAGTCCAAGAAACTATAAGATATTCAGAACCAAAGTATGGCTCTACACTTGCACAATGCCAATATCCAGTGGCGGGGAATGTACCGCATTCTGCATCAAAATCTCCCGAACCATTCGCCGAAAATTGAATTAATTCAGATGAATCATAGGTTTGGGTTTCTACAGGATAAGAGATAACCGACTTGGGATAAGAATTGTCAACATTTAGCTGAATTGTAGTTACTTCAGTGTCATTGATGTGTTCTGGTCTATCATCGGTAACGCGCATTTCGATATTGTGAAAGCCTCTCGATAAATGCCCTTGCCAAACTTTTCCTGATTCTTGATCAGACCACTGTAAAACTCCATCTAGACTAGACCAAAATTCAATCTCAAGAGAATCGCCCTCTGGGTCAACTGTTGCTGTACCATCTAAAGTGACAACACTTTCACTAAAGTTGGAATCTCTAGAAACTGAGAATTGGGGACTAGGAATTTCGTTATACAATTCTACACTGAACTCCCATTCAACTGGAGAATTTACACCATCATCTAGCCAAATAGATAACGAAAAGTAATCCGATGAAGGAATAGGATTATTCGGACTTGAGGTTAATGGGAATGTGTAATTGAAGATATTTGGACACATTTGGGAAGTATCTTGAGGATATTGGAGACCATATGAAGTTGTAAACCAACAATATAGAGTATCTCCTTCAGGGTCAAATGAACCATTCAAGTTAATTTCTAATGACCCCGTTCTAGGAAGATTAAGAATATTCCATTGATCTAAACCTGGTTCAAAAGATGCTACCAGAATAGGCTTTTGATTAACCAATTCAATAACTCTACTTTGCTGTACACAATGTCCAGCATCGTCACAAACCTTTGCAGTAATAGTGTGAATCCCATCACTCAAAATCTGTGATGAACCTGCATCATTAACAGTAAAATTAGATTCAGTTCCTATGACGCCATCAATTGAAGAAGTCCATTCCCAAGTCAACGGATCATCATCTAAATCCCAGGAGCTACTCGCATTGAATTCAACAACAGAAGCGCTAGGGAAAATTTCGAGATCAAGTGGAGTATCCCAATTAAGGAATGGTGGTTGATTTCCAAGGGGTAGGAGACAGTAGATAATACGATTTTGATCGAGTATCACAGAACTACTGTTTGAAATTCCATCATAATTACAAGTAATCGTAGCAGTGGTTTGTGAGGAAGGTCCAGATTGAGTCCAACGCTGACCTATGAAATTTGGAAATGAGATAAATCCAATTTCATTTGTGGGCTCTTGAGCCGGCGACTCATATTGGTCGAAAGATAAGTCAACAATTGATTGTGGTACTCCATTTGAATTATTATTTACTACCCAAACGTCAACATCCCAAGCTAAATCTATTTTTGCAGAAGGAGATATAATTGCGTTTGCAAAGTCTATCTGACTAGGTTGGTGTAAATGTAATGAAGATAGAGAATCTAAATTTAGAACGGTTGAAGAAGTTAAATCAACTAGTCCTGACCAATTAACATCACTATTCTGGAAAATCAATGAACCTGTGCATTCCGGAGTAATCGAGTTATCATTCCCTAGTAGTTCAGTATGGTCGCTAAGAATAAGGCATGAAGTACCTGAAAATTGGACTCTACTCATAGTTGAATTAAAGTTTCCATTATTATCAGCGTTCCAAAATAATCCTGAATGATTACCATTCATCACCAGTAAGTCGATATTAGCGGCTGCTTTATTGATCTCGACCGCAGGACCTAAATCAGGACCTGACCTTTCAGTTTTTATAATCACATCATGGAGATTGAGTCTGCCTCCTTGTTGTGCCAAAGTCAAACCACTATTATCGATTGAAAGAGGAGAATGAGAAGGATTATTATCTTCTAATTCGATATGATTCAACCACAAGTCTACTGAATCCTTAACTAAAATACCTGAACCTAATGATGATTTTACAGTGCAGAAATTACAAGTGACATCTCCTGAATTAGATTCTAAGTCATTTGATTTTTCGAAATATACTCCTGCTTTATCACTATCTAACGAACCTAAAACGCCATTCCCAAGAGCTGTAAGATTAGACATTGTAACAAAACGAGAATCAAAGATATGTGCTCCAGAAAAACCATTATCACTGAAATGTAAATCATCAATAATCAAAGTCGATGAGTCAACAAATAAGCCCTGTTTTGAATTATTATGTAAGAACCAGTCGCTTCCACGCATTGAACCTCCTGAAGAAGAATGTATTGCAGAGCCTACTGAACCTGAAATTTCTAAGCCTTCAAAATTTGGAGCAAAAAATGACGAACTTATCGCTATGCCAGCTTCATGGGCGCCTTGGCCAGGGTCACCAGAATTTCTAACCTGTAAGTTTCTAAATGTTGTAGAAGAGTCTACTAGAAATAATCTAACTCCAACGGTTGTAGAATCCTCAACCAATGTGTTTTCGAACCATGCCCCCGTTGCATTTACTTCGATTGCTGCATAGCCAATATTTGCTGTCTTAGCACCGTTTCCACCAGTTCCACGGACTACCGTATTAGTAAAGTCTGCAGTTTCATAATTTGTATAATTAGTATGGTTTGCCTTGTCTAAGTAAATTCCTCTATACATAGAATTTGAGACTACACAATCTCTCACCACTGCCCTAGTAAAAGAGCCATCATCGATATGTCGAACTAAGATTCCATAATCCGCTTTGTCAACACTTAGATTGGTTATCAGTGGCTGACTATCTTCAACCCAAACTCCTGCTGATAGTGCATTTCCTCCTTCTGAAGTCACATTATCAATAACTACATCCCTGAAAATACCGCCAGAAGAGCCCCACAAATTCAATCCTCTAAGTCTCAAATCAGTCATATATGCGCCTTCTAAAATCGGCGTAGAACCTGCGCCAACTGAAAGTCCTAATCCATATCGCCAATCAGAATAACTAACTTCACGTCCTGCTTGATCTATGTATAAATCATGAATAATAGGTGCAGAATTAGAAAATAAATCGATTCCAACCCTAGAAGGATTGATTATTGTAATATTATTTATTCTAGGGTTTGAGCCATATGATGTAATTCCATAAACTGAATCTTCAATTGTGATATTATCCATCAATGAACCTCTGCCATTAGAACTAGAGTTGAATTGTAATCCATTATGTAAACCCGTTGATAATTGAGAAAAGATTACTGGACAATTAGTAGTTCCTTGGGCGGTTATTCTACCATCAACATAAATTCTAATGCTTGGAGACATCTTTACAACAGTACATGGAGAAATTACTAATTCATCTGTAACATTTATGGTGAAAGATGATGTTAATTCAACTACTCCACTCCAGGTGATTTGGGAGCGACCTATGGCATTTGATGAATTTTCAAAACTAATTTCTTGATTTTCATGATTTTCTATAATTGTAGAAAAAGGCATTGACAAAAGCATGGAAAGTACTGCAAAAATTATCATTTGCGAGTACTTATCAGTCTGCATAAACATGGTTAAGCGTGTGATACACTTCAAAGATTCGCATACTTGAACAATTTTCTATCACAATTTGACACAGTAAGTGATAATAATCAAGTTCATGTGGACAATTTATGCCCGAAGCATTTGTGCTTTTCAAGACCCTTCCTTCTCAAGAAAGGAATGTATATCTTGCGCTCACCAGTCATGATTCAGTCTCAGAAGTTCATGCCTTATATGGAGAATATGACTTAATTGTTAGAATCAGTGCTAAGGATTCCGCTACACTCTCTAAGATGTTAATGACTGAATTTAGACAAATAGAGGGTATTAAAGACACTCAAACATTGATTGCAGTAGATTACTGAGGTGAAGATATGGCTATTGGATTTGTATTGATAACAACTAAACCTGGGCAAGAAAAAATAGTTAGAGATAATCTTGAAAAAATTGAATTTGTTACATCTGGATGGATGCTATTTGGTGAATATGATTTGATTGCAAGAGTACAGGCTGAAGATGAATTCCAATTGACTAGATGTATAGTTGAAGAAATTCGCCCAATGGAAGGTATTGCAGATACAAAAACCTTGATTGGTGCAGAACTCTAAATTAATGAATGTAATTTACTCTCTAGGGTTTTTGCAGCCCTAGAACAACCTGCTGTTTTGTGAATAGATATAGACTCTCTAAGACAGGTTAGTTTTTCTGATGGGTAAAGGTATGATCTACACAACCACCATCTCGCTGCATATCGATAATACGTATCTGACCTAATAGAATCATCTGGTTTTCTAAGTAATTGAAATTGTTCATTTGCCAGTTTCAAATCAATAGGAATTAGTGTCTCAACTAAATTTAATCTTATCGAATCTGAGTAAATTTGGTTTGTCTGCAAAGAAACAGCATGATCGATAAATTCAATTGTTTCTTGAATTGATACCTCATTGTTTTTTAAACGGAAAATTTGTTGTTTTGAACGTAAAACAAGCATCAAAGATTCAGCCTCTAGGCCAAGTTCACCCACTGATATTGATAATTTTTCAGCCCCAGCCACATCGCTTTCAAGAAGCGCTAACGAATGTTTGATTACTGTGATTGCTATTATTGCAGCGGATTTTACTTCTTTGTTGATTTTATTTATTTCGATGTTTGAAAGGTATTTTTTAACATCCAAAATTAGTTGATCATCAATTTTCTGGTCGAAAATTCTATCATCAATTCTTCTAGATGCTGCAGAAATAGCCAACTTATTCACGGTGTGTGGGTCTTTATCATCCAAACTTTGTAAAAATATTCTTTCCGCATCTTCTGTCCTACCCTCAAAATATGCAAGTTGTAGATTTAACTCAAGTTTTCTTTTTTCGTCTACTTTGTCAATATGATGTTTTAGAATTGATAATTCGCATCTATGCGCAGCAACTTTAGCTGCAAAATAATGTAAATCACTACTTCCTGGCTTTTGCTCCAAAGCCTGTTCGATTAAAACTGCAAGGAAGTTGGATTTATTTGATGAAATACTGCTAAGATGATTTTCAATTAATTCAACCATATTTAGATTACCACTAGAGATTTGGTGGAAAAGTAATACCATATCTTCTTGTACATTTCTAGATATGCTTTGCCAGTGTTCAGATAATTTTTGATGAATTTGTTTTTGTTTTTTTGTATCAATAAATGAGCGTCTAACATTCCTAATCAAATGATGAACCTCTACATTCAGGTTATTGGAACTCCATCTTAGAAGAGCCTGTTCATCAAACATACCAATACAATCAGAAACTAATGAATTGTTAGATATTATTGGAATTGGCTCCATTGAAAGTAAATTTAGTGAGTCTTTTTCTTGCTCTCCTAAATTCGATAAAACAGTATCTTCCACATATTTTTGTACATTTGCAGACTGTTCAGGTAATTCAAATTCTGGTTGGTATAACTGAAGAGCAAGGGGGTGGCCTCCCAATCTTTTAGAAATCAATAATCTATCTTCTAAATCTTGACCTTCACCTAATAATTGAGCACCATACTGGTCCTCAAGAGGTAATATCTGAAATTTATCTATTGATGGAAAGTGATTCATTGGCTCCCTACCGATAAAGATAAGTCTGGTTTTTGATGATTGAACAATTTTTTCGGACAATTCCTCGAATGGTCCGATATGTCTTTGTGAAATAAAATTTATATCATCGATTATCAAAATTTCATTTTCGCTATTATTGTAGATTAAATCTTGTAATGCAACGGTATCCTTGGGTAGAGGATCAAGTAATTGCCATTGTTTGCAAATATCAAATAAATCACTAAACTCATTAGCATTAGCCCATCTAATTGTTTTTCCTTGCTTGCTTAATTGATTAGTTAGTTCACAAACTACTGTCGTCTTTCCAATACCTGGTAATCCACAAATTAACAAAGATGATTTTTCTATATTTTTAATTAGAGAAGAAATTAATTCGTCTCTGCCGATTATTTCACCTGTTGATGGCCGATTACCAATAAAAATACCAAGCTGCTTTTTCTTTACTGAAGTTGGATCATTTTTAGAAATGAATTCCCTACCTTTATCTGTAATATGAAAAACCTGTCTTTTTCTAGTACCTCCTCCAACAACATGGGCTTGTCTTTTGAAAACCATTTCCGATTGCTGTAGTTTCTTTAGTGGTAAATTTAGTGCTGAACGTACGACTCCCAAACCATCTGCGATACCCGGGAGAGAAATGTCTCTAGTTACATCCCATGACTTTTCTAAATCTGGAGAAAACTTACTGAGCCATGATAGAATCCTTTTCTGGGATGAAGAAATCATGGCTAACACCTATGGGAAGAACTTCGCCCTTTCAAATAATACTAAGTTTTGTTTATTGAGAAATGAATAGTTGTCCTTTTGTGTATCGCCGATAACGGATTGTTATGCCGGTGATGTATGACGCTAAGTCATTTCCAAAAAAAGCCGGTGTATATTTATTTAAAACAGAGCAAGGTAGAGTTTTGTATGTCGGTAAAGCGACAAGAATTAATGAAAGAGTTAGATCTTATTTTTCATCAAATCCAGATAGAAAAATGATTACTGAACTAGTAGCTAAATCTGATGAGATTGAATATATAGTTACTACATCGCCCAAAGAGGCATTAATCCTAGAAAGACAATTGATTAAAGAACATAAACCTAGATTTAATTCAAGATTAAAAGATGATAAATCATATCCTTACATTATACTGACTGATGAGGAATATCCAAGAATCATGTATACCAGACACCCTCCCAAAAGTATACACAAATGGGGTCCTTTTCCAAATGCAAATGCTGCTAAACAGGTTATGCAATTATTAAGAAAACAATTCGGTATTAGAGATAAAGATTGTAGAGGAAAAGATGGATGCTTGGCAATGCACATCGGCCTGTGCAGAGGCCCTTGCTTGGATCCCGATGGATATGATACAATCGTAAATGTGGTAACTGAAGTTTTGAATGGAAAAGCCGGTACATTAATTGAAAAATTAACAGAAAAAATGGACCAATACTCATCTGATTTAGAATATGAAAAGGCTGCTAAGCAACGTGATTTAATTCGTGCAGTTAGAGTTACAACTAGTCAACATGTAGTTTCAAGTAAAGTTTACCGTGATTGTGATGCAATAGGTATAGCGTCAAAAGGGGATTTGGCAGCAATAGTTGTTCTTCATGCTGATGAAGGCGTTGTAAAAGGTCAAGAGGCATGGCCGATTATTCATCGTGGAGATATCGGTGAAACTGTTTCAATGTTCATTTCTTCACACTATCAAAATCGATGTCCTCCAAGACTATTATTGACTCCTACTCCACTGTTTGATGGAGCAAAAGAATGGTTGAATGGACGCAGACAATCAATAGTTGAAGTTAGAACACCATCTCGAGGAGATTTAGTCACGTTACAGAATTTGGCAACCCAAAATGCGGAAGCACAATTGTCAAAATTCATTGATAAGGCTAGCGGCTCACTTGAACAAAAAGCTGCAAATGATGGGGCTGAAGTCTTAGAGATGGAGAAATTGAATCATATTGTATGCTTTGATATGGCCCAATTAATAGGAGAAAACAGAGTTGGAGCAAGCGTTTCTTTCCGCAATGGTAGGCCTGAGAAGAAAGAATACCGCAGATATACTGTAAAGGGAGAAGCAATAGATGATTTGAGAATGATGAGCGAAGTTGTGGAACGTTGGTTCAAGCGGCAAGATGAATGGCCAGATTTACTTCTTTTGGATGGAGGTGAAACGCACCTAAATACCATCTATCGGTTATTGAAAGATAATGACTTGCATGACCAAATTAATCTCGCAGCGATAGCCAAGAAGGAAGAGACAATATTCAGATTAGAAAAAGAACCTATTATTCTTGATAGAAAAGGTAGAGTTCTAGTACATGCTAGAGATGAAGCGCATAGGTTTGTAAATTCATTTCACAGAAAACAAAGGAATCGAAATAAAATCAATGACCCATTGCAAGAGGTATTGGGATTGGGTGCTAAAAAAATGCAGACTTTATTGCGCCACTTTGGAGGTAGAAAAGGAGTGGAACATGCCAGTATCAAAGATCTACAGACAGTCCCTGGAATTGGAAATTCTTTAGCCGAAAGAATTTTTCAATCAATCAATCCTTGAACTGATTTTAATCATTTGAAAAATCTTTGAACTGTTCTAAATCACCATGCATTCCACCACTATGGAATCCTTGTAAATCTGAAAATTCATTGTCTCCAATACCAACTTTACTCGCTTGAGCCGATTTTATCTGTCTTCTTTGCTTCTTCTTTCTTCGCTTTCGAATTCTTCTCCTAACCATTAAGAAAATCAGTAATACGACAAATGTTGGATAAACCCAAAACTGGGTAATCAAATAAACCCAAGAAACTTCAATTCTAAAGGTAATAGTATCTTCAAATTCACCATTCGGCACGGTGTAGGTAATTTTCTGTCTACCATCCACTTCCTTAATTTCTAGATTTCCGGAAGTCGAAGTTGCATCTTTGAGAGTTATTCCTCTCGGCAAAGTAATTGACATTGGGCCACTTATCTTAGCTTCAAATTCTTCGTTTACAGAAGTATTTCCTGAAAATGTATAACTCAACTCACCTTGTTCGGGTTCAGGATAAGTAAGGCCTTGTCCGGAAACTAAGCTGTTAGAAAGGCTAGACCCCATTGCTTCAGCAACATTAACCATCGGATTAAGGAAATAGCTTCTCATGGCATTAGCCAAAAAGGACACTTCAAGACTGTCCATTTCACCATTAATCATTTCTCCAATATTGCCATCAATATCCAGTTTAAACTCTACTTCTGGAATCTTAACACTAAGAGTAATTGGCTCATCATCCCCTATACTCAAATCAGGAGATCCCAAACCATCGACTGAGGTTTTTATCTTGAAGCCACTTAAATCGACTTCTGTAAAAGGAGAGTCATCTTGTTCGGGTATTTTTTCTCCAGTTTGATGAATTAAATCTGTTAAAATATCTCCTATGTCCTTTGAGAAATCGGTAAGTCCTTGCTCAGTGAAACTAAATGATAGGTCTTCATCACAAACTTCCAAATCTTGATCATCACTACAGATGCTATCTGGACCATCAAATTCATGAGGTTCTGCCATTCTACTAGCAATATCTAGGCCTAATCTGATTAAATCAGAAGGAAGTGCTTCCATATGAACTTGAGTTGAACCGGATTGATTTAATCTATCAAGCGGAACAGTAATTCTATGAATTGAAACTTCTGCTTCCAAAGCAAAGTCCAGAGAAACTGATTGGCTCCATTCATTTATTCTCAATGCTGAAACATCAAAATCAATCGAACTTGTAATACAAGTACGCTCCAAAGTAGTGCATACTACTTGACCATCTGAATTCTTAATTTCATTTCTCCAATCATAAGGTTCAGTACCTGCAAAAGAAATTTCTGAATCCGAATTATTATCCAAACTATGTGTCAAAATAATACTATTTTGCCCGTCGATAGTTCTAACCCATGCAGGAAGTACAATCTCCAAAGTTAATTCTGAAGGGGGTAGATTTGGTGGAATAATACCTGCTAAATATTCTGAAGATAATGCGGTTTCAATGGATAGTCCACTGTTTAATACACTTCTAAAATCATTTTCTGTGATGACGTCTAGGAACTTAGCGATGTTATCATCCCCGTTATTTTCCTTTAGGATATCGATTAATCGCATTGAGAAGGGTTGACTGGTAGTTCTGAGGAATACGGGATAATCTTCAGTCATAGCAGAAGGACCCTCTACACAATAATGTATAACGAAACCTGGATCTACAGTTTCAGAGCATCCTGTTGAATGTGAGTAGTTTAGACCTCCTGGAGTTCCTAATCCGTCTGATAAACCATCAGATACCCAATACATTTCATTCATCTGAATCTGTTCAATTCCACCAACTGTCGATGAAATACCATCAGCGATTGATTCTACAGGAAATTGTGAAGTAAATTCGGTTAGATCAACTAGACCATTATGATATGCCAATCTTATTCCATCAGAAGTAACAACGGGTAAAGTCGCTTTTTCAGTCACGCTAAGTAATGAGATATTCCACTCATTCATAATCGATTCATCTAAGTAAGCCATCTCAACAATAAAATCTAAGGTTGCAGCAGATTCATCGGTTAAATCTAACTTTATACTCAAATCGATTGCCTTGCTAGAATTATCAATACTAACTGTATTAGTTGAGGTTCTATTTTGATTTACAATTGTGACAGAAATCGGGGTTTCTAAGTCACTTGCACCTACAGGTGCTGCTCTATGGTCGACGTCCCATTCACCAGCAAAATAAGAAGGAGGGCCAAATCGCAAGGAGATATCTCCACTAGGGTCTACAGCCTTAATATTAGCATAATCAGGAGGTGAGAATGAATAATTACCTTGGTGACCAGGTAGAGTTAGTAGTGAAAAATCAGTAGTTATTTCTGCACCCATTACAAGTAGCCCTTGGTAGGTTCTTTCCAAATCAAAACTTGATGTGGAATTAAGATTAAATGCGCTTTCTGTAAGCGTGATATCTAATGAAGAAGAGATGCATATTGGAGGATAAAAGGCGTTATTGACAGTTTGACCTTCAGAAGAATAGACAGAGTCATCGTTAGGGCTTGAAGAACAAGGAGTTGTTACCCCATCATTGGTTATTGAACTTACATAGTCCGTTGAAAGAATGGTTGTGTCTCCAAATCCAGATTCCAGAGAACTCTCTAGAGCACTACTAACTTCTAAAATCAGTTTATTGCTTACATTAGTTGACATTCCAGGCAATTGCTGATCGAAGTAATTTCTAATCAGATCAGCAGGTGCCCCATCATCAGAATCTAACCCATCGGCGGCTAATGCTGCATCGATTGATGGACTTGTTAGACCTAATGCGGATCTATCGAATTCATGAATTGCCCAAGTTAAATCAAGACGGATGTTTGATGTGTCCTGTAACTTAAAATCATATGTTCCATTAACCCAATCTTGTTGATCTGGTGTTTCATCATGAGCAGAGTTATAGTCATCACAAGCACCACCTGAGTTGGAACAAGTAGTCATTCCACTCGCACTAGCAAATGGTGCGAAAATCTGTAGTAAGAGTACAGATTGTATAAGTAAAATCATCATTTTAGAACTTTTTTGACTTGTGACTTTGTTCACCGTCATGGCTACCCTACGAGAGAGACATTCAAAGCAATTACCCTCGTGAGCGTTATATGAGCGATATTGATGTCACTAATGGTAAAACTATGGTGATATTAGTTCCATTAGATAAATCAGATGAAGTAAAAACGGTATTGATTGATAAAAAAATATACCAAAATATGTTCAGACCAAAACGAATTTCAAATAGTTTAGCGCTACCAATAAAAAATAATTATCAAAACTTACATCAAGAATTGACCGTATTATTTCCCGAATTTTCTAGTGATTTAGAAATAATTGAAAAAACCCTAGAAATAAATAAATTAGGCTTGTCCCCCGCAGATTTGGTCAAAGAAAAAATAAAATCTTGGTTACAAGAAAATAATTTTCAGTCAAATGGTTTACTAGATAAAATTCCCAAAAAATGGGAATTACTAGGTGACCTTGTTTTACTACCTTCAACTTCTTTTATCGATGACGAATGGCAAGCATTATTCTCAAAATGCGATAAAGAACAGATGGAAAATTTATGGAAATTAATTTGTCAATCATTAAAAGTTGAAAAACTAGGACGGCAACAACCAATTTCAAATGATATGATTAGAACCTCTCAAGTTGAGTTATTGCTCGGAAATGAAGGTTGGGTCGAATTGATTGACCATGGGGTACACTTTGGCTTTGATGCTACAAAAGTTATGTATTCATCTGGAAATGTAACTGAAAGACACCGTATAGGAAATATCAATATGGAAGGTGAGGTAATTGTTGATGCTTTTGCTGGTATTGGTTATTATTCATTACCGATACTGGTTAGAAGTAAAGCAAAACATGTTCATGCTTGTGAGATTAATCCTAACTCAATTAAAGCACTGACATGGGGTGCAAAAAAGAATTGTGTTGAAGATAGAATCACTATTCATGAAGGAGATAATAAACTAAGTTTACCTAAACTCGAAGGTATAGCAGATAGGTGTCATTTAGGACTTCTGCCTTCATCTGAAAGTATTTGGTTTGAAGCTCTAAAATGTCTAAAAAAAGATGGTGGGTGGCTTCATATTCACATGAATGTCCCTGAAGAAAAAATAAAGTTGTGGAGCAAAGAAACAATTTCTAAGTTGGAAAAAATGTCAAAGCAGATAAATAAAAATTGGAAATTTACGATTTCAAATCTACAAAAAGTAAAATGGTATGCACCCTATATTAGACACGTGGTTCTAGATGTTGAAATAAAATAATTCAGCCAAAAGAACCTGGAGGAGGGGGGCCTGAAGGTTTAGAATTAGGGTTTTCTTCATCCATTTTACTTAGCATTGTCTCGTCGTCATATAATTGCCATTTCTGAATTTGTTCACGATTAGTTTTGTTTTTGATAACAAAAATTACAATTGAAATAATTCCTAAAAACAAAATTATTCTCAGGAATACATCAAACCATGAATCCATATTTTCATTATCTGGAAATGTATCATAGTAATTGGCGATTCCATCCCCGTCATCATCATACTTTGCTTTAGAATCATTAGGGAATAAATCGGCATTATCCCCTAAACCATCTCCATCAGAATCATTCCATTCAGAACGATCATCTGGGAAAGCATCTAAATTATCTCCAATTCCATCAACATCTCTATCAGAACATTCTGTTGGATCTAATGGCCATACATCGATATTATCGCCACACCCATCTTGGTCAGAGTCTAACCATTCGGTTGGATCATTTGGGAATATGTCGGAGTTATCGCCTACAGTATCTCCATCTGTATCATTCCATTCAGATGGGTCACTAGGGAAAGAATCTCGATTATCTCCATATGTATCATTATCTAAATCTGCCCAATCTGAAGAATCCAATGGGAATAAATCCGCATTGTCGCCAACTCCATCGCCATCATAGTCAGACCAATCATTAGGGTCATTTGGAAATAGGTCTGTTTCGTCAGAATAGCCATCTCCATCACGATCTGGACAACCTAAAGGAGAATATGAATATCCTTTTACCTGAGGACAGGCATCTCGATTATCTCCAAATCCATCGCTATCACTATCTAGCCATTCAGTAAAATCATTTGGAAATGCATCTAAATTATCCCCATATCCATCATTATCTGAATCAAGACACTCTGTGGGATCTGAAGGGAAATCATCCGAATTATCACCACACCCATCACCATCACTATCATACCATTCGAGTGGATCTAACGGGAATTTATCAACTCCGTCAATAAATCCATCATCGTCTGTATCTTCATCTAGAGGGTCGCTTCCAATATCACTTTCATCGATATTTGGCAATTGATCACCATCCATATCTGTGTCTTCAGAGTCTCTGCATCCATCTGAGTCATAGTCAAGAGTATGGTTACCAATCAAACCTTTAGGGCAATTATCTTCAACGTCAAGTACTGAATCATTATCATCATCAAGGTCAACATCATCTGTGCACCCATCAGAATCATGGTCATTCAATAATTCACTAAATGGACATGGATCAATAGCATCATTTAGGCCATCACCGTCACTATCTCTCTGTTCAGCCGAACACCCATTATTATCAACAATTGAATTAATTAAAGTGGATGGACACAAATCATTTCCATTCACTACCCCATCTTGATCGTCATCCAATTGTTCCCATGAGCAGCCCGCTAAATCTACTGCTCTGCCCTCTTCAGTCCATGGACATAAATCATAATTATCTACAACTCCATCGCCGTCGGTTTCTGCGTATCCAATAGATTGAATGGCAAAATATGAAATAAATTTGTGCATAACTCTAGTTGGATGGGCTTTGTCAAAGAAAAGATACTGGTCAGGATTTGATACTAGAGTCGAGGAGCTGTCGCATATCGGTAAGGGAAGTAAAGTTCCTGAGTCCGAGCATGCAGACTCCTGAGTATTGGTAATACCTAATGCAAGACTATTATCTACAATATCATTGAATAAAGACCAAGCATCAATGAAATGTATAACTAGATTTAATTCAATTGAAATATTATTGATAAGTGATAATAATTTTTGATTATATGAGACCACTTCAGCAGCGATGGTATTTTGTTGATTTTGACTTCGACTAAGTATTTCTGGAGTCTTTTCAAGCGGTGGTAAATTAGGAATAATAAATTCGGTTGCTCCTGCACCTGCTAATTGCCTAATGTGTGATTCCATGTTTGCTACAATGGTGTTAGAATTAGCAGTTCCATAAAGAAAATCATTTCCACCTGCCCACAGACTAACTACGTTATTTGCAGGTATTGAAGACTGAACATTAGCAAGATAGTTAGAAATTTGTGTCCCTACATTAGGAAGTAATAGATATGAAAATCCTGCTCCGGTTTGCGAACCACCAAAAGCACGATTATCGCCAGATTGAGTCCCTGAACCAATTGTAGTTGTCAAGCCGTATGATTGAGACACATACTCGATCCAAACCTGCCCATTAGAGAATCTACCTTGCCAGTATGGTGGTACATCTGGAACATTTAAAACCGAATTTTTGGCATTACCCATATCACTCAAAGAATCTCCAAAAACAAGTAAATTATTTTTCACTGGCATGATTGAATTTTGGAATACCATAAATGAATAATAGCCATTACCGATTACTGAATTTGAAGAATCTATAATCTCAACTGAAAAAAAGTAAAAATTCTCTCCACTAAAAAAATGCTTTAAATAAATATTGAATTCTGATAAAGTTCCCGATGCTTGAAAAACCTGAGTGCCATTAGAAACGACTACATCATTGTAATCTTTTACTTGCCAATTAGCAAATAAATCTACGCCGAAAGGTGCGTTAGAAATTTTAACATTTACAGATACTGTCTCGTTAGAAAACCAATCATATTTTTGGGTACTAATTTCCACATTTGGTGAATTACTATTTGCATCAACTGTAGGTATTGAAACTTGTAATAAAAGTAACAACACAAGCGTAATTGCTACCTTTCGCATAGTTTGGCTAAATTATCAAACTTGAAAGCACTTGTTATAAAATTTAATCAATTGAATCATCTTCAAAAATTACAACATCTGTTTGCTTATCAAAAGGATCCTCGCCTTCGTCAAACAATACGGCATCTAAAACTAATTCTGATTCATCATCAAGAGTTTTAGGTGGATCAATATGAGTAATATATACCAATGCACCAAAAATTAGAATCGCAACTATGAAACTGATTGAGATGAAAAATTTAGTATCAAAATCGCTAATGGTGTTATATGTTTGTGAATCATAATCACCTGAATTAATATTACCATAAGGGTCAGAAACACCAATCATTGTAATTGAATTAATATGAACTTCTCTAATTGGACGACCTAATAAATCTGGACCCGGATTTTGAACACCTTGGTCACTAGCAGGATTTGTAGCCGTTGGAGTACTTGCAATTTCACGAACAAAAGTCATACCATCTCTAACGATGCCAAAAACTGCATAACCTCCATCATCTCTATTTTCTGGGTCTAATCCGTGTTGCTCAGTATCAGTGATGTACCATTGTGAATCAGCAGAATCTTGTTCTGCGCCTCTCGCCATGCCCATGGCTCCATCGACATGTGACAAATTTTCATCATGCTCAAGAGGAATTGTTTCACCTGTACCACCACTGCTACATTGTGGTGAGGTAAGTGGATACACTCCTTCAGTCGTACATTCGGGATCGCCGGATTGAATTACAAAGTCGTCAACCACTCTGTGAAAGAAAATACCATCATACAAACCAATTTCAATATGCTCGATGATATTGTTAGTTGTGATTGGAGCCCACTGTTCAAATAATTCAATGGTAATGTTGCCTTGATATTCATCAGAAGTTAGAGACCTGTGGTAAGTTACATCAATGACTAAAATGGCATTACCCTCAAAACTTTCTTTCATAGGTGTGTCTTCTTCAACAGGGCCGTCAGTCCATGTTTCTGGATCTATTCCAATCGACCTCCATTCCGGTTGTTCTTGCTGTGCAATGCTAGATGGTAGCAGTGTGGAAAGAAGAAAAATTAGGACAACCGTGGTTAGAAATCGCCCTCGCATGACACGCTGAATAGTTTCACATCAAAGAATTATGTGCAAGAAAGCGTCATGCTCATGATGGAGAAATGATTGGTATGTTCATGGCAGACGGTGATTCGACTCTAGAAGGCGAGATACTTGATGCTGAAATTGTGCTTGAAAATGGTGCTAGAAGAGAATTAAATTTGTCTGCATTATCAACTATTGCCGTCTCTGTTGTCTTTTTATTATTAGCAGTTAGTTTTGGAGAAGCCATCGTTGGTGGTATGAATAATGAACTTGAAGAATATGAATGGTGGGAAACTCCTCTTCATCTACGTCATACTATGGAATTACCAATGGATGAATTAAGAGCAAAACTTCCAGTAAATGGCACTTATAATGTCACAGAATTTACTGAACATTTCATTGAAGTTGACCTTCCAACAAGTGAACAAGACGCTGGTTTTCCCGAACCTGCTGTAATGCATGTTGCTCTTTGGTTACCCGATGTTGAGCCAGGGACAAAAATTCCTGTAATTATGACAATTCACCCCTACTATGACTTCGGTGGAGAAGGCATAGTTGGAGAGGATTCTAATCCAAATACAGTTCCTGACGGCGGGGTTGGAAAGTGGATATATGATACGTTTGTACCGCATGGATATGCTTTAGCCCAAGCCTCAACTTTCGGCACTGGACAATCAACTCACTGTCAAGATGTCAAGGGACTTGGAGAACAAACAGGAATACAGGCAGTTGTTGATTGGTTGGGTGAACAAGAATGGTCCAATGGCAATGTAGGACTGATGGGCAAATCATATGCTGGAACAACAAATTGGGAAGCTGCTCAACAACCTTCAGATTATCTCAAAACTATTGTACCTATTTCTGGATCAATAGGTGTCCAAGAAATGTTCTATCGAAATGGTTCTTCTGAAAGTAGGGCGATGTTGTACGACGCCCTTTACGAAGGTGCAACTGCAGATGCTGGGACTGATGATATGAGGATGTGTACAGACGACCTAATCGGACCATTAAACCCCTTTTCAACCTGGGCAGGAGCAGAATTTGGCGGAGCGGAATGGAATGACTATTGGGATGAAAGAAGACACCTCCCTGATGTTCTAGAAAATTATCGTGGAAGCGTATACCTTGTTTGGGGGCTGCAAGATTGGAATGTTGATCCCTATCATGCCTTCCCTACTTATCAAATGATGATCGATGCTGGAATTAATGCTCGAGCAATTGCCGGTCAATGGGCTCACAACTACCCCGACCAGCCTGACAGACATGGTGAACTAGAATCTGGCTATGGCCTAGAAGCCTATCCAAATATGACTCGTATGGATTGGGCTGTAGAATTGTTCCAATGGTTCAACTACTACCTCAAAGACATAGGTGAAGAGCCTGAACCAATGGTGCAAATTCAAACCAATGACGGCAGATGGCATGTTGAAGAGACTTGGCCTCCTGAGGACATGAATTGGCTGCTTCAAGATATTTCTAGCGAATGGGATGGTGCTAGTGGAACTGTAAATGGACAGGGCTCTTCAGTTACAATAACCAGTGGGATATTTGAAGAAGAAACTCATGTTTCCGGCTTACCCACACTACACTTAGACGTTTCAACCCAAGCTTGTCAGGGAGGACAAATTTTTGCTACAATGTATGATGATACTGCTAACCTAAGACTTGGTCATGCCACGATGGACATTAGATATCGTGATGGTGGATATGATGCTAAACCAACCGCTCTATTTAGCCAGTATACCATGCTAATGGAATTTAATCCTCTAGATATTATAATTCCTGCAGGACATTCTCTTAGAATAGAATTAACCGAAAGTGGAGAGGACTATTTACCAAGTCCATGTTTTACTAATCCTGCAGGTGGACTAACAATAAATGGTGGTATGATTGGCTTGCCAATTATCGACCGACCACCTTCACATGAGGCTTGGTTTGAAGTTCCTCCTTGGTGGGAACAGCAGGCAATTCCGTCATAATTAACTATCTAGGCAGAATTATATGGCATTGATATAACGGCAAGTCATGCACCCAGTAGGTAAAGTTTTCATGGCAATAGGCATTCTAGTCGCAGTTGGTGGCGGAATAATGATGGCAGTCGGCGGTAATAATATCGACGATGCTGGTGAATGGGATGTTATGGAAAAGAGTGTATGGAATGGTCAAACTGGAACATTTAACTTTGAAGATGATGGAGATTATCTGGTAATGGTTAGAGACACTGTAAGATGTGACTCATTCGAATTAACAATTACAAATACTACTTCTGGAGATGAAGAGTTTTATGACCCTGAAGAATGTACTGAAGATGGTACTAAACCAAAGGGGTATGAAGACGACCCTTCAGGATGGCATGATATGGGAAGTACATTTTGGGTATCAAATGGAGCTCATGAAATAAATGCTAGTCATGAAATTTACTTAGTCCCTCTTTGGGAAGTTGTCGGTGAAGAGTTAGGTGAAGCAGTTGGTGGATTCCTACAAGGTCTTGGCGGAACAATGTTGCTATGTTGTGGCGGTGTAGTCACGATCTTTGGATTAATTCTCGGCTTACTAGTTAACAACGAGCAAAAAGTGATTATTCAAGGTGGAATGCCAATGGGAGGACAAGTTGTCCAAGGTGGACAAATGATGCAAACAACAATGCAACAACCTGTCTATCAACAAGTTGCTCAAACACCTGTTCAACCTCAAACAACAATGCAGCAACCTGCAGAACAATCTGTCTGGGAACAAAAATCACCTGAGAATCCATTTTGATTTAGATAGTGATTTGCTTATTTTTCTTTAAGCAATTTTGTTATGTCATTTTTTATTCCGTCGACATCCCAGTTAGTATCATCCCAACGTACTCTTTGATAGCCGTCACTATCTACAATTACTATTCCATTAGTATGGTCAATTGAATAGTATACAGTGTGTCCTCGTCCACTAATGCTAGTACTATTTTCTGATTCTGTAAGTACGATACCAATTTCAAAATCAGTCCATATTTTTTCGATCTCTGAAAGATTCTCATCATTTAGAAATTCAACAGATAAATGAGGCCATGATACATTGAAGTAATCTTTGTAATCATTAATTAATTCCCATGAGTCTCTCCAAGGGTCTACTGTGATAGAAATAATGCTAATATTAGTGCCCATATCTAACTCAAATTCATCATAAATTTGTTTCAAATCAGCGGTGAAAACCGGGCAATGATTAGGACAATTACTGTAAAAAAAATTTACAATAACAATCTGTCCATCTAGTGTTTGTGAATTGAAGAAATCTCCATTTGAGTCAGTTAGATTAAATTCGGTGAACGAAATATTTGAATTAATATCTTTACCATCAAAAATATCCTTTTCTATAGACGAAAGACAACCACTACTTAGAATCATTAAAATAATACAAAATAGCGAAAATTTCACCTTCATGGGTTCAACTCTTTTTTGTCCTGATAAGTGTTAAAGATACTATAACAAGCCAAATTAAAGTTACATCCCAAAATATTCCTAATAAATTAGTAGAATCTGAATTATCATCTAACAACTCCGGCATATGTGAATAAATAACTTGAGTGGAAAATCCTCCGCCGCCACCGCCGCCGCCGCCAGAATTAGCATTACTCATATCGGCAACTCCATGATAACAGAGTAGGAAATATGGGAAACCAATCATTGGAACGGTATTACCATCAGTATCAACGACTGTTTTTGAAGAGCCACTGATTGGTGTAGAAACATAGTAGTATGTCCCTTCAGGAAATTCTGGTGTTGCTCCAAATCTTCCATTGCATTGGTCTAAATCGCCCAATCCAGCCACATAATTCCAGTCATCTATTCCATTGTATCCTTGATCTCCTCCATCAGAGGTTCGCTCAACCTCATAAGAGGATTTCAATGGAACTACTTGTCCATTATCATTCCAACCATACATTCCATAAATTGGATAACCATCAAATGCCCATCCAATAATTGAAGAATGTTGAGTCGAATCGAGGTCTGTATAATCATAATTTACTATTGTTTCACCATTAGGGTCATCCCAAAATTGACACATAGCATCATAGTGGTAATGTACTCCTCCAGGGCCATTATGGGCTCCACAATAACCTAGATCAATTGGTTGGCGGTCTTCATTAAAATAAAGGAATTCAAGTGCCACAGCATCTCCACCTGGGCCTTCCTCGGGACCAAATATAGGCACTCCATTTACCGCTACAGCAACTGCGCCTCTATCCGGTGCACACTCATATGCTCCATTAGCTGCTGGACAATTTGCCGAATTATGGCCTCCAGATGTATCTTCAGTTGGGTTTAGTGGGATTGTCCAATCCATATCTTGCTCATCTGCGTTTGCAGCATATGCAGATAACCAGTTATGATTAGGAATTGCATTAGAATTTACTAGCATGTTATTGGAATTGGTTGTAACTGAGACATCACATTGGAACCATGGTCCAGAGCCTCCACCTCCGCCAGATTGACCTGCACCCCGACTGTTAGAATTGTAGGAATTACCTTCTCCATTCAAATCTTTAACCCATGGACCTTGATTATCTTGACATAACCATGAATCAGATTTTTCAAATGTCTGTAATCCCTCTAAGATAAAATCCAATATTGTATCGAATGTGGCATCGCTCTGGTAGGGTAAATGATGGCCTGCTGTACTACTATGAACATCTAGTGAATTACTGAATTTATTTGCTAAGGCAGGTGCCATCCCTTTGAATGCATCATCATTCTCACCAGAAAATACCATTGCAGGGATATCAAATGGTGCTACTGCGTCTATAGTATCTATCAAACCTTCATGGGTCGTAGGAAGATATCCATTGTACATCAAAGCACGATTGAACGTTTTATCAGTGTTCGCCAGATATACAGGTATCATTGCAGCTCCTTGAGAGTAACCTAAAATTGCATAAAATGGGCCATTATCTTCAACCATCTGGTCAAGGTATGATATTGAAAGATCTGCCCAATTAGGGTCTGTTGTAGGTTCTCCTTTACCACCTGGTGGGTCTTTAATCCACACATTGTTATTTTCAGGAGTACTAGCAAATACAAAGTCAAATCCAGGTAAAGCATCCATCAAATCTTGGGTTCCTTGTTGGTTTCTTAACCCATTAGCTGTTTCTCCACCGCCGTGAAGTGCCAAAATCTTGGGTCGTGTAATCGGCTCTGGCTCTTCTTTCTGAGAGTCTGAACATCCAACGTCATCTACTTGTTCACCAAGAGGAGTATTTGGACACTGATCTAGATTATCGGAAACACCATCATTATCACTATCAATTTGAGAACTAGAACATCCAGATGGATTTACTGATTCGCCAATTGGTGTACCTGGGCAATAATCTTCACTATTTACAACTCCATCTGAGTCATCGTCGATTTGTGAATTTGAGCAACCATTGTTGTTAACAGATTCTCCTTTAGGAGTATCTGGGCAAATATCATCGCTGTTCATAATCCCATCTAAATCATCATCTATTTGAGAATCTGAACATCCTGTAGAGTAAACAGGCTCGCCACTTGGTGTAGAGTCGCACAAATCTTCATCATCTAATATTCCATCTGAATCAGAATCTCCAGCAGGTTTAGGTGGTACTGGTAATATTACTTCAACCATAGAATTAGATGGAGAAAATAATCCACAAGTTGCAAAAATTGTCCCATTTCCATTAACAATATCTGTATCCATTTCCATAGAGTAATATCCAGTAGAATCATTTTTTACCCCGATAATATCAAGTGTTGGACTTTGATACTTTGGCCTATATTCAACACTACATGTATCTGGGAATTGATGAATTAAAATAACACTCAAATATCCCATCGATGAATTATCCGAAGGTTCATCCCACAAGAAAGCAATTTTTACAGTCTCTTCTTTAGGAGCGATGATATTTATTTCAGTAACTAATAATTCGCTTCTTTGTCCTGATTCATCGGTAACTGATGACTTGACATACCATTTTCCAGGTTCAGAATATGGAACCTCTGTTTCCCAAGTCCCATCGGATGAGACCGAAATATCACCTACTTCAAATAATTTTAACAAGTTTATATGGAAGATTTCAACGCTCACCTTAGAAGTGATAGGAGATTCATCGGTTACAAATCCATTTAGAGTGACGTTTTCGCCGTCCCAGTTTTTAGAATAATTACCAATCATTATTTTTGGAGTTAAATCCACTGGAGAGTCTGTGTTAATTTCATCTGGTTTTTCATTTTCTGAATCGTCGTTTTCTTCAGAATTAATGAGTATGGTAAAAAAACCACCACTGATTAAAATTGCGACCAATAGACCTGCCAAAAAGGACGTTTTTCCATCCATAACACTTCTAAATTAACAGAGCATATAATATGTCGTGGTTAATGATTCTCTTCTAACATATCACTTTTTGATTCCCAAGTTGATAATAATCCTAACAAGAAACCAAATGGAGCGACCATCATTGAAAGAATCAATATTGGTGTGGAAACATAAATCGGTCTATCAAGTTCGACCATTCTTTTCCAAATATATCTTCCAGCAAGTAGATCAAATGCTAGAAAATGTAGCCAACCAATAATTATCACATCATCATCTTGGAAGAAATCGATTACCAACTGTGGTGTTGGCATTTCACTACCTAATGTGATAAAAATATCAGGTAAATTTGGTATCACTAAAATGGTATAAGGGATTAATAATGGTAGAATACAAATTCGAATATCGCTCATTGCTTTTGCTGTTATTTCGTGTTTGGGTAAAAACCACATTAAACCCCAAAAAGGTATAATCCATATCGATGAAATCCAAAACATAATCTCTGTTATTTCCATTATTCTTCCTCTCCTAAATATCTCTTAGAGTCACGCTTCAAAAACGGCGTATAAAACGCTGGTAGAAGTATTAGACTTGAAAGTAATGCAAGAGTAATGGCTACCACAAATGCTTGACCGAATAATCTCAATGGTAAAAGGGCTGACAGATTAAGCACTGCAAATCCTCCAGCGGTTGTTAGGGCTGCACCATACATTGCTCGTCCGGTAGTTGCTGAAGTATTTTCTACCCAAACTTGCTGTCCAGCTGATGGATTATGTGCAACCTCTTCTTCTAACCGAACTGTATAGTGAACTGCATAATCAACACCTAAACCTAGAGAAAGTGCACCTATAGTAACTGTTTGTGGATTAATTTGGTATCCAGTAAAGCCCATTATTCCATAGACCCATCCAACCACCATCATCAAAGGAATCCAAGATACAAATCCTCTTGCAAATCCTTGTTGTATATTCTTTTGTCTTACACTATGAATGGATACAAGCATCACTAAAATAACTATAGCAACAATAGCAGTTGATTGAATTGAAGAGGCTGCAACATCAGAGGTAGTTTGAGCATTAATCAAACTTCGACCACTTAATCTTAATTCTCCCTCATCTGTTAAATTCAACTCTGTTTGCTCTAGTAAATCATTAATTCTAGCGTCTAAATCCACTGTTGCCTGCCAGTCAAGTGTATTGGCTTGAAAAGAAATTAATGTCTGTTGACCATTAGAATGCAGAATACTACTGGTCAAATCTCTTCCAGTTTGATTATTTAGCAACCATTCTTCAAGAGAATCCCAACTACTTTGATTATCACTATCGATTCCAACCATTAACTCCTCGAGATATTCTTCTTGTAAACGAGATTCATCTAAAACATTCCAAAGTCCACTCGGAACACCATTAACGTCGGGACTTGCAGTAATTGCCTGCATAGTAGTATTCCATGAATCACGTCCGTCCTTGGAAATAATTTCTCCATCATAAACAATGTATAAAGGTGAACGGCTACTTTGGAAATCATCAGATAACATTATGAAATCAGAAACGACTTCAATACTTGGATCAAACTGGTCTCTCTGTTCAAATCCAACCTCAAGTTCTTGGAACCCGAAATACATCGGCATCAGTAGTAAAACAGCGATTACTCCAACCTTTAATGGCTGGGTTGAAAGATTTCCAAGACCTCTAGCAATAGGCCCTACCTCAATTTTACTTGCTTTATCTAATTTTAATTTCTTAGGAGGTATTAATGTCATTAAGGCGGGTAATGCTGTAATACTCAAAAGATAGATGAAAAATAATCCAATGGCAATCACAGTACCGAAAACTTGTAAGAATGAAAGTGCTGAAAATCTGAAAGAAAGAAAACCTACCATATCAGTAAATATAGCAATTAATAGAGCGATGGATGTGAAAATTGTACCTCTTCTTATGGCAGTTTTTCTCGCTTCAATAGAAAAATCTCGAATTGTTTCTCTAGAAATCTCATCTTTAGAATCTGCAACTTTCAATTCTTCTCTAATCCTTAAGACAACGTGTAAACCATAATCAACGCCAATCGCTAATAACAGAACTGGAATAGAATTCATCGCAGCATTGAAGGTCATATTTATTCCAAAATATTGTAACCAACCTGAAAGACCATATGTTGCTACTATTGCAAAAATTGTTAACACCATGACATATGCTGTTTCTCTTACACTGCGGAAATTAAACCATAGAATAATAGATAATAGCATAAATGCCGAACCTGTCAAAATTCCAATTTCTTTGCCAAGAGTTTCAGTAGAGCCTACACCGAACTGAGAATAAGAGAATGTTCTAATTTCTTCATCGCCTGTGGCTTCTTTCAGGTCTATAAGTATAGATTCAGACCAATCATTAATCGATTTCTCGACTTTAGCAAATTCACTAGACTCGTAACCATAAACAACCGGATCAGAACTAACCGCCAAAGTTGTAATAACTGGCCCTGACATATTCCAAGGGTCATCACGCTCACCTACTGGAATATTAGAGAGAATAATAGATCTATAATCGATTGATTGCTGTCCCTTAAGCGCATACAGGTCACCAATCATAGGAGTAAGTTTCTCTGTCATAAGTTCCTTTTCAAAACTATTTTTTGGTGAATTAAAGCCAAATAAGGAATATGTTCTGTGTATTATTTCCTCGATTACAACAGTTAAATTATCACCTGAGTCCAGTCGTGATAGCCACTGTTCTGTTTGACTTGGTTGCCATGATAACAATCTTTGTGAATTGATAGGCTCTAACTTTGGAATCTGTTCAGCAGTTATTGATAAATTATCTAAAGATGAATTAAAACTACTCTCAGTAGAATTATGTAACGAATCGATAGCATTTTGAATTTCTAAAACCCAAATCTGAGCACTTACCGGGTCTTGAATAGTCTGCCACTGGAGGGCATAACTAGCCATTCCAAAATTTGGCTGGGAACCAAAAATAGGATATTGATATTCAAGGAAATTTGAATCATCAAGTAGCATTGCTTCGCTCAATGCCAGTTGTTTCCAAGTCTCTTCAAGTAATAATTCACCTTCGTCTACCTCATCAATAACTCGTATGAAATCCACTGAAGCTTGATATTCATCCTCGATTTCATTAAGCAATCTCACCGTTTCATTGTCTGGGAAAAATCCATCTTCACTGTTATCAAAAACCAGTTGACTTGCACCTGATGACAATGCAAATAATGCTACTAATACAATTGCTAGAGTCTTTCCAGGTTTTTCTACGCTCTTGGCGGTCATAAAAAAAAATGGATTTCTCATAATTCAAGGTCATAATTTAGCGTTTATAGTAATGTGCTACACACCAAGGGGTTTCATGTTAAAGTTTGAAGTATTATATTTCCGCTAAGGAAAAAAATACAACCATATAAACTAGACAATTTTGGACAAGATATGGCCGATATATTCGACTATGGGGAAAAAGATCAACATCTTTACACCTATGGTCTACTAATCTTTGTATCGATTTTCTGTTTTATTTTCGTGGAACTTTTTGATGTTGTAAGGATTTTGAATGGACGCGTTATATCTCTTAATTCGGACTTTATTTCAGAAGAAATTTTACTGATTTTTAGAACTATGTGCGCTATTTTAGCATTTTATACTATCTTTGTGTTAATGATATTTGATAAGGTAGGAGGTAATATGAATCCATTGTTTCATGAGCAAAGAATTACTAAAAATCACAAAACTATGGGTCTAGAAAGAATGGTCCCGTTTAGTAGCTGGACGTTAATTGTATTCGGACTATATTTCCTTTCAGTTTCAATCTTGGGTTGGTTTGAATTATTTGGTTATAGTTTACCTAAATTTTTACTTCTCTCATCTGGGATATTACTACCTATGACGCTTGGAATGTCAATGATAACAGCGACTGTGGTAACTTATGTTATAATTCCTGATGAAGTTCGTTCGGATAGAGATTATAATCACCTATTCAAAACACATGAGATGGTTATGCATAACTGGACTGTAATTTTAATTTCATTCGATGTTATTTTATCACAACCTAACCTAAATTGGAAATTAGCAATCTTTGGACTAATTATCGGAATTATATACACTTCCTTTGCTTACTTATGGGCAATATATGGAGGTGGATATTACGTATATTCATTTATTGATCCAAGAATAAAATATGGACCAATTATCATGCTAGTCCTTGCTCTAGCAATTTCATTATTCTATGTACTAATATGGTTAGTTTCATTATTGATAGAATTTAATTTATTTATCGGTATTCCGATTTATCTGCTATGGAATTACTCTGTTGTACTCTTCAAGAAACCAATTAGAGAAAATCAATCCTCTTCATGAGGCTCCCAGTCTTCTTGACCTTCAAGTCGATACCACCAATAGCCATCTTCATCTTCAAACCATTCTGTTCCATCTTCATCGATTGAATATCCTTCCGGTAATTCTTCTTCAGCATTAGGATCCTCCATGCCAGTTTCTTGTGATATCGACTTCTTGAGGTTCCTAACATCCTCATCTGCATCTACGAAGACTCGGTTAACTGTTCCCAAATTTGCAGCATGATCGCCATCCCTGACTGCCTGATCGGATTCTTCCAAAAAGTCTTGAGTCATTTTATCACGGAATTCTTGAAACTCATCTCTTCCATAACTTCCAGTAAATTCATTTCCTTTGGACTTCATTAACTGATCAAGATTATGCCTCTTTCCTAAATTAAGTTTAGGAGCTTCTGGACTGTCTCCCATGTAAAATGAGTCTTCATCTTTTGATACCTTGCCAAAGGTACGACTTTGAGGGTCTACGTCTTCAATCGCTTCAATGATTAAATCATGCTCTTCCTCGTCGATTTTCTCTTCCGCATAGTTTTGACCTGCAATCTTTACTAATTTGAGCAGATTCTTTGCTAGTATTCGGTCACTATCATTAGTCTCAACTAATTTGTCAACCTGTTTTATGAGACGCTCATATGGGCTGCCTGTTATAGCACCGAAGATTCGCCCAAGCCGACCTTTCTTCTTCGCCATGAATTGGCGGGTGCGTTAGAATACTATCAAACTAATCATTTAGAAGATACATACTTTTGATGAGTAGGAAACACTTGGATGGGTTGAGCGGGATGGTCGAACAGTGGTTGAAAGAACTAATGGTCTCGTATAATTTAGATTCTTTTGAAGCTAAAAATTCCTATACTGCACAAATTCATTTGCGTGGAGAATTATTCGAGAAACTAATTTGGTGGGCACTAAAATCCCTTCCTGATGAGATTTTAATCGGTATGGATATTGATGCTAATTCACCTCATAATGTAGAAGTCCAAGAATTATTTATGAGCGAAAAAAATGTAGATGGCCTGTTTCAAAGTCAAGGATATTGCATCAATGAAGCACACATAGTGAACAGGGGTAATTCTTTTTCCGTACATCATTTACCTGAGGACTGGACCGATGATATTTTTTCCTCAAGTCGCGGCTCTAGAGCAGGTAGGTTCACTCATTGGCTTCACACCCATCCAAATGCCCCTGCAATACCCAGTGAGGCTGATGCTGATGCTGCTCAAGAAACTCAAGGGGTAGACATGATTCTAGGTTTAAGGTTCTCTCCAGAGGGCCCTCTGCCTTGGTTTGATGATGTAGAAGGATTTAGAAGAAGACTTGGTGATGAAGCAAAACCAATTAAGTCGAAAAAATCAAAACGCCGTTGGTTTGGCTCAAATAATAATCTCCAGATAATCGGTGTCGCCCCTAGTGGCCATAAAATACATGAAATTCAATTGATAGCATTCCATAAAAGTGGCTTAGCAGTAAATGTTATTCTTATTGATAAAGATGGTTTTCCTTATGGCTGGGATAAAATAAAATTACTTCACAAGTAATTCGTGAATTTTATTTATTCTATTTGGGTTAACTCCCACATCTCCCCATCCAAGTCTTGATTCGGAATGCATTTCGATTATACATCCTTCTTCATTTCCACTAATTTGAATAATTACATCATCTGGAAACTTCCAAAATTTTGTTTTCTCAACAAAATGAACATAGAAATTTATTCCATTACCAGATTCTACCAAGATATTGCTATTACTTTCATCAATATATTGTGAAATGACATCCCATGCTTGAGAAGAATTAATATCAATTTGAGTTGGTAAAGAAGTATTCATTCGATAATTTTCACCACCACCAAGATGAGCACAGTTACCACTATTACTCTCACAATTAGGCATAGATTCGATCTCTTCATCAGGAGCTAAAATAGCGATTCCAACTTGAGTAAATAGCCAAGGTGAAATCAATAATCCAACAAATAATAACACCTTGACTGGATTTGATGCGTTTGAAAAGAACATCCGCATGAAACCAACTAGAGGTTATATGTTAAAAAATAGAGTTTTTAGAGGTTTTACATTCTAGACCATTTAGAATCATTTAATTGATAGATAATTGGCACTCCAGTAGGCACTTCTAGAGAAAGGACTTCTTCTTTGGACAGATTTTCTAATTCCATTATAATACTCCTTAGCGAGTTACCATGGGCTGCGATAAAGATGTTTTTACCTGAATTAAGCTTTGGCAAAATTATTGATTGGAGATATGGCAAGGTTCTCTCTGCTGTTAATTCTAAAGATTCGCCATTTGGAGGTGGTACATCATATGAACGGCGCCAAATATGGACTTGCTCATCACCAAATTTTTGTCGAGTTGCATCTTTATTCAAACCTTGAAGATCGCCATACATTCTTTCATTCAATTGCCAAGAAACATGTACTGGTAGAATATTTCCCTCTTCGTCTTCGCCATTAATTTGTGACCATTCAACCATTTTAGCTTCATTTTCTGAAACATTTTGGATACCATTTTCAGGAATTGGATATTGGAAAACTGGAGTTTTGCCACTATTATGTTGAGATAAAGCAAGCATTGCAGTCATTTGTGCACGGATTAAAGTGGAAACATGGACTTCATCAATTGGAATATCGGCAATCTCTTGACCACCTTTTATTGCTTCATCAATACCTTTCTTTGTTAGAGGAACATCGACCCAGCCCGTGAAAAGTTTAGCAGCATTCCACATAGATTGGCCGTGGCGCATCAAAATGAGTAGTGACAAAGAGTTCCCCTAAAACGATGCAGAAGTCGAATGAACATCAATATAATGGATGATTAAACAACTTTCGGTAAAAGCCAAAGTATCAAAAGTGGAATAATACCCATTAATAAATCTCTAGCAAATAAGAAAAGAAGTGTTCTTGAGTTTATATCTGCTAACTTATCAAATTCTTCTTGCATCTTTTTATCAACTAGATCTGAAGCCTTTTCGGCTCCAGCCCTAGCAACCTCAACAGCAGCGCCATAGGCTAAACTTGAAAGAAGACCTGCTGGAGTCAATCGACGAGCTAATAGTGCTCTTGCTCCCCAGATTTTTAAACTCGATTTTGCAATTTTTCCTCCTGTGTTTTTCACTATTGATTCATCCTCAATCGGCTTATTTCCATCTTTCTTTCGTCCGAATTTTCTCAACCAGCTTCTAACTGATAATCCTGTTTCAGCAACTTTTCTAAGTTTATTTACATCGTGTTTTTCAACAGCGACTAGCATTCTTCTAACCCTGCCAATTCTTAGCATATCCATTGCAATCCAAATGAATAAACACAAAAGAAGAATTGACCCCCCAATATTAGAAACTTCAGACCATTGTTGCCACCCGATTGGATCGCTCCAAAATCGCACCAATAAAACAAGAATTGGCGGTATCATAAATGCTAAAATTTCATTCAATGCAAGTAATCCAAATCCTCGAATTGGAAGACTCTTCAATTGTTTTAATGCCCAACCAGTATGAGGTGCTAATTTCTTTATTGCCTTACGAAATGGAACCAGCAAAAATAGAATTCTTAAAATTAAAGGTAGCCATATTATTACTAAAACATAGGAATCCCAAGGTCCTGCAGGAGGAATTTCAGGGAACCCAATTGCTTTAGTTGACATGCCCCTCAAACCTCGCTCTTCCTGTGAGTCTTCAAACCTACCGTGAAAATGTTCCTAATTAATATGAAGTAGTAAGTTGTGGGAGTGTCATGGTCTTCACCCATGATATGTCTAATTGGTTAACTTTCAATATTGATAGAGA
>CAXFAS010000012.1:0-53013 GCA_964001175.1 uncultured euryarchaeote
CTAAACAACAAATTCCTGCTATTAGCGCCTCATAATTTAATTCCATGTGTAATTTCACACAATCTATACTAATTAATTTTTTTTAATTACAATCAACTAGTGGTTGCTAACATAATAAAATCAAGTAAATATAGCGAAGGAGTCATGAACAATCACCTTGTAGATTTACTCATGGTGCAACGCCCACGCGGAACAAGAGACTTCACCCCCAAGGTATGAATCGCCGTTTAGCGTTTGAGCAATTGCTTGAGAAATGCGCTCGACGTCAACCAACTTACGGGTCCAAAGGCAACCTCGGTCTTTAATGATGAAAAGAGGCACGCAGGCCAAATTTTGATCGACACTGGCACACTCATCTGGCTTCATGCAGTTCACGGTGTCGAACCGTTGGATGTGCCAGAATTTACCCAATGGAACACTGACATTCGGGTCATTGCAGACGGTGTTCTCAATGGACAAAATCAAGAGTAGCGACATATCATTTCCATGAAATCGCAAGGGTTTTGTCAAACCCCTCAAGACATTTTGGAAGAGTACAATGGGTGTTCAGCCCCCCAGTACACTGCCTACCCTTTGCTCTAATCACCAATGAACCACATGTATCCAAAAAATAAGACGATACAAGCAAAAATAATATCAAAAATCATTCCAGTTAATGACCAGGTGTTAGATTGTCCTGTGGTCGCTTGCCAATCCGCTTTTCCTTTGTAAAATACAGCGTCAAAAACGAATGCCAAAATTATCGAAAGACAACAAGATGCCTCGCTCAAGAAGCGCCAATAATCATTAGTAAGCCTCCCTGGTGCTGACATCTCCATGAATATAATAGATGCAGTTATGCCTATAGCAAATACGGCGTAAGAAAGATTTCTGAAGTTAAACTTTGGTTGAAATTTTGGCTTCAAAATAATTATCTGTTGTTGAGGGAAGACCCCTTGAGTTTGTTGGATTTGTTGATTGAGGTTTTGTGGCTGGCCGGAAAACTGTGTCTGACTTTGCTCTTTAGGGTCGACACTAGGCTGCATGTTTGTATCTGCAAGATTGTACTATACAATTTTAATCATCAAGTTCAGTCATGACTGGCTTGAATTGGATAATTAATAGGATGGTATCGGATGCATACTATGGGGTCATCCGATTACCCTTAGCAATCATATGAGAATACGAAGAGCTTGCAGTGGGTCATATACAATGCTGCCCATTGTATTGTGACTTTCAAATAATTATTGGAAAATAGGTAAAACAAAGAATAATATCGTCATCAAAAGGAATGACATTGCTGTGCCAAATATCATAAATTTCCGCGCTGTGGTAATCCCGTAAATCAGGAATATAATTGCTAATACAGGCCAAAGCAACATCGATAGCACAAACCACACCAAAGTATCCCACCCGTCAAGAAAAACCAAAGAATAGAGTAGACCTATGATTGAAAGCGAAGAAGGAGCAAATAAGCCGATGAGAAAATCTTTCGTATCGAATAACTCTTCATTGAAGGGGCTTCTTTCAGGACTCCATTCAAATTCTTTCTCACAAGATGGACATTCAAAGAATCCGAATAGGCCGTCTTCTAATTCGATAATTTCAACACAATGCGGGCATTGAATCTCGACCATGTTTAAGCGAATAATTACTTTACAATAACCTTTGAGCCGTCATAACTCTAACATAACGTCTATTTTTCACACTGTATTATGTTAGAAGATTTGGTATATGTACAATGTTTGTTTCATATTACTACCCGCAGTGTCTTTGATAAACCAACCATTCGAACTTATTCACTTCCGACTATTCCGGTTATTCATGAGAATCGTAACCTGGAATGTAAATGGTATTCGAGCAGCGATTAGAAAGGGCATCGATGATTATTTTGAAACAATAAATGCCGATATCTGGATGTTACAAGAAGTTAGGGCTTTACCCGAGCAGCTTCCTAAAGATTGGAATTGGCCCGATGGATTTTCTTTCCATCTTCATCCTGCTGAAAAGAAAGGATATTCAGGAGTTGCAACACTTTCAAAATTACCGATGGATATTCTACAAACAGGAAAAGGAGGCAAAAAAGACCCTAATGATTTGGAAGGAAGAGTAATTGTTTCAAAACATGAAGACATGATCTGCATCAATACATATCTTCCAAGTGGTTCGAATAAAGTTGAAAGACAGGAATTCAAGGAATCTTGGATGCAAGAATGGAGAGATTTCATTACCCCATATCTTGACCTCAAAACACCAGTTGTTGTCTGTGGAGATCTAAATATTGCACATACTGAAGATGATATTTGGAATCCGAAAGGCAATGCTAAACAGAGCGGGTTTTTACCTCATGAAAGGGAATGGTTCACCAATTTACTAAATGATGGCTGGCATGATGCTTTTAGAGAATATGTCGGCGAGGGCGTAAAAACCTACTCCTGGTGGTCAAATCGAGGTCAAGCTAGAGCCAAAGATAGGGGCTGGCGAATCGACTATTTCTTACTAAATGATGCAGCAAACGACAGATTGAAATCAGTAAAAATAAACCGTCAAGGCGGATTAGATGTATCAGATCATGCACCAGTAATTCTAGAACTAGAATAAATTCAAGAATTATTTTCTTCTATATCAGATAGCGCAATTAGCAAATCATCAATACTATCTCTTAGGTCTTGTAATGAAGATTTTTCAACCACAATGATCAAACAGGCTTTACCGTTTTCTTCTGTCAATTTTGCCGAGCACCCTGGTTTTGAAGAAGCAGCTAGTAAAGTGGTGCCGAGAGAAACAGGGCCAGACCATTCAATTGTAGCTTGATATGACTCGACCATGGTTACTGCAAGGGGTGGGCTGATATGAGGATGACTCTTGGATAAATCATGGCGAAGCAAGATTCGAATTTTGAAATTCTTGCTGGGGCCGGCGGAGTTGCTCTTGGAGAGGCGCGGACCAACCATGAAGGGCGCAAGGCATTACTGCTAGTTCGAGGCGATGAAGATATTTCTGAATTTTGTGGCCTCGTTAGTACCATGGGAATCGAAATAATCGAGGTTCTCAAACAATCAGGCCCGATAGATCCAAGAGGATATTTTGGTAAAGGCAGGCTTCAAGATTTAGGAGATGAACTGAAAACACGTTCACAAAATCATCCATGGTTTGGTATAGACCTCGTGTTAATTCATACTAATACAACACCAAGACAAATTGTTACTGTTAGCGATATTGTACGGATAGAGGTGTGGGATAGAGTTCGCCTATTACTATCATTATTTACTTCTCATGCTAGTTCTTTAGAAGCTAGGACACAAGTTAGAATTGCTAGATTACTATCTGATAGAACCGTACTTAGAGAATTGGCGAATCAGACTACGAGTGGCGAAAGAGCAGGATTTGGAGGTGGCGGTGTAACTGCGCTACAAGCAATTTTAGCCAATTTAAATCGAGAACTTGCGTCCTTGAGAAAAAGGCAGAGAAAGCATGCAAATGCACAAGCAGAAAGGCGTAAACAACGAACCCGTAGTGGTGCTATGACCGTTGGGATTGCAGGATATACAAATGCAGGTAAATCTAGTCTCTTTCTAAAACTATCAGGAAAAGAGGTATTGGTCGAAGATAAACTTTTTTCAACATTAGAAACAACTGTTGGAAGGATGGCGGCAAGTCCTAGGGTGCTTTTAGCAGATACAATTGGGTTCATTGATCAAATCCCCAATTCAACATTAGACGCATTTAGAGCAACGCTTGCAGAAGCATTGGAATGCGATTTATTACTCTTATTAGTTGATTCTAGTGATAGTATGTTGGAAATCAAAAGGAAATTAGCAACATCTAGAACTGAAATTTTTTCAAGATATCTAAATGATGAAGAAGAAATAGATAATGAGATTTTGAACGAGAAAACGATTTTAGTTGTTTTAACTAAAGTAGAGATGATAGATGGAGCAGAGTTGCAAGAAAGAACCGATGTTATCCAAGAATTTGGATTTAGCATACCCATAGCGGTCTCTTCTATGGAAAATATAGGCTTGAATGAACTACAAGATAAAATATTATTGCGGCTATTTGGTCCACAAATCGATTTATTACTGCATCCAAGTTTAGAACAAAGATCGATAGAAGGATATGTTTCAGATGTATATGAATGTGGTTTAGTAACATCAAAAATAGAAAATAGTAATGGGTCAATATCGATCAAGGTTTGGATTCAAGATCAAATATTATCCAAACTTATCGCCAATTCTAACGGGCGCATTGAAGTCAAGTAGGATGGCGTTTATCGATGGGCATGGGCGAGGGTGAAGAAGGCCAATCCGCATCGATTGATTACATCGATGAAATGACTTCTGATATTTCCTCAAATCAAAATATAATGTTCGCATCCTCTCAGTCAAAACTAACTATTGAGCAAAAAGAAATGCCACCAATAGGAACTGCCACTGGAATTTTCATCATTTTCATCTCTTTATTGGGATTTATCAACGGATTAGATTACACCTCCGCTCAATCGGGGTTAGTACGCCCTGATGAGTTTGTGTACAGTATGGCGCAAAATGCACCGGATGAGAGCGCAATTTTTAGAGGCAATATTTTCGACCATAATGGAACGCCACTTAATGATTCAGTGGTATATGTTTCATGGAAAGAAAACGGAATGTGGAATTCTTCAGAAATCAATTCTAATAACGAAGGTTATTTTGAAATTGAAAAATTAGACCCTGGAATGATAAGAGTTGATATAATTACTAATAGAGATGGGCATCAAGACGTATTTTCTAATCGAGTATTACTTTCTCCTCCTGCCTTGTTTGAACCAATTGGTTTTACTACAATCGACTTTACAATTCCTTCACAACAAGAGTTTTCCGAGCAAGAATGCTCTAATGGGGCCGATGATTGTGTAATCCGTGAAATAGATTTGACTCCACAGCAAATGGATCATCCACTGATGGACCCCGGAGCAGCATCTCTCTATACGACTGTCGGGATTGCATTTATCGGGCTAGCAGTAATGTCAATTGGCTTCGCTATTTGGGCATTAAAGTCGGGCTCAATTGGATTACTAAGGACTAGCGCAATACTTTCCTTTTTCACCATGGGCCATTATTACACCGCTTGTTTATTCGGATTGATTGCCTTTGCATTGACATATTCAATTAAGAAGCCAGAAGTAATTCTCGAGTAAAATAAATTAATCAAAATTGATTGTTTTTGATGCAAAAGCAGCGTCTTTATTATCACTAATAACCATTCAAGTCACAATATGGACTTACTATCGGCTTGCTGGATGATTCGTTCATTGGACCAAGCAGTAAGTTCTGTTTCTCTTGATTCGGATAATAATTTGATTGCTGGTGGATGGGACGGCCAAATCAAGAAATGGGATTCGGAAGGTGACACTGTATGGGTGCAAGACCTTCCCGATAGAATTAGTGAGATTGTATTTGAACAAGAGAAGGTAATAGTAGCATCAGGCCTTCATATAGTATGTTTAGATTCTAATTCAGGAGAAATTTTGTGGCAAAACCCACTTGAAGGAAGTGCCGATTCTCTATTGGTTAAAAATAAGCAAATTTACGCAACCTCGTCGGTTTATGATATAGAACATAATGATTTTCTTGAATCAGCAATTTGGGCATTTGACTTGTCAGGCGAGCAAAATTGGGTAACGAAACTCAATGAAAGGCCATGGTTTATTTTATCACAGGATGAAGATGTAATTGTTGGACTTGGAAGGCCGAAATCAGGTTGGGCACAAATCTTGCCAGATGGAGAAGTAATCAACCATTCATTACAAACTGATTCACCAGTAATGTGCGGGGTAAAAACAACCGCAGGAATCTTATTTGGTCATGCAGATGGTACAATCTGCACATCGAATGAACTACACAATAAATTTTCTAATTCAATCGAATCAATTTCAGCAAATGACGATATTGTAATCGCTTGTTTAGAGGGTGGAGATTTAATTGCTTACACTGAATCAACTCAACAGAAATGGCTTGAAAGTGGTTTTCCGATAAGTTGCCAATCAATCGGTTTTCCAATTTCGAATTATACTACACATTGGTCAACTAGGTGGAGTGGTGTAGAGGGTTCCTTACAGGTTAGAAATTTATCTGATGGCACAATTATTGCACAATCTCCAATACTACAAACAAGGTGTATGGCAAGTAGCGAATCAAGAGTTGTAATAGGTTCTGAAGATGGCAATTTACACGTTTGGCAAAATGAAATGTTTGAGCGTAGGTTAAACACAGTTAACGATGAGGATAGCCAAGAATCTGGTGAAAAGAGTGCTTTGAAAGAAAGGCTAAGGGCATTGAGAAATAAATAATATTAATCAATTTGAGAATCTAAATTAAGCATTGAGACGATTTTCTTCATCCATGATAACTTCTTTAATTTCCTTTCTTGATTGGTAGTTCCGGACCATTCGCCTACCTTATCGGTTGAGAATCCTATTAATTCGATATTTTGGGGTTTAACCCCTGCCCATATAGCGAAGCAAAGAGCCCGATCTCCATCGGTAAAACCGCCAAAATTCTCCATTCCAGTAAGCTGTTCATTGGTCTGATGTGATAGAACTAATCTTGGTGGGTTTGGAAATTTACTCCATCTGGTAAGGATATTTTTCCATCTCTTATGATTATCTCCGTGGGCATGAATAATGAATCTTTGAGAGTTAATTGCTGCTAAGTCGATATGTTCTCCACCATCTAAATCACTAACTATGCAAACTAAATTTTGAAAACCCTTCAGAGCACCAACCGAACCATCGGCAGCGATAATACTGACATCTTCTTGATTGATTTCTTCTAACATCTCTTTTTCAGCAGCAGCGCCAATTATTACAACTTTCTTAGATGACATTAATACTTTACAAATCTCTTGTAAAGTCTCATTGCGACCTTGAAAATTCCAATCAACATTGCCGAACGGGACATCATGGTCAAAAGCCAGACTCATTTGATTAGCACTTTCGAAATCATCAGCATATTCCCACCCAAATGCCAAACGTACCTCATTCTGAATGTCTATCAGGTCTTGCAAACGACCTTCTGGCATGAACTTGCCAATTTCTAATACCTCATCAACGCATCCATATCAAGGACTTCATATGCTGTTGGCCTAGTGGGTAATGCATGCCCGTCCCTCGTGACCCCCCATCAATAGTTGATGAAGTCACACTTTCGCGCTATCCTTTCCTTCCACAGGCCACCGAATGGATTAGGGATATGGCGGTCAGGCATGATATTAATTTAGAAGAATTACTGGAGGGTGAATGGATGGAAAAAGCCCGACAGAGGGCTCGAATTAGACTTGTCGACTCTGTGCAATCCAAAGAAGGAGTCGAGATTGTCGGAGGAGATATCCATACAGAAGAAGGAAGATTGGTTGAAGCCTTTTCCTTTTACTATGCCCGCTTGGTTGTATGTGCTTCTGAAGACGAACGATTGATTGCTAGATGGGCTCAAGCAGAGGCTGCAAGAGCGGAGCAAATATTAGCAAAAGATAATTCTAATTTAGAAATCATTGCAAATACCTTCATAACAAACCTAAAATTAGAACAAAGACAAAACGCAGAATATGATTTTGCATCGAATACTCAGATGATGCAAAGAAGGAATTCTCAAAATGAAAAAGTATGGAAGATTGGCTTATCAGACTTCATAGAGATATGTCCTAAGATAACAGGTAGCAGGTGGCGTTTAGCCAATAACGATATTGAGAATGGCTGGATCTCACTTTTCAATGAACAGCAATATGCTTCGTCAAGTAAATTAGCGCGTTTATTACGAGAGAGAATCAAAGCACATATTGAAACAGAGGCACTAGAGAAAATGTCAGAAGTAAATACCGACCTTGCAATTAGACTTGCTGAGCCTGTGGGAATGGTTAGAAATTTAATGGCTAATAAGGCCAGTGAGGCTATAGCATTAGTCGGGGCATCCGAAACAGATTGGCCTCCATGCATGATTAAAGTAGTTGCAGATTTAGAGAAAGGGGTAAACGTCAACCATTTCGGTAGAGTTTTCCTCGGTGCTATGGCGGCAACTTTGGCAATTCCTAGGGAATCATGTGTTAATTTTTTTAGTGGAGCTCCCGATTTTAATGAGTCAACAACATCATATCAAGTGAATCATCTGTATGATAATTCTTACACTCCAGCAAAATGTAGTAGTTTGAAAGTGAATCATAACTGCCCTGTATTACCTGGTGATGACCGTCTTTGCGACCAACCATGGTTAGACCATCCACTAAAATATATTCGAGCAACTCAGCGATGGAATGCCAAAAATAAAGCAGCAGAGCAGAAATTCGAATCAAATAATTCTGAGGTTGAAGAAAATTCTTCCACTGACTAAATTCTTTCTAAAACTGTTGAATTTTTGGGGTATTCGCGCGAAGCCTTTGAAATGTAGGACGACTTAGCATGAACATCAAACGGTGAAATCATATGACTCGAACCCTCGTCTTGACTGTTGACCGAGATAATGATCTCGGTATTAAAACAGCAATTAGGGGCCCAGTAGTGGGACGCCGCCAAGTATTGACTGCTGCTTTGAAACTTGGAATTGCAGACCCAGAAGAAAGCGACACCAATGCTATATTGGGCGCACTTTCGCAACACGATAATCTCAGCGAAAATTCACCTGAAGACGACGAGGTAGAGATCGCAATTCTAACCGGTGATGAAAAAGTAGGAATCCGTTCCGATAGGGCTATAGCCGCACAATTAGAAGAGATAGTTGCGACATTCCAACCAGATAAAGCCATACTTGTTACCGATGGTGCAGAAGACGAATCAGTACTACCAATCATTCAATCACAGGTTAGAATAGACCACGTTGAAAAAATCATAGTTAAACAATCAAAGGGTATTGAGGGTACCTATTATTACATTGTTAAAGCACTTGAAGATCCTAAATGGAGGGCTAAAATCATGATTCCATTCGGACTGGTTTTGGCAATACTTGGGCTGGGCATTATGTTACCTCAAGAGATTGGTGGAGTAGTTATTGGCGCACTACCACTTGTTAGTGGATTGTACATCTTTAGTAAAGGTGCTGGAATTGAAACCACTGTCAATAAGGTGATACAAGAAATGCGTGATAACGCAGATGCGGCTATGTTTTCATCACTACTCTGGACAGCTACTTTGTTTAGCGCAATATTTGCCGTAGCGGAAGGATATCGTGCTTATGACGATTTATTTTCCACTACTGAAACATCGATATTGTGGCTTGAGGTAGTTCACTCCGCATTAGCATGGATGGTTATTGCGTTTTTGACATCAACTGCAGGATTCATGTTTTTGAGACTTCGCAGAGGTTCCTTCTCTGGCCGATTAATTGTTCTTGGAATATTTGGTATGGTAGTATACTCTTTTGTCAACGCCGCATTAATAATTTCAACCGGCGTACTTAGGGGAGAATCGTATGAGTTTAGCGTAAATCAAATCCTCACAGATCTTGCTTATCCATTAATTTGGGTAGTAGTATTGTGGATGGCAACTACAATCAAGAGTTCTTTACAAGCCAAACAAGCCCAATCTGACAGATATTGGGGAATTTAAAATTAAATTATAAATTTAGGCATATTTTTTGCCATGGTTTTATGCTCAACGACTCCAACTAGTACACCTTGGTTGTTAACTACTCCAATTTGATTTAAGTCGTGAGTTAGCATTAATGCGCCTGCTTTGAGCAATGGAGTTTCGCTTCTTACAGTCAAGGGTGGAATATTCACTAATTGTTGGGCAGGAACACTTTGCATCCAGGCAACCGAACGTTCAACATTTTTCTTAGCTATGAGTTTCAAAACATCAACAGCATGGATTCTTCCAGTAGGGACTCCTTCACCATTTACAACGAATACATGGTCCCAATCATTCTCGGTTAAGTCTTCAATAACATCTGCAACCGAATCATTTGAGAAGACCCAATGCGCATCCGTCATAGTTTCTCTGCAACTAATAGTCTTCGCCATCTTTGAGCGTTCTTGCGAACTCATCCTTTGCAATTTTTCACGAGTGAGTTTTTTATTCCGTGATTTACTCATTTTATGCCCTCCTCAATACAAGTCCCGAATCCAACCTTTTTTGAAGTCTTGGTAGTGAAGTATATACAAATATAGAGATTTAATACCCTCATATTAGTGCACAGATAGGGTGAATAATCAAGACCTAGAATATTTTAGCGGATTACATGGTCACCTTGGCTCCCGATGATATGCAAATTTTACGCAGCCTTAGTGGGTATGATTTAACGCTAGAAATAGCAAAGATGTCGACTAAATACGGAATTGCTAAAAATGAAATTCTAGCAATGCTAACTGAAACTCATAATCCTGGATACAATAGTTCTGGAGAATATGATCCGTCTCCTCAATCTGTTCCAAAAACATCACCCGAAAATCCTGATTACAAGGATTATAATTCTGCAGCTAAAGTTATTGACAAATCTAGTTTTCGTTTTGAGTATGATCCAACACCAGGGGCCGACCAAAAAAGGAAAAAAGTCGACCAAGCAATACTTTGTCCGAGTTGTGGGGTTGCTTTAGGCATACCATCCATCAGGCCGATTAAAGTGACTTGCCCTCAATGCCTTGAAGAAACAACCTTTTCATCTTAAGTTGCGTTTAAGTCTAGGACAGTTTCGCAATTAATATGCAGCCCGAAACGCCTAATCTATGGCCTTATACGCCTGCGAACTCCCCCCTGCCTCTACCAGAAGGTTCGATCGTCGTAACTAACAAAAGTATTCATTATTTACAAACGAGGGAAGAGAATACGTCTGTTGACAACGTTCTTTCAGTAGAAGAAATTCAAAAGTATTGTTCAAGTTTTACTAATGGAGAATTAACAATTGATCAAATTTTAAATCAAGAAAATGCAGAAAATATGAATGCTAGAAAACCATTCTTACTACTAGGAGAATTAGCTAATCCATTTCAGTTAAACAGATTAAATCTAGGGCCTATGCCAATTTTTACCGTTCGACTAGAAAATTTATGCAGAACATATTGTGACGGTATAGATTCAAGAATGATACAGCCAGGAATCCACCATGTAACCTTGGCTAGAAGCGATGGATGGTGGGAAAAAGCACATCTTGGAATGGCAACTATCGAACAAATGAAGAAAATGGTATTTTGGTTATGCAACGGCCGTAGAGGAGATTGGAAGCCAGTAAAACTAGCCGAAGGAGGAATTAGATTCGAAAACGATGCCAAACTTGAACCACCCTCATTCGACTCTCTAAGTTGGGATGGAGTAAAAGAAACTACAACTATCGAAAGCCCACCACCGACAGGGCCAGCTTTGGAAATATCGCAAATCATGGTCCCAGTTCACACAAAATGGGGATGTTATGATAGTAGAGGAAAAATCATCAGATGCGCTCACGTCAATCAGCGAGATTTCCATACCAATTATTTCCGTAGAGGATCATCTAAGAAGTGGCAAGATATTTTGAAAATACAGTAATTCTTTGGGGGCCCAAGGAGTTCCCTTGTTTTGTTAATATACTATTATTGACAAATTAATACTGATAGTAATGAAAGGAAAAGGGTCTCAAAAAGAAGCAAGATTACAACGTCTAAAAGAAGAAATAATCGATTATGTTTCGATTTATCCTGATTGTTCAGCTGCCGATATAGTAAACTATCTTTCTAATGAACGGCGTATGAGGAATCACGGATTAACCACAAGAAAGGTAGGGCTTTTTATTCCTCGTCACCTTTCTGATATGGTTGGTTTTAGATTAGATAATTCTACAGGGAAGCGCCTGTATAGGCTTGCTTATTGATTCGGCAACTTCATGCCGCATTATCTCTTGGAGTGAGATATGGAGTGGCCTAACTTCACTAGTTACGCATCGCTATTCCCTAGTTTTGTCGGGGAGCAATCAACCGACTTACCTAATTTTAACTCACATTCTCCGGTTTGGAAGATTCTAGATCCCCAATCTCCTAATTCATTACAAAAGCAGTTACTGCAATTGATTGAAAATCTATCTACAACAGAAAAATTTGATCAAGCAGATGTAACAATTGATGAAACCAAAGGACGAGTTATTATTCATCCATCAGCAACAATAGGCCCCTCAACCCATTTCATAGGTCCATGCTATGTAGGGCCAGAAGCAATAATCCGCCATGGAGCATATATTCGTGAAAATTCTTGGATTTGTACTAAAGCATTAGTCGGTCATTGTAGTGAAATTAAACATTCTATTTTACTCCCGGGTTCTAAAGCCCCTCATTTCAATTATGTGGGAGATTCAATTTTAGGCAAAGGAGTAAATTTGGGGGCTGGAGTCAAACTTAGCAATCTAAGAAATGATGGTGGCGAGGTTTTTTTACGAATCGAAGGAAAAAGAATCGCTAGTGGCTTGAGGAAATTTGGAGCGATTTTGGGCGAAGATACACAACTTGGGTGTAATGCCGTAACAAACCCAGGCACCGTTTTGGGCTGCAATAGTACTGTTTGGCCAAATGTTACAGTGACAGGAGTCCACTCTGAACAATCAATTCACAGGTGAATTTGATGGTTACTAGACTATTTGGAACAGACGGTATTCGCGGCAAGGTCGATATATCGTTGGTTGAAGAAAAACAGGTGATTGAGAAATTACTCGTCAAAAGAGAGATTTCACCACCATTATTTAGGCTACTAGGCGAAGTACTTGGTAGAATTTATGATCTATTTCCTGGTCAAGGTAACGAAGTAGTAATTGGCTGGGATCAAAGGCCAAATAATGAACTATTAGCAGAATATTTGACTTTAGGATTACAAATTTCAGGAATGAAAGTAACCCATATAGGGATTTGTGCTACGCCAACATTACATTATGCAACGCTAGAAAACTCGGCTAGAATTGGTTGTATGATTACTGCTAGTCACAATCCAGTTTCTGACTCCGGACTCAAAGTTTTTGACTCAAACGGATATAAAACTACACCAGAAATAGAGGACCACATCTCCAAAGTAGCAGAGCATCTGGCGAAAGAAGAGAGAGAGATAGATGCCATTGAGCACCAGATTTTAACAACGCCAAATAAAGACTTATCAAAATCAGGTTGGTCTAAAAACCATCATATTTCAATTCTAAACGAGAGATTCAATATATTCAAACAACTATTCGGCGATATCAAGAAAGACAAAACCAACATTTTTTCAACACCATTTTTACTTGATTCTTCGAAAGGATTTGCCGGTGAATGGCTAGCAAGTTGGATAAATGAAAATACAGGAATTGAGTGTAGAGAAATAAGCAGTCAGGCTACAGTAATGAATCATAATTGCGGGGCTGGAGAGATTTCACCAACCCAAACCTGGACTTTCGAACAGGCAAGCCAAGATAATCATATTTTAATCAATCAACTAACACCCGCTGAATCAGGAACTATTGTAGCAGCAGCCTTGGATGGCGACGGTGATAGATGCCTAATTATCCAAGCAACTCCTACTGGATTCAAAGTAGTCGATGGTGATGAAATAGCAGATTTAGTGGTTAATGCGGGGACAATTTCTGGTAACGATTGGGTTTTGGCAGCAAGTATTGAATCTGACCTTTCTTTATTATCCAACCTAGATCGATTCCCTACTAAAGTAAAGCCAATTGAAACTGCGGTTGGCGATAGATGGCTATCATTTGCACTAAGAAATAATTTGAATAACAATAGTGATGATAAAACACCCTCTCCAAGGGTGATTGGAGTGGAAGATTCAGGCCATATAGTGCTCCCTTCAAGACATCCGAGGTCTGATATTAGCTGGACTCTTGTTGGCGATGGCGCAGCAACATTAGTTGCATATTTCCTAGCAATTTTGAACCACGAGCCAAATAATTCAATGAATAGAGGTTGGAAAAAGCGGGTATCTGCTCAAGAGGTAAATCGTGATTTATGGGATGGTAAGAATACATTATCTGACGAAGTAGAAAATATTGCGAGAGAGAAATTAAGCGCACTTGGTAATTTGAAAAATTGGACTAGAAGCGACTTAGATGGTGAGCCAAATTTGATGCTAATTCACGCTAACATGGATTCCGGGGAGTTATCGCTAGGGATTAGAAATAGTGGGACTCAGGCTAAGATTAGTGTCTCATTGAGGCTTTCTTCTGAGATTAAAACCCAAGGTATGAAAGAAGTAGTGGAATATTTAGCACAATTCCTTAAATCAAGGATGAGTTGATTATTCTTTAGCCATTTCGCCTTCATAAGTTTGGTTAAGGTATGTCACCAAACCAAGCAATCCGGCAGACGCTACTAGAATCATCAATATGCTTTGTATATCTGCGCCAAGACTCAAAATTATGAATGAAATGACCCATGCAATAACTAGGTCTACAGCTCCAAAAATACGCCAACTTTTCCTCAACGTTAGAATTCCACTAACCCAAGAGGTCGTTGAACAAATCATTACGAATACTGATAATATTACCAAATCATTCCATCCTATACCGGCGGCGAATAGTAAAATATGTACCGACCATAATGCTGAAGCCAACCAAATACCCTGTTTCTCAATAATGCTCCAAGCAGCAAAGCCGATTGAAATAATTCCTAGTACGGCAGCGGTAATATTCATTCCAAATTCGGGAATTGCCAAGTACTCAGTAGCCCAGAACATAGTTCCATGAATTGGTAATGGGAGCAATATCCAAGCAGTCAATACAACAGCAGGTTGCTGCCAAGACCATCCACGCTTAATACCGAATATTATCGCTAATATCGCTGCAGGGCCAAAGGAAATTATGCTTGCAAAAATCACCCACGCAGCCCGTCCTCCAGAACCTCTATGATCAAGTAAACCTCTCTTAATACGCTCATTTTCAACCCAATCAAACCCTAGTATGAATCCAAGTAAAATTATTTCAATGAAAATTAATGGAATCTGCCAATCAATTAAACCACCATCTAGCGGGTTGAATTGGAATGGAAGCGGTACTTCTCCTCCAATAATTACACAAATAACTCTATCAAATGCTAACAAGTATACAATTCCTTCTAATGCGTTAGGGATTCTCAATCCTAAATCTCTTCTACCCATCAACCCAATACTTGCCAGTACTGTAAGTCCAATAGCGATTACAGCAAGGTGTTTTGCATCATCAAGCACAATCACTGAATTAGAAATTCTTCCAGCGATATGGACTAGAACTAATCCAGCCATTGATAGTGCTATAGGCAATTCAATGCCCATTATGTCCGGAAGACGTAAACCGATTTGATTTGCTCTTAGTCTCGCTAATGCGATGAACAGGATTGAAACGAGAACACAGAAACTAAGCACCATAAATGCAGAGCCTGTTGAAAATGACATGTATGTCGATGCCAAAATTACAGTTACTAGGAAAGAAATAACAATTACAGGGCGATGATGAATGTCTCCTACTTCAAGGTCATATGTCCCAATACTTCCTGCTCTCTTTGAGCGCTTTCGTTGTTTCTCTGCAAGATCTAATAATTCCGAATCAATTAATTGTAGATTAGAAAGATTCGTATCTCCAACTGCATCAGATTCTGCTTTTTGCGAGATAAACTCTTCCATTCTCTGTCGTTTTTCTTCTATGCGTTGTAATCTGTCTTCTTTTCTAGCAATAGCTCTCATTCCAGAACGGAACTCACCTTGGAATGCAAGATACGCGCCGGATAATATGAATGCTGCAATTGTTAGTAATACCACAATACCTGAATCTTGAACTTGTCCAGCAATAATCATCACAACCATTAACCCGACAGCCGAAAGAGCAGGAGGGAGTAATTTTTCTAATGTAGATGCTCGAATCAAATATAGAGTCAATGCAACCAATGTGATGATAGTAAGAATTAGTAGATTCATCTCACTTGAAAATAGATTTTCACTTCCAGTTAACATTGAGATATTCAATGGATCTAGAGCAATTATGATGAAAAACCCGGAAAGCAATCCCATCATTAGTGTCAATAATTGGCCCGGTAATGCTTCAGCTTTCTTTAATTCAAACTCATTCGCTCCGGATGCCTTTAATCTATCAGAAACCTGTAGCAGCACTCCACAAGCTATCACTAACGCAGTTGCCCAAATTGCCGCTTGACCATAAGTCCACGAAAGGGCAATCGCAGAAATCCCCCATATTGTCATTAGTGAACGTGGCCGGCCCTTGTGCTTTCCAAGATAGACCATTGAAACATGGCCGATAAGTAGTCCGCATAATATTCCATATAGTCCATATGCGGGTAAAGCGCCAGGTCTTGTAACTGCCCATGTTACAAATAGAGTGAATAGGAAACTCAAATTCCACAATTGAAGTACGGCGGAATCTCTCAATCTAGCATTGAACTCTGAAAGACCCGCTAACCTAGAGGCAATATTCAGGCCTGTTTCGCCATGTTCAATATTTACCCAAACTTGCTGAACTAGTAAAACCCCCATCCAAATAGCCAAGTCATATTCTGCTATTGATATTGGAATAAAGTCTGCCGAAACCAGCCGATTTTCGGCATCAGCAGCGAAGAATAGTAGCCACAACCAAGGTGCAATAACCGCTGTTCCAGCGATTGACGGAGAGTTTCTTTTGACTGCAAGATATGAAAGGCCAATCCAAACAACTCCCTGAGATGCCAACAACGCTCTAGAGCCATCACCTGCCTTGTCTGCTGGAATTAGTAGGGTTAGTAGAGTTACAATAACCAATCCACCTGCCCATAACACATGATCTGAAACTGCAGTTTGATGTTTCAATAATGCACTTGCAGTAAAGAGTGCAGTTAATGCTGCATAAATGCTGTATGGTTGTAGATTAAATCGCTCCAATTCATTATCCAATGCGCCAGAAACCATGACAGATAACGCGGCAAGCAGGAACGGTGCTGGAACTATTATCCAAGGGGCAAGACTTGTCCAAGAAACTCCTCTTACTACTAAATATGAAGCGCTAAAAGCAGTAAGTAGTAAAATCAACTGGGCAAGAGCATACCCTGTTTCTAATCTATTTGCAGCAATTGCCAATAGTGCTCCAATCATTCCCAAACCAACTGAAACTGACCAAAGCCCAGGCTTTCCAAGCCCTAATGATTTGAAGGCGGAAGAGAACCAATTCTCCGCATTGACGAATTTAGCAGCCATTGTAGCATTTACTGTTGTAATACAGACCATCAATAAGAACAGGATTAAGTCATCCTCAAAAGCAATAATTTCCAGTCCGAAAAGATTCCAATTATTCGAAATTGCATGAGTTCCGACCCACAGATATGACACAGCAATTCCTAGACTTGCAAGATTTCCAGAATTTCGTAAGAGAGCAAGGCCGTGTAGAAGAATAGTGCCGGTCGCAATCATTATCGCAACACCTATTTCTCCATATAACGCTCCTGCTGCGCTACCTATTATCAACAGAATCAAAGTAGCCTGCGCTGCTATAGCATCTTCATCGTGTCTTTGTGCTAGAAAAACATTCAAACCTACCGCTGAAAGAAGGAAAACACCCAATGCTTGACCTTCTTCAATTGGCAGATTTGCGAGCCAATCCCACCTCCACATATCCAATGCTAGTCCGTAAAATAATTTCATTGAGATAATTACCCAAGTGACACCCAAAATACGCATATTTGGATTAGGTATCCATTTCTCTCCGAGCATTAATCCTATTACGACCATTAGAATTAGCCCTGTTGCACTTATCACAGGAGTTAGTACGGTGCCAACGATGGTTCCAATTGCAGACCATGTGAAAATCATGGCTATCAAAAGCCCAAAACCAAGCCTTTTTTCGCCGTGAACTGCAAGATCAGTAACGCTATCATCTTCTGGAGCATTGATTACAGTCCCATCTTTTTGAACAGCCCCAGGGGCGGAAGTATCATCACCTCCAGAAGAAAAAATTTCAACAATTTCCCCCATTGCTATATCATGGTCCTCTTTTTCAGTATCTTCTTGTTCTGGTACTTCAGGAGAATCATCATTTTTCACCATGAATGATGAAATATCTAATCCTCTAGCTCTAGAGAATGATTTTTTCCTAAGTACTTCATCTCTATCTTTCTGTCTTGGACCTTCTGGATTTTCACCATCTAGAGGGTCAGACATAAATCATCTCCAGCATTTACAGACTTTGAAACCTCTCCCCTGTTGCCTTGTAAAAAGGCCAATTATCCACAATTCTCTTTTTACCAAAATAGTTTTTTTTCTTATTTCAAAATCTTACACAGGCGAAAGGGACAAAGACGGCCGATGAAACGAGTCTATATGGCCGAGACCTACGGGGCGCCTTCAGGCGACCTTGCAACACATGGAATTGAGTGTGTTGGAAACATTCATTGGAATCTTTCTGCCACTGAATTAGTTGACTTGGCGGTCGAACGAAAAGAGGGGATTTTTAGCGCTCACAAAGCGTTAGTTACTGAAACTGGAGAAAGAACAGGACGCTCCCCTAATGACAAATTTATCGTTTACGAACCAACAACTGCTGAAGATGTGAATTGGGGCGATGTCAATATATCTACAGATGAGGAAGTTTTCGATAAAATGCGTTCTAAGGTTTTAAAGTATCTTTCTGAGCAACAAGATCTTTTTGTCCAAGACTTGTATTGTGGTGCTGACTTTTCAGAAGCGTTGCCAATACGCGTAATTACTCAGAATGCTTGGCATAATGCATTTGCTAGAAATATGTTCATCAGGCCCGACCAGGAAAGGCTAGCCCAGCATTCACCCGAATTTACTGTATTTCACGCGCCACACTTTGAAGCAGACTCACAAGAAGAAGGGCTAAATTCCCAATGTTTTGTAATTGTAAATTATCAAGCAAAAGAAGTGATCATCGGAGGTACTCGCTATGCAGGGGAAATTAAAAAATCGATATTCTCCGTAATGAATTTGATTTTACCGAAGAAAGGAATACTTCCTATGCATTGTTCAGCCAATACCAATGGGGAAAATACTGCGGTTTTCTTCGGTTTGTCTGGAACTGGAAAAACAACACTATCTGCCGATCCTAATCGAGCATTAATTGGCGACGATGAGCACGGGTGGGGAGCAAATGGCGTTTTCAACTTTGAAGGCGGATGCTACGCTAAATTGATTGATTTATCCGAGGAAGACGAGCCAGCAATTTTCGCTACAACACGCAAATATGGTACTGTTTTAGAAAATATTGTGATGGATCAAGACGGCATCCCAGACTTCCATGACACCTCCAAGACGCAAAATACTAGAGGTTCATATCCAATAGAATTTATCGAAAATAGAACGCATGATTCCAAAGGTGGACATCCACAAAATGTTATTTTCTTAACTTGTGATGCATTTGGAGTTCTACCTCCTATTTCACGATTAACACCTGAGCAAGCAGCATACCATTTTATTTCAGGGTATACCGCTAAGGTTGCTGGAACTGAGGTCGGAGTCAAAGAACCACAAGCAACATTTTCAGCATGTTTTGGCGAACCATTCATGCCTATGCACCCTGGTGTTTATGCTGATTTACTATCCGATAAGATGAACCAGCACAATGCGAAGGCTTGGTTGATCAATACCGGCTGGTCAGGAGGCCCATATGGAGTGGGTAACAGGATGAAAATACGTTATACTAGGGCTATGCTTAACGCAGCATTAGATGGAGAACTAGATAATGTCGAATATGTCTTAGATCAACGATTTGGTTTCGAAGTACCTCTTGAATGCCCAGGTGTTCCTTCAGAAGTTCTTCAACCAATACAAACTTGGGATGACTCGGATAATTATAATCAAACAGCAGATAATCTTGCAAAAATGTTTATTGAAAATTTCACAAGGTACCAAGGTGGGGTTTCAGATGCAGTAAATTCAGCGACCCCCAGAGTTGTTGGAAATTAGGCTTTAAGACCGTAGTTTCATAACTTAGCGGCGCGCACAAGGCAATGTGAGACCTATGCGTAATTTACGAATATTAGTCGGCTTGATGTTTATTTTCACTGCACTTTCTCCAGTGATTAACACTATTGACACACCATTAAATGATTATATTTTTGGTGAAGAAGATAACTCAATCGATGACCGAATTTTAACCTTAGATGATGTTAGAAAGCAACCGAAGCAAGCAGGCGCAAAAGCACCTTGTCCAGTAATCCAAAATGATGGAGGCAATACTGGTGATACAGGAAATGCTACGGCACAGACCGCTAAATCAATCGGCTCTGATCCAACAACCTCATTTTCGGGTTGTGTAGACAGTGCTGACCAGGAAGATTGGTATGAATTTTCAATGTCGGCCAACAATAATATTGATGTCACGCTAGATAATTTCGGCGATGGTACAACTGTGGATTATGATCTATATCTTGTATTCGAGGATAATGCCTCATACTACATCATTGACTCATCTTTAACATACGACCCAGAAGAATTGGTCACTAGTGCCGGTTCTACTAAGGACGGTGTTGCAGACACATATTGGATTGTAGTTTTCCAATATGCTGGTGATGGTGATTATGATATAGAGACTTGGACCAATTACACTGAAACCTGTTTAGATTGGCAAGATCCCCAAAATGATGCAAATCAAGGTGATGATGCGGTTTCAAATTGGACAGATTCACCAGACAATTTAGGAAATAACGTAACAGCGGTTTTCACTGGGTGTGTAGATTCAATCGATGAGGGTGACGTTTTCGCTTTTGATGTACCAGTCAATCATACAATCGACGCAGTACTAACTTTTGACTCAGGGGATGATTTAGATTTAAGATTGCATCAGCCTAACGGCACTCTAATCGATACTGCGTTTTTCTCTAATCCCGAAAAAGTGACTTCCATTGGAAGTAGCTTTGAAAATCAACCGGGTACTTATTTCGTCAATATTTCACAGTTCGGTGGAAACAGTAATTGGACTCTAGAAGTTTGGACTAATTGGAGTGCACCAATTCCAAATCTAGCAATAGAGAACATAACCTTCAATCCAGGAGCAAACCCTGGAGATACCGTGAGTGTTGATGTCGAAGTCATTAATGACGGTACACAAGACCTGACAGACGCCTTCAAAACCGAAGTTAGTTTGAGTGTGGACGCTACAGATTCTTGGGTTGATCATACCTTGGGTAATGTGACTTGGTCCAATGGATTGTTGATTAATGCGACACAGATTATTACTGTTACAGGTACAGTCCCGTCCAATATAGTTCAAGGAGAATACAATGTATTTGTTACTCTAGATAAAGATGAATTGATTTCTGAGAAAATTGAGACAGATAATGATGCTACTGCATCAACTCAAATGACAATTGGCAATTCAGTAAATGCATGCGCAAGTGCCCAAAACGACGCATCAACAGGCGGCGATGCAGGAGATACATTTGCAACTGCAATAGATGCTGGACTCGACCCAGTTGCAGAACATAGAGGTTGTATGGATTCAACAGATGAAAATGATATTTACAAGGTGACTATTACTACTGGGCAGCCATTGAATGTTACACTGGTATCACCACCTATTGACGGTGCTGATTTTGACATGTCTTTACAAGCATCTAATGGAACCGTTATAGCCTCTAGTTTATCGGTTCAAGACGACTTTGTTTCACTTGACGCCACAGACTCAGCGGGAATAGCAGGAGACTATTACGTCAATCTATCATATTTCGGCGGCTTTGGTGGAAGTAATCCGGGTGGAACATACCGTCTACTATTCGGTCAACCCGATCAGTCTGCATACATTCCACCATTCGATTGTGGAGCCCAGAATGATTTGGGCTTGGGCCAAGATGCAGATGCTTCGGGAATACCTCTAGGAACTAATAATGGAATTTCTGGCTCTGGATGTCTAAGTATTTCTGATACAGAAGATGCTTATTCATTCACGATCAACGATTATTACAATACAGAAGTTCACTTCAATGCAAGTACAGACCTTCCGTTTACTGCTACGCTAACAGATAGCAATGGAGACCTTGTAGCAAGCGCCGATAACACTAGTTTTGGTGTGTTATTTGAATCATTAAACACTACCTATGAAGGCCTAGAAGAAACCTTTACAATCGCTATTTCTGGCGGCGGCGGAGAAGGAAATTATCAACTTGAGATAATCTCAGTTCAACCAGCTCAAGCAGACTTGGCAATAGAATCTCTATCCTGCCCATCAGTAGAAACCTACACAGGAGAAGAGATTCAAGTTTCATGGATATTCAATAATCTGAGAGGCCCTGGATATGGCCAAGCCGTCTCGGTATTGATTGAGTTAATCGACTCTGAGAATGTAACTCAAGAAGTAATTTTCACCACATCTCTTTCTGTGGCAACAGGGGCATCGTATAATCAAACCCCAGTGAGCGATACTTATGCCTTCTTTACGATTCCAACCGATACGCCTTCTGGCGATTATACCTGTAAATTATCATTGGATACTAACGAGCAATTATCCGAAATTGATGAAACAAATAATATGCATGTAACAGAATCATTCTACATTCAAAACGAGGATGAGTTGTGGGCTAATGATGAGGATAGAGATTCGTTCAACACCACTGATGCTGGAGATGGCATTGTGGATGATTGTCCAACCAGCGCCGGAACCTCTACCATCGATAGATATGGATGTAAAGATCTAGACGGCGACGGAGTTTCTAATTTGAATGATATTCTTCCTAATGATGCAACTCAATGGTATGACACCGATGGAGACGGATTTGGTGATAATTCAAGCGGAACCAATGGCGATAATTGTCCAACAGAAGCCGGTGTAATAAACGGTGATAACGGACAAGGATGCCCTATTTTGGATTTAGATGGTGACGGTGTTCTTAATGAAAATGACAATTGTAATAATTCACTTCCAGGTGAAATAGTCGGCCCTGATGGCTGTCCTTTGGATGACAATACTGGCGATGGCCAGACAGACGGAACAGGTGATGATGATACAAACATCACAGACCCTGTAGACAACAACAGTGGCACGGGAGATGTTACTGACGGAGGCGATAATACTGGAAGCGGAGATACCGATTCTTCAACTGATTCAACAGATGAAGCAGAATCAGAAAACAAGATATTGGGAATGTCTCCGCTAATGCTCGGATTGATTGGTGGAATTGTAATTTTACTACTCCTGACAGTTCTCTTTGTTCGTGGCAGAAGTTCTAGAAGCGATACGTTCGCAATGCAAGAAAAAGCCTATTCAGATGCAGGTTATGCTGCTGTAGCGGGCGTGGGAGCAGTCGATCAAACCATCACTCCTGAGCAATTAGCGTATGAGCAACAATTGACAGCTGCAGGATACCCTGCTGATTATGCACGTGCTTATGCCGACCAACATTTCAGACCATGGCTGAAACAATAAGGTAAATTCGCCGACACAATGCTCATGACCTGCCTATTGCTGGCAGTATTATGCAAGTATTAATGGAGACATCAGCAGGAAATATTACGATTGAACTTTTCGATAAGGAAGCACCTGAAACAGTTGCTAACTTTGTGAAATTAGTTAACATGGGCCACTATAATGGATTACATTTCCATAGAGTCATAGAGAACTTCATGATTCAAGGAGGCTGTCCTCACTCAAAAGATCCTATGTCAAGATCAGCAGGAACAGGAGGCCCAGGTTGGAAAATCCCTTGTGAGCAGTCCGCTCTAGCATTGAAGCATGACAAGCCAGGCGTTCTTTCGATGGCCAATGCTGGTAGAAATACTGGAGGCTCCCAATTTTTCCTTACAACTGTAGAAACTCCTTGGTTAAATGGTAATCACGCTGTATTTGGGCGAGTTTCGGATGGGATGGATGTAGTATATGCTATAGAGAAGTGCAATAAATTACCAGGCGATAGACCAGCCCAACCACAACAAATAATCAGTTGTTCAGTGGTTCAGTAAACATGGCAATCCTAGTAATCCACGGAGGTGCTGGCGGAGACGGCCCTTGGTTGGGAAAAACCCCGTTAGATCCTGGTAGAATCGATTGCATGAAGCAAGTCCTACAACACGTGGGAAGTAAGTTAGAAAATAATGAAATTGATTGTTTAGAAGCAGTAACCTTGGCAGTCGAAATGCTTGAAGACGAGCCATTATTTAATGCCGGAAAAGGTTCAGTAATCAGTGGAGACGGCTCCATAACAATGGATGCATCGATAATGCGTGGAATCGATAAAGCCGCTGGCTCAGTAATCAATGTGAAGAAACTAAGACATCCAATTAGAGCTGCAAATTTGATTCTACATCAAGGCTGGCCAGTTATCATGAACAGCGATGCTGCAGATGATTTTGCTATTGCTAAAGGTGTAGAAGAGGTAAGCCAAGACTGGTTGAAAACAGACCTAAGAAAGGGTCAATGGCAGCAATGGAAAGATAGCAAAGCAAACCCAGGGGCTACTGATGAAGACGACAGCGTACTTGACCACGACTTAGAGTCAAGAGTCACTACCGAGTTTTCTGATGAAGGAATGGGGACGGTTGGAGCAGTGGCACTTGACAATGAAAACAACCTTGCAGCAGCCACTTCGACAGGAGGGATGACGGGAAAACCATCAGGACGAGTAGGGGATACGCCAATCATCGGCGCTGGAACTTGGTCAGATGATAAAATCGCAATTTCTTGTACTGGAGTTGGAGAGGCCTATATCCGTACTTGTGCAGCACACAACTTGGCAAATAAATTCCAAAATAGCAAAGATCTAGCCAAGGCTTCAGACCAAGTTCTAGACGAAGTGGCCCCTTTAGGCGGGCGAGGCGGGCTCATCGCAGTAACTCGAGAAGGAGATTATGCAATGCCATTTCAAACACGATTGATGTACAGGGGTTCTTGGAAATCAGGTTCTGTAGAGGTCGGGATCGGGCCAGAACTTGAAAAATAATTATTATTTAATAATTAATACACAATTTACCAATAAAGACACCAAATCTAACTAAATCAAATAAAAGATATTATTTAATAATTAATTATTAACGCAGTATTATGTCGAGATATAGGTCAGGCGACCGCAGAATAATCAGCATAAGTATACCCGAAGATATTGCTTTGAGGTTAGATAAGAAAGTGGGCAAGGGTAAAAATGGCCGCAGTGCTACAATTAGCCGAATGATTGAAGAATCATTAAACCCGAAAAAGTCCACTACAAATACTCTGTCAGCCCCCGTTAGTAACTTAGATTCCCTTTCGGGAGAGGTTAGAATTGAATCAGATACAATGGGCGAGCTAGAAGTACCAGCAGACAAATATTATGGCTGCCAAACTGCTCGTTCTCTAATCAACTTTGATATCGGGGATGATAAAATGCCACGCGGAGTAATCCGTGCCTTCGGTGTGTTGAAACAAGCAGCAGCAAAGACAAATGTTGCTTTGAAGCAATTAGATCCTGAGATTGGAGATTTGGTTATAGCAGCTTCAGAGGAAGTCATTCGTGGAGATTTAGACTCGCATTTTCCCTTGAGGATATGGCAGACTGGAAGTGGAACCCAATCTAACATGAATACCAATGAAGTAATCGCTAATCGAGGAATTGAAATTGCTGGTGGAGTATTAGGTTCAAAATCACCTGTACATCCCAATGACCATGTAAATAGGGCTCAATCTTCCAATGATACGTTTCCTACTGCTATGCATATCGCCGGCGCTGAAGCGCTCACACATGAACTACTTCCAACTCTTAGACAACTTAGGAATGCCTTTAGCGATAAAGCCAAACAATGGTCAGACATTGTGAAAATAGGTAGAACCCATTTGATGGACGCGGTTCCTCTGACATTAGGCCAGGAAGTATCTGGCTGGGTTTCGCAATTAGATGCCGATTTACGTAGAATAGATTTTGCCCTAGATGATCTATTTGAACTCGCATTAGGCGGAACTGCAGTAGGAACTGGGCTAAACACACACCCGCTATTTGCTCAAATGGTCGCAGATGAAATTGCTAATATTACTGGATTAACATTTGTTAGTGCGGAGAATAAGTTTGCTCAATTAGCAGCACATGATGCTGTTGTTGCAGCTAGTGGAGCACTCAATACCTTGGCGGTAAGTTTGATGAAAATTTCCAATGATATACGTTGGCTAGGTTCAGGTCCTAGGTGTGGATTAGGAGAATTAGCACTGCCAGCAAATGAACCAGGCTCCTCTATCATGCCAGGCAAGGTCAATCCAACACAAGCTGAAGCGATGACTATGGTTTGCTGCCAAGTAATGGGGAATCATACCGCAATTACAGTGGGTGGGTCACAAGGCAATTTCGAGTTGAATGTTTACAAACCAATGATGATACATAATCTACTTCACTCAATCAAACTACTTACTGACGCTTGCCGTTCAATGCGAGAGAATTGCGTCGAAGGTCTTGAGCCGGTAAAGGAAAATATCGCTTCTCATCTAGAGAATTCACTGATGTTAGTAACTGCATTAAACAACCATATTGGATATGATAAGGCAGCCAAAATCGCAAAGAATGCCCACGAAAAAGGATTGACTCTCAGGGAGTCAGCCCTCGAATTGAAGTATTTGACCAATGAAGAATTTGACGAGTGGGTAAGACCAGAACAAATGATTGGGCCGTCAAATTGATTACAAGAAATCAGATAATGACATTTGTTTAGCACGATCGTTCATGAATAGAGAATCAGTACTATTTGCTAACCACTCAACATTTTGTTTAGTGTAAATATCTACTCCATACTTTTCCATAACGTGCTGGGTTACTTTGATGTATTTTCTAACTGCGCCCTCAGAAACAGTTAGTGCTAGATTTCCAGAGCATAAATCACCTTCAGAACGTGAAACACCTACAGAACTTAGACCCTTGCCAATGGCTTTCTTTGCTTGAATACATTTGCCCGATAATGGCATTCTTCGATAAGAGTGACCACATTTCAAGCATCTAACCTTTTGTCTAGCAAATGCGTTTAGATTACCCCTTAAGTCAGGTAAAAAGTGTGAACGAATAACACTTGAAGCAACCTTTCTAACATCCACTCCTCGAAGCCTCAAACCCAGTTCCAATTGACCTTCCATTTTGTCTATCATGGTGTCCAGGGTTTTGTAAGCCGACAAAGCAGGTCCTGAAGATATAGAATTACAGTCATGAGTGTATCCATATCCACGAACAGCAGCTACACTACCGAGTCTTCTTTCTACGAAATCCATTCTATTATAGCATGCTTTGGGGTGAGGCTGATTTAGAGTCATTTCATAGAAATCTCTTTCATAAAACCAAGCGGAATCTACATTCAACGCCTCTTTATCTACCTCAGTAGGATTTAATCTGGTGGTAAGAACAAGCGGAGCATCCATCTGTCCTCCTCTGTTTGCCGGCAAGATATTACGGCTAAAATTCAAAAGACCATCCATAAGTAACATTATTGCATCTTCATCACCATCGCAATTTCTTCTTTTAGAAGCATGGAATAATGGGTGGGCGTATCCTCCCGAACAATCAGCCCAGCCAATAATTCTAGACAAAACACCACCCGAGGTGTGTGGTGCCAAAGCGCAGATTAAATGGCCGACTAAATCATCAGCTGAGGCAACATTATAGTAAGGTTCTAAACCATAAAATCGAACTAATAATTCGTCGATAAACTGTGCTGTTCTAACAAAGTAATCAGCAGCATTTTTTGCCACAATGAAATCTTGAGGATATAATTCCAGCATTTGGTCATCGCTTTCCAACTCGTTTCCTTCATGGTCATGAGTATAGCCTAGATTCACTAAAGTCTTCCATGAAACTTCAACTTCTTTAGGAGTAAAATGCGTTGTCGGTACATCGCTCATATCAAACCTCACCGTTCCATCACGAAATACAGGTAAGTCATATTTGGCCCTTAGAATCCCTTTCTCTAACGGTTCAGGAGTTTGATCTTTACTTGCAATTTTCTTCATACATTTGATTGTTTTAGGAAGCCTGTCTATACCCAATTTAATTCTAGCATCTTCAAGAGCCGAGTCAATAGGAACTGTCATTAGTTCGCCTCTTCTTCTACGATTTTGACCTAGTTCTCCTTCAAAATCTGTTCTTCCTCCACAGGTTTCACCAACTAACTCATGGCCATTATGGTCTAATTTCCTATGATGGCAAGTTATGAATGGAGAACTTTTACCACAAACCGAACACTTTCTTTTACCCAATTGTGTCCTAATATCTTTCTTTTGAGCAGCAACACTCATCAATCTTTGATTACCACCATTCATTTCAATTGGGAATAATATGTGAGCCATTGGATTCATAATTCGTGGCGCCGACTTTTCAGGACGTCCCATTCTACTGCCGACCCTAATTGGGGCAGAATGTTCCCAACGCAGCGAGGAAATTTTTCTAATCTGAGGAAGAATTCCGTCTACAAGATAGTCGTCCTGATGTATTTGTGCAGCCAGATATTTATCCTTGTCTTTAGGGCCTTCGTCAATAACACTATCTGCGGCTATTTTCCCTATGTCATCGGTTTCACTGATATTCTTACCTTTCTGTCTTGCATCTGTTTCAGCAGCGATTCTATGTGTGGCACGTACCTTCTCCAGTTCTGTAATTCTATGATTTTCTTCATCAAGTATAATTTTAGCATCTTTTAATTGTTCAATCTTGTTAGAAAAGATTTCATGTGCATTAGCGATATTAATTATTTTATTTCCATCAACAGAGAAACCAAATCCTTCCAATACAGCAGACCAACCTGAAGTTATGATCAAGTCGTCACCATCATGGTGGTGTGCAAGGCCAAGTAGTAATGCCGAACCCTTTGCAATTCCATGTTGTGCCAATGTCCAGTCATTACTTTGACCATTGAAGATATAGGGTAGTAAAGTGAATTCCACTCCGGGACAATCATCCATCATATCTTGAGTTAGAGTTTCTGGTGGGATTTCATCCATGCGTTTTTCAGACCAATTTCTTGCACCACCTGGTATCCTTAGTTGCCTTTTTTCTGGTAACGGATATGCAGTGAAATTATCACTATATTTTTCCGAATAAGTATTTTTTGAATCTTCAATTATTGAGGACTCAATAATTTTTAGAAATGAAGGTACCCATTCGATTGGTAAATCCAAGAACCAAGGATTATGCGGGGGCGGCATCGAGGTTTTGAATCGTTGAGAAATGAGTTTCGCTTGTTCCCAATTTAATGATTGGCGTTGTAAAAAGCGATGCCAACCACGTCTATATCCAAATAAAGCATCTGGGTTTTTGGTTTTTGAAGCCTCTTCCCCCGGAACTCCTTCAGGGCAATCCTTACGAGACAAATTCATAATTTTACAAAACTCAGTCACAGCCTCTTCTGAATCGATTTCTTCGATTAAATCACTAGCCCACCAATCAAATCCATAACCCGCCGGAACCAGATTTTTGTTATTCTCCATGAATTCTCCAAACCCGACAACCAATTCGCCATTATCCCATACACACCTTACTTCAGAAGAGATTTCAGAATAACTTTTCATATCATCTAATCGAATGAATCGCCCGTCATTTAGAACAACCCATGGGCCTTCAGAATCATCACATGGAGTAATCGCACAGGCTTTACCAGGGCGTTCAATTTTCATTTGGGTTCCAATTGTTATGAAATCATCCATTGCCAACATACTAGCAGGATTGACCGATGCTGCAGCTAGACCTGAAGGCCTACTTCTCCCGTATCTTAAGCGAAAGCCCCCAGCCTCTTGCGGACTACCAAAAACAGGTCGCCCTGCAATAATATCATTCATGAATTTTGTAATTGGCTTCACTCTTCTTGATTTGAATGGATTTTTATCCTCACCTTCCAGTTTCTCTTTCCCTCTGTTCGCAAACTTGGAAATAAACTCCCAGCCAGTAACATTCAAACGCTCGGTATGTTTTTGGATTTTTGGCGCCTTAAGGCATAAACCTTCACCGATTACAAGTAAAACACCACCGCGTATTCTTGCTTCGTCAATATTTCTCACTCGGCCATATCCAGCACATTCAATTCTTTCTGTAGACTCTCCATTTACCATAACAGGACATGCCCTTACAATATCTTCAATTTCTGTTGGCGAAGGTCGATACTGGAGATTTCCCCTGTACAGTCCAAATTCTTCTTTGACACGTTCAACTTCAGGATCAGTGGGCTGATATCTTCCAATGTTCAACTCTCTACGAATCATATCGGCAATTAATACAGCAAGTGCTTGAGCAGTACCTCCAGCCGCACGAATTGGCCCTGCAAAATGAACCGATACAAATTGTGAACCATCTATGTTATTCAATAATCGTACTTCACTAATTCCTTCTAGAGGTGCGACCAATACTGCTTCGGTCAGAATCGCTAGACCTACTCTCAACCCAGCGTCAATTGCTGTGACTAAGTCAAAACCCTCCTCTCTAAAGCCCTTAGCAACGGATTGGGCCATCATGATAGAAGTGGTCTCACGGTCGTGGATCTCTAGCATTTCCCTAATATCATCAGCAACTTTGTAGTCTCCAAGATATTGAATTAATAATTTTTCAGTTCTACCAGCTAAGTCTGAAGCGCGTGGGATTTCGACATGAGGCTGCATGTCTTTATTCTGTGAACGTGCTTTTTCAGCAATCCTGTACGCTTCATCTGCGCGCTCATCCAACCATTTCTGGTAATCTTCCATCTCTTTTTCTAATCGCGGAATATCTATTCCAATGAGCGGATTATGAACGCTCAAATCGATAGAACTACCTTCAGATGACATACCAATAAATCTCCTGCTGCTGCGATACTTATCAACAATACCCTATGGTAAATTCTACTTTGACTCTGTCCACATTATCTAAATTATTAAGCAAAGTTCATTGTATTAGAGCCAAAGCACCAGTTGATGAGTGTTCACCCTTCACTTAAAGAAAATCCAAATTGGTCTAAATTAGTTAGTTTGGTTAAACAATTAGCATTTATCGATGGGGGAAGCGATGATGCATTTACCTTGGCTAGCGGCCGCCATTCACGATGGTTTTTCGATACAAAGCCAGTAATGATGCATCCTGAGGCTAGCCATCTACTCGGCGAGTTATTCAACCAGAGGATGGATCAACTGGGTGCTGATTTTGTTGGCGGACTAGAATTAGGTGCAGTTCCTTTAACTGCAATCGCAATATCAACATCAAGCAAAGATTCTCCTCGCAGGGGTTTCATGGTTAGAAAAGAACCCAAGGGGCGAGGCGGAAGGAAAACAAATAATCCCCCAGGAATTGAAGGTTCATCGCTAGAAAACGGAGGCGATATTGTGATTGTTGAAGATGTAACAACTACAGGGGGTTCAGCGATTAAAGCAGTCGAACGGATTCACAATGACACAAATTGTAAGGTAATAGCAGTCATCAGCATAGTAGACCGTGAAGAAGGGGCAGTAGAAGCCTTTAATCAAGCAGGAATACATTTTGAGAGCATCATGACTAGAAGTGATGTATCGGAATCATGAGGCATTATAATGGGGGACATAATTAAGCCCTTAGAAGCATCATCTGAGGGGCTAGTCGAATCAGTAAAAGATGCGACTTCTGCCGAAGGAATGATTTTTTTCCATGCTAATGAAGGCAAGCCATTAGCAACGCCATGGCAAGTAGCGCTATCTCGAGCAATTTTACTAAATAAATACGAATTACCAGATGGCTATATTTTGGATTGTGCCTGTGGCAGTGGGATCCAAGTTGCAGCATACTCGGCCATCATTAAAAAGCCGGTTTTAGGTATTGAATTGAATCCACAAAGAGCAAGAGCAAGCGCAGTAAATTTCAATAATATTTTTATCCAAAGGGGAGAGAAAAAAATAGACAATTTAACCAAAAGCATCTTCATAGCAGGCGATGGGAGAGATGGAAATTCAGCCATTGAAAAACTATCTTTATTCACAGGAAATTCCGACGAAAAAATCGCTCTTCTCCATTTAGACCCAGCCAGGCCAAGAAATAGCCGTTCACATTCACTAGATGAAATGCAACCTAGATTGGGAGAAGTTTTTGCAGGATGGAAACAACATTTAGGCTCAACAGACAAAGGCCCAGCAATATTGCTAGATCTTTCTCCTAGACTTTCTCATCAACAAAAATTAGAGGTTGAAGAAATAGTAGATCAATATTGGCCTTCTATAGCAAAAACATGGACTTGGACATCAAGAGGCAAAGGCCGAGTCGATAGATTGGCACTTTGGCTTGGAAGCATAGCGGAACCGAATAATGATCGCAGATTTATCCGTATATCTCCGGACTTAAAGCAGGAACCATTTATCTTTCAAGGTGGAAAACCACTTGCTGCAGGTCCAGAATTACCTATTAGCACGAAGAGAATGCCAAAAAGAGGAGAATATGTTACGATATTGGATTCTGCATTCGTAGAATGCGGCCTAGCTCAATATTGGTTGGAAAATATTGGAATTACTGATTTACATTGGATTAAATCTGAAGGTAGAAGGCCACAGATCCACCATCCAAATAAGCTGAATATCGACAACCATGATTATGCAAAAATTATCATTCAAACATCCGGAAGAATTGTTGAAATATTCCACCAAGAATTAAATTTAGAGACGGTCGACGAATTTGTAGAGCAAGCAGTGATTAACGATATTAGTAAAATCACAATAAGGTCGCCTTTAGAACCGTCTCTTCAACCGAAAATACAGGGCTCTTTTGACCGTCAATTAAGCCGACGCAGCGGTAAAAGGGAAGGATTTTTACTACAGCATCCCGACTCCGAAATGACATTATTATGCGTAATAGAATAGGTTATTTTTTATTAGAAAAACTACTTTTTTTTATATATTTCAATAATTGGATTCCTTTCGCAGCATCGCGGTATTGATATATGGGAGGTTGGTCGGAAACCTGCTCCACACTGTGTGTTAGCATGATGGTGAAACAATATGGCACAACCTAAAGATGAAGAACTTGGTGAAGATTTTTCCTATATTCTTCGTATGGCAGATACTGACATGGATGGACTAAAAACGCTAGCTACAGCGCTTACTGCAGTTAAAGGAATCGGCGCAAGAACCGCTATTCAAATCTGTAATAATACAGGATTTGATGCATTTTCTTTAGCAGGTCACCTGTCCACTGACGACCAAGATAAACTCCGTGAAGCCATCGAAGGCTACAATGAGACAGTTCCGCTTTGGATGCTCAATCGACAAAGAGATCTAGAATCTGGAGAAGAAATCCATTTGACAGGTCAACAAGTTACTCTTACTCTCAAAGACGATATCAACCGTCTTAGAACAATGAAATGTTACCGTGGTGTTAGACACGCTTCGGGCAACAAGGTCCGTGGACAACGTGGGCGTTCTAATGGCCGTGGTGGCCTAACACTAGGTGTTAACCGAAAGAAGTGAGGGATATAGATGGGAGAGCCAAAATTTTCTAGACCAAAGTTTGACACACCTTCTCACCCGTGGAAGGCATCAAGAATTGAAGAAGAGCATGGAATTAAGGCCCAACATGGACTTAAGAATATGCGTGAAATTTGGAAGGCCAAGTCTGAACTTAGAAGATACAGAAGGCAAGCAATGCGCCTAATTGGTATGATTGATACCACTGAGGGCCATGGAAAGAGAGAAATGGAAGATTTACTTACCTCTCTGAACAATAAAGGTTTGATCTCCTCAGAAGCAATTCTCGACGATATTCTATCTCTAGGCACTGAAGATATTCTTAACCGCAGATTACAAGCTCAGGTTTACTACAAGGGACTTGCAACTACCATCAAGCAAGCCAGGCAACTGGTTATTCATGGAATAATTTGTGTTGGCGACCAAAAGGTCACAATCCCATCATACCCAGTTTCTCGTGATGAGGAAGAACATATTCGATATCATCCAAGCAGCGATTTGAATGATCCAGACCACCCAATTCGTAAGGCTATTGAAGGCCGCAAAGAAATGGCTGAATACAGTGCTGAAGAAGTAGATCCTGAGGCAACTCCTGAATTTGCTGAAGAAGTAAAGGCTGCTGCTGAAGAAGCACCTTCTGTTGAAGATGGAGGTGAACAATGATGACACGCCGAGCAATCGTAAACATCTTTAGTTCCTACAACAATATTTTACTAACTGCTACTGATTTGACAGGTGCAGAAACTATTACCACTTGTTCAGGTGGTCAAGTAGTAAAGTCTTCAAAAGACAGCGGTGGACAATTTGCTGCTACAAGGGCTGCAGAAAAAATGGCTGACGCTCTCAAAGACAAAGAATTCACACAATTAATTGTAAAATACCGCGCTCCTGGAGGTAACCTTTCCAACAATACTGGGCCAGGTGCACAAGCAGCAATTCGTGCATTGACACGTGCAGGTATGACAATTACTAGAATCGAGGATGTAACCCCTATAGCACACGATGGGACCAAGAAGAAAGGCGGCCGTCGTGGCAGAAGAGTTTGATTTGGAGGAGATTTGATGAAAGCAAAAGTAGTAGATGGATGGCCTCGAGAAAATGCAATTAGAATTATTTTGAGCGATACAGATTCAGCTCAAGTAAATGCAATTAGAAGAGCCCTTATTTCCGATGTTCCTAAACTTGCAATTACTAGAGTAAATATAACTCAAGGAGTTGTTGAGAATGATGGACAAATATTGGAATCAGTCAATGTACTGCCAGATGAAGTCTTAGCTCACAGACTGGCAATGATACCAATTCCTACATTTATAGACGATAATATCTATTTCACCGAAAGCTGTGAAGAATGTATGTACAAGGCAGAAACAGAAAAAGGCTGCCAACAGTGTCAAATTATTTACAGCCTCAATGTTCAAGGCCCAGCACCTGACTCAGGTGAACAAACAATTACTGTTTATGCCGAAGATTTGACTACAGTATCAGATCAAAAGTACGAAATCCTGGAAGAACACAAGAGAATCCCTCTTACTATTCTTTCTAAGGGCCAATACCTCGAACTTTATGCTCTTGCACGAATGGGCCGAGGAGGAGCTCATCAAAAGTGGTGTCCAGTTTCTGGTGTTGGATTTAGACCGCTACAAAAAGCAACTTTAAACAAGCCTAAGAAAGCCGATGTTCTATTCAAATTAGGATTAAAAACAAGCGATGGAAAAGACATCAATGCAAAACTATTCGGTTCTAACAAGACTGTAGATGATGTTAATCATATATTTGACTTAGAAAGAGCATTGCACCAAGTTGGACCAGGTACTGGAAGAGATGCAGACTTTGATGATGCAATTACTATGGAAACCGTTGAAGGTTCTTACGTTCTTTCTTACGAAACAGATGGAAGTTACGATCCAAAAACAGCGTTTAATCTAGCTATGGGCGAACTTGCTTCCCGCTTTGAAAATATTACATCTGATTTGGATAAAGCATTCGCTTGATCCAGTTATGCTAATTGCTTGATAGTGTATCTTTTACCGGTATTTACTTTTCATCATTTTTTGAATTTAATTCATCAAATAATGCTTTCATTGTTGGATTTTTACTAGTCAATTTTTTGATTGTAAGGCCTTGTGCTTTATCATTGGCCAATCTAAGTTGGTTTCCAGAAGTTGTCAGACTTTTCTTTACAGATTCTAATTTCTTTATTGTAGCATCAATTTGGTCGATTGCCTTCTGCAAATTAGTCATTGATGAGACGTAATTTTTCCCGAATTTATCTCTAAAGTCTAAAATATCATTTTGGAAATTTTCGATATCAATATTTTGAGACTTAATGATGGCTAATTCATTTCTTATGTCCAGAGATTTCCTTGCTTCGTTTCTAATCAATGAAAGCAGCGGAATAAAGTAATGAGGTCTGACAACATACATTTTCTCATAACCGTGAATACACATGTCAACAATACCACTATTGTATAATTCATTGTCCATTTCTAACATTGAAACTAGAACAGCATATTCACAATTCTTTTTCTTGCGGTCTTTATCCAATTTGGCAAGATGAGATTTATTTGTCTCTCCTTTGGTTTCATCCATTTTGTCTTTCATTTCAAACATAATTGAAACAAATTCTACACCATTAGAGTCTTCTTCTCTAAAGATATAGTCGCCTTTGGTTCCTTTGGTTTCATCTGCATCCTTAATACTCTCATTGTCTTTAGCGAAGTAAGAATTTGGGAATGCACTGGCTCTCAATAAATTGAATTGATTTTCACACCACAGCTCTAGTTTTTCTCCTATTTCCTTAACCGACATTTTAGATTTCATATCTTTAATTCTAGAGATTTCATCATCTTTTAAATCGATAATCTGTTGCTTTGATTTTAATTCGATTAGATGGGACTCAGCAAGTGTTTTCTCTCTCAATGCCATTTCTTTTTCAGCGGAACTTATCTTATTTTTAAGATCTGATAATTCTTCTTTCAATGGAGAAATTGCATCATTTATCTCTAATTTGGACTTGTATTCGGCGGAATCTAACTCGCCCTTTAATTTCTCAATTTCTTTGTCTTTGTCTGCTGCCTCTTTAGATTTCTTCTCTGCAACCTTGGCTTTTGCTAACTCAATTTCGATAATATATTTTTCTTGAGCATCTTTAAGTCTGCTTTCAAGTTCTTTACTAAACTCAGAATCCTTGATCTGTTTTGCAATATCTGCATAACCAGCGGCATCCATCTCGAAGACTTGTTCGCAATGTGGGCAGGTAACTTCCTTCATAGCCTAACATTAAGTCGAGGGTATAAAAAATAGCAGTATAATCGGATTTATTAAAATCCATTAACTGAAATCACTTGCCACGATTTAGGTTTGCCTTTAGAGAAGGACGCAACTTCTCAGCACCCTTACCCTTGTTGTGTAGACCACGACCACGCTTTCCAGCAGAGGTCTTACCACGGTAGACTCTACCTTTGTGGGCTTTGTTTCCGTTAGCAGCACAGAAGACGCCTAATTGCTTATCATTGATGATAGCAGGGTGATGGGTGTCGATCATAATCACTTCGAAGTATTTGTGCTTACCATCCTGTCCGACCCAATATGAGTTCAGGACTTCCAAGTTAGGGAAGTGACGAGCAACACGCTCTTCAGCGATTCGTTGAGTATTCTTTGCCATGGTGATTTTGGAAATACCAGCCTTTGATGGTTTTCTCTTCATGTGGATCTTACCTTTTCTAAGTCCACCACGTCGAACACGGGTTCTGACTAGAACTACGCCTTGCTTGGCTTTGTAACCCATTCTACGAGCAGCATCGAGACGTGTAGGGCGGTCAATCTTACAGTTGACCGGCTCTCTACGCCATTGAGCCATACGAGTTTGGCGGAACATATGAGGAAGAGAGTCCTTCGGACGCTTCCAAGTTTCACGAACGTGTTGATATAGTCCTTGAGCCATGTTATCACCGCTTCTCAGCATCATGCCGACTTTACTCCCCTTTATGAGTCTACCTTCGCGATACTGCGCGAAAGTTTCACCCCATTGTGAATCAATTAGTAGTCTCAAGTCCTTCAGATAGAATTCCTCGCCATCCGCCCCAAAGGGAGATGACATCCTCGTAGCCCATTTCTTTCAGAGATTTTGCAGCTATTGCACTACGGAATCCTCCTCCACAGTAAAGCACTAGTTTAGTTGATGTGGAAAAATCAAATTTTTCGATATCTCGTTCAATTACTCCTTTTCCGATATGAATTGCGCCTGAGAGATGACCGGAGTCATATTCATGCCTTTCCCTAACGTCAATAACAATTGCTCCTTGACCTATTAAGTTCAATAATTCATTAGCCGAACATTCAGAAATTTCCTCTCGAGCAGCCTCAACAATAGCCAAAAACCGCGGACTATGCTTTTTCGCCATGGCTCTGCTATGGTGGACAGGCTCATGAGGGTAATGCTAGACTCAAGGTCATGGCCGGACAGATAACTGGAGCCGAAGCGGTGCTCCAGGCGCTCATTGACGGAGTGGCAATTGACCGAGTATTAGTCGACAGAGAGAAAGATACACAAAAAATTAGAGACCTCTGTATCGAACGAGAAATACCTCTTGAAGAAGGCTCAACCAATGATTTATGGCGAATGTCTGCCGATGGACATGTCGATGCTTTAGCACTGATTGGGCGCCACCAATCAACAACTCTAGATGAACTGATGAGTAGGGGTGGAATAATCTGGTTTTTCGATGGAGTCACTTATTCTACCAATTTAGGTTTTACAATTAGAACCGCTGAAGTTAGTGGGGCAGATGGGGTAGTACTCAACGTGCCTAAAACTCATGAAGAACGACGCACTATTCGTCGTGCAAGTATGCGTGCAGATAGATTCATTCCCGTTATTTATAGCGATACAAATGAAATTTTGACTATGGCAAAAAAGCATAATTTAACAATAATTTCAGCAGAAGATATCGGCGATAGAGCACCTTGGGACGTAGACATGACTGGCGATATATTGTTGGTTGTAGGCGCAGAACGTGAAGGTATTAGCGAAGAAACACTGCAACATTCCGATTACATCGTTAGGTTGCCAATGGATGGCTTTGTCCCCTCCTATAATCTCCAAGTCGCAGTTAGCGTTCTGGCAGTTGAAGCCCTAAGGCAGCGGAAACCTTAGTCCGAATCCCTTTATTTATGCCATCACGACGGCTATCTATGGACAGAGGGACTTTCAGCCCTTCAATAAAGTTCAGAGTACTGGTATTTTCATTAATTGTTTTATTATTAGTCCCCGGTTGTTTAGATTTTGGTTCCGATAACTCTACAGAAACGTCTTCTTCGGATGGAGAAATAACCATTGAGGTATGGCATACTTTTGCCTCAGAAAGCAAAGAGGAAGAAACATTTACCAATGCAGTCAGGGACTTTGAAGCAGTAAATCCAAACATAACAGTGGAGATTACCCTGGTTCCTTATGGTAATGCTGACCAATTATTCATGACTGCAGCGCAAGGTGGCGAAGCACCGGATTTAATGCGTCTTTCTAGCGACCAACTAGGCGCAATTGGAGAGGTACGAGTTGACGGATACCCATTGCTAGAAGATTTACGGCCTCACCTGACTCCCCAAGACAGATCACAATTTGATAGCCGTGCCTTGGATGCAATGCGCTATGGCGACCAGTTATACGGAATACCCGCTAGCCAAGATTGTCTTTCATTAATCTTTAACAAAGATCTATTCGATGCCGAAGGACTTGATTATCCCGATGAGAGTTGGAATGAACAGGATTTACTTCTTGCAGCCCAATTACTAACTCAACAAGATAGACAAGGTTTAGCATTACCAATAAAGACTGCATATTGGTGGTTTCCAATTCAAGAAGGATTTGGCGGTAGTTTATTCGATGACCAAGGCAATCCAACTTTGAACTCTAACGGTTCAAGCGAAGCTATGCGTTGGATGCTTGATTTAGAGTTAGAGCATGAAGTTGTAGCAACTGGAACGCAGATTGAAGGAATGAAAAACCAATTCATGGCATCTGATGCGGCGATGATAATAGATGGACCGTGGAACTGGGCAACATATGAAGCCAGCCGTTTGAATTTAGGACAAACGCTGTTACCAATAGTAACTGATTCGGGAGAAAGAATGTCTCCACTTGTTACCTACAAGGGCTGGACAGTTAGCAAACAAAGCGCCCATAAAGTAGCATCAACAGAATTAGCATTATGGCTATCTTCAGAATCTGTACAGAAAGAATTCGCTCTTGAAACCTACACTATGCCCACACATTCATCATTAGATAGTGACCAAGAAATCCTCAATGATGAAGTAATTTCAGGCTTCTTAGAACAAACAAAAGTCGCAACCCCCGCACCTACGACTAGGGCTATGGCTTTGATATATGGGCCATTATCGACTGCTTTTGAACAAGCATATACCGGCGTAGCAACAACTTCTATTGCACTCAGCGATGCTAACGATGAGTTGGAATCTTTAATTGATAATTTACAAAGAGCAGATCCTGTTACAACAAATCCAGGTTACAGAACAATTGATGTTAACATTACGACTGATGGCTCTCAAAATTATTCCATTTTTGTTGATGGCGAATTACACACAGAATTAACAGTTGACATAGGCCAAGGAAATATTTCCGAAGGTTATGATAATTGTACTGCTGATGGTGTTGAACTAAATAGTTCAGGAAGTGTAAGATTATTTTCCCAAGGAGCTGAGGTAATTACTTGCAGTCTGACGGGCATGATTCCCGAATTCAATCATCAAATCCAAGTATATTCTCAATTGGGATTAATTTCTGATGTTATGGCTTCTACCGATGTTGCAGATGAGCGACCAGAAGCTGGTGGGACCTCTGCAATCATGTTTGCAATTGGAGCAATAACCCTCTCCTTAGTTGCTCTTTTGGGGTATGCTCGTTACAGAGACGGACAACTTGGAAGAACAAAATCCAAATTAGCACATTTCTATATTGCTCCAGCAATGTTGGCATTAGCAATCTTGACCTTTTATCCAGTTATGTACGGGATTTGGCTTTCATTTACTGATGCAGACCAGACCCACCTAGGAGAACAAGCATTCATTGGATTATCTAATTTCTGGGAAGTAATCAGTGCATCAGGATTTATTCGAGTAACAATTTTCACTATTATTTGGACTGTAGTAAATGTAACAGCACACATAGGGATTGGACTTTTCTTAGCCCTAATTCTTCAAAGAGCAAATCTCAAAGGGAAAACCGCATATCGAACAATTCTATTGCTACCTTGGGCAATTCCGTCGTATATCTCAGTACTAGTTTGGCGAGGGATGTTCCAGCCAGATGGGTTGATAAATGATTTAATTGGTACTGATATCAATTTCTTATCCGACCCTACTGGGGCCCAAATAATTGTTATTTTAGTAAATATCTGGCTTGGAGTTCCGTTTATGATGATGTCCATCAGTGGAGCATTACAAGCACTTCCTAGAGATATGTATGAGGCTGCAGAAGTTGACGGAGTATCTGGCTGGGAGGCATTTAGATACCTAACTTTACCAAATCTAAAGAGCGCACTAGTACCGCTATCACTACTTGGATTCATTTGGACATTCAATATGTTTAATGTAATTTATTTGATGACTGACGGTGGTCCAAATTTGTATTTTGGTGAACCAGGCCAAACAGATATTTTGATTACTTATGTCTATGATGTCGCATTTAGAGACGGTGCTTATGGTGTAGCAGCAGCATGGTCTGTAATCATATTCTTGATGTTGATGGCATTCTCATGGACATACATGAAGCAAACTAATGCAACGGAGGCTGCAGTATGATCAACGAGAGTGTGATTCGAGCGTGGTATACCCCTGCAGAGATTTTGGCTTTACGCAATTGGCTAATTGCTGCAACAATAGTCAATGTTATGCTGCTGACTTTTGATTATTTACGGGGCGATGACCAACTGCTAATTTTAGGTCTCCTTGGATGTGTGGCATTAGCGTTACTAAGGGCATATTTACCAGAGCCAAATAATCCTGGTAAGCGTAATTTATCTTTACTGTTATGTGCAGCAATAATTTCATTAGGGATTTACCGTTTGATTTTGATGCCATATTCAATATTCAATATTTGGATTAATCTTTGGCTAATCGCACCAGGATTAATTGCACTATTTTGGCTATCCAATAGGGCGGTTTCAGTATGGTCCAGCAGAGAACTTTCTATCGGTGCAGTTGAGTATGGTCTTGAAAGAAACGCAAAACTCCAACCCAGACACCAAACATTAGGGTCACACATTACTTTGCTACATTTTGTTGTAATCACACTGATTCCAATTATTTGGATCCTTGATATTGCCCTATCGCCGGGTAATGCACTTGGTGGTGAAATAGGTGATTCATTTAGTGGTGAACACTTCAAGAAAATCCTTGAAGGCGAATCATTCTGGATTTGGTTGAGAAATTCCTTAATTGTCTCAATTGGTACTAGTCTGTTAGGTTTAGTAATTGCAATCCCTGCAGGATATGCATTCAGCAGATACAAGTTTACAGGTCGAGACCCGTCAATGTTTGCTTTCTTATTGGTCCAAATGTTCCCTGGAATAATTATCCTAGTGCCTTATTTCTTAGTAATGAAGACGTTGGGATTACTCAATTCACATCTTGGGCTGATTTTGGCATATTGTGTTACAGCATTACCCCTTTGTGTTTGGATGTTGAAAGGGTTCTTCGATACAGTACCTAGGGAACTTGAAGAGGCTGCAACTTTAGATGGATGTAATCAATTCCAAGTATTCACCAAAGTCGTCTTACCATTGTCTCTACCGGCAGTTGCCGTAACAGCATTGTTTAGTTTCCTTGCAGCATGGAATGAGTTCCTACTCGCTTTGACTTTCAATACTCAAAATGACATGTATACTCTTCCAGTAGGTCTTGCATCAATGATATCTTCAACAGGTCAAGCATGGGGCGATTTTGCTGCTGCTAGTATTCTGGTTAGTTTACCAGTTGCTTTACTATTCTTATTCTTCCAGAAGTTCCTCATAGAGGGGCTTTCAGCTGGAGGAGTAAAGGGGTGATTGTATGGTTAATGTGAAGTTTAATGCGGTTTCAAAGAAGTATGATGATGGTTTTGAGGCCGTTAAAGATTTGAATTTAGAAGTTAAAGACGGAGAGTTTCTAGTATTGTTAGGGCCTTCTGGTTGTGGTAAATCAACTACTTTACGAATGCTTGCAGGCCTTGAGGAAGTTACTTCTGGAGAAATTCAGATAGCAGATGTCACTGTAAATAATCTTCCACCTGGCGCTAGAGATTTGGGAATGGTGTTCCAATCTTATGCACTATATCCTCATATGTCAATAGCAGATAATCTCTCATTTGGTTTGAGAATGGCTAAAGGTGATGCAAAACTTAGTGGTGACGAGATTAAAGTGCGAGTTCAAGAGGCAGCCGAAATGCTTGATTTGACCGAACATCTCGATAAAAAACCAAAGGAACTTAGTGGGGGGCAGAGGCAAAGAGTTGCTCTTGGTAGAGCATTGGTTAGACGTCCAAAAGTTCTGCTAATGGACGAGCCGTTGTCCAATCTTGATGCTGAATTACGCCACCAAATGCGCACAGAAATCCGTAAGTTACATGATGAACTAGGAACCACAACAATTTACGTTACACACGATCAAATCGAAGCGATGACTTTAGCTGATAGAATCGTTATTCTCGATAAAGGGGTATTACAACAACACGATGAACCGTTGAATGCTTATCATAATCCTGCCAATGAATTTGTTCAAAGTTTCTTATGTAATCACATTGATGATTTGGTACAAACAGCAAATAACCTTTTCAAATAGACAAATTAGCGACACTTGGAGAGATTAGATGTACAAACAAGTGTCTACGGCCCTCTTATTCCTGACAGTAATTACGCTGCCAATGATTTCAGTAACCGCTGATAACCCCGATATTGATTATCAATCTGGACATACTGAGTTCTCATGGATTGGCACAGCGTCTACCGTAGAATTGACCGGCGAATGGGATTGGAGTGATACTATTTCACTGGTTGAAAGTAATGGTATTTGGTCAACACAAGTGAATCTCAGTGAAGGAATTTATTGCTATAAGTTAATCATTGATGAAGTATATACATTCGACCCTTCTAATTCATATCGCGGATATTGCGATAATATTGAAAATTCAGTAGTACGCGTAAAAGACTCTAACCGCCCAAGCTTTGATAGTGAAATTATCGACCAACAATTGACTATTACATTTCTACCCGGAGTCGGTGGAGCAGGGCCGAGTGGGATTCCTTCAGGACTTGAAAATGCTATTTGGGATTCAACAAATATGATATGGAGCCTAAATTTAACAACACTAGAAGAAGGAAAGCACACATTGAAACTTGAGATAAATGATACAGATGGCAATCAAGCATATGACCATCTAGTTCCTTTTTGGGTAGGTGAACAAAGTGAATTTAGTTGGGAAGATTCATTGATTTACATGATTATGACTGATAGATATATCAATGGTAATTCCAGCAATGACCCGCAGACCACCAATGCCGCTTATGGCGCTGATTGGATGGGTGGAGACATAGAAGGAGTAACTCAAAAAATTGAATCCGGATACTTTGAAGAATTAGGTGTCAATGTGTTATGGCTGACTCCATTTAATACCAATGCCCAAGGAACTGGACTTGCTGGTGATGGAGTTCATGACGTTGCTGCATATCACGGTTATTGGCCGGTGGAGCCAAGACAAGTAGACCCTCGATTAGGAACGGCTGAACAACTCAAAGAGATGGTTGAAGTCGCTCATTCAGCAGGCATTAGAGTGATGATGGATTATGTTGTCAACCATGTCCATGAAGACCATACCTACTACCAAGAGAATCCAGAATGGTTCAATCAAGGATGTATTTGTGGTACATCTAATTGTGATTGGACAGAACACCGATTAGATTGTCAGTTTACTTCCTATATGCCAGATGTAAATTGGAAAATTAGAGATGCTTCAGAGCAATTTATCGATGATGCACTTTGGTGGTTAGAAGAATTTGATTTAGATGGGGCAAGAATTGATGCGGTCAAACACGTAGATGACCTTGCAGCAACTAATTTAGCAACTCGAATTAATGAGCGGTTCGAAACAGTAGGTACAGATTATTATCTCAAAGGTGAAACTGCAATGGGTTGGTCAGGAGATAGTTTAGAAGATAATCAATACCAATATGATACAATAAATCGATACATCGGGGAAGACTCACTAGATGGTCAAGCAGATTTCGTATTATATCATGCAGTTGTTGACAATGTCTTTACCCAGGGGGCAAGAAACTACCAACACCTGGATTATTGGACTGCAAGAAGTCAAGATCAATATGTTCCTGGTTCAGTAATGGTTCCATATGTTGGAAGCCACGATGTTCCTAGATTAACCAGTAGAGCAGATGGCGGAACTGGTGATGCTTACAATCAGTGGCAAGAACAAGGATTACCTGGCCAACCAGGAACTGATGATGCATATCAAGCCTCATTACAAGCATACGGCTGGTTACTAACCACTCCAGGGGCACCTCTGCTATATTACGGGGATGAGTATGGAGAATATGGTGGCGCTGACCCGGATAATCGCCACATGTATCGTGATTCAACTAATTGGAATGATAGAGAAAGCGGATTATTCGAGAATATTTCAGCACTCGGCAAACTTAGATTTGAATCAATTGCACTCAAGCAAGGAACCTATTCATCCAAATATGCAACTCCAGATATGTTAATTTACGATATGTCTCATTCAAACCAAAACATGTCGATTATCCTTAACCGAGGAACTCAGACAACATATAATGGATTTTCAGATTCAGATTTGGTAAGATTTGGTGAAGCAACAATTACTTCTGGAACTATTTCCATACCTGCAAATTCAGTTACAGTCGTCGAATTAAATCCTCAAATAATACAACAACCGGTTTTGGGTTGTACTGATTCTACAGCGACAAATTACAACTCTGCTGCCACACAAGACGATGGTTCTTGTCAGTATCCTGTAGAGCCAGTATTGGGATGTACCGATTCAACAGCGACAAATTACGATTCAGCCGCTACAGAAGATGATGGTTCTTGTCAGTATCCTGTAGAGCCAGTTGTAGGTTGTACTAACACATCAGCGACAAACTATGATTCAACAGCAACACAAGATGATGGCTCTTGTCAATACCCTCCAGAACCTGTGTTAGGTTGTATGAATTCTACCGCGATAAATTACAATTCTACAGCAACTCAAGACGATGGCACTTGTCAGTATGAAATTGAACCAGTTGACAAGTGCGCTGATATCTACTGTGATGCATGCCCTGTTGGATGGATAACTCTGCCAGCAGAGGAGGGTGATTGTTGCCCACGTTGCCAGGATCCCAGTGAAAATAGCCAAACAGCTTCTATGGATTCTGAAGACAAAACATCCCTTACTGACTTTGCAAGAACCGGACTTGTTGTAGCAGTATTTTGCGGACTAGTAGTACTGTTGATTACAACGATTAGAAAGCGATAATTACTCAAAAGAGTCGTAGAATCGCTTGTACTCTGAAATCATTCTAGCGCCAGTAAACCTTGCCGATGTGGCAATACTTGAACGCATAATGGTCGCCCAAATTTCACCGCCTTTCTCCCAAGTCGGTAGAACATCATTTTGTAGTACTGAATAGATATTATTTGCATCCCTCTCATCATCTCTGTCATCTTCAGGACCGCCTATCGCCCATCCATTTACGCCATGCTGACAACCTTCAGGCCACCAACCATCTAAGATCGAACAATTAGGTACTCCATTCATTGCTGCTTTCATGCCAGAAGTCCCTGATGCTTCCATAGGTCGTACAGGATTATTGAGCCAGATGTCAACACCACTGGTAATTGCCAATCCAGTATCCATGTCATAATTTTCTAAAAATGCGACTGGAATTTCTTCTTCTAAATGCTTAGCACTGCCATAGATATCCCGAATTAATTGCTTACCGCCCTCATCTCTAGGATGCGCTTTGCCAGAAAATACGAATTGTATTTTACCGGCGCCGATTTCTCTTAACTTATCGAGATCATGGAAGACTAAATTTGCTCTTTTGTAAGTTGCAAAGCGTCGAGCGAAACCAATGGTCAACCTATCTTCTTCCAATTCCACTCCGGTTGAAACCCTGACCAATTCGCGGAAAATCTTACGGTTTTTTCTTCTCGCCTCCAGTAAATCCTCATCAGATAATTTACCTGCATAGCTCAATTGTGTAGGGTCTTGCTTCCATCCAGGCATATTTTTATTGTACAATTCAGCCATAGTCGGTGAAGTCCATGTGATGTGATGAACACCATTTGTAAGAGGGTGAATGTGATAATTATCGAACATTTTCGAAGCTACTTCAGCGTTAAGATTGGATACAGCATTTACCTGTTCAGTAAGTGCTACTGCAAGATGAGACATCGAACATCTAGCGCCATCTTCAGGGTCTCCAACCGATTTAACAAGTTCAATTGCATCTTTTGGCATTAGGCTTCCTAATACCTCATTGACATCATTCCATTCGAATCTGTCGTGACCTGCAGGAACAGGTGTGTGAGTTGTAAACAAAATCTTTCTACTCAAATCTTCTCTAGTCCAGCCTTGTTTTAGTAATTCCAATAATGCAAAAGTACAGTGCCCTTCATTTAGATGCAGACCTGAGAAGTCTTTGCCTAGTTTATTCAATAATCGTACACCTCCAACACCAAGCAGGTACTCTTGTCTAATTCGAACATCGTCATTTCCGCCATATAATCTGGCACCAAGTCGCTTATGGTATTCTGAATTATTTTGGTGATGGGTATCCAAGAAGTAAACAGGAACAACATGGCCATTAACTCCAACAACTTCGACCTTCCAGACTTTTGAATACAACGTTTCTCCATCTAGAGGGAGTGTTAAGTCAATGCCGGTATCAATTAAATGGTCTGCTGGATCAATAGCCGCAAAACTTTCAGTTTGATTGCCTGAATCATCGATATGTTGGCGCCCGTAACCTTCTCGGTAAAGCAAAGTCACTCCAACCAAATCTATTCCAGCATCTGCTGCAGATTTAACGTGGTCGCCTGCTAATACGCCTAATCCTCCAGAATATGTATGCAATTCTGACCATATTCCAATTTCTGCAGTAAGGTAGCCAACTAGTCCCATTCGTCGTTTGGGTGACTAAGGGGGGTTATGATAATGACCCTAAATGGTATAACATCATAATTTTAAATCATCCCACTGAAATTGCCATTGCCAATTTCCTTGTTCTACTCCTGGTACATTCATCCTGCCTGAGGAATCAAGACGCAAGAGGTCTTGAACTGGGATTATACATAGCGGCGATTCACAGTTTTTTGCTAAATCTATCATCGAACCTACTATGTCGTCAGTTTCCCCAGTCATTGCTAAAACATTGTCTCTTGTCACCCCATCAGTTGATTGCCACCAGCCCAATGTAGTATTATTATCATGAGTTCCAGTATAAACAACTTGCATTGAGTTGATGTTTTTAGGATGATGTGGGCTTTCAGCAAAATCCTCATCAAAACCGAATTGTAAAATTGCCATTCCTCGTAAATTGAATTTAAGTCTCAGATCTAATACTTCTTGAGGAATTATGCCCAAATCCTCGGCAATTATCCTATCTTTATTTCCAGCAACATCCATTAGTTGCTGAATAATTTTGTCTTTCGGGCCATCTTGCCAAACACCGATGATTCCATCTTCAGCTTCTCTAGGCACTGCCCATGCAGAATGAAATCCACGGAAATGGTCAATTCTTACGATATCGAAAAGCCTTAGCATTCTAGCCATTCTTTCACGCCACCATCGCCAGTTTGATTTCTCATGTTGTTCCCAATTATACAACACAGTATTCCATTTTTGTCCAGTTTCACTAAAATAATCTGGCGGCACTCCAGCAACTACAGTAGGTAAACCATCGTCATCTAACTGGAATAATTCCGGGTGAGACCAAACATCAGCAGAATGATGTGAAATAAATATAGGTAAATCTCCAATTAACTCAATTCCCATCTGGTTGGATATATTTTTCATTTCTAACCATTCATGTTGAAAAATACCTTGTCTAATAATTTCAGGGTCTATTTTTTCCCGCCACTTGGCTAAAGCAACAGGATCTCTATTGCGTAATTCTTCGGGCCATTGTGTCCAATTTTTCTCAGGATAATGTTGTTCTATAGTGGCAAACAAAGCCCAATCCTCTAACCAGTAATTTTCTTCCGTTAAATCAGCAATATCCTCTTTTGAACAAATTCCATAATGGCCAGCAAAAGCCGAAGGAGAAGCATATGGCGAACTATGTTTATCTGGCGGAGTCAATGGTAAAAATTGCCATTTAGAATATCCATTCCGCCCTAGAAACTCTAGGAATTTGTAACTGTCCGAAATTTTCCCATTGGGTAAAGAGGTTAGGTGGCAAAGAATGCCAATATCTCTCCCCATGGATAAACGGTCGACAATAAACCCTTTCAAGTTATCACATTCAGCCTAACTCGATGAGAGCGACTGCTAGTTTCATGGTTCTACTATTTTGCTTACAAGCATTCATGGGTTTTGTTTCTGCTACCACTCCTGAAACTATGACTGTAGATGGAGATGTTTCAGAGTGGTCTACGGACAGCGAATTAGGAACTGATAGCAACGGCGTTACTTTACATGTTACTTGGGATGCAACCAATTTCTATGTTGCATGGATAGGTACAGATTGGGCATCATTATCTGAAGGAGCAGATCTATTTGTTTATTTTAACACTAGTGAAGGGGGCTCAGTTCTAAGTAAAGATTGGAATTTTGCTCATACACTACCATTTGCAGCCGACTACGGATTTGCTCTTGAGGACTCATCATACAACCAATATTTCTCTCATGATGGAACTTCATGGGCAGATCAGGGTAATTTATCTTCCAGTGATATATATGTTGGCTGGGCTGATAATACAGTTACAGAAATGGCAATCCCTTGGTCAGCATTAGGTGCTCCAACAACTCTACAATTCATGGTTTATGCACAATGGCAAGACGAAGGGCATGTTTGGACATCATTCCCTAGCGAAAATCCAGCCAGTTCAAATGGACAAGAAACATTCACTCATTCTTATCATATTGATAATGTAAATAATGCAACCTCACCAAACTCATTACCGGTTGTTGAGGCTGAAAGTATTACTAAAGTCGACGATGCTCTGAATTTAGCGATTATTTTCCATCAACATCAACCATATTACAAGAATAAACTAACCAATACTTACGAAATGCCTTGGGTAAGAGTCCATGCTATGACTGAGTATGTTGATTCACCAGGAATCTTAGCCCAGACCGGTACAAAGGTTACCTACAACCTCGTACCATCATTTATCGAACAATTGGTTGACTATTATGAGAATGAACCACTCGATGACCACACTGACATGGCTAAGCGACCTTGGCCAGAAGGCGGCTATCCTAATGCCACAGCTCTCGAACTACATACAATGCAATTCCAATCATTCTGGAATAGTGGCTGGATATATAATGTATCAGAAACAGGTCACATACAATCTTGGTTATACCCTTCCAGTAATAGGTATTCAGAACTCTATGACATGACTCTTCACAACCTAAAGCCAGCAACAATAATGACCGATACACTACTTTCAGAACAAGATTATCTTGATTTACAAGTTTTATGGTACCTCTATCAATTCTCTCCTGATTATGTTCTTGGCGAATATAATCTGAGTCACAAAGACCAAGGCTTGATCGATTTATTCATGCAAGCCGGACAATATACTCATTCAGATTTGATGTATGTAGTCGATAAGCAACATGAACATATGGCGAATGTTTTGCCAATGTATAGTGAATTGGCTGCACAAGGGCAGATTGAACTAACCACCACTCCATACTATCATCCGATAATGCCACTTTTGATGATGGATGGTTGGACAATGGAAGACGGAATCCGCGTGAATAAAGACTCATGGCCAGAAGATGTGCAAAATCATTTGATTACAGGAATGGACCTGTTTGAATCTAAATTGGGATTCCGTCCAACAGGAATGTGGCCTAGCGAAGAAGCGGTATCTCCAGATATGGTTGAGCCAGTTTCAGATGTAGGAATTGAATGGATGGTTACCGATGAAGAAATTCTGATGAAGTCAACCGATGTTAATGGAAACTTCATCGACGTTGATATTGCTAGCAACTTAGCCACTCCTTGGATTGTCACTGGTAGTGATGGCGGAGAAGTAGCAACAGTGTTTAGAGACAGAGTAATCTCAGATAGAATTGCTTTCCAATACGGAACAATGACTCCTGAAGCCGCAGTTTCAGACTTTATTGCTTACCTCGATAATATTAGACAAGAATTACTCGATGCTGGCGAAGATCCATCAGAGCATCTACTCACAGTTGCACTTGATGGTGAGAACTGGATGTTTATGTCGGAATTCCAACACCAAGATAATGCTAGACCATTCATGCATGAATGGTATTCCCGCCTTGCTGAACACCCAACAATCGTCACCACAACTCCTAGCGAATTTTTAGCAACAGAACCGGATTTGCCTGAAATTCAAACCATTGGAACGGGTTCTTGGATTGATGGAACCTTGCGAACATGGGCCGGAGAGCCCGAGGAAAGCCTTGGATGGCAACGTTTAGTTGAGGCACGTCAAGCACTAGTGGCGTTTGAAGAAGATAATCCAACTCACCCAGGACTCTCAAATGCATGGGAATCTCTCTATATCGCTGAGGGTAGTGACTGGTTTTGGTGGTATGGCTTAGACCAAGATAGCGGTTATGATGAGAACTGGGACGTATTATTCAAGGTTCATTTATCAAATATTTATCGTGCGATCAATCTAGATTTACCTCCTTATCTGCAAGATCTGTGGACAGGGGCAGCAACGCCAATCGTGCCATATGGTGGCATAATTGAACCGATGATAGATGGAATTGCTTTGCCCGGTGAATGGGATGGAGCAGCAAAATATGACGCATCTGTAGATGGTGGAGATTTTGACATTGACAATTTCTATGTCGGTTATGATTCAAGTAATGTATTCATGAGAATTGATTCTGTAACTGCAGATGAATTGGCTGAAGTCTCTCGTAATTCAGAGTATGACCAACCCGACCTTGCAATATATTTCATGCAACCGAATGCAGTAAATTTCAATGAGGTTGAAACCAATTTCCGCACCTATTACGGTAATCAAATTCTAGGATTCCCAGCCAAATACATGGTCGCTATCGACTTTGATTCAGTTAGAGACGATGGCCGTGCTAAGTGGAATTTATTTACAGCCAAAGGTAAGACTGGAGAAAATGAACAATGGGTTCTAACCAGTACCTCTTCCTTGGGTGCCTGTGCAGTTGATGATGTCTATGAGTTCATGATTCCGTGGGCAGAAATCGGCTTGGCTCCTAGATATACAACCAGAATTAAGGTAGTCTCTTCTTGGGCCGATTCACTAGCCTACGGAGATGGTGAAGATATGGAAATAGCGCCACCAGCACCAGCAGAACTCATTCTTCCAGACTTAGAAGAGTGGGTAACTTTACTCGAATTAGACGATGCAGTTGGCGATGAGAATGGCGACGGCGACTATACCTATCCACTTGCTAGTGATTTCGCTACAGATACCGGTAGCGGCTTATGGGATGCGACGAAAGTAACAGTACGACAAAGTGCATGGAATGCACAATTCATTATTGAAATGGAAGATATGACTGACATTTGGGGGCTAGCCAATGGATTTAGCCATCAAATCGTTCAGATATATGTTGACCAAGGCGACACTTCCTACGGTGAGGTGGAAATGTTAACCGGAGCTAATGCTGAAGTTCATCCAGACTGGGCATGGGAAGTTGCTATCAGTGGAACAGGTGAGCCAGGAGCAGTCCAAGCGGTTCAAGCAGAAACCGGTAGTACCTCTGCAAGAGGCATAGATGTTTCAGGAGATGTTGATGCAAAAACAATCACGTTTACCGTAAGTAAAGATGTAATTGGTAGTGAGGTTTCCAATTATCGCTACATCATAGTAATCGGTAGCCAAGATGGATTTGGAACCGGTAAGTGGCGGGATGTCGATGCAACTGCTAAGACTTGGAGACTTGGCGGTGGAGCAGACCCTGCTGCAGATGATGGAATTGATTATGATCCAAACATTATCGATGTGATTCTTGATGGTGAAGGACAGCAAGCAATGTTGTCTTCTTACGATGTTCAAGGCCATACATATGCTCAATTAACTGGCTTTGAAATGCCAGAAATTGCTCAGCAAATTTACGGTTTCAAGTTCGTTAGTAGTACTGCCGATTCAGCAATTCTAGAATGGTCAACCACTCAAGCAGCATCAGGGGATTTAACCTGTAATGAGGCTGGCCAAACAACTCCTGCAATCAATCAATCATGGAGCAGTGAAGAGTTAACAAATACGGTTACTGCAACCGGTTTAACCTCAGGAATTGAGTATGAATGTATTGTTTCAATTGGTGAAATAACCTCTGAAATGGTTAACTTTACCACTTCAACAGTAGTCGATGATGTGGCACCAGAAATGCTCAATTTAGCAGTCGAGGTGCTAGAAGATGGGCGAGCAAGAATCTCATGGTATACCTCTGAGAGTGCAACAGAATCAATCAGTCTTGATGGTACAGTAATCCATACTGATGAATTTGCCACAAAGAAAAATCACGAACACATTACTACGATTCTTTCGGATGGCGACTATACTTTGGTAGTAACTAGTGCTGATG
>CAXFAS010000013.1:0-52360 GCA_964001175.1 uncultured euryarchaeote
GATGGCTCAACCCTTAATGCATATTAAATTCTAGTCGCGACATGGTAGAGATTCAATGCCCTCATTGTGATGAAGTTGTTGAATTAGAAGATGGTGTTTTTGGATTATTCGAATGCTCTCACTGTGAAAATGAATTCGAATTCGAGGATGAGTCTTATTTCGAGTTTGAGGATGAATCTCCTGTTATCGAAATTTCAAATAAGCCTCGTTTGGAAGTACCGATACTACTCGTTCTCTCTTTTTTACTAGCAATAGGCGCAGGTATAGTTTACTTTCAAACCGTTAATGGTTCTGTAGAGACTCAGCAATGTGATGACTGTAGTTGGGAAGAAGATCTTGCTCAAGGTGTGGGTGAAGGTTTAGCAGAAGGCGCTGGAAAAGCAATTGGATATACTATTTCCTCGTGTTGTATGATCTTTTCTGGAGTATTACTTATCACTGCTTTTGTTACTTTTATACTTCAACCTCCAAGAGACTAAAGTAGGGCCAAATTTTGACCCCCCCCTCAAATCCACTTCTTTTTTCGAGTCAAAAAAACGCAACACTGCATGCTATTTTGGTTATGGTGCTCGTGCCGGGATTCGAACCCGGGTCGACGGGATGAAAACCCGCAATGATGGACCTGGCTACACCACACGAGCGACTGCCAAACCACCCGACAAACAACCCGTTCATAACGATTAGGTATGAATTAATTAACTCAATTAACAGATTCAGTGCTTTCTTCAATAGTCAAATTAGACCACCAAGACCATGCTACCCAAAGTAAAATGCATGAAATAATCATTATTATTCCAATAAGAATTTCATTGTCAAGAAATGTATTCATAGCATCTAGTGCCCTTTTGCCATATACTCCAATCAATATTGCCTCTAAGCCAAATCTTAGGCTTCTTCCACATAGTCCTGCAAAAATAAATGCCTTGCGATTCATCTCACCCATTCCAGCGACCCAACCAAACACCTTGTATGGAATTGGAGAAAATGCAGCGATAAAAATTCCTAATGTCCCATATCTAATCGTTAATGCTTCCAATTTTTCGACATGTTTCGGTTTGGCAAATTTATCCAATAACTCTCTTCCCCATTTTTTACCAATTAGGTAACCAATATAGGATCCGGCAACAGAAGATAGTGTTACTGCTAAGAATAACCATGTGATAAGTGGAATATTTCCAGCTGCATCATAAAGCATCGGCAGATATAGCAAATCAGGAGGTACTGGTTGAATAATTGCCTCGGTAAAAGAGACCACTGCTAGAGTTGCAGGCCCAAAAATATCGAAGAAGTCCAAGATGGAATCCTTCCACGACATGAACGGTGGTTTGGCCACCAAGTCTTGAATGTGCGCATAATCGGTGGGTTGATGGAGTGCTTTATTGGACGGTAGTAATGATGCGAGTTCTCGATACGGCTGCTTTACTTCACTGGCCAGCGGACAAGTTGGCTGGAGGAATCTGTGCCGAGAGCCAACGTCAAGAGATTGAAAGAGTCAGTCCTCAGCGTTCTATGTTGGTATTCGCTCTTGATATAGATTGGAGGCAAGTTCCAACTAACTGGTTGGAAAAAGCCCGAGAGGTTGCTGCTAAATCTGGCGACCTTCCACGGCTTTCAGATGTTGATTTGGATGTTTTAGCATTAGCCTTAGGCTTAGATTTACCATTATTTACTGATGACTATCGCTTGCAAAATACGATGCAGAGTGCTGATAAAATAACTTCCTCTGTTGATTCTAAGGGTGCTAAACAAGTTTGGAAATGGGAATTAAGATGCACCGGTTGCCGTGCAAAAACAGAGGTTCCACCTAACGTTGACCGTTCTAAAAAAGGGTCTGTCAAAGATTGTGATGTCTGTGGTTCCCCAATGATGTTGAAAAAAGTGAAGTAATTACTCTTCTGAATTCATCGCTTCTAATGCTGCGACTTTCTTCTCGACTTCTTCAACTTCCATGCCGGTAGGGTCTATTCCTACTGCTTTGGCACGGGCTGCTAATGCTTGACTAGGTGTTCGTCCGTCCGCTTCAAGATCTGCTTTTGTTTCTTCGATTTTCATAGCCTTTGTCGATTGGTCCAATCCCTTTTGGAACTCCCCTTTTGACCTTCCTAACGCATTAGCCATCTTGGGTAATCGTTCAGCGCCGAATAAAACGAAAAAAATGACGAGCAGCACTATGATTTCAAGGGGTCCTAGTCCTCCAAACATTTCTCTTCCTCATCTTGTGGTAGTGGTTAGGTGTGTTAAGGCTTCGCAACAGAATCCTAAAAAAATACGATTTTAGCCACCAGAAACCGGTGGCAATAATGCTAAATCATCCCCATCCTCCAATATCGAGGATAAACCACATCTTTCACTATTCAATGCCACAGTTAGTCCTCGGTTAAGCCATTTTTCGATATTTAGTGATTTTATCAATTGTTCAATTGTTGAATTTTTTTCTAAAACTATAATTTGCTTTGAAGCAATTTCGTCTTTCAGTGGCCCAAAAGCAACAACAGATACGGAAATGGTATCACTTTTGTCGGCCATGTTGATGCTTTGAAGCGGTAGTTTATCAACGCAGTTCTACTGAACTATATTCATGCGACCCGTGATGCAAGCCACTCAATTATGGAAAATTTATGCTTCAGGCGATTCTACTGTACAAGCGGTACGTGGTGTTGATGTATCTATCAAAGAAGGGGAAATGATAGCAATAATGGGTCCTTCAGGCTGTGGAAAAACGACTTTACTCAATGTTTTATCAGGAATTGATCAACCTAATTCCGGAGAGGTTTTGATTGCAGGACAGCCGATGTATTCAGTTTCTGATGACCAGAGAACTCAGATGCGAGCAGAAAATTTGGGTTTTATTTTCCAAGACTTCAATCTTTTACCGGTTCTATCTGCTGTCGAGAATGTTGAATTACCGTTACTATTGCTAGGAAAATCAGCACAAGAAGCAAGAAAAACCGCTCTTGAGGCTCTAGAATCGGTAGGTCTAGCTGATAGAAGCGAACATCGACCAACTGAACTTTCTGGCGGCCAACAACAGAGAGTTGCTGTTGCAAGGGCGATAGTGCATCATCCTAAGGTTATTTTATGTGATGAACCTACAGGGAATTTAGATTCTACAACCTCAAATAACGTTATGGATCTTCTCAAAGAAATTAATAATAAATTAGGGACAACCTTCCTATTAGTTACTCACGACAAAGAAATCGCCTCAAAGTGTAGTCGTATTATGCAAATGGATGATGGATTGATAATTGATTATGGAAGAGGCGAAGAGGAGGAGTGATTCTGTTTTTCGAATCTCTTGTCCTTTTGGTCTTGATTGGTATTCCATGTGGAATATCAACCCTGCTAATCGGAAAGAATCGAAAATTACCTCTTTGGATTATAGCCTTGTTAATTTTAGGTCCTGTTGCAGATGGTATAATCGCATTTTTGGTACTTAGATGGCTAACAATTGATGGACTGACATTATGGGCAGGAGCACTGAGTTTTGCATTGATTAGCCATGTGTTAATTCAGCCATTATTAGTGCCTCAAAGGTTGGTCGTTTGGAGACTTGCTAAAGAGAATGTTCTTAGAAGAAAAAGACAGGCTGCTCTTTTATTGGCTGGTCTAGTAATCGCTTCAGCAATTATAACATCTTCATTGGTTGTTGGTGATTCATTGGATGCTACAGTTCGATATGAAATCGAAGCATCCTGGGGTGAGACTGACGTTACACTTTCTGGATTTGATATGAGCACTGGTGAAAGAGTAATTTTTTCCGAAAGTGTCGCTAATCAATTATGGGATGAAATTCAATTGGATGAATCATTAGAAGGTGACATAAAAGGTCAACAGCAAGGTCTTATTTCTGGTGTTAGTATAAGTTCGCCCAGTGGTAAATCACTTCCAGCAGTTACTTGGGCTAGTATGAACTCTAGCATAGATTCCTTAGCAGTTTGGCCTAATCTTGGTTCATCTAATGATGGTATTCGCTTCATCGACATAGAAGAACAGAATATGGTAAGTTCTCAAACTCAAATTGTAATAAATCAAGTACTTTCCAATGAACTCGATTTATCGGTTGGAGATAGCGTTGAATTGGGCTGGTATGTTAGTTCTGAAGAAGGAAGAAAGCGAATAGAAAGTAATGCAACTATTTTCCAAATTGTCGAAAATGAAGGTATGGCGAATCTCGCAGGAACTAAATCTCCAGCAATTTTTACAGATTTATCCACGGCTCAAGAGCTGCAACAATACGATTCAAAACTGAATACAGTTTACTATGCACTATCTGACAATGTCGATGATGAAGGGACAATAGAACCCGTAATTGAGCAATTAGGTGATATTCTCAACCAAACCTTAACCGCCGAGGATGTAGGTTTTTCATTAGACTTTGAAGAACAAACCTCGTCACTTTCACTATCTACCGACAAAGGATTAGGGCGTTTACAAGGCGAGGACGTAGTTGCTTTACGTGAGAATTTGTCTAGTATTATACCAGACAGTTCCTTGATGGAAGTATTACAGATACCAATGATAGAAATAGAGCATAATAACGAGCAATTACTGACTCTATCATCTTCATCGGTTACAGATATCCAAGAAGGCAAAAATGGACTTTGGCATGTATCAGATTCAGGTTTTGGTTTCCAAATTGGTGGTAATGGGACATCTTGGTTATGGCAGGTAGAAGACCTTGACAGAACTTATGATTTCACCCTCAACAGCGAGGGTGATAAAGGAGCAATAGCTCATACAGATGGCATATTAATCGCGAGTGAGAATGATTCAAACGATGAATATTGGGCAAAGCAAGAAACCGACGGAATAGTACATTCAATATCTGCAACAGAACAATCGTGGTGGGCCGTAGAACTAGATAGTGAAATCTTAGTTTTACATCGATATAATGAAGATCTATCATCTGATAATAGTGTAGAACTTTCACTTAACTTACCTTCTACAGTTCGAGCGATAGACTTGCACATTGAAGATATGATTTATCTAGAAATTGAAGGATTACTGACTGTTGATAGGTATATTTCTGATTCAATCGACATCAATGCTAATTTTTCTGTTTGGACTGAAGGGCAGTATTGGCCTGAATCCAGCCAACAATCCTCGAATCAGTCAATACATTCTCAGTGTGATTCAGTAGCAGTTTTACTAGACGCATTTGGTGGGAATTGGTGTACCTATGACGAAGGTTTGTTACGATGGCAAGATTCTGAAATTGAATCTATACGCCTACCAATCCTCTCTAGTGCAGGGGGCTTTGGGGAACTTCCACAATTACTTCTTGCCTTCGAAGGGCCTCAATCTCCTGTAAATGTCAGTGGCGATAGTATCTCGATTAGTCAAAGACTTTCTCCGCTTGGATTAACAGAAAATAGTGGTCAAATATGGGTTAAGGGCTTGATTCCATATGCCTTTGGTAATGATAGTGCTCTACGCTTGAATACTTCTGGTATCTATGGCCAAGAAGAAGGATTAGAATCACTTAGTGACCTCGATAGTGTGGTTTTAGGATTCATTTCCTTACAGTATGCTGAGCAACTTTCTGCAGCAGCTTCTGATGAAAGATCAATAGTTATAATCGGAGGAGGTCTACTCGATTCTGAAGATTTTGTAGCAAGGGCTGATGCGATAAATAGCTTGACTGACTGGTTAAATAATCGTTCAGATAGTGATGACTTAGGAGCATCTTTTACTGCGGTAAAAGTAGAGGCAAGTAAGGCAGCAGCACAATCATCTGGTGTAATAGCAGGTATGTTCTTGGTCTTTGGAACCTTTACTATTGCAGCCGGTATTCTATTGGTTTTAACGATAATTTTGATGTTAGCAGAAGCAAGAAGGAGTGAGATGGGAGTTCTACGAGCGATTGGCATAAGTCGTTCTGATGCTAGAGCATTGGCGGTTCAAGAAGGTGTAATTGTAGCATCTTTAGCAGGTGCAATCGGATCAATTCTTGGATTATTCCTGGCTTGGGTAATCAGTATAGCATTCGACAGTATTTTTGCAGCAGCAGGTTCAGACCTTTTCACCTTTGCTTGGGAGTGGTCCTCAGTTTTCGCTGGGTGGGCATGGGGCTTCTTGATTGCGATTTTCACTTTGTGGTGTTCCGCACTTTGGACATCTAAACTGAATATCGTTTCAGCCTTGAAAGGAGGGGTAGTAAGGATACAAACAACTATTCCATGGATACTATTACTTTCACAGATTGTTACTTTTGGTGGTTCTGCAATTTTCTTGTTGATTCTTCTTGTGTTAGGTTTTGATTCAGGATTGGCCTATTTGTTGTGGACTATCGGTGGTGTTTTAGTGATTCTAACACTGGTGCCTATTTTTACTTGGGAATTACCTGTGATGTTCAAAGATAAAAATGCAAAATGGAAGATGCGTGCAAGGCATAGTGGTAGGAATACATTGGCTTGGACAGGAGGGCTATTGCTTGTATGGACAATAGCTCTCGAACCATTTGACCCTATTAGAAATAACATGACTCCAGATGAATTTTCTTTCATACTACTAGGTTTATTCGAAGTGTTTGCAGGAGTACTACTTCTTACTAGTGCTGCACCAATTCTAGTTTCAAAAATAGGCCGCTCACAATTCTTTACCAAACGTTGGGGCCCAGTTTTACCAGTAGCATTAGCACATCCTTTGGCAACCCCCGTAAGAACTGCAGTCGTAATGGGGATGTTCTCAATTACAGTATTTTCAGTGATTGTTTTAGGTGGATATACCGAGCAATTTGATAATTATTCTAGCTCTTTTGTGGAAGATACTGAGGGTGAATTTGAATTGATGCTTACAGCATCACGTTCTAGGCCTTTAGAATTATCAAGTGATCCTCTTGAGTGGAATTTATCCACACAACTGGAAAGAGATATTGATGCAGTTGGCAAAGTGTATCGTTCTGAAGTATTCTTAGAGGATGATTTAGAGGAAAGAATGCCGTATATCTTACGAGGTTTTGATGATGGTTTTGCAATGCATGGAGGTCTTCCTCTTCATCTGTGGGATGAATCATTAGGAGATACTGCTGAAGAGGCTTGGATTTCAATTGGAAATCGTGACGATATAGTTCTAGTGGATGCCTCATTTGGACTAGAATTGAGCACCGATGGAACCGGTATTTCATCGATGAGTTTTTCAATTGGAGATTCGATTTCTCTAATTGATTTATCAAACCCAGGAAATAGCAGAAATGTTGTTGTTGGAGGATTCTTAGAACAGTCTTCATATTTGTTCTCCCCTGGTGTGTGGATTAACTCAGAAATAGCAGTGGAACAATTCGATGCTCGGCTAACTAGAATGTACGTTAGTTTATCGGATGATTCTCAACCGAGTGATGATTTTGATTCATCAGATGTACAAACTCTTTCTGCAGCCGGAAAAACCGCTGAATTAAGAATTGCTTCTGCCGAATTAGCCGAACACTTAGAAGAAAAATTGAATGATGAGGGAGCAACAGTTTCCATAATTTCTGATGATGTAATATTGATTCAATCATTGGTTATTGCAATACTTGGTATTTTTGAAGGATACTTGGCTTTAGGATTGATTGTAGGTATTGCTGGCATTGGTGTTGTGACTGTTCGATCCGTTTCAGAACGTCGTCGAACAATTGGTATTTTACGTGCCCTAGGTTATCGTAGAAAAATGGTTACTGCAACATTCCTGATTGAGGTTTCATGGGTTGGAATATTAGGAATATTGAACGGCGTTTTGGTTGCAATAGGCTTCCATTATTCTCTATATCGAGCATTCTGGGAAGATCAAGGGGCTGATTTCACTTTACCTTGGGCCTCGATAGTATCCATACTAATTGGAGGATGGGTCTTGATTTTACTCGCTACAGTGATACCAATTAGGTCTGCTTCAAAAGTACCTCCATCAGCAGCATTGAGAGATATTTAACTTGATTATGTTATTTTTAATACTAAATTTGTAGATTTCTACAAGTTTTTGGGATATTTTATTTCTCAACGAACTCACAAATAAACCACTCCATTCTAGGGTGAAAACAAGTTGCTGCATTTGGTAAATCATTGATTTTCAAGGTTTCCGGCCTTATCTAAACCTTCCCATAGTATAAATACGGCATTTGGCGTGGAGCGGAATACCGAACCGTCGGAGGTATAGATATGAATAAAATGACCCCAATGATTCTCGTCATGTTGATGTTGACTAGCGTATTAGCAAGTATTGACATTGTCGAGCTACAAGAAATGAAAGAAATTGAAGACACAAACGCACGTGCTGAGGCAGACCCTGAAGTTGTTGTGATTACCTCTCCTAGAGAGACCACATGCACATCATCTGGCTCATGTACTGACGAGTTGTTGTCAGGAATACCAGTAAATTTCAAGGCCTACCTTAGAAATTCTGGAGACGCTGATTTGACAAATATGCAATATCAAGTTACAGTTTACACCGATGTTGGTGGAACTAAGGGTGACATTGCAAAGGATTCGAGCGGTAATGATTTAGCATGGGATAATGCTAATGCAGTTTGTAATTTTGCTACTTGTCAAGAAACATCAGTTGTTGCTGGAGACTTTGTAGGCGGAGGCGAATTAACTCTCAAGGATTCTGCTGGATCTGACATTGTTTGGAATCCATCCTCTGGAAATTACATAGTTATTGTTTCAGTTACCTCTTCAGTTCTTGGTGATCCAGGAAATGATGAGTTGGGTGTAGCAGTAACAGTACGCGATTACTATGATGTTGCAGTCGAGCTCACATGGGTGGATGCCCAAGGAAACGATTTGGGTCCTACTATTGAAGGTGACGATGTAAAGAATTTCAAAATTTCAGTTTCATTAGATGCACCAGGTATGGCTAACATGACTATTAGAAATGCTACAGTAGCAATGGTATATTCCGGTGTTGATGCAGGTGATTCATCATCATTCATGGTTGGAGTTAACTCTACTGTTGATACCCGTGCTGTTGATGAAGACCCTAGTGCAACTGAAACTGGTTGGGCATATGTCGTTGGAGATGATGGAAATCAAGGTTCACACGTTGGACAAACGGTCGGTTCGATTTCCCCATCTACTGCATCAAGTGCTACTCAATACTCAGTAACAGCTACATTAACAGGATTTACAATATACGATTACCACACTTCTTGTGGAAGCGGTGCTTTTGAAACGATTAGATGTGAGAAGAGTTTTGACTCCTCTAATTGGGAAGATGAATATACTGGCTCTAATACAGATACAATTGAAGGTGCAACAGACAGTTTCCACGATGCTTCACTATATGAATTCCAATTGATTTCATATGATGATGTCGAAGATACCTATGACTACTATGGGGGCATAGGAATTGATATCACTTCTTCTTTGTCTCCTGGAGACTACATACTATACAGCGAAGTTGGTTATGATTCCAGTTCATTATCTTTCGTATATGATTGGAACATGAGTTACACTGTAACTGGAGAAATCGGGACATCTTACCATTACACTGACAACTGTACAGTAATGGAAACACAAATTGCTTACAAGTATCTAGGTATGGCTACATCTAAAACAGATGCAGATATGCTTGGTGAAGCATGTGTGAGTATCTCTCTAAGCGAGGGAGCTTACTCTATTGAGGCTCAAGCAAATATTCTTGGACAATACATGGAAACCACTGAGACACTTGATACTAAAGTCGAGGATATGTCTTTGGCCAATAACAGATATTCTCACGATGTGAATGTCGAAAACTTTGCTCCTCAAATTTTATCACTTACTGCTTCGACAAAAGATCCAATCTTCGGTCAAACAATTGAACCAATTTCAATTACTGCTGAAGCCTTTGACGTCGAAGGCGACCAACTAATCTACACTTGGACAGATTCAATGGGCAATGATCTTGGTTGTGACTCTGACTCCAATGAATGTTTTGTTGCTCTATCAGAATCGATGGTTCCAACATTTGAGTACAATTTAGAAGTAATGGATATTTATGGTGCTTCTGATTCTGCATCAGGCACAGTATCTGTTTGGAACCTCAACGAGTTTACTTCTACTGGATTAGATAATGGTTTGACTGCAACTTATAGTATCGTCTACAAGACTGTAGGTCTTGGAGTTGGATTTGATAATGCTACTCTTGCTTCAGATGTCTCTCTACCAGGTTTTGATGGTACTTATTCATCTGTAGGAGCGGTTACTTTCACTCCATCTACTACATATGATGTTGAGAAGATTGACAGTCAGACAGTTTCAGTTGAATTCGGTAACGATTTAGGAGCCACATCTATGTGGGTCAAGATCGGTAACCTTTGGCAACTTCTTGCAGAAGGGACTCCTATTGAAGTAGATGCTACAACCAGCGCTTATACATTTAACTGGGGCTCTGGAACTGCAATGCTTGGTTCCGGTTCAGAAGTACATCTATTCGGCGGTCAGTTGACTCAAGATGCAGCACCTTCTGCCAATATTAGCGGATTTGCTGCTTCAGCATCTAAGGCTGGTGGAATTTCAATCAGCTGGACTATTGATGGAACTATGCTTAGCGATGACAGAGTAGTTGTCAATGTTTGTGAAACTGATGCAAACTGTGCATCACCTGTTTCTGCTGGTAGTTTTGAATCCGGAGTTTCAGACACGCTATTCTCCGGTCAAAACACTGTTCATGGTACAACATACCATGTTTCTGCAGCGGTTTGTAACGGTGGATTATGTAGTAACGAAGCAACTGGTTCAGTAGTTGCTGACAAGGAAGTTGCAGCAGTTACTGCTACTGGTTTGACTATTGCTGAATCTGGAGAAACTTGGGTTCTTGATTGGAATGCTTCTTCTGAAGACTCAGATATTGCATCATGGTTAGTATGTTACATGAAGGCATCATTCTCTGCTTCCGATATGAGTGCTCTAATTGGTACAGAAGCTTGTGTTGCAACCGCAACTACTGATGCAACTATCAACCAATACACAACAGCAGGTACATACGATGTTCACTTTGCTGTAGTACCTGTTGACGTAGTTGGTAATACTGCTACCGCAGCATCCTCTAGTTTCATTGAATATAGTAGAGATGATGTTACTACAAACCCAGATGATGGCTCACAGACAACAGATACTGAAGCATCTTCAGGAGTTCCTACTTGGACTTGGGGAGTAATTGGTGTAGTTGTAGTAGCCGCATTTGTAGTCGGCGCTTTCATCCTTTCAAGAGGCGATGATGGCGACGATGAAAACAAGGAATGGGACTACTGATTAGATCAGTATCCTAGGCACGTCAATTCTGAGGAATTGATATAATTGCCGGGCGGGGCACTTTGGTGCCCTTCCCGGCTTTTTTTTTATTTGTTATTTTTCTCTATTTTAAGCCTCTTTTTCCAAAAATTTAGTTGAATTATTAAGACCTCAGTTCGTGTTACTTGAGAGGTTTTTCAAAGATTATGCACCCCAAGGCTCATAAGGGGTATAAGTCGTGCCACATCATACATGCGGTGACGCGTGGAGGAATGACACATGTTAGAAATGAAAAATAATAAAGGAAAAACAGTATTTAGCGGAATTGGAATTGCGCTTCTATTGTGCTTATTGATGGTAATGATGCCCCTTGCATCTACCGTTTCGAACGGCGACAAGATAGAAGAAATTTCAACTAACGTTGAAACAGATGAAAAAGTTGGCATCGATGCAACTGAATCTCGTTCTGATTCAGCAGCATTCGTAGCTGATGACTATGGATATGATGAAGATATGGAGATGATCGGTATGAGAGATCAAAACTCCAAGGTTTTCATCGATGAAGAAGGAGGACTTGATATGGTCTACTCTTCTAATCCTCTACACTACATTGACTCAAGTGGTCAGTGGGCTGATATCGATTACTCGATTGACGCAACTGCGAATGGTTTCGAAGTAGTCGATACCGATTCGCCAATCACCTTTGGCTCCAATGTCAATAGTGGTTACACAGTGAACTATCCTAACGGAGTAGAGCTAATCTCGGGTCTAGACCCTATGGTTGTAACTCTAACCTTGGACCAAGATAATTCGTTATCTGAAGGCCTAGTATTATTAGGCCAAGAGGAAGCAAATACTAAGCATGCATCTACTACAGTAGGTGACGGAATGGTATCTGGTGCAATGATTATGCCTTTGGGTCTAAATCAACAAGACAGTACATTAGTCGGCGGTAATACGATTAGTTACGAATTAGTTGACTCAATGGAACTTCAATACACTGTTGAGAAAGACACGATTAAGCAAGACCTAGTCGTTGTTGAAATGCCTAACTGGTACAAAGAAACAATCGATTCAACCGACACAGGATATTTTGGACTTCTAGAAAGATTCGAAATACCTGACGGCCATGTTTTGTCTTCTGCTGATGGACAGATTCTGTCCGCAGATTTATTCACTAATGGTGAAATATTTTCCACACAAGAAAACCTGTTTATCATGGACCTTTCTACCGGTGAAAATGTAATCCGAATCGATACACCAGTAGCATTTGATACAAAATCATATGATGCTGATGACAATGAAGCTGAAGCGATTTACTTCCTTAGAGTCGATTCCATTGGTGCATCCGCTGAAATGATTACTGCAGTTCCACATTCCTGGATTCTAGCAGAAGAAACCAATTTCCCAGTAACCATCGACCCAACCTTCACATTCGTGTCTCCTCAGGTTGGAAGTGGTTCAACGACTTACCCAGTTTGTGGCGTAAATGAACTAGATTGTATTGACAAGACAAATGGTGAGTACAGATATGAAGAATACGGCGCAATGTGGTATTCTCCAAGATTCGGTTATCAATTCAACGCAAACTTGCCAAACGGTCTACCAGCTTCAATGGTTGAAGCAGTTGATGTTAAGGTTGATTGGGATCCAGTCAACAATGGGCATGCAGATATTGTCATTCTAGAAGATTGCGGAGTTAACTCTCTTGGTTCTCCAGATGGGGACCGTCTAAATTTGGAACAGTTCGCCAATCCTTCCGGATGTACTGGTGTAGCACTACCTGATTACTCACCATCTAATATCAATACACCTACAAGTGGCTCACAAACACTTACTGGCTCTTCCGGTGGTTCAGGCTGGCAATATTGTTCATCCAGCAACTGTCCTCTGCCTGGCGGATATGCCTATCAGTTTAGGATTCTAGACTCATACGGTGACGGATGGGCTGGTGATTTGCAAATTGGAACTAGAGCAGTGGGATCATCCAGTTACTCTTACTCTACTATAATTAATGGTGTATCTGGTTCCGCTGCATGGGGTACTTATCAAAGTAGTTGGGTTACTGTCAACGTAGCTTCGACAGACGAAATTAGATGGAGAATGGGTTGCGCCAATGCAGCATACTATCATTATTGTTACGAAACAACAATTGAATGGAGTGTTGCATTCCCAGGAGCAAACCTACCAGCTATTCCATCCCAAACACCTTCAACAACTCCTCCAGCATCACCTCCTTCCAGTTCTTCACCTTCATCCACCTTTACATTGAATCAAGGATTTGAAGCAAGAATGACATGGACCTGTGGAAGTTGGTGTGAAGAAAACTCTGTCTATTACAGAACTCAAGGTACTACAGGATGGACCAATTCATGGGAACCTGGTACAGGTCAATCTGGAACTGATTATTATTCCAACTCAGATGGAATCGTATTTCAAACACCAGGAACTTATGAGTTCCTAGTTTTCGATTCAGCCGATGATGGAACAGATGGCGGTGCAGGTACAATTGAATCTAGCCCAATAGGTACATGGGGTACCATGCCTATCACTCCTGAAGGCCAGAGATTAATTTCCATGGTGAGTTCTAAGTCACTAGGATACTATACAACTTCAGGTTCGGCAGATTCGTCTACTACTCTAACTCTATGTGCAACAGCAACATCTTGTAACGATCCAGCTAATGCTGAACTTCAAATGCTGATGGACGCAATTGCTAATGCTGGATACATTGAATTTGGTTTAGGTTTCGCTAATACTCAAAATGCGAATACTAACGGCCAATCTCTGTCTCCTCACGCAGGAACTGGTGGATATTATCAAGATGGTAGACACTATGTCGATGAGTTCACACTGATTATTGATTTCGAATCAAATGTCCCTGATACAACAGCACCTGTTGATATGACTCCTGTGCACTATGAGGTAGACTCATATGCTGAAGGACCTAGAACACTTTTCGTATCTCTTGAAGATTCGGAATATGCAATTGACACGACTGCCTCAAATGGTCCAAAACTTTGGTACAGCATTGATGGTTCAAACCCAATTCCAGCAGCATCAACATTAGTTCACCCTGTTAATCCAAACACTGGTACGCCAGAATGTTTGGGCAAGGAAATCACTTGTACCTTCTCAGCTCAAACATCTCATGTTGAAGCCGGAGAGACTGTAGATTACTATTGGACTTATTCTGATGCAGCAGGGCCTACAAGTGCAAAGCCAAGCCAATCACCTAATGGCGGGCAGACTGCTACAATGCAGTTCAGTGTACTAGACCCAGTTACTTCAACTGACAGAAAACTGACTGTACTAGTAGAAAATGTTCTTGCATCATACGATCAAGGAGTTAAGTCTTCATCTACCAACACAATTGATAGACAAATGACTTACTACGCTGATAGTGGTGAATACCTGTTCGAATTTGATACATCCGAGTGTGACTCATACACTCAAACTACTTACACATGTTTCACCGATACTGCTGCTCAAGATGATGAATATGGTCATTGGGACGTTCTATGGCAAGACTCAGGTTCTTCTACTACTGATTGTTATCCAGGTAAGTCCGGTTGTACTGGAACTGCTGATAACATCATGGATCTAACACAAGATGGTGGTGGAATGTTTGAGATTTCCAAGCATGTCGGAACAGGATCTAACATTGCAATGGTCTTCGATGAGGCTGCAAATGCATGGGCAGTTGCAGGAGTCGGTGCATCACCTAGTATTGCTGACAGATTAGAAGTGGCAGCACCAGATGCAAACTTCGAAGCCAATTCACCATCAGGAATGACTGATCAAGATTTGACAGTACCATTTAGTACCACAGAGTACAATAATGGATATGGTCCTCAAACTGCATCTTTCACAGTACCTACAGGTAATGAAGCAAGAGTTGGTTATGATTGCGGTTCATACTGTAACGAAGCAGGCGGAATAATCACTGACACAAACAGTGGTGCAACATATGTTTACGGAAGAGTTCCAGGTGGAGGCTCTGGAGATGGATTCAGAACTCAAACTACCAGCCAATGGGGTACTACTTGTAGCTCGGTTTCTTCAAGTGCTGCAGTAGTTTGGTCTAATGCAGTTCCTTCTAGTGTGACTGCATGTGGCCTAGTTAACACGTTACCAAACAACGGTCTTTTGCCAGCAGGATCATACACTATAGCACATTATGATTCATACGGTGACGGTTCGAATGGTGGATTTTTCGTATTACAATATCAATCAATTGGCGGTTCTTGGGTTGCTGACCCTAACGTAGTAAATTACGCACAAACCGGTGCGGTTTGGTCAAGTTATGGATGGTCAATCGACCTAGCTGACAGTGCAACACCTTCACTAGGAAACAATGCTAAATTCGCACATACTTCACTGGGCGCCAATGGAGCAAACATGGTTTGTGTTACCACAAACGGATTGATTTACTTCAAGGACTCTTCAAACACAGATTGTCCTGGTGACGCTACTGCTTCTTCAAGTGGAGGGCAGTGGGCTGGATTCGCAATGGGTGCAACAGTTCAAGGTGAGCAACAAGGATTAGACGGAATGCTTTGGTCTATTAGAGACATTGCACCAGACCCAGATTTGACTGCTCCAGTTATTGAACACGTTGCAATGGGAGATTCTCACGCATTGGAGAGAACTGTTTCAGCAGTAATCTACGATCCAGGATACCAACCATCTGGTGTTGATGTTACTCCAGGTCTAGGAAACGGCGGTCCAACACTTCACTATGAGGTATTCTCAACCGCTGGAACTCCTACTGGAGCAATGACTCAAGTGGCAATGATTCCTGACGGCTCATTGGCTGATTGTGAAGATGGAGAGTGTACCTGGTCTGCAGACCTTCCAGCACTATCCAACACTCGCGACCAATCAGTGACTTACTACGTTACAGCACAAGACAACTCGCCTGCTGGTGTCAACACTGTTCAAACAACGACTGCAACCTTCAAGGCTGCACTTCCAACCAACACTTTGGTTCTTGAATGGAGAGGACTATCTTCTGATTCAACAGGACTTTACACCTGTACTTTCCAAACTGTCATGTACGATGTGACCAATGAAATTGAATTCCACTATGACGAAAGTTGTTCCGCAGATGAAATCCAAGGAATAATAGGTCACAGAATGGATGCTTCCAATGCTTACACTATCGATAACAAAGATGATGTCACTTCATCTGGTAATCCGCACACTGACAACATCCGTGTAACTTGGGGACAAGATGGATATTCCTATGAGTACTTTGACTTAGGAATCGAAGACCCTCTACCTGCTTCATCTCAGCAATTGATTTCAGCAAGTAGTTCAACTGCATTTAGAACACAAAAGTGCCATGCTCAAAATTGGGCAACATTGGCTAACAGTTGTGTTGCAAACTTCGATATCCCTGATGGATTTAGTTTCGACTACCACGGTGCATCTGGAACAACCTTTGACGGAAACGACGGAACTAATGATAGAATCCATGTATCTCTAGACGGTATGTTCTACTTCCTAGACAACGGAAATACTGCACAGAATCCACAGTTTGATACTGCTTGGATTCAAAACCCTGCAATGGATGATATGAATTCTGCAAACGCATTCTATGAAGACAATATGATCGCTCCATGGTGGTCTCCTACTGCTAACGATTACTGTTCATCTTCTAAGGGATGTGACGGTGTTTGGTTTAGAACAATTCCATTTGACGGACAAGGAACTAGAGTTAATGCAGATATTACAGTAGACACAACTTGGTTTGAAGTAGACAGCCCGATTAAGGTTGTTCCTTCCAGCCAAACAGGATACCTATCTGTTACCGCTGACTTGACCATTGAACCTGGTGTTGAAGTTATAATTGCTGAAGGCACTGGAATTTCATTCGATGGTGGAGTACAAGCTGATGGAACTTGTGCAAGTTTGATTGCTGATGGTACTGCAAATGACAGAATCACATTCAACGCCGACAGAAGTACTAACGCCAATGCTTTATGGCACGGTCTAGCTTTCACTGACGAATGTAACGGTGGAACTGATGGAAGACACGTTTTCGACAATGTCGACATGTCTAACACAAATTACGCTGCAATAACAGCAGGTAGCCGACCAGCGCCTAACCAACCAAGTCAGTACAGTTGTGGTACATCTAGTACAGACTGTAACGTTGGTGAATTCGAAATGTCAGAAATGACCTTTGATAATGTTGATTCAGCATTCGCTCACGGCAGTGGACAAGGAACTGAAGTTACATTGTCTGCTTTCGCAGTAAGTAACGCAAGATCTGCTTGTTTCAACTTTGCAGAAAACACAATCGCTACTTTGAGTGGAACACCTTCTAACCCGAGTACTATGACTGGATGTAATACCAACAAGGTATCTTGGGGTGGAGCGGTAGTTAACATGCCTGGTAGCAGTGCTGGTTCTCTAACAATGGTAAACATCGATATTGTCGATTCATTTGTTAATCTAGTCGATGTCGATTTGAAAGATGTAACAATCTCTAATGTCGATGCTACAATGAGTACAGCAACTTCGAATTCCGGAGTGAACCTAGCATCATCTCATGCATCTGGTGCAACAGTAGTCGTTAGTGACTTCTCTGCTCCAGATTATGACCATGGATGGATTTATGCTTCTGGACAAGTTTCACTAACAAATGTCGACTTTGGAGCAAGTAGTTCTTACTATGACATCAAGCCATTCGGCGGCGGTTCCTCTCCTGGAGCCTCTGGAGCAAACGCTGTGTTTGACACTGTAACCGCTGGAAACCTGTATGTCCACAGAACTGCACCAAGTACGTTTGATGATGTTACAGTTACAAACAGTCTTTGGTTCCAAGACAGTGGCGTACATTCACAACTTATCGAAGTTGATGGCGCTAGTGCGGGACATGAATTTGTTGTTATAGGTGCAGGTTCGAATGTGAAGGTTACAGACAGTAATTTTGGTGCATTTGTCACCATTTCACAGACTGGAACAAAGAATACCATTGATCTTTTCAATGTTGATTTACAACCTTCACAAGGAACTCAAGCACTATACAGTTACCGTTCTGATGTAACTATGATTGAATCTGATATTACTATGAACCCTGCTGCAGGTGGATCATGGTCATACCTAAATGTCGATGATGGTTCTACGCTTTACCTAATTGCATCAACCGCTGACAATGGTGCTGGCCCTCTAGATTGTGCCAGTGCAGCAGGAGAAACAGGAGATTGTGCTTATGCAATGAGCAGTGCAACTACCTCAGGTTACTCTTCGCAAATATTCTACGGTGGATATGCAAATGCACTTGCATACAGATCTGCTGGTGGCGGTACTGTACAAATTACACAACAAGATGTAACAATCCGCACTAAGACACTCGATGCATCGGGCAATTTAGTTGCTGAAATAGGTTCTGCACTTACTGATTCAACAGGTCAAACCTCAAAGGTAGTTGTTTTGACACAACTTCACACTGCATCCGGAGATTCTTACTACGACACTCACATTGTTTCAGCATCCGGTTCTGCTGGTGTTGGTCTACTAGAGCCTGGAGATGATTTAGCCTTCGTCAATGGAGTCGCACAGACTCCAGGAACTACATTTTCAACCTATACTATTGGTAGTTTTGTAGATATTAAGCTACTAGCACCTCCAGTTGTGTTTGACTCACAAAACATGGATTGTAATTGGATGCAAAACACCAACAACACTTTCATGAACGCTTGGGACTCTGCAAGAAACGCATTCGTATTCAAGGGTGCTTCTTTAACAGTTGCTGCTGATATGAATTTCGATGGTTGTTCAGTTGTTCTAGAAGGTTCTATGTTGCTCTTTAGACCAGGTAACCCTCAGCCGAAGGTTACATTATCATCTGGATCAACTCTAACTATGGATGTTGATGGTGATACTGGAGACCAAGCCCAAATTCTTGGAGAAGGTGGTGCTAAGTCTGTGGATATTAGAATCCAATCTGGAGGTACTTTGGATGTTCAAACCGGTAAAGTACAAGATCTTTACAGAACATATTCCAAGACTGGACTATTGGTTATCGAGAGCGGTGGTACTTTGTCAATGACAAACTCTGCTGAGATTGTTTCATCAAACATCCAAGCACTTGGTTCAACTTATCCAATTGTTCGTTCAGAGGGCGGTACCGTTAACATCAACGGTGGTGTAATTTCTGGTGTTGGTAGCACAGGTGTAGGATTATCCGGATTGGATGCCTTTATCTCAGCTACTAGCCTTACTGTAACTAACGCCTATATCGGAGTTAGAGGTGAGGATTCAGCTCTATCTTTAGATGACTTTACTTCTACAGATAACGTATACGGATTAGTTGCTAAAGGTTCAATGGAACTACCACAAATTTATCGAAGTGCAACACTTCAAGGACTATCTCCAACTTCTCTTGACAAGTGTATTATCAGTTCTTACTATGGTTGTTCTGGATGGGAATCATACTCTGTTGATTTCTCAACTTATTTAGGTGAGAAGGATTTCATTCAGTTTGGTATGGATATGATTTATGATGGAACAAGAACTGACCCATGGACAGGTGCAGGACAAGGTTTCATCACTGTTGATAATCTGAAAGTAATTGCATCTAATGGTGCAAGTTCTTGGGAAATCGAGACTTCTTCAGACCTAGGATATTATCCTCATAGTGCCTCTGATCCTTCATCTGGTGTTGGCTCAGTTGCGGCATATGCTGGTGGAGTAGGTGGATCACCAAACTGGGATTGTAACTTCTTAGGACGTTCTTACAACCCTGTCAGTTCAATAGGTAATACAATGTACAATTGGTACCCTGGTCTTTCATTCTCAACTGGTGCTCTTTACGGAGTGACTGGATGGGGCTATCCTACAGAATTCGGATTTAGATGGGTTGAAAGTGGCAACAACAATTTCTATGCGTCCAACTATCCAAGAATGGAATGGGCTGCTCAAAACGTTTGGTCACTGAACAATGCTAGATACTTTAACAATGGTTACAGCAATAACATCCAGTCACCTGCTGCAAGTAATGGCGGATGGTTTGATTCTTGTCAAGCAAGAGCATCTTCCACAACACAGACTGGAACTGGTGCAATCATGCAATGGCCAATTGTTGATATTAGTGATTCTTCCATAACAAGTGTAAGAATGGAATTCGAAATGTTCCACGAGTACAATGCTTGGCCTGGAAGAGTTAACTATGCTAACAATAACAATGGAGATAATCTACAAGTTACTGCTAGAGCTAGCGATGTTCCAAGTGCAATGGGAGATTGGACTACAACTCTTCCAAACAATGGTGTATCAATTACTAACTCTAACATCAATGGCGCTGTAAGAGGTATTTACTTACTAGGTGATACATCAATGGAAATTACTAACTCTAATGTAAAGAATCCATCTCAATATGGTGTATATACTACAGGTGATAACGATGTAGTATTCGATTCGTTAACTGTTTCTGATAACTCAGGTGTCTTATCGAACAACTACGGTTTCTACTCTGGTCAATATGTTACTGGTGACATTTCAATTAAAAATTCAAACTTTAATGGAATGGGTACATCAATCTACTTCAACAATGATGTAGGAACAGCAGTAGAAAACACTGTTCTTTCTAATGGTGATACAGGTCTTAAGATTGGCACACAAAGTGATGCTAATTACGAACTTGATGGCTTGACTATCAATAACATGAATATTGGTGTCGAAGCAGAAGGTGTCGGTTCACTCAAGATTAAAGACTGTGCTTTCTCTGGAAATGCAGTTAAAGATGTTGTTTTAGACGGTGCTAGAAATGCAGAATTCCTTGATGGAGACGTAGATAGCAACAAGGTAGATGTTCTAGGAACTGGTTCTCTACTACGTTCAAGATCTTACTTTGCTACATTAACTGCTGATACCAACCCGGTAACTGATGCTAATGTTATTCTAAGCAGCCGTGATGCAGGAACTTACACACTAGGTAAGACTGATTCGGTAACTGGAGTTACAACTGGACTTGAATACAATGTTTTCAAGGTCGATGCAGGAAATGTATTTATTGATTACAGCTCGTATTTCAATACTTATCAATTGAGTACAGTTGCCCAAATTGGAACTTATTCTTATACAGATTCCACCACCAACAATGGTGATTTCCGATACGAAGTTGAAGTTCTAGATGGAACTGTAACAGGTCACGAATTGACAGATGCTTTGTACGACCAAGCAACTGGTGAAAACTTCGATACCTTTGATTTGACAAAGACCGTAGATATCCGTATCTGTTCTGGACTATCCACTCACACTGTAGTCGCTCCTTGTGCAGGAACAATGGCTTCTACTGATGAAAGACAATACACAAGTGGAATGATGGAATATGGTTCTGAAGAATCCTTGTGGGACGTCACAGGAACTGTTGACCTAAGTAACAAGGTGATTATGTCTGATACTGGTACCTTTGAACTAAGAGATGGTATGACATACATCCTAGATGGATCAACAATCTTCATGACAGGTTACAGAACCCTAGATGCTCTAGGTGAGTGGACTGTTGAAGCACCTTATGGAACAACAATTGAAATGGATGGAGGTTCATTCAACGGAGTTCTACCTGAAACTGCAGGAGGAGCTCCAGTTGGTTTCATGCTTGGTGGTATTGACTTTGTAAGTGATGCACCTCTAGCATTTGATGTAAACAATGTTGAATTCAATGGAATTGCATCGATGTCTGCCTACAATGGTGATTGGGCTACAGGTTCATGGACAGGACTATCTGACTATGAAGTCGGAGAGTTCGAAGTAACTAACAGCGTGTTCAACCACTACAGAGGTTTCCGTGCTGAATGGGCAAATACCCTATGGCAAGAAGACATGTGTATGCGTTTATCTGGTGGTGACGGTGGTCTAATCGACAATAACATCTTCAACGACTGTACAGTTGGTATCTTCTTTGACCAATCTGACTGGCTAGTTGATTCTTCTCAACTAGGAAGTCCAGATGACAGAGTGACTCAACAAATGCACGACGACAATGGTTCAGATCAATTCGTTATCTCTAACAACGTTTTCCAAGGTGGAGCAGGATTCAGTATCTGGTCCTATTGGGATGCGGATGCTGACGAAATGGAAGTTGCTAACAACGATATGAACTGCAACTCCTGTGAAGGCCACGTAGTAATATACGGTGATTCATCATTAGGTCCAAACATTCATGACAATGTCATGCGTAATGGAGAGTATGGTGTCCAAACTGTTGGTTCTACAACTCGTGGTGTTACCGGACCTCAACTTGTGAAGGTTGCGAATAACCAATTCTCTGATCAAACTGTTTCTTCAGTATTTATTGACGGAGGAGATGCAGATGTCACTGGAAATCAGATTACTGATTCAATGGGTGGAATTACTGCTTCAGGATTCGATAAGCCAACAGAAATTATCACTTCACTTGTAGCAGGTATCAATACTGGAAGAGCAGTTAATGGACAATTCATTAACTTCAACTCAGGTGATTACTCGCAAACTATCGAATACAACCTTGCTGCCGGTGACGAATTACAACTAATCTTTACTTGTGGATTTGCTTATTGTTACGAACCAGAAATTGACTACAAGGAACCTGGAGTTGCAGGATGGACCAATTGGGATCCATCAGGTTCATCTGGTGCCTATGGCACTATTCTCCAGACACCTGGAACTTACAAGTTCAGAATGTATGATAGTTATGGTGACGGGCCTCAAGGTGCAATGCTAGAAGTATACAAGGGTGACCTTGGTACATGGTCTTCATCTGCTTCCTTAGTACCTGCCAATCCATCTACATGGGCATGTACTGGATCTTGGTCAGGTTGTAATAACGCATACCACTCTAATCTTGATGGTGTAGTTATACAAAACCTCGGTGCAGTTGAAACAACTTGGGGATTCCAAATGACTGATTCATACGGTGACGGTGCCAACGGTAACTCGTACTCTTTATACACTGCTCCGGCAGGTACATGGAATACTGCTTCCACTGGGCCTCTAGGAATATATGCTGGTGGAATTAATGATAATGGAGCTAATTCTCCATCCTTTACGGGTTCAACTAATGCTGGTGATTATTCTGATTGGATATACATTACATTACAACCTAATGATGAATTGAAGATGGTATTCAGTTGTGCTAATTATTGTTCTGAATCTGCTATCGACTACGGTGATATACCTCCAGTTCCAGAAACATGGACTGGACCAGATATCCACAACAATATTATTACTAACACTAACTTTGAACCTAATGCATATGGAATGAGATTTGAAGACTGTGACATGACTTTGTACACAATCTCTACTCGATCTAACCAAGTTACTATTGGACAAGATGCATTAGTAGTTGACAGTTGTACTTGGGAAGATACCAATTCAGTTCTGACAGGTACAGACCAAGCAGGTTCAGTTGGATTCAATGATGATAACGCTTATGGTGCACCAGTAGTTCTTTCCGGAACTGTAATCTCCGGATTCGAAACCGGTGTTCTAAAGACTTCAGGTGACTTAACACTGAACAACGGTGCATCATTCACCGCAGGTGATAATGGAAATGGAGTATCGACTGACGGAATCGACGTTGTTGCTGAGGGAATAACTGTTGATGGAGGATCAACCGGTACCGGAATGAGTGTATCAAACAGTAATTCTCTGACTATGGATAATGTTGACACATTAGGTAATAATGGTGTTTCAGTTACTGGAACAGAGTTCACATGGACAGGTGGAAACACAGCAAACAGTGGTACAACACTAACTGTTTCTGATTCCACTGGAGATTTAACATCTATTGTTGATACTGGTACAGGAAACCAAATCGATGCATCTACCGAATCATATGTTAATTCTATTGACTTCAGTCTGGATGAAGCTAAGATGGTAGTCGATGCAACATCTATTGTTGATGAGTCTAACTGGCTTTCAATCGATGCTAACCACTTAGGTGAAGAACCATTGAATGAAGTCGGACTAGTCATTATATCCAACAATGGTTACTCTGCATTCTCTACACCTACTTTCGAGAATACAATGGTAGTTGATGGTGCTAGCGCAGATGATTGGTTTGGTGGAAATGATCTGAATCCATCAGGATATGCATATCCTGGTGAAGTAAGTCCTGACTTCTTTGTAACATCTGATAACACTAACATGTACTTCGGATTCGACAATGTCGGAGCTAATGATAACATTGTAGTTTACTTCAACACTAACGACCTTGCTGGAGATTCAGCTGATTCTTCAGCAACACACACTCTACCATTTGGAGCAGAGCACATGATGACGATTGGTTCTGATGGAACTAATTCATTCATGTCTCACTCATTGACCGGATGGCAAACCAGTACTGCTAATGGAGCATTAAATGTTGCTTCTGATGCTGGATTTGTTGAAGCAAGTTTCCCAATATCTGGCCTAGGTTCTTACACCGATTGCGCCGATATAGTCGTTCTAATTAGCGACGATACAACTGGAGACTTAACAGTAGTTCACCCAGCCCCTGCTGGTGGAATTACTGCTGGTGCAATGGTTCTAACTGACAGTTACAAAATGGAACTAGGAACACAAGATCTAGCAGATGGTACAATGACTGATCAAGTTATGCTTTACCGTTCGTTTATGTTCTCATCCACACCTACTGCAGGACACACCTATGATATCATGGTTAAGACTGAAGCAGAAGCAAGACATACTTGTCACTACGACTGGTCTACATTAACTGATGAAGGACTACAACCAATCTTGATGGATCAATCTCACAGCGTTAGTTTCGACATTCTAAGAGCATGTCCAGAAATTCTAGCGACTGTTGATATCTTATCCGAAGAGCAAGTTCAGTCTTCTGAATTCTACGAATGTAGTTCATGGAACGATTGGTGGTGTTATGACCAAATCCTAGGTGAAGGAACCTACGAAGCTGTAGTGCACGATTCATTTGGAGATGGACCTAACGGTGGACAACTAGAGGTTGATTCAAGACCTGTTGGACGTTCATACTGGTCTTCTTCCACATGGACCTCTGGTACCTCATGGACTGGATCCACCTCGCCGACAATCGCCTTTACTGTCCAACCTGGATATGAAGCACGTTTCAAGTACGACTGTTCTTCATCATGTTCTGAAACATCAGTGAGTTTGTCTAAGGAAGGAGTTCTAGGAGACATATCTGTCTACGAAGACTCTGCGTTTAACACTCTACAACTTGCAACCTTCGTTACTGACGAGCAAGATGTTGAAGCAAACATGAAGTGGGATGTAGTTGGAAGCAACATAGATGCATTTGACAATATCCTAACTGACTGGTCTGACCAGTCTGCAGTCGATGGAACACTATCCATTACACCAATCAACGATCAATTCGGAACTTTCGAACTAGAATTTACCGTAGTTGACTCTCACGGACAAACTGACACAGCATCAATTGAATACACTGTAATCAATGTTAATGATGCCCCAGTTATCTGTGATGCACGTCAAGATGCTGATCCAAACTGTGACAATGGTCAAATGAATCTGTACACCGATGGAACCAATGTGAACGTTAGAAGCGAAGGATTCTCTTCCTACACAGAACCTCTTGGTGTTAAAGCAAATGATACCGGAAACTCCTACATTAGAGATATGGCCAATGAGCAAGACCCTGTTGACCAAGTATACACTTGGTCAGTATCTACTCCTGCAGATTGTGTCCAGTTCACTAAGGTTTCAGTTGTTGGAGATGACTTAGTCATCGAAGAGAACACTGACTGGGAAGAAGGTGGAATTTGTGACATTACATTGGACCTTGAAGACAACGGACAGGAATTCTGTCTGAACTCTGCTACAGGTGTAACTGGTGCATTATCCAAGGCTGTTTGTGAATCAAACGGCGATACTTGGATGGGTGAGAACACTGCTCAATCAGTAGTAGTTCCATTCAAGGTTGCTCCAGTTAACGATGTCCCAGAAATTGCTGATGACACAACATACAACAACAATAACGGAATTCTTGTCGATTCTGCTGATTCAACTACCGAGTGGGTAGCAGATGGAGTAGACTACAAGGTTACTCTTGTTGAAGATACAACCAACCCAGATACTCTGACATTCGACCTGTCTTCAATCAAGTCTGACATTGACCACGTTGATGCTGACCTATCATGGAATCTAAGAGATTCTGATGATTGTGACTCAAGCAACTACTTCACCACTAGCTGGGCTGGTCCTGACCTACTACAGTTTACTTTGATAGAAGACGCTACTACAAATGCTCCTGATTGGGAAATGGATATGTTGAACAATAATGGTATACACCAAGTCAACCCAACAACTGCAGGAAACTGTCCAATGCACTTGACGCTAAGCGACTCTGCTTCACCACCGTCTTACATGCCTAACTACACAGCATTTACACCTAACAACTACCAACAAGAGTCTGTAGAAGTTGACCTGTATGTTACTGTTGACAATGTTAAGGAAGCAGTACCTGACTATGAGTTTAGAGCTGATGAAGGATTCTTCTTCAACGGTGTTTCTAACATCATGCCAGGAACATACGTACCAGTTGACTTCAGCATCTACTCTTCAACAACTACCGGAGATGCTCCACCTAACCAAGATGGATCTTACACCTATGAGCGCTTGTTGAAGGTTACTGTGCACAGCGATGGACACGATGAGCCTGAACTACCTAAGTACTACCAACCACCTGCATATGGACAATCTCTGTCTATCGATGACTGGCAAGTCTTCATCACAGATCAAACCACTGAAGTGTGGGTTGAAATGGATGTTGTTACCTGTATCCCAGGACCTGTTTGTGACCCATCAACTATACAACTAGATGAGCCAAGTTCTCACCTATCAACAGTTGGTGCTAATCCAAACCCATGGTCTGAGCCAGGTAAGTCTACCTCTAACAGAGCACCTGCCTTTGAAGACAGAAACTGGTGTAACAACCTAATGTCTACTAACTCAATGGATGCAGACACTCCACTGTCTGGAGTAGTTCTACAAAGCAACTGTCAACACACATCTGATGCATACATTGCTAGTGAGTCTGGATTCGCTGCACAACAATGGCAGAACACAGGACAATCACTACCAGTAGTCGTCGGAACAATCGGTGCTCTAGCAGTACCGTCTTTCACTCCGAGTTTGATTGCAGTCTGTCTAACAGGTCTGTTCGTTAGCGCCTTGGTTTTCGCAAGCCGCAGAGAAGACGATGAAGAATCATTCGAAGAAGAAATGTCTGATGATGAATCTGCAGTGAGCCCAGTTATTGCTACTATCTTGATGGTTGCGATCACTGTTGTTCTGTCTGGTGTTGTCTATGTTTGGGCTGCACAACTTGCTGATGTTGATACTAAGGGTGTACCAAGAGTTACCTTTACTGCTGAAAACATGGATACAGGAAGTACTGATACTGACCACTGGAAGTTTACTGTTGGACAATCACAAACTGCTTTAGCAACACAAGCTGTTGAAGTTCAAGTTACATATGTTGATGCTAATGGTGATACTGTTACAGATAAAGTAAACCTTGCCTCTACTGATCAAGTTTATGGTTTCTCACCATTCAATAGTGATTCACTAGTCACCTTTGGTGATGTGACCACTGATGAAGGTAGTGAGACTGTTTCCTCGTTCAGTTCTGGTGATGACATATTTGTAAGAACACACGTTGATGGCCATCCATTGGTCGAGGCGACTGTTAGTATTACATATGCTCCACCAGTTGGTGAAGGTGCACTATTGGTTAAGTTCACAGGACTATCCTGGAATCAACCTGCTTGAAGTGTTTGATACATAATAGTGAATACAAAGCATTGGGGAGGGGTTAAACCCTCCCCAGTGCCTTTGTCTTAGCTCTGCTTACAGTGTTTCACATTGTTATCTATTAGTAGATCCGAAAGGTATTACAAAACGAGGCTTTTTCATCATTGACGTTGAGCATGATTTATGGGCAAGTTCTCTGATAGTGAAGTCAAGTGTGTAATCTTTGACTGTGACGGTGTTTTAGTTGACTCTGTAAGTTCATGGAAAACATTGCATGACCACTTTGGTACAGATAATTCATTGAACTTGAAGCGATTCATAAAAGGCGAGTTAACCGATGTTGAATTTATGAGTTCCGACATAAAGATGTGGAAGGATAAGCAAGATCCAATTCCTCGAGATGTTTTGTTTAGAGCATATTCTGGTGTCAAATTGATGGAAGGGGCTAGGGAGCTAGTTGCTGAGTTAAAAGACAAAGGAGTCTTTGTTGCTATAGTTAGTGCTGGTGTCGATATATTTGTATCCTCGATAGCAGCTATGTTGAAAGTTGATGACTGGATAGCCAATGGTTTCAAATTCAATGATGATGAAACACTTTCAGATGAAGGAATCTGTCGCTTGCATGCAAGTAAGAAAGATGTAGTTATCAGAAAATTGATGTCGATGCATAACTTTTCTCCTGAGGACTGTGTTTCTATCGGAGACTCAGAAATGGATCTGTCTATGATTGTTGATGAAAGTCGATTTATTGGATTCAATCCAAGTAGAGAATCTTCTCTTAGCGCTTTTGAGAGTGCTGGTGTCCCAATTATCAAAGAAAAAGATTTGATGCTACTAAAACCATACCTCGGTCTTGAATAATCAAGCGAATGGTATTGATGTTGTTGCATGACTTTTAAGATTAACAATTGTCAACATACAAGGTTTCGGCTGGAAACCTAGCATTCGTTGGTAGGAAGTTTGGTCTTGCCATGTACTTGAACAGATTAGTGTTGTACCTTTGAAATCAACACATGCATGGCCATGAACATGGCCAGTTACAAATATATCAGGGACTTCTCTGATAACTAAACCATCTTCAGGTTCTGGAGAAAGAGGTGTTTTTCCACCCCATTGGGGGGCTAAATGACGTCTTCTCAGCATTTCTCGCATTGCTTCAACAGGGTCAGCATAAGTAACGGTTCTTAATCCAGCAACAAAGTCATCTATCGATTTTCCGTGATAGGACAATATACGTACTCCATTTAGCGAGAAGTCACAAGGATTTCCAACAAAAGTAGTGGTATTGTAATCTTGTTGTATATCTTTTTCAAACGTTGGTTGAGGTTCAGCAGGTCTTACAGCATCGTGATTTCCAGGTAGCATAATACATTCAACCCAGTCAGGTAGTAATTCGAGTAATCTTGCGAATTCAGAATACTGAGCAAAAAGGTCCGGAATGGCTAACTCTTTATCTTGGCCGGGATATATTCCAACACCATCAACACAATCTCCAGAGAGAACAAGATATTTGATGGTTTTAGCAAGAGGATCTGTATTGAACCATCTAACCATCTTATGCCATTGTGCTTCTAGGAAAGTTTTGGAACCAACGTGGACATCTGATAAGAAAGCCACACTAATCCCGTGTTCTGAAGAGGCTTTTTCATGTCGATTTTCCATAGGGAAGTGTAAGTCATCAACATAGAACAAGTCTCCAGTTTGACTAAAGTTTCCTGAAACACCAATTACATCATCAGGCATTAATCCCGCCTCAATAATTTGTTCATGGGCCCTGTCTCTATCATCACCGCGTTTTTTAGTAAGAATACATGTCATTTCTCCAGTTTCATCCTCTAAGTTCCACATAAGATGACCATTCTTTGTGTATCGTGGCTCATTGACCAAGCCGATTGCAACTGCCATATTTTCATAGCCTTGATAGCGACTTGACTCACGTTGCAATCTTGCTACTTCAGAGTATTTCCTCGGCAGTTTTGAATTTTTCACAATCATTTTTCGTATCTGTGAAAGTCTATCATTGAAGCATGCATTTATGTCCCCCATCTTTCCTTCAGTGATACTTTTTCCGGTTATGTCATAATGCACTAAAATATCTTCAGGTGCATCATTTGCAAGTTCGCTAAAATCACTTTCTTTCCAATCAGGGAGATTATTTCGGAAATGAATATCTAATGGTTCTGGACTTGAAATTGGAGCAATAACTCTTCCCAAATCCGTAGCTGAAGTATTGATGTTAGATTTGGCAGAAATACTAGATTGTTTATTGTCACCATCGAATAATGATTGGAGCAAATCAAGTCTTTCCTCATTTAGAACACCTCTATGAAAGTCAATTTTTGGCCCAAGATCGAGTAATGCTGCAGGGTCACTGTGACTTTGTAATAATTCTTGAATCGAATTACTTGCAAGAATTTTACGTTGACGCAACAGGCGGATAATATCTTCAGCCGTCGCAGCCATGTACAGAGGTATCGCAACCTGTCCAAAAGCACACCGGTTGAAAAGTCAAATTACTCCCATTCAACTTGACTGCCGATAGATTCATCACCAGTCTCAGTCTTTGATTTTTCACTCCAAGATTCGTCCTGCCAAGGAGCAGATTGCTTAGCAGCAGCCTCCCTTTTGGAACGTTCAACCTCAAATTTCAATCTATTTCTTTCAGCCTCCGCTGCTAATTGTTCCAACTTCTTACGGTTAGCCTCAGCCTTGGCCATTGCTTCATCCCAGCAGTCAATAGCGGTCAAAAGTGCAAAGTGGACAAAACCGATTTTATTTTCAGCACGATTCCCACCTATTCTGGTTGATTCTGCATTAGCCCAGGTATTAGATGCGATTCCAACATAAACTGTTCCAACTTCTTTCTTGGTGTTATCACTGGCAGGTCCGGCGATTCCAGTAATAGAAATTGCAATATCTGCATTCGCACTTTCCAATGCTCCCTTTGCCATTTGAATTGCAACTTCTGCTGACACAGCACCTTTCTTTTCCAATGTTTCTTCTTCAACACGAAGTTCCTTGACCTTTGCTTCATTTGAGTAAGTAATCCATGATTGATTGAACCAATTACTTGCTCCAGCAATATCAGTGAAAGCGCTGGTTAGTAATCCACCAGTGCATGACTCAGCAACAGTAATCGAGTGACCACCTTCTTTTAATCGTCTTACAAGACGAGCCGCTGCGGCTTGGATATCTTCATCCATACATTATCCCCATTGTCACTTGGATTTGAGTTTAACCCTCGGGCGTTGGTTTCAATAATGGGTTCCCACAGGAGTGGCTGGGTCTGTGGTCTAGCGGTTATGACACCGCCTTTACACGGCGTTGATCGAGGGTTCAAATCCCTCCAGACCCACCATCTACCAACAATGGAGCAGTATGTCGTTTTCAGGGTCATGGATGACTTTGGTTATACCGGATTTTCTTTGAAATTCTTCAGCATGTTTTGGATTGGTATCAACTAGCATTAAATGAACTGCTCTTTGCCATAAACCATCTGTAATCTCACTACCTCTGTGGTCTACAGCAACAAGAATGCCATCAAGCTCAGTGAACATCAAAACTGAAGTTGCTTTTTGAATCTCACTATGGTGCAGAATCAGCCATCTTGCTCCAGATAATTGCTTTCGTGGATTTCCATCAAGTTCTGAGAATTTGATGATTTTCATGGCGATTCCTCACATCCTGTACCGTAACAGAGCAACTGCTCCGCCCATGCCTAATAACTGCTGACCTGAATCATGGTCGGTAGAGCATTGAACTAATTCAGCACCTATTGCTTCAAGCCCTTCTGCCCACTTCGACCAAGTCATATCACCAATTTTTTCATTTCCATCTCTTAGTAAATCTGCTGTTATGAGTGCTGTTTCAATTGCGCCTTCTTCAAGTGCTTTCAGCAGTTCTTGGTGTCCATAAGCAATAGCACCTTTTGTCGAAAGACGAGTCCATGCTTCCTCTAATAACTTGATTTCCTTTGTGATTGCATATTGTTCTAGAAGTGAACCTGCTAAACCTTCTCTTAACAATTCATTTGCACCCGAACGCCCAGACATTGAGGTTGCAATCGAAGTCATGAATCTTGTCTGACCTGCTGATTTCAACTCTCCAAGAAGAACATCTCTTGCATGTCCAGGCCCACATAAAATCAATGGGGTTTGCTCGGCAAGAGATTCGGTAATTTCCTTAATTACTTTGGCTCTAAAATTAGTGGCTGTAACACTTGATGATTTGGTATCAACCCTCTTACCCCCACCTCGCATTGCCCAAGTAGAGGATTCTTTGAGTCCTCTAGGAGTCACATAAAATAGAACAATTTCATCATTTTCAACAACCGCTAGAGCAACCTGTACTTGATTAGAAGCATCAATTGCTTGCATTAACAAGGATGTGTCAGTAGATAAAAATGGAGTGTTACATGTTAGTTCGATTTCATCTAATTCTGTCACATTATGGGTGTGGTAACTGCCTAAATCAATCGGGGCTTCGCTAATTATTCCATGAACTCTCAAAATTTCACTATATGACTGATATTCAGTTGACTCGATGGAAAGCCTAATCCACATTTTTTTTCTTTCTGCTGCTTTGGCTCTACCACCTTCTTCTCCACCTGTGGTTTGATCTCTACGCTCTCCAAGCATAGCAAAATCCATTCCCTTACGGGCCAGTCTAGCAAGTGTCCAGAGGTCATCTTCAGTTTCTACGCGTAATCGCCATAACATAGGCTCGCGTTTCAGTATTTTCATTCAGTTCACCCGAAGACACCGGTCTGTTGTCCATCGTCATCCATATCCATGTCCATTGCCGCAGGGCGAACCGGTAATCCTGGCATTGTCATCATATTACCTAATATTGCAACAATAAAGCCTGCTCCAGCATTCAATCTAAATTCCCTAACAGGAAGTGTGAATCCACTTGGAGCACCTAACTTTCCAGCATCATGGGAGAATGAATACTGAGTTTTTGCCATACAAACAGGTAAGTTTCCATATCCCCAAGAATTTATTTGTTCCAATTGCTTTTTGGCTTTTGCTTCCAGATAAACGTCTTTAGCCTTATACATTCTAGTTGCAATGGCTTCAATTTTATCTAAAATTGGTGCATCTTTGACAAATAATGGAGTAAACGGCCTTCCAGCAGCAACATGGTCTTGGACCGCTTTAACTACAGCATTAGCCAATTCTTCACCTCCTTCTCCACCTTTGGAATGTACTTCTGTAATTGTAACAGATGCAGCTCCACTGGCATGGGCTGCATCCTTCAAAACCGCTATTTCTTTGTCAGTGTCCGATACGAATTTATTGATGGAAACAATTACTGGTACTCCAAACGCCGCCATATTTTTGATATGTCTGTCAAGATTTGTCATTGCTCCTGCCTGAACTGCTTCAATATTTTCAGATTCAAGTTCTTCTTTACTGGGGCGATATCCACCTCTACTTCCAAATGCTCCGCCATGTAGTTTCATCGACCTAATTGTAACATTCATTACCACGCAATCAGGGGCTTTACCAGAAGTTGCAGCCTTAATGTGCATGAATTTTTCAGCACCCATATCAGACCCGAAACCAGCCTCTGTCACTACAATATCTGCAGCACCTAAAGCTAATTTATCGGCAATTATACTTGAATTGCCGTGAGCAATATTTGCGAAAGGACCGCCATGAATAAACGCAGGATTTCCTTCTAAGGTTTGAACTAAATTTGGTAAAAATGCATTTCTAAGTAATAGTGCCATTGCTCCTTGGGCGCCTATTTCTTTGGCTTTGACAGGATAGCCTTCGATAGATTGCCCAACTACAATTTCTCCAAGGCGATGTCTAAGATCGCTGTAGTCTGAAGCAAGAACTAAAATTGCCATTACTTCACTGGCAGCAGTAATATCGAATCGATCTTGTCTCAAATGACCATTTGCAGGTCCACCCATTCCAATAACAATGTCTCTTAAAGAACGGTCATTCATGTCCATAACACGTGGCCAATCGATTTTTGTAGGGTCTAATTTGCTTGTATTGCCATGCTTGATGTGATTATCAATTAATGCAGATAACAGATTATGTGCTGATGTAACTGCATGTAAGTCTCCTGTGAAATGTAAATTTATTTCTTCCATTGGTAGTACTTGTGAATGACCTCCACCTGCTGCACCACCTTTGATACCAAATACAGGTCCCATCGAAGGTTCTCTAATCACACAAGTTGCTGATTGTCCAATTCTGCATAAGGCCTGAGTCAGACCAATTGTAGTTACAGTCTTACCTTCGCCAAATGGAGTTGGATTGACTGAAGTAACTAAAACTAGACTACCTTGAGGTTTTGAAAACCTCTGCTTTAGGGCCTCCCAGGTGATCTTAGCAACGCCACGGCCCATGGGCATAAGTTCTGTAGAGGAAATACCCAACTTCCATGCAATCGCTTCGATTGGCTCTAAAGTAGCAGCATTTGCAATCTCTAAGTCACTAGCCATGAATTGCTTGCAACTCGTTAAGGCTTTGAAACTCACGGTTGAATAATGGTATAAACCAGCGATTAGACAACCTTTGGTTAGTAGCCAGGTAAATCAATCAGTTCTCGTCAGAGTTCATGCTTCCAAGGTAATCTGGCAAATCAACGCCAGCCATCTTAGCTACATCGTGAACAGGTGGTAGAGATTTGATTAGAGATGATACGAAGTTAGCAGTACTGCCTCCTTCTCCACCATTTCCTGAATCCCATACTGTAATCTTATCAATCTTCAAGTTAGCAATTGCTTCGGTTTGACGAGCAACTAGTTGCTCGATTTTCTCGACCATTAGTAGTGTTGCAGCGGCCTTTGGATCTCCACCTGCACTCTTAACAAGAGACTGGTAACCAGATGCCTTTGCTTCAAGAACAGCCTTTGTACCTTCAGCCTCAGCATTATATCTCGCTAGTATAGCATCTGCTTCACCTCTTGCGATTCTTCTTTGTCGCTCAGCCTCCGCTTCTGCGGAGATTTCGATTTGTTGCTTGGAAACTTCTTCACGAGCGATTTCTTCAGCACGTAGTCTTTGACCTTCAAACTCATATTGAGCCTTCTCAATCTCTGCTTGAGCATTACGTCGAGCAACTTCAGAACGTCTTAATGCCTCTGCTTCTTTCTCAGCCAAGTCAGCGTTGTATGATGCAATGGATGCACGAGATTGGTTTTCACCTTCTACCGCGAGTGCTTCTTGTTGCTGAACGAAAACACGTCTTCCAGCCTCAGCCGCTTTCTGACCTTTGTCAGATTCAGCTTCGTTATTTGCAACTTCGATTTCTCTGGCACGGTCTGCAGCAGCCTTACCAACAGCACCATCACGAGATGCTTCAGCACGGTCGACAACCGCATCAGCAATAGCAACTGCAGCAGCCTTTGCACCGATGGACTTGATATAATCAGCTTCATCAGTAATATCTGTGATATTTACGTTGATTAGGTAAAGACCAATCTTGTGCAATTCGGTATCTACGTTATTTGATACCATTCTTAGGAATGCTTCTCTGTCTTGGTTGATTTGCTCAATGGTTAGAGAAGCTACAGTCAAACGTAGTTGACCAAAGATGATTTCTTTTGCCATATCTTCAATTTGTGGTGTTGGTAGACCAAGCAAACGCTCAGCAGCATTTGACATAATTGAAGGTGCGGTAGAAATACCAATGGTAAATGTTGAAGGGACGTTAATACGTATATTCTGTTGTGATAGAGCATGCTCTAGGTTGATACTGATAGTCATTGGTTTTAGATCTAAATATGCGTAGTGTTGAATAAGCGGCCAAACAATCTTTCCACCACCGTGGTAACAGGCAGCAGCGCCACCTTGTTTGACATTACCATATACAACTAGAATCTTATCTGAAGGTGCCAATTTATATCGGCTTGTTGCTAAATAAATTGTCAATAAAACGACTAATGCAAATAATGCAATACCAATCACTACTAGACTTTCTGCTAGGGCCATGCTTAGAGGACAAAGAACTACTTTATGAGGCTTGACCCGCCATGGGAAATCAATTTCTCATGAATCTATTCTTCAGAATGAGTTGAAATGTCTAGTGGTTCTATAATCAAAGTCTCACCTATTGCGTCAATAACTTTGATGAATTTACCAGTTTGAATGGTTAGTTTGTCATCTTTTGCAACTGCATCAGATGTTCTTAGAGCACCTTGATATTCAACCTGAACTTGTCCATGTTCACCAGCGTTGATAGTGCGGTAAACGGTCCCCTTAGCACCGATTGCTTCAGAATATTTGATTGTATTATCCATTTCAAGACCTTTCATCATTTGGAAAATTTTCCCAACTATGTACATCGAAACCGAACCAGCAATAACTCCTACAATGATTGCTATCAGTGAGTGTTGATCTGCTTGGGTCATAGCAAGACCAAAGATTCCAAACATCATCATGAAACTCAAAATCCCTTGTATCGTGAACAGATGGAAAATCCCATCCGCACTCATGTCCATGTCGAAAGGAAGCATATCGTCTGCAAACCCGAAGAGCATAACTAGAAGGAAATAAATCAAAAACAGAACAGTTCCTATTATCGCCATAACTGCAAATAGAATGTCTATTCCAGTAATGCCACCAAGGCCAATAAAATCTAGAAGATCGCCGAACAAACCCATAGTATCACTAAACCTTCTCAACCTTCACGCACTCATGAACCTTCCTGTTGTTTTAATACAGGTCTAATGTAAATGAAGTAGTAATGGCCATATACAACAGGTCCAACTGAAAGTCCTACAACCGCAGCAATTCCCCAAGATGGTAATTCAAGTGCAACAGCAATTGCTAGAATTATTAATAGAACAAAAAGAATTGAAACCTTTTCAAAAATAATATAAAAAACTGTTTTAGGATTGTCTGCTTCTGCTTTTTGTTTTAGACGAAACAGATCAAAAAAATCCACTAGATATCACCAGTTAGAATAAATCTGCCCAGGATATTTCGCTGATTAGAATAATTGCTCCGTATAGTACAGCGATAAATAATACTGGGTTTCTACCAGCTTCAACATCGGACTCTACTTGTTGCATTCTACCATTAGCGTCTCTGTACATGGAAGTACTTTCTGAAGTAGTGTAATCACTACCTTGAGAGAATTCACGTTCGTTCTTCTTGGATTGATATAGTAAAAATACAATTGTTCCTATTACTACACCCATACTTGGCCCTAATAATCCACCCAGTGCATCATTAAACTCGACCCACATTGCTGCTGAAAAATAAAGACCTAGAAGCCCAGTTAATCCAGCAATTACGCCCTTGCCTCGGTGTTGGTTACTAAAGAAGTTACTTGCCTCCATGTGTTAGCCATAAAGGGCATCTTTTTCAAACCTATCTGTTATTTGTTTTTATCAATGGTTTGATTCAAAAAGTTTTGAGTTTTGGAGTTTACATGGCGGATGTATATTACGGGGTTGCTGGAAACCCTGTTTCTCATTCAATTTCGCCATTATTGGTATCAATTGTTGCGCAGCATCTTGAACAGCAAAAAGGAATTGGGACGGGATTCACAATCAAAAGTTTGAATTTAATTGAAGCCGAATCAATACAAGATGCATTAGCATGGGGTTATGCAAAAACTATTCCCGAACCAATCAACTGGGATTATACTAGTTCTCCTTTTGGTAAGTTTCGAAATCGTGCATTGATTCAAAAAGCGCTTGAAATAACAGAGGGAATAAATGAAGAAAATGAAAACTTTCTAGACGTAAACGATAATATCAACCGAGCCACGTTTCCGTTAGACAGTGGTTCTAAATTGCCTAAGAAATCCTTCTCGGAGGAGATTTGGATCAACTTAACAACGCCATTGAAACATCAGTTAACAAGTCAAGCAGTAATGGATTTCAATGAATCTTCGAAAATTGAATCTGTTAATGTATTGAGATGGGACGGTCATGGATGGTGGTCTTCAAATGTCGATGGTTGTGGAGTGGTCAGATGTGCTGAATATTTCGGCATTGATGTCACATCAGGTGCAACATTATGTCTGATTGGAGGTGGAAGTGCAGCTCGTTCAACAGCCTATGCTTGGACCAAGTCTGGAGGCAAGATAAAATTGGTCAGTGGTAGAAGACAACTCATCGAAGGCCCTTGGTCGAAATCAATAGTTGAATCCGACGAGTATGATTTACTGATAAATTTTGATAGCGATGAGATTCCAGATCAATTTCTAGGAAAGGGCATGATTCTATCCCCTAGGTACAAGTCTATGGAAGGAGACATAGATCAACGCTGTATGGATTTACTAGAACAGCATTATGATGGTAGATGGATGTTAGTAGCACAGCATTTAGAATGCTGGCGGCAGTTATGGGCGCCTCAAAACATAGATTATTTACCTTCAATTTCCCTTTTGATGACTAAATTAATCCATGCTGAAACTGTATTGGCATCTTATACATGAGGGCCTAACTTCAAAATATGACATCATTTGAGGGCTACTTGTGGAAATAGATTCTAATTCTAAATCTATGAGCGTTATCGCAGTATGCTTGCTGTTTATTTTAACCTCTATTCCTAGTCAAGTTGGAGCACAGCAGCCTAGTGAAGATCAAAACTTTCAATCCGCACATACCGGAGTAGATTTCCCAGTTGCTTGGGATGATACTTCTATCAGTTCAGAAATTTCAGTTCGTATGGTTTATCCAGCGATGAGTTCTGGCGAATCCAAGGAAATGGCAGGAAATGGTCCATTCCCATGGATTGTTCTTTTCGGTGATATAGATGAAGAAATTTCTGATTACATGCTTTTGTCAGAGTCTTTAGTCAAAAGAGGGAACATTGTTGTAGTCACCAATGGCATTGAACAAAGTGATTCGACAAATGTTCAATCACATCTTGATTTGCTTGTGGAAATAACATTGTTCATGCAAGAGAATAATAATTCAAATAATAATACTCAAGGTAGTTTTGGACAGATCGATTTGAATCATTGGGGAGTAGGAGGTCATGGGACTGGGGCAGCAGCAGCATACTCTGTTTATCCATTCTGGCAACACTCATCTTTGTCTTCTTCCACTCAACCACCTAGAGCTTTATTTGGACTAGGAACTGACTTTTCGGGCTGGGATTCTGGCGACAACTGGGATACATTACCCCCTTCTAATTGGACTGTTCAGCCAGCTTGGCCTGCATCCGCTTTATTCATTACAGGAACAATTGATGAAATAGCAACTAGAGGTGACAATCTTCCATTTGTTAATGGCACTCAATACCTCGGTTGGCAATGGATGCATGTATTGGGAGCTAATCATTACCAATTTCAAGATGAAACTGATGATGAATGGTTTTGGGAAGATGACCGTAATGATGGCGATGCATCTATTTCTAGACAGGAACAAATTGACTTTGCAGGATTACACTTAAACCATTATTTCGACTTAACTTTAAGAGGAGATCATTCTTATTTTAGAGATGCATTCAATCGAATCGAAGATGTCAATAACGCTAGTAATCAAGAAGCATATTTTGATGAGGACTTAGATTCAGGTCAATTTATTTTGCTTCAAAATACATCGATATCACCCATTAACACCACTCAATTTGGAACGTATGAGTCATTTACAATTTCGACTAATTGGACGCTTCGAGATGGCCAAACATTTTCTCAAATCCCTTCATCTTGGCAAGTTGATGTAAAATGTGGCTTTGATGGAATTGAACAGTTTAGTGGATCTGTAAATGAGAATGGGACTGCAATTTGTAATTTCCAGGTTGAAACTCTTGAACCAGGTCAACACATAGCATTTATCAGAGTATATATCGAAGGCGCTCCTTCGACTTCAATGTTTGAATTCTATCGAACTGATACTCCATTGGTTTTCATGACTCCTTTACCTGATATTTTTGTTCCCGAAAGAGGTTCTGTTAATCTTCAATCTAATTTGATTGCAATGGATCCAGATGGTCAAGAAATATTCGTTACAGACGCTTATATCAGTGGTGGCAATATCAACAACTTCTCTGTAATAGTTGACTCGGATGGAAGGGGAGTGACGGTATCTCATGATGTTGAAGGGGAATTTACTAGTGGGGCAGAAGTTAATGTCACAGTAAGATCTGGTGGTGAAGGCGTAATTGATGAAAATCAAGTCACTTTAGAGATATACGTCGTACCATACAACGACCCAGTTGTCTTAACAGGTAATGTTCCAATGCAGAATTTAATTGAAGATGGCTCTTCCGTATTTGTCAATATTTCTCAATATGCCTATGACCCAGAGGGTGAGCCACTTTTTGCTAGCATAAATCAACAAACAACCGGTGAGGCTGGACCGGTCGGTTTTTCATATTCGAATGGTTTTCTTGAACTAACTCCATTGTTGAACAAAAATGGTGCTACTGTTCTGCATGTAATGGTTACTGATGGTGCCAGTGAAGCTGTAGATGTTGACATCCCAGTTCAAGTTGCTGCGGTTGATGATCCAGTTATTGCTAACTTAAGCATGTGGAATATTGAAACAAATGAGGATGAGGCAATATCTCTAAACTTAACAGAATTTGCTTATGACATTGATGGTGATCAATTACAATGGGCAACTAATCCTACTATTACCGATACTTCAATTTCAGTGACTATTTCTGGACAACAACTAATTATTTCTCCATCCAATGATGTTTATGGTTTGAATCAACTGCATTGGCTCAATGTGTCCGATGGTAATTCAGAATTTTCAAACCTACTTTCAGTAAATATTACCCCTATTCCCGATGCACCAGTTTTGAGTGTTGAGACTCCAACGCCATTCACCGATAGTAATACTGCGGTAAGTGTACAATGGAGTGTTTTTGATGCGGATGGTGAACCGGAAAGTCCAGAACCTAGATTGATTGCTGACGGTGTGTTAATAGATAATTTCACTAACAACTGCATTCTTCAAGAAGACGGTAAATTCCAATGTGTTATTTTACTTGAATTACCTGAAGACCATGATGATAACGTCACTCTAAGGGTTTCTATTGAAGATTCAGAATTTTCTTCGGAATTTGCTGTTTATGCAAATATCTTATACAACCAAAGTTTCACTGTTATCGAAACAGAAGATGATGAGTCATCTTCTAGTGAATTATCTTCTCAAGTAATTATTGGAATTATAGCATTCCTTGTACTGATGATATTGATTTTACTAATTTTTATTCGTAAATCAAGTAATTCGCCAACTGCTATTGTTGGTATTACCAATGTAGAAGAAGTCAGTGTGGTTGAACAAGAATTAGATATTGACTTAAGTCCTACTGGTTTACTGTCTAGGATTCAACAAAAGAAATGATATCAAAGTGGAATATTTCCATGTTTCTTCGGGGGACTCCATTCACGTTTAGAGCGAAGAATGTTTAGTGCCCGACAAAGTCGTAACCTACTTTCATTAGGCTCTATGACATCATCTAACCAACCATTTCTAGCAGCAACATAGGGGTCTCCAAATTTAGCCTTATACTCATCAACTAATCTGAGTCTAACGTCTTCTTTTTCAGAGTCTTCAACAGCATTAATCTCTCTTCGATGAATAATATTGACAGCACCTTCAGCACCCATTACTGCCAATTCTGCAGTGGGCCAAGCAATATTATAATCACTGCGAAGGTGTTTACACGACATTGCTAAATATGCTCCCCCATACGCTTTTCGAGTAACCAGAGTAAGTTTTGGAACGGTTGCTTCGGCATAAGCAAATAATAGTTTAGCGCCATGTCGAATTATTCCACCCCATTCTTGAACAACGCCCGGTAAGAAACCAGGAACGTCCTCAAAAGTAACTAGAGGGATGTTGAATGCATCACAAGTTCTGATGAATCGAGCGGCTTTTATCGATGCATCAATATCAAGACATCCTGCTAGAACCTTTGGTTGATTTCCAACAACTCCGATACTTTGCCCATTTAATCTAGCAAATCCGATAATGATATTATCTGCATATGATTCAAATAATTCAAGGAAAATTCCATCATCGACAATTTCTTCTACCACTTTGACCATATCATAAGGTCTATTCGGGTTATCAGGGACTAATGCTTCAAGTTCCTCATTCAACCTTTCAATTGAATCATCGGTTGCTACAATGGGAGGATCAGCCATATTATGATCTGGTAAGAATCCTAGAATTTCACTAGCAAGTTCACAAGCATCTTCATCATCGTCTGCAATCAAGCAAGCAATTCCTGATCTTGATGCATGTAGATTTGCACCTCCAAGTCCTGCTGCATCTATTTCTCCTTCAATTACTTCTGGAGTTTCTAGAGGTGAGGATAAGAATAATTGACCATGATCTTCTCCTAGGATGGTAAAATCAGCAAGACTTGCAGCAAGTGCAGAAACTCCTACTACGGGTCCTAAAACCAGACTAATGAGAGGTACTCTGCCACTACACTGAACTAGTCTATCCAATAGTTCACCGGTACCAGCAAGTCCAGAAATACCATCATGAGCTCGTTGTCCACCGCCATCCCACATTCCAATAATAGGGGCTTTAGCTCGTTCAGCCATCTCAACTATTTTAGCAATTTTTTTGGCATGAACTTCTCCCATACTGCCGCCATGTACGCTAAAGTCTTGAGCGAAGCAATACACTCTACGTCCATCAATTGTTCCATGCCCAGCAACAACACCATCACCTAGTGTTTGGTGAAGAAACATAGAGTGGTCGACAGTTCTATGGGTGACAAAAGAATCAATTTCAATAAATGAATCCTCATCAAGAAGCATTGAAATTCTATCTCTGGCAGTTCCTCTACCGGTCATGCGTATTTCTTCTTGCTTCTTTAGTCCGCCACCTAATCTAGACAGTTCGCGATTATGCCTCAGTTCTTCGAGACGGTGTTGGTTTCCTGTCATATTTCCACCTCTACTCCATCAAAGAAATATTATTTTCTCCACATAAATTAGATTCCATGGCTGTTGAAACCTCTACATTATTGGATAATGCCCAATGAGTTTTTACCGAAACGGTGTCAGGTGAAGAAACACTTCCATGGCCCAAAATTCCCATTTCTATCTGTTTTCTACCTTTTGAATAAACATTCATATCGATTGGTCCATGGATACATTGACTAGTTATGATAACAGGAATATTTCTGTTAATACACCTAGTTAGAGCGCGCCAAACCTTGGTATTTTCCGGAGCATCCTTGCCAGGGTCATCAATCGGTAAATGACCAAGACCAGTGCCATGGATGATTATTGCTTGAGGAGAAGTCAGAATTATTGCTTCAATTTCTTCTTCATGGAGCCATGGGCCTGCGATGAATTGAACGATTCGAATCATTGGAGAATAATGGGTAGGAGATTTTGTTATTTCTCTAGTGTTCTCCTCAAGCATTTTGCTGTAACTACTTGATAATTCAATTGAAATATCACTTGAAATATCATTAATTGTAGCTAATGGTTGGCTATTTACCGGTTGGAAAGCATCTCTTCTAGTTGTATGTAGTTTCCTAACTCCAGTCCCAGGATGTATAGAACAACTTCCATCATCGGAACTAGCATGCATTACTAATACGGCACTATCTCCAGCGATTCCACATGGTTTTGGAGCATTAGCAGCCCAAAACACTGCTGCGATAAGATTCTCTGCGGCATCAGAAGAACCTCTGTCCGAAGAACGCTGGGAGCCAACTAAGGCGATTGGACCAGGAGGAACTGTACCCTTTCCCGACCATGCAAAATTCATTGCTGCAGAAGTTATGTGAAGAGTATCTGTCCCATGTGTGATAACCACTCCGTCACAACCATCACTGAATGCTTTACTTGTAGCATCGATCATCTTATTCCAATGCTGACATCTGATATCATCACTAAACATATTGCCCAGTTTTTCCGCTTCAATATTAGCGATCTTTGCTAATTCAGGAATGCTTGCAACCAATTCATTAGGTTCAAATCTTGCAACTACTGCTCCAGTTTTGTAATCTACTTTAGAAGCGATAGTTCCGCCTGTGTGTAGAATTCTAATTCTAGGTAAACTTTCATCAAATTCAATTTCTGAAGTCGATGAAACTTCTTCATCATGACTCGATTCTAATATGTCAATCGAGGAAATATCTGTTAGCGGATAGCTTGCATTATATCCATTTACTAATTTTAGGGTTAGATGTCCCTTTGCTGCAGGGTGTAGGACAATGCCTTCAAATCTGGCTTTACCATTGTGGCTTTCAACCTCGACAAGGACCTTTACTCCTACATCTGGCATTTCAACCATGAACCTCCATAGGTAGAAGGCTCATCAAGAGTTCGCTATATTAATTGATTAAATCAACCTGTAGAGTGTGATTTATCTTTACTGAGATAGGTCTTTCACTTTTTCAACTAAATCCATTTTCCTCAGTCTCCAAATACCTATCGGAGTCATAGCGATTGCAATAATAATTACACCACTCATAAGTTGGAAAGCAACGCTAGGTACGATTACTATTGGGACATAGAATTGCCAAGACGAAAAAGAAGCAGCTAGCCCAACTGCGCCTCCATAAGCGAAAAGTACTCCAATAATTCCACCAATTGTCCCAATTAGAATACTCTCAAACAGTAGCATTGAACCAAGCCTCTTAGTCGATGCACCTAATACTCGCAACGTCGCTAGTTCGAAATCTCTTTCTGCTACATTCATGATCATAGTATTGAGCATTACAGCAATTGTGAATAAAAGTCCAAGATACATTATTGCTTGGAATACTTGTGTTTGCTGTTCAAGTAAACTATTGATTCCATTAAGCAGTACTTGGCGTTCAATAATTCCAGCAGAAACTTCGCCAAGTTCAGTGTCAACTTCCACACCATCTGGTAGTTGAAGATATACTGAAGTCGCATTGACTCCAGTTAAATCACTAAGTTCAGCACGCAGGAAATACATTGTTCGAGCCAGTTCCCCTCTAGAAGTTCCAACAACTTTCACCTCTTGTTCATCACCATTTAGTGTAACTATTTGTTCATCGCCAATATTCCAACCTAAGAATTCCATGGCCCCTTCATCCATCATAACTTCTGTAATTTCACTATTTTCCGTTGGTGCATTACCATCGATGATATTGACCTTCCGCATCCCATTCTCGAAATCATTCAAACCTACAAGGGTAAACATTCGTTCAATTCCATCTGAATCTTCAACATTTCCAAGTGGCATTTCGATGAGTAATTCAGTTTCTGCTGAATTATTAGACGCCCATTCTAATACAGCGTCTTCACCATCGCCCATAACATATACTTGAGCATCCCAAGATTGGTCTTCTTCTAGGCCACTGATGAGAGTATCTTCTAGACCAGCAGACATCATTTGGATTGAGCCAAATAACATCAGTGAAATACCAACAGCAAGGAAGGTCATACCAAGTCGGATAGGTTTACGGACACTGGAACGTATCGAAAGACCAAGAGTAGTTGGCATCCAAGAAGTAAGTTTTCTAAGGATGTTTGAACCGATTCTAATTTGATTTTGACCACTTAGGACATCCAATGGTTCAAGCCGGCTCGCCTTCCAAGCCGGAAACGCCCCTGAAAGAAATACTACTAACATAGTTGGTAAAATTACACTTGAATAGGTTGCAATAGGAATGCTTCGTTCAGTAATTGGAACTCCAACAATATTCTGATAGAAATCTAGCATTCCATTCATTCCCCAAGGGCCAATCAGTACTCCAACAATACATCCAATTGCGCCAATTGCTAGCGGAGCAATCAAGTAACCTTGCATTAGAGATAGTCGAGAGACACCAAGTGTTCTTAGAACTGCAATTTCTTTTGCTTGACTTTGAACTAATCTCTGTAGACTCAGTACAATAGTGATAGATGCTATGGCTGCAATCATTACGGTGAAAGGAATCGTTGCTCTCTTTGTACCTTCCAAGTCTTGACGCATTACTTCTACGGGTTCATTTTGACCTCTGTCACGAACTCTAGCATCTAAATCGGATTGATCTAGAGAGTCATCAACAAGTGACTTGACTAAATCTATTTCTTCTCCCTCGTATTCTTCAGTATCTGGTAAATCAAAAGATGGGGTTCCCTCAACGTCAAGTAGGATTGTATTACTAGAACCGAGTTCATTTCCAGTAAGTCTTGCCATTCCTGAATCAGAAAGATATCCAACAACATACTGACCGGGTTCAGGTGGAAACAGAGATCCTTCTGGCGCCATCATGATATGTAGAGGATGATATCCTATGCCAACTAACTGGAAGTCCATACTTTCGGTTCCTGCTCCAATAGTTATGTTATCTCCAATACTCAAATCAAGAGCTTCAGTAACGTGTGCATCAATTACAATTTCATTTGCGGCAGATGCAACTCTGCCTTCACTGTGTCCACTAGGCATCCAAACTCTGTCAGAGTTTGCATCAGCAGGAATTCCATGCCATAGTGAATTGATTATTTGTTCTCCATTGCTATCATTGTGAAACAATGCACCTTGGATTACAGTTCTTCCTTCACATGAATCAAGTTCACCGGTTACGCTATCAGTCCATGATTCATTTAGTGATTCACAAAAACCACTGACTTGTTCGGCCGACCAAATTGAACTTCGATTATCTATCCACAAATCTGCAAGGTTTGCACCTTCCTCATCATCACCATGCATTGTATCATACATGCCCTCAAGATTATGCGAATAACCTCCAAAAGTTATTCCAGCAAATACTCCAACAGAAACCATGAAAATAACTGCAATTAGTCGTAATTTAGTTCTCCAAAGACTTCTAGCCAGCCTTTTATTTAACAGACTACGGCTTGAATTAACTCCTAAGCCTGTAGATTTACTATCAGTTTCTGACATTATCTCACCTCAATTCGAGTTGATTTTTTCGTCTGAAATTATCTTTCCACTATCTATTCGAATTACTCTTGTAGCGTATTGAACTAGTCCTTCATCGTGGGTAACAAATACTGCAGTGATATTCTCTTGCTCACATGCTTTTACCAGTGCTGTCATTACTTTTTGTGAAGTTTCAGTGTCTAAGTTTCCGGTTAATTCATCACCGAGTAGAAGTGTTGGTCGCTTAGCGATACTTCTAGCAATTGCCACTCTTTGTTGTTGACCTCCACTAATCTCTCCTGGGAATCGATCAACTTCAGCCTCTAATCCAACAAGTTTGAGTAATTCCATTGCACGTGAGGCATCTTTTTTACCGGCTAATTCTTGAATGAGATGTATATTTTCTAGAACTGTTAAATCCTGTAATAAATTGAAGAATTGGAAAACATATCCGATATTTTCCCTGCGGAAAGATGTCATCTTTTCTGAATCATTTCTAGGTACTGGTTCTTCGAGGAACCTATATTCGCCATTGGTAGGGCTATCAAGAGCAGACAGACAATTTAGTAGAGTAGTTTTTCCTGAACCAGATGGTCCGAGTAAGATCACTCTTTCACCTTCGTGAATTTCTACATTGATTCCGTCAAGTGCCTTTACTATTCCTGCAGGAGTTTCATAGTAGCGTTGGATATCTTCCATTTTCAATAACATGCCCATATTTTCACATCCAACTATTTTACCCGTTGAGTATCCTGACCTGATATGGGTTAGATATAAGTTAATGGTACCAAAAATAACTATCATTAATTCAATTTACTGATGGTGCCGGGAGCGGGGCTTGAACCCGCGACCTTCGGATGTCTCAGACACCGCAAGGAGATTGCACGTCATACGATTGCCTTGTAGGCTGCCCTATGAGTCCGACGCGCCACCAACTACGCCACCCCGGCTTGATTCGTCGTGTGGCACTTACTCTTTGAATAATGCGGATGATTTTCAAGTATAGAAACTCAAAATCTTACTCTTAATCTTCCGTAGCCTTCATGCACTCTCAGTTTTCCGGATGTTCATGGTCGACCTCCAAACTGCGATGGCAGCCGCCTCTGCTGAGCGCAAACAACGTTCAGGTGCGGCCAGTCAAGAAAGAAAGGTACGTCGGAGCGGAGCAAATCTTGGAATAGAGGCTTTTGACCCTGTAAAACACGTCAAGAAAGAGAAGGCTGATACCGCTTCAATGTGGTTAGTTCTTGCTTTTGCCGTTGCAGTGTCTCTAGCAATGCGATTTATCTTAATGCCAAATACATCTCAAGAAAAATCAGATATTTTGTATTTAATGCCATTGAGTGCTATGATTTTGATTCCACAAATACACAGGATGGTTATGCCAAAATCGTTTCAAGAATTTTATACAAAGGGGACTTGGGTGAAGGCGGGTTTCTTGCATACATTCAGTTTCCTTGCTCTAGCATTTCTCTTGGTCAATCCTCCTTTCGGAGATATTGTAGCGCCAAAATTAGCCAATGGTTGGGCTATTGCTACCGATGATAGTGGCGAACTTCTATTCAATGAAGAATCGAGTAAAAACGGTGAAATTATTTGGACGGTTGAAAATGAAGGAGTTCTAGATGGAGATATTTGGCTATTGTTCGGATTAGCAGATAACGTTAATTCTGATGGTGCTAATGTTGTTGTAGAGTTGACGCATCAAACAAACTCAACTATAATAGAGAGTAATGCTACATATTGGTCTGAAAACAGTGATAGGATTTCAACAGCAAATGAGACTGATAATAGTTCAGCACCTAACTTGATTCCACATTCTAAAGATCAGGCATTTGCAGTACAATTAGGCAGTGATTTTTCTGCTGGAACTTATCAGATTAGTGTCTCAATAACTGAAGAAGGAGATCCTTGGACAAATACTCGTGAATATGATTGGACTCTGGTTATTATTGAAGCCTTAGAGTGATTATGACAACATGTCTCCGTGTACTCTAAGAATCTGGTTCAGTAGTTCATCTATTCTATTGATATCATAGTTTTCCGAAGTTATTTTATTTATTCTTCGAACCCTAGAATATCTGATTATTCCAGCTATAGGTGTCCAGCAGAGTGCATCCAAAACAAACTGTATCGTCTTCATCAAAACTCCGTCGGAGTAACAGTAGTAGTGTTTTTTCTACACACCTAAATGAAAAGTAAAAGTGAATCAATTATTCAAATTAGTAACTAATCTTGCAGTTAGTGCGTCGAGTTGAATTTGCTCACCACCGCCTTCTACAAGTCGATAGTCAACCTCAGCCATCCATTCTGTTAAATCGAGTTTTGCTTCCTCAGTTAAGAAATCAGCAGAGTATAATTCGCGATGTAATTGGTTGACAAAGTCAGTACCTGCTAGGCCATATTTATCGAGTAATTCCCTGAGCCGCCTTCTCGCTGCATGGAATCCATCATCTCTACATGCCATGAGATATTGATGTAAACTTTCAGGAGGTGCAGTTGCTGAAGTTTCATAGATCAATTCTCTAGTAACTTCCATATTTATAGCAGCAGCTACTTGCAATGCAGTCAGTGCCTTTCTTAAGTCGCCTTGAGATATTCTAGTTAATGCTTCAGCAGCATCATCTGTTAATTTTACCTTTTCTTCTTTGGCTACGTGATGAACTTGTGATGTGACATCAGCATCAGAAAGCGGACGGAATCTAAAAACAGCACATCTCGATTGAATCGGCTCAATTATTTTTGACGAATAATTACAAGAAAGAATAAATCTACAAGTTTCAGCATATTGCTCCATTATTCTTCTTAATGCACCTTGAGCATCATTGGTTAAAGCATCGGCTTCATCAAGAAAAATAATTTTGAAAGACTCACCGCCATATGGGCTTGTTCTAGCGAATTGTTTGACCTTGGTTCTAATACTTTCTAATTTTCTTTCATCAGAAGCATTCATTTCAAGTAAATTTTGTCTATAGTCTGTCCCAAATACGTCCTTTGTTAACGCCATTGCTGCAGTAGTCTTTCCCGTACCCGGGGGTCCGGCAAATAATAAATGAGGAAATTCCTTTTTCGCCGCATAGATAGTTAATCGTTGTACTACAGCAGGCTGACCGCGAATCTCAGATACCGATTGAGGTCGGTGTTTTTCGACCCAAAGTTCGCTCATATTATCCTCTCATAGTCGAGCGCCCTTGAATATTCGCTTTCATCAAAATCAAATCGTTTATTCTGTTCACTCTTATATATTCAAGGGAAAAGACAGTATAAAGGGTCTCCACTGAGCGTATGAGTCCCATGTTAAGCGAGACAAATTCCCGCCGTAGCGCCGCCGCGATTTTACTAGCAATTATGTTCCTTTCAGCGGATTTACTTGTTGCCCAATCAAATCATAATTTTGGTGAATTCGATGATGAAAAAACCGTTTCTTCTGCGGTTGTACGCCCTACTTTCATCGGTGAAACTTATATCTCTAATATCGATTCAAATTTTGACTTTTCTGGCCAACAAACTAATCTAATCGGTGTTAATTCTACCAATGAAGCAAGAGGTATGTATGGATTTCTAAATGTTATAACCGCAGTTCAGACAGTTGAATCTGCAACTTTAAATTTACATTGTAGCGTAGTTGCAGGGACAGCAATTAATCAAATTAAATCATACTCTTCAAGCAATCTCCGAGATTGGAGAGTGGGCGAGTCTACTTGGTTTAATGCGAATTTCTCGACATTTTGGCAACAATCTGGTGGAGAAGGAATCAACGATCGAACGCAATGGGAACTTCCAGCCTCATACATGCAAGCAGGTTCGGCAGGAATGTACAAAGTTTCTTACAATGTAACTCATTTAGTTCAACAAAGTGCAATAAACTTTGAGCAGTCGTTTGATTTTATTCTTTCATCTATTGGGGGAATGCTTGATTGTGAGAAATCAAATAATCAAAACGCTACCTATGAGCCCGAATTAATTTTAATCGTTAATTCAATCACTCCAGGAGACGGAGGCAGTGTTGATTCTACATTTGCTTCTAATGATACTGCTCTGATGTCTTCAAACTTCCTTTTAGAGCCTGAAACTATACCTACCATCAGTTATGAAAATCTCAATGGTTCTGGAGTAGAATTCCAGTTTTCACTTAGTGAAGATTTTAGAGATATAAATGATCTAAATTGGCATTACAGTACAATGAATAATGCATTTACAGGCAACGCAACATCTGGTAGTTTCACGATCCCTAGTTCAGATAGTATCACTCCTGGGGGTTATATCTACTACCGTTACAGGTCTCTAGATTCAACCACGATGTCAAGCAATTGGCTACAAGGTAATTTCATTCTTCCAGATTTACAGACTACAAATAATAATGATGGTACTGCAACCGTTGTACTAAATTCTGCAGTCCTTAGTACGCTTGGATTCAAATTAATCGAAGATGTTGAAGTTAATTCAGCCGTGGTTAATTCCAATCTTGGAGGAAATAATATTGCTACAATCAGCCCATATGTTTCAAGCGAGTCAATTCTTCACACTAGATTAAATCTAGATAAATTAGGACTTCATTCAAATTCCACAATTATTGATGCTGATTTGGTCCTCACTAGAAGTTCATCTTTTGGAGGCAATGTCATGCTTTCAATTCATGAAAATAGTGATGATTCATGGGTTGAATCAACGGCTTCATGGCGAAATAGTAATACACTAGACCAATGGACTTCTGGAGGGATTTTTGGTTTGCAATCTTCTCAAATGACTAATGTAGACGGTTCTCAGGCTGATTCAGTTTTTGATTTCTCTTTCAAGAATTTATTACAACAAGAATTGGATAGTGGATTAAATGATCCTATTCAATTATCAATCGTCGCTAGAGTTCCCGGAGAAACCCATTCCACAGGAACTGATACTGTCAGTTTTTATACCTCGGAAATTGGAACTTTGAATAATGAACCTCATATTGAAATCACCTATTCATGGACTTCTAATTCCACAGTGGGTACTCCGGAGCAAATATATCCACTTGATGGCCACCCAGTTTGGAATCAATCAGGGCATAACTTGTCCGGTAACACAACCCCTATCTTGGAATGGAATGCATCTTCAACATCTTCATACAACTATATTTTTGAATTTTCGAGTGATGAATACTTTAGGGATATAATTACTAGCTTTGATACTGGTAAGACCTTTTATCCAGTTAGTAATTATGATTTTGGCTCAAATACTCCTTTGAATAAAGGAAATATGTATCATTGGAGAATGATTAATTATGATAATGATGATAGATTCGGAACTTATTCTGAATCATCGTTCTTGGTTAGTTCTCTAACCTCAAATTGGTTAGGAGGGGATAATTATCAGATGACTTTGAGCACAGGAATTGAATCAAATGAAGAAATGATTCCAAATTGTCAAGATTCCTCTTTACTTAGCTATGCGCCAGATTTCAATGATTTTGGTTCACCATTTATTCAAATCCAAGATGACCCTTCAATCGGTCAAATTGTTGCTATTTTCCAATGTGATTTGACTAACTATATTCTACCACAAGGCTATGCAGTGACTTCTTCATCACTTGAGTTGACCCTTGAATCTTCGACCAACTCTGGTGATGTAGGTTTGTGGGAAGGTAATAACCATAATTGGTCTGCCTCAAAGTCAACATGGAATTCTTATGATGGAGATA
>CAXFAS010000014.1:0-49678 GCA_964001175.1 uncultured euryarchaeote
AGAAGCGACCAGAATGGGCAAGACATCGAGTTGGATGTTCAATGCTTTCATGCTCGAGTTGATTGGGAAAAATTGCAATCATTTTATCAATGGTTTGCAGCCGACTTTGTAGCATGGATGTAATATCTCATTGGTTTTGGGGAATGGCGGTTACCCACGGAAAAATCAAAGGAAGATTTTCTGGAGCAATGGGTGTTATTCCCGACTTAATGGCTTTCTTACCAGTTATGATAATTTCACTTTTCACAGGTCATCGAAACCCAACAGTTGATGATTCTACTGTTACCGATGATTTCCACCCTCTTTCTTGGGATATTTATCAGTGGAGTCATAGTTCAATAACTGTAATAATTTTCTTCCTCGCAACTTGGTGGTATCTTGAGAAATATGGAACACCAAGATTCCTGAGTAGATTTTACTTAGCAACAATGAGTGCTAAGAAACAGGCTTTTTTGATTTGGTTACCTTGGTTACTAAACATAATAACAGATATTCCAAGCCATACTGCCAAATTTTTCCCTACCCCTGTTTTTCACCCAATCTCTGATTGGAGGTATGATGGAACTCGATGGTCAGAGCCTTCCATTTGGTTTACCAATCTCGGAATTTTACTCACAGTTTGGGCGGTAATGATCTACCTAGAAAGAAAAAGGAAAGCGAATGAAGGGATATAATATTAACAACAAGGCTGACGGATTAACATGCCACTGTTTAACTCCAAAGGTTCTGTCAAAGGTTTTCTAGTAACCTATGCTTTAGGATTAGTGAGTTTTGTTGGATTACTAATAGGTGTAATGTTGATTTTTGAGGATCCCGATGTTAAGGGCATAAATGCCGATGGAAGTATAGATCTTGGCCCTCCTCAAACCTATTTCGAGGCAATGTTTTCTATTGGACCAGGGACGATGTTAATCGCAATGCTTCTAAGTTCTATCCTTGTATATGCGATGACAAATTTGCGCAAAGGCATAGAAGCACTTGCTATAGGTCTTCTTTGTACATTTCTAATTGGAGGGTTTGTTACAATGAATATAGAACAAGCCTTGAGTAATAACTTAAATGATGCAGGAGCAAGTAATCTCACACTTGAGATTAAAGATAGAGCAATTCATGCATCTCATCTCTTTGTCGGTAATCTGTTTCTTTGGGCTAACTTTTTCCTAGAGATTTTTAGAATTAAAAAATAATTTTACTAATTAAATTATAAAATGGGATTTCCTACCAAACACCCTTTCTTAGTGCTCATACCTAGATACTATCTGCATATAGCATAGTAAATTAATTCCTAATTGGTAAATGCACCAGGCTGGTAAGTCCAGCAAAGTGAACCTTCTGGAAGTTCTGCGTAATGGGCTTTAATTCTCGGTTCATTAGCCACCACATCATGATATCCCAATAATACTTGATAATCCGACAACACCGATTCATAGACTCCATCAAAATTACCGGAAAAGAGACCAAATGTATAGGTGAATACCATTAGATCTGCTATGCTCATCTCCTTTGTTCCAGCAATCCACTGTGTAGGAGATTCCTGAATTTTCTTCTCAAGTATTTTCAATCCTATCGTTCCCTTTCCATCAGGTAAAAACAATGCTTCACGTGATTTGATCCTCTCGCTGATATCATCAATCCCAAACGTTCCTCCTAAAATCGAAGAATGAGGACTAATTCCGTCTATGAACTCATCAACTTTAGCCGCCATGAAGGCATTCTTAGGTATCAAATCACACATATGACCAACATAGCGAAGGATAGCGATGGATTCTGCAAGACCTCCTTCAGGGGTCTTTAGCAAAGGAACCATTCCCCAAGGTAAATCTCCATCATTTTTCATAGATGCAAAAAGTTCAGGAGTTAGAGGTACATCTTCCCAGTCTAAGTTGGCTAGAGAGAGTGCCACTCGGGAAGCTTCAGCTCGTCCAGGGATTGGCCAGTAAAATAGTTGATAAGGTTTTGATGTCATTAAGATGCCTCGCATTAATCCAACAGTAACCACCTATTGAATAGTTCGTATCTAAACCCTAGTAACTTCATTACAATATCCAACAATCCAGAATACTATCTGCATTTACCATGGTAAGTAATTATTCGAATAATTTATTTAAATTAGAAACTTAGAATATGAGAAGATACAAAATTAATAAACCTGCAAAAGTCATCCCTATCCATTGAAAAAAGTAAAACTTTTTCATATATTCAACCTTTTTAATTCCATCAAGTGCAATCTTGCTATTCGGTCTCAATGATAACAAACGGTTACAATCGTATTCTGCTTTAGTAATACTATTACCTGTAGTAAACCAATTTGTACCAATTCTTTTTATTGAGATTTTAGCCATCAATAACAAGCTTTCAAAATGATCATTGTCAAGGGCTATAATTTTTGAAACTCTATATTCAAGAAATTTTCTAGCTTTGACGCCTGAGATGTCTGAATTGTATAGATCACTAATCATAGAATGCGATGATAATGCACTCCATTGCTTATCAACAAATATTTCACAAAATTCTCCTTCATACAGTCTAATTGCGAGTTCATGGTCTATTTGCTTAGCTCTTTCATATATCCCATCAGCCTGTTCGAATTGACCCAACTCCATCTTTTCTGCAACGAGATGTAAATGGTTTCTAACCATAATTTCACGAAATTCACCTTCATAAAGTTCAATCGCAAAATCATAATCTATTTGCTTAGCCTTTTCATATATCTCTTGAGACTGTTTGAATTGACCTAATCGCATCTTTTCTGCAATGAGATTTAAATGGTTTCTAACCATCTTTTCGGTATCTTGAGAGAATGTGTTGTGTATCGAATTTTCAACTTTATTATTTACATCGCCCATTACTACAGAGTCTTGAACATTTGAATTTAATTGAGAAAGTAAAGGCACCCAATCATTTCCATCCCACATCAATTCACCATCTGGACTGATAACTGGGTCGGACATAACTATCCCTTACAGTTTGAATTTACCAATGCTTCGCCAACGTAATAATCCAAATTATTTCTATAGAAGAGTGCTCGTACCGGGATTTGAACCCGGGTCAAAGGAATGAGAGTCCTTTATGATGGGCCACTACACTATACGAGCATGGCTAACCTGCCGTCAAGCCACATCTATTTAGAAATCTCCCCATTAAACTAGTAATCACAATATTGCATACACGTTCACTTAAACCTAAAAGTGAAAGTGAAAAAGGTGTACTGCGAGCCAACAGTCTTTCACTTTTTTTTCACAGAGTCCATCGGCTCTTGATATACTACTGCCACAACATCGAATTCATGGAACAAGTAGAAATATACCAAGATGAACTTAGATTCGGTGATTTGAAAGACCTGAGTCAAAACTTTGAAACTCCTTCGTGGAGATTAAATTGTACCACGAAAATAGCTCACCCCAGTGGCAGAATCCCATCCCTTTCTGCTGCTGCTGGGTGGCAACCCGTATTTGCACCCTCGACAGAGAAGAGTTACAGTGCAACTATTAGTGGAATAATTCGAAGAGTGAGAATGACAAGAGGTGAGGCTTGATGAGCAGAACTCGAAGACTTAGAAGTGAGATATCTGAATATCTCGATGATGTTGGCCAGGCAAATACTACCGCCATTCTTGATCACATAAATAAGAGATTTAGATGGGGCGCCACAATGAATCAGTTAGGAAATGTGCTTGCCAGAGATAGACGTTTTACCAAAGTTGGTTTTGATGAAGGAACCGATGTTGGTGGATTTAGAATGCGTGTTTGTGTTTGGTCTAAAGCGAGCGCTTGAATCAAAGATATCAAATCCCTCCTACATCACCCGCAAGTATGGCGGCCAGTGTTCGAGCATATCTCGAACTAATGCGTTTGAAGAATGTGTTTTTAGCTGCAATAACTGTACCTTTAGGTGCACAATTCGCAATTGGTGACACATGGATTAATGAATATCTAATCGAAGTTGTACTACAAATATTCGCTGTAATATTCTTTATTGGTGCTGGCAATACAATGAATGATATCAAAGACTGTGAAATAGATAAAACGGCACATCCAAATAGACCGATTCCGTCAAATAAAGTATCGGTTGAAAATGCTAAAAAATTCACATGGATACTATGGTTTGCAAGCATCTCTTGCATGGGTTATGGAGCGTTTATGCTATCTGAAAGCGGAATGTCATGGCTTCCATTAGTAATAATATATTTTTCAGCAGTTATTTTAATGCTAAGTTATGATCATGGTCCAAAAACAAAGAATTCGGGGTTAATTGGTAATGTTTCGATATCTCTTATGGTTGGTGCTGTGATATTGTATGGTTCGTCTAGTGTTTCAGCGATAGAATCTACATTAGCATGGTGGACTGCAGGTGTTGTTTTCTTCACAAACTTGGCTCGTGAAATTGTAAAAGATTGTCAAGATATGGAATCTGATGAAGGGATTAGAAAGACCCTGCCTATGAGTTTTGGTCTACAAAATTCACGTATGCTTGCATATGTCATCATAATGGCTGCACTTGTTTGTTTGTATATGCCATATTGGAAAGGGCCTTTCGAATTTGGACAACTTTTCTTTCAAACACCTGCAATTTTAATGCTTATTACACTAAATGGACCTCTCTACAAAGGAAATGATGTTCTAGTTTCTGGTAGAATTAGAATGGCCATGCTTCTAGGTTTAGTCGGATTTATCATTCCAATGTATGTTTAATCATTCCAATCCCATGAATTCATACATTGCTTCCCAAGCGCCTAATGAAACTAAGTAAGCAAGTAGTGACATTTGAGCCCACATTCGATTTTCGGCTTGATCAAAAACTATTGAATGGTCGTGGTCCATGACCCAGTCGGTCACTTCATCTCCTCGATGAGCTGGCAAACAGTGCATAAACTTCCAGTCTTCATCCATATTGGAAACTAATTTCTCATTCACTTGGAATCCATCAAATGATTTTATCTTGTCTTTCATGTGTTCTTCACCCATAGAAATGAATACATCGGTGTAGACTACATGGGCATCCGAAACTGCTTCAACAGGGTCATTTGTTGCAACCACTTTACTACCATTCTTGTCAGCTAAAGCCTTGGTCCTTTCAACAACATCTTCATCAGGCTCATAACCTTCTGGTATAGCATAATGAATATCAATTCCTAACATTGCGCATGCTAGCATCAAGTCATGAAGAACATTGTTTCCATCGCCAACCCAAGCAACTTTTAATTCTGATAAATTATCGAAGTTTTCCAATATAGTCATCAAATCTGCTGCTGCCTGGCAAGGATGGTGTCGATCAGAAAGCGCATTGATTACTGGAACATCTGCATGCTTAGCTAATTCTTCTACGTCTGCATGAGCATAGCACCTATAAGTCATACCTCCGAGAAATCTTGAAAGAACTTGCGATGTATCCCCCACGGTTTCAGATTTTCCAAGTTGTATATCGTTTTTTAATAGAGTTAGAGGATAACCTCCCAGTCTATTTATCCCAACTTCAAAAGATACTCTGGTTCTTGTTGATGGCTTTTCATATATTGATCCGATTGCTAGTGAATCAAGAGGTAAAAAGTTCATAGCGACTTCATCGCCTTCTTTCCATAGTCTCTTAAATTCTATAGCCCATCTCAGAATTTTTGAGAAATCATCTTCAACATCATCAATTGCAAGTATATGCTTTACCATATACCCCCCAAATTAAGGAGGCTTCTAAGGATTTTGAAGATATTGAGGTCAATTTCTTTCATGTTCAATGTCTTGAGCAAATCCATCTCGAGCATCGCCCATTCCGCCAAATAGTGCCTGAGCAAATGTCAATACATCTGCCAATCCATTTTCCAATTCAGAGGATAGAGGAGTTAAACCGGGTGCTTGAGCAAATTCTTGCATCATTCTCAGTTGGTTTATTGCGAACTCTGTTCTTTGTCCACCAGCCTCATCATAAAGAGCAAGTTCTAGGATTTCTAGACGTTCAGACCACTCCAAGATTTTAGCAAGTTCATCTTCATCTAGTAAATCGGATTTTGAGAGGAAATTCTTTGTCGGAAGGCCGAGTCTAAACTCAACAATACTTGAAAGAAGCATCTGTGAAACAAAGCCGGAAGGAGAACGTGAAAGCATGGGGTCGAAGAGGTAAATAATTGCAGAGTGCTCTCTCCCAAGCACTTCAATTAAGTGATTACTTGCTTCTCTGAATGCGAATAACTCGACTTGTCCAGGAGTATCAACAATCATCAGTTCCCCTGACAGGGAATGTAACTGATCAGCAACATCTCCTGCTTGAGCAGCGAGTAAATCAGCAGCTAAAATTTGTGCTCCATTAGGACCTAAATCATATTCTGACATTACCTCTGTTAGAGAAATCAAATCACGAACATCGAATTCGGCATCATAATGTACTCTTTCAGCGCCTGGATCTAGATTAACTGCAATTGCATCCGTCTCTAGAAAGCGTGACCATCGCTGAAAAGCAGTGACAAGTGAAGACTTACCTGCACCAGCTGTACCAACCACGAACAAAACTGGAGGAGTTCCACTATCCATACCGACCATGTTCAACCCTCCGGTCTACCCTAAATCAAGTTCACCGTCAAAAATAGTATTTCTAGTAGTAAAATCGACATTTTATATTGAGCCTTTGAGCATAATGGTTATGTGCTATGCATCAATGGCGGTAATACCGCATTCTATTTATGCGCGGAGGAATTGAAATGACAGAAGAAAAACCACCTATGCCAGAGATGCCACCTATGCCACCTATGCCACCTATGGACGCCCCGCCGGCTCCACCGGGTATGCCACCTATGCCACCTATGGACGCCCCGCCGGCTCCACCAGGTATGCCACCTATGCCTCCTATGGACGCTCCACCGGCTCCACCAGGTATGCCACCAATGCCAGAAATGCCTCCTATGGATGCACCACCGGCTCCACCAGGTATGCCACCAATGCCAGAAATGCCTCCTATGGACGCACCACCGGCTCCTCCAGAAATGCCACCAATGCCTGGAATGCCTCCTATGGATGCACCACCTGCTCCTCCTGAAATGCCAACAATGCCAGAAATGCCTCCTATGGATGCACCACCGGCTCCTCCAGAAATGCCACCAATGCCAGAAATGCCTCCTATGGATGCACCACCTGCTCCTCCTGAAATGCCACCAATGGACGCACCACCTGCACCTCCTGAAATGCCACCAATGGACGCACCACCTGCCGCAGATCTGCTATTATCAACTCCTTCTGCTGACGCACTTCTTGCACCGCCAATGCCGCCTGCAACTGTCGAAGGTGATTCTGAAGAAACTATTGATTTGACTCCTGATGACCAAGTCGGAGAACAAGCAGGCGCTACAATTCGTTCTAGTGCTGAGGTTGACGAAGTACCTGGAGATAAACTAGAAGGTTCACTTCATGAGGTAGAAAAAGCCACCCTAACCAGTGATGGAGAGATTGTAAAGCAATCCGTTAAAGGAACTCTAACTATCACAAATCCTTCAAGCGATGATAGAATTTATGATATTGATGTAATTCTTGATAATGCCAATTCTACTGATATTGGTGGAGACCATGTTTCAGTAGACGAACTTGAAGCAGGTAAAAATTACAGTATGAAATACAAGGTCGATGGAATGAGAATGTTAGTATTGAGAGAACGTCTTGATACAAACCCAGCTCGTTCCCAAGAACGTTCTTTGTCTGTTTCAAACGGACCCCATGGCGGACCTTTAGCTCTTGAATTGGAAGTTGAGAATGTTTCAAATGTCACCATAGAAAATGTAGAGGTCACCAGACCGATTCCAAGTCAAATTTCTTTCGAAAACTCCGGAATGGCAGTCATCGAGGATAATAATTTGACTTGGTCTGTTGGAACATTAGCAGCAGGGGAAAAGCAAGTTTTGTCAATTGAAGGTGCTATCGTAGTATCTGGTACAAAGACCATTAATGCTGGTTCAGCATCTGCAAGTTATACTGCAAACTCGACTCTTTCTAGTCTTAATTTCAAAGAATTGGATGCGTTCTGTCGTGGTTTCACTTACATGCGTGTAAGAGAAGATGAAAGACCAGACAATTGGCTATGTAAGACTGTTTTCGAAAATAGATCTTCATTCGCTGTCGATCTAGTAAAGCTTCAAGTCACCATGAAAGGAAGTAATGATTTACTATTCGATATTTCTGATGTAGATGACGATGTACTTCCTAACGGAAAGTGGGAATCTGATGAAAGAGTTGTAGAAGCAACTTCTGAACCTGATTTCACTTATGATTTATCATATACAATTTTACCTAGAGCTGTTCGTTCTACAGAAGGTTCAATTTCTCTTGAAGAAAGTTCCTTTGACGTGTTAGAAGCGGATGTTGTAAAAACATACTCAACTACTGGTCTACGTTCATACAGAAGCCAAAAAGTTGGAGCGTCTCTTAAATTAGCCAACTCTGGTTCTTCAACCATCAATTTGATGCGAATAACTGATGACGTCCCAGGGATGTTTGATGCTCCAGATTTGGAAACAATGAAGATTAGCATAGGAGGGAATGAACTAGAACCTGAACAATACAAAGCTGAAGTGAGTTCTGGAATAACTCTTGAAAAAGAACACAAGTCACCTGATGGCGATGGGCACACATTGACACTGACTATCGGAACAAGAGGTCCTTTGGGACTAAATCCGGGTGATGAGATTTCAATCTCTTATGATTTGGTTGCTCCTGACCCTTCACCTGAAAATAAATTAGTTGTAGCACCTCTTCGAACTGAATTCAGTGCTGAAAGATTTGGCCCTGTGTGTTCTCGTGATTGCAGTGATCCACCTTCTTTGAAAGTAATTCACCACAGAAGAGATTTCTCTGCCGGAAAGCAAGCTATTCCACTAGGTGGAAAGGGAAGATATGAAGTGTTAATTCTGTTTGAAAACAATGGAGATACCGCTTTACAAGATGTATTCATCAATGATGTCATACCATCTAACTTTGAAATCAAAGATTGGCATATCAAGAGTGCTGATGGAAAGCGTGATGACTGCGAAATGAATACTGAAGAAAGCGATGAGGGAACTCACATTAGTTGGATGATTCCTATCGTTGGAAAGGATGAAAGATTAGAAGTTTCATTTGAGATTAAAGGTTCTGGTGAAGTCGATGCAGAAGCATTGAACAGATTCCATGGAGTTCACTTTGGCGATGAAGTCGAAACTGAAGATGTACCAAGTTTAGAGGAAGACGAAAAGGAAACTGAAGAATCAGTAAGCGAAGATGGAGATGCTGAAGAAGAAGCTCCTAAGGTCACTTGGAGAGAAGATGTTCTCAAAAGAGTGATGGAATCTCATGGAATTGATGATAGAGATGCATTCATTGCTCATGCAGCCAATTTTGATCATGACGATAATGGATATTTGAAGAAAGCAGAACTCGAAGATGCTGCTAAGGCATGGAATGAGGCTAATTCTTCTGATTCATCTCCTGAAGAAGAATCTGATAATGTTGAAGCAGAAAATGTTTCTACTGAAGACAATTCAGAAGAAAATAGTGATGATGGAACTGATGAGAAGGAATGTCCAATATGTTCAGTTATGTGTTCTAAGGACGCAAAAACATGTACTGTTTGTGAATTCATCTTCGTTTGATTAACATCACAAGTCGGGTAAGACCCATTGTGGCCAGTATTCATTGTCTGAAGAACTACTTACGATAATTAGCGTAGGTCTATTTAGACTTGAAAGAAACTGTTCCAAAGAATTAGGTGTAGATGGTGGTATTACACCATCACGTAAATCGACCGCTAACCAAGCACCAGGGTACTGTTCCATCCATGCATCTAACTCTGCAACGATACCTTGTGGAGGAACTCCTTGACGAACACTCGCAATATAGTCCCATCCTTTAGGACAACGTCTAGGCTCATCAGTCCAGATAAAAACTCGAGGTTGATGCTTGAGCATAGCAATTTGTTCCAATGCTTCTAATTCAGTGACACATACCGGTTGGAATGGCATTGGCATCGGTAGTGGATGTCTCCATTTGTCGTCTACCTCTAGTGGTTGCTTACGTCGCATGGTTAACCGTAGTCACTTTACCGTTTCAAAGTCACCCCTTACAGTTTATCTAGCCAAAATGAGGTTTTTTTGAACCCAACATTCATGCCCTAGTTTAGATTCCATCATACCATGTCAAGTGGGAATAACCCTCCTCCACCGCAGCCCCCCGGCGGTTCAATGATGATGATGCTCATGATTATGGTCTTGATGACATTACTAATTATGAATCCAGGAATCAGAGGTACACTTGGTGGAATTGCTGATCCAGTATTATCTCCTGTTTTACCTGAAGAAACGTACTTTATTATCACAGTTTTAATGCTGGGTTCATTCTCGATGTTGATGAATACAGTTCTTCGTAGTTTCTTTCTAGACCCGGTTGCTCAAGCACACATTGGACATCGGCAAGGACAAGTAAGAAGAATGATGAATGATGCTAGAATGTCTAGAGATCCAATTCTTCAAGAAAAGGCTACTGTTCTTCAACAACAAATGATGCCAGAACAATTGAAAATACAGATGGGCGCTATGAAACCAATGATGTTTACAATGATAATAATTATTGGATTATTCTCTTGGCTTACAACCACTGTTGAAACATTTAGAGTTGACTATGTATCATTACCATGGACCTCAGAGTGGAATTTACTATCCGATAAGTTCTTGTTTTTCCCTGCTTGGATTTGTGCGTACATCTGCATGAGCGCACCACTGGGAAGGATTGTTGACAGACACATAAAATTGATTCGATATAGAAGTCATCCGTTGGTTACAGCAGGTGATAAGTTGAAAGAACCGCTATTACACTTAGTCGCTGGAAAGGCGAAAACTGTCGATGAAAATGCAAAAAGAAGAAGACAAAGAAGTAGATCAAATTCTAATCGTAAGAGAGGAAATAAAAATAAAAAAGATAATCCTAAATCAACTAATGACGATAAGGAAAGTATAGCTACTTATTCTAGTGCTGAGGGGTTAGAATGCCCTACTTGCGGTAGTGACATAATAACAAAGAGTGGCCCTAGAGATAAGATTTGTACTGTTTGTCGTCACCGTTGGGTGTGATTATGCCAAGAATTACTATTTCTGGTCATCCTGGGAGCGGAACCAGTACTCTAGTATCTAGGCTAAGTGAAGTATTTGGATGGACTACAATTAATGGAGGACAGATATTTAGAGACGAGGCCGAAAAAAGGAACTTGTCTCTTTCTGATTTTGGTAAACTGTGTATTGAAGATGAAATGATTGATCGACAACTGGATGATAATCTAAAGAATATCATTCAACAAAATAAAGTTGACATTGTAGAATCTCGCTTAGCAGGTTGGTGGGCATATAAGTTGGAAAGTCAATGTGTTAGATTGTGGCTTAGTGTTAGTGATCAAGAGAGAGCCAATAGAGTCTCGAAGAGAGAGAATATAACTCTTGAACAGGCATTAAAAGAAAATTCTCAACGCTCAAAGAGAGATTCTGAAAGATATATCAAAATGTATGGTTTTAGCCCTGAACAGAGTGAACCATACACACATGTACTGGATGCAACTGACATTGACATAGACGAAGTATATTCGCGTGTTGTCAAAATTTTGGAGGTTTCGAATTGAGTAGAATTATTCTTGATACAAAGGCGGAAACCAACAATGCAATTGGTGGTCATCCTGATTCACGAACAGTTGAACAAAGACTTGAGTCTGGTTTCATATTACTCGATAAACCTGCAGGACCAACATCTCATCAAGTTGCATCTTGGGTTAGAGATTTATTTGGACTTGAAAGATTAGGTCATGGAGGAACTCTAGACCCTTTTGCAACTGGTGTTTTACCATTACTGGCAGGTAAATCCATGAAAGTTACAAAGAAAGTTTTGACTCACAATAAGACGTATATCGCTGTGTTTAGATGTTCAAACGAACCTGATGCTGAAGCGTTATCATTAGCAATGGAGAGATTGACTGGTAGAGTTTACAATGTCCCTCCGGAAATTTCTGCCGTAAAGGTTCAAGTAAGGACTAGGAAAATCTATAATTTTGAGATGATTCAAAGGATTGGAAAAGATTTCGTTGCACGTATTGATTGCGAGTCGGGAACATATATCAGAACCATGGCTAGAGATTTGGGATTACTTTTGGGTTATAAGATTGAACTGAAAGAATTGAGAAGGGAAAAGTCAGGGGCTTTCGAACTTGACAAATGTGTCACTTTACAACAGGTTGCTGATGCTTATTGGCTTTGGAAAGAATGTGATAAGCCAGAAGCAATGATCAAAATAATTCATCCAGTTGAGAAATTATTACTTGATTTACCTTCTGCTTATGTCAAGGATAGCGCTGCTGCAGCAATTGCTCATGGAGCACCTCTTATGCTACCAGGAATTATTGAAATTGATAGTGGAATTAGTTCGGGTAAAGAATTAGCAGTTTTCACACTAAAAGACGAACTAGTTGGAATAGTCAAGCTAACAGTCGACTCCGATAAATTATCTAATATGGAATCAGGCGAAGTTGCTAGACCAAATATGGTCTTACTTGATCAAGACTTGTATCCACGTAGATGGACTACACAAGAAAAGTAATCAAGCCTCTTCGAATTCCTCGTAAATATATTCTTCTGTTTCTATTCTTATTTTCAATACAGACATGTTCCCACACCCACTCTGTCAACCTAAGTTGAACGACCCCCACAGTCTCAAAGTAACATTCTGTTTTTCGTTACACCTATCAATGTTAAGGTACATTTACGCGTTATCCGACATTAGGAGAGTGAAATGATTATCTCTCTCAACTTATCTTTCGAATCTTTGGCGGAGCAATAAATCTAAACAATCCTAACAGTAAAACTAGAACAATAATTGTCGCAACCCAAACAGTTGAACTTGAAATATCAAAACTAGATGAACTACTATCTGGTTCAACCTTTTCTTTAATATCAACTGAAATTATTGCAATATTATTGGTTTCATTGCCCTCAAGTATAATCTCTCCTCTATCGAGTTCAACTGTTATATTAGTGGTGGAGATATCCTCTGGTACTTGCCAATCACAAGTTACAACTCCCAATTCACCAGGTTGTAAAATCGAAATTGTTTCAAGGTCAATTAGGTCATTTCCTTGCTGACATCTTACAGAAACTAAGGTTGCTTCGGAATCACCACTATTCCTTACATATACTCTAATTGGGACAATGTCTTGTTGAAATACCTCGTCCTGTGAAATCAAAATATCCTCTATCTCTAAATCTGCCAGTGACTGAACTTCTAGATCTAAAATCCTCTGCGTACACGTACTTTGGTCACAAACATTTACTTCGACTGGTACAATTAATCCTGCCGAAGGAGCAGTGATTGTGATATAACCCGTGTCTAAGTCTACCGTAGCCCAACTTCGATTTGTATTGGCTGTTAATTCGGTGGAATCTATGTCACTAAATGTAAATGGAACTTGAGAAGAAACATATAATTCAACTGGGACGACTGCAGGAAATTCATTCAATACTGGGGGGTCATCAACTGAACTTACAGTAACCACAAAAGCATCTTGCCATTCATTACCTGATTCATCTGTAACAGTGACTAAGACAGTTGTAACTCCAGATTGTTCGTCACCTAATAATAGTCTAATATCTCCTTGAGACATATCAGCTGAAATCAAAGACTCATCTTCAACATCAAATTCAACTGTCAAATTCTCATTACTTGTCCTATCATCATAACAATTGGAAATAAATGGAATCAAAACTCCACCACCGTCTTCTAAGAAGTTTTGAGGACCTACTGACTCGCAAACAGGGTCTTCATCCCATTCTAAATCATATCCCCCATCAACTGAAAGACTGGATATCTCCAAAGCAGTTGTACTTGTCGACCCCGTAGAATCCCAGTTAAACCATGCTTGAATTTTCACCTCAATACTGTGTTCGTTAGATTCTAGGTATTGCCCAATCGGCAAAGCAAAATTGAAATTACCCAATTGTGCTAATGGTTGGTATGTTATTTCTTGCCCATTAACAAAAGCTTTCCACCTAGAATTACTAGTCGATAAACCATCTAGACTACCAAAAACTTTGCCACTTATGTTTAATGAAAAATCATTCAAGTCCATTTTAATTTGAGAAATACAAGAATCAGTACTAGTAATTCTTATCTTGATATAACTCTCATTTATCATATCATGATTGCTAAACATAGTGAATGGAGAGAAATTTTGACCATCGTTTGATGATGAAATTTCCATTAGGACATCATCTGAACTGGAATCTTGTAAGGAATAATGTATTCTTCCAATAATTTGGCTAGGTGGCGCTTGAATTATTCCGCTTGTCCAAGAACCTGTAGTGCCAGATATACTTGGAGTTAATCCACATTGAGATAGAGCCATATTGTCAAACTGACCAGATGAAAGATTAACATCTACTATAGGCATAGAATGACCTGAAAATGTCGAAGAGGCTGAGGCCCATTCACTTCCATACCACGGATATTTGACAATTACTTCTATCCCTAATGCATCGACATCAAGTCTTGCATCATCTGTTGAACCAACTGAAACATAATCTAGAGTAAATTCTAGATTTTCAATCATGGGCCAAGTCCACTGGGATAGAGCAGTTATATTCTTTGACCAGAGCGTATTATTCATGTAATCAATTGGCCCTTGAGTATTAACAAAGGTAACTAAATTTTCAAAATTACCATCATATTTCATCACAAATTGCACTTGATCCTGTTCTAGATTATCAGGGATGTGAAATGCTACTACGACCGAAACAGATACTAATTCATAAGAATTGATTGCCGATGTATCGAAATCATCTAGCTCAATCACCGGACCTGAAGTATAGGTGTATTGTGAATCTGGTTGTCCAGTAGAATAATTAGATTCTGTATCAGAATTTTGTGACCAAATAGATAGAGTTTGGAAATTATCTGGCCTACTATGGATTATCGTCATCCGGTTATCTGCAACCATAGATTCAGTATATTGCGCATTAGATGTTAGAAATGATACGCCTGAGTCTGTCTGCCAATCACCAGGATCAGAAAAATCTCCTTGAGGAAATAAATCGAAGTCAGAAACAGAATGAACACTTCTTGCAGTAACCGATCCAAATGCCTGAATCACCATGATAAATATCATGAATGAAACCAAAGTAAATTGCTTTACTCTCTCTGCCATGATATCTCTAAGAAACGATAACTATTGAATACAGAGGTTAAAAGATTGTTAATTGGCATGAATTCATTATTACAAGCCAAAGCGCATTATTGAAATACCAAACACATGAGGCCTACATACCCTGATGGCTGTGATGGTGTAGGGGTTAGCACGACAGATTGTGGTTCTGTCAGCCCGAGTTCGATTCTCGGTCACGGCCCTCCTCTTCTATTCCAGTTGTTCACTTTGTATTGAATGCCCCATTCGCTCAGCCTTTGTTTCTAGATATGCCCTATTCGAGTCACCCACACCAACAATTAGTGGGACTCTTTCAACTACATTGATTCCGTACTCCTTTAGTTGTTCTATTTTGTTTGGATTATTTGTCAATAAACTAACTCTATCAATATCTAATGACTCTAACATAAGTGCTGCTATTCTGTAATCTCTGCCATCAGCTGGATGTCCTAACATGAGATTGGCATCAAGAGTGTCTGCTCCTTGATCTTGTAACCTGTAAGCCTGAATTTTTGCATGTAATCCTATACCTCTACCTTCTTGGCGTAAATATAGTAAGCAACCCCATCCTTTTTCTTGAATTGCCTTTAATGCAGCTTGCAATTGAGGACCACAATCACACCTAAGGCTAGTAAATGCATCCCCAGTCAAACATTCGGAGTGAACTCTAATCAACACTGGGTCTGGACCTCCCATTTCGCCAAGTGTCAATGCGACATGGTCTAATCCTGTAGATTCTTCCTGAAATATTCTAATGTTAAAATCTCCAAATGAGGTCGGCAATTTTGCTTCGCTTGGAATAGATGTACTTTCGATTAAATTCATCTTTTCTTTATCCTCCATCATTTCACCTCAATAATAAATCGAAATTCACCTGAACTATCATCTATAATATCCATGTCATGCGGAAGTCTTTCCATCAGTAGTGAAATATCATGGAGTGCTTCAGGGTCATCAGCAACTACTTCCAATACATCTCCCTTCTTTAACTCGTGTAATGCTTTTTTGGTTTCAGCCAAAGGAATAGGACAAAAAAATCCAATCACATTCAAATGATGGGAAATAATTTTATCTGCAGATTGAATTGACATCTCCCTCGTTTAAGGGAATAATAGAGTACTTTTCAATCCATCCATATTTTCATTTAGCATACCTATATTTGATGAATATAAACCTCTAGCACTGAATATGGCCAGTACAAACAAGTCGACTTCCAAAGTCGAAGATTTAACTTGGCCAGAGGTATTCCAACTTGGTAAGAAATATCTGAAGATACCTTTCGCTCTACTTTGTGTTGAAATTTTTTATTGGTTTATTACTCAACCATCTGACACCTTAGTCCCTATTCAGATGAGTGAAGCATGGATTTGGAATGAATTGACTAATTTAATCTATGGAGAAGGAACTGCGACACTGACTACACATAATGGTTGGAGTACACAAGTTAATCTTTACAATTCTAATTTCCCCGGAACACTAGATATTGTTGCATTATATGTCTCAGACGAATGTGCAGGTGTTCATGAGATGATTTTCATTTCAACACTAATTTTAATGACTGACGGAATTCCACAAAAGCTCAAACTTCGTTCTGTAGCAGTAATGTGTGGTATTGTCTACGTGCTAAACATTATTCGTTTAGTTGCCTTTTATCCAATAGCAGCCTCTGATTGTCATCTTGATCCTAATAATCCATTGTGCTTAAATGGCATGTGGAACTACCATGAGATGATATACAAGTGGGGATTTCTTCTAGTTCTAATTGTAATGTGGCTAATATGGTTCAAATTTGTCGAAGGTTCCTCCAAACTAATTAAATCCAATAAAGATTCAGAAAACTGGAGGATTAAAGTCCGTTCAAACTGGGAATTAAAGCACCTTCTAGTGATAGGTTTTGTTGTGATTATGTTCTCCTACAGTGCGTTTAGTATTACAACTAATGAATCTGCTATGGAAGCAAAAGAAACCCTAGACTTTTGCTCATTTTCTAAACTTTCGACTGGACAATGCATAGAAGCCCAAAATACATGGGATAATGCCATTGATACTGCTTGGTCGCTTTCAGCAATTGGAGTACTTATTGCTTCTTTTACCATTTTCAAGTATGAAAGAAAAGATGAATTTGATAAATGGAAATCTGATTATCAAGAAGAAGAATAATCAATTAACTATTGAAGATTTTACCTTTACACCATTGATTTCATGCTTATCTAAAGCTTTTATAGCCAGACCGATTTTACTGGTATGAATCTCAACTTTAGTTTTATTTTCTGCAAATGAAATATCTCCAATGGCTAGTTCATCACATTTAATTGTACTAACAAACCAGTTCAAAATTTGTCTTGATGAGCCGATTTTATCTGAGGATGCATCAAGTTCTACAGTAACGAAACCGAAAACATTTGAGGTTTCTTGATAATCTTCTTGTCGATTGATGACTTCAGATTGACCTTCGCCAAGTTCAGGTATACTAGACTCGGTAATATCGAGGTTGTAGGTAGCAATGATTTTGGAAAGTTGTGGAGAATCATCTTTCGAAACTAGACTCCATGCTTCACCGGTTCTTCCAATTCTTCCTGTTCTTCCGACTCGATGAATAAATGAGTCAATATCATTGGGTATGTCATAGTTAACAACCAATGTAATCCCATCAACATCTATTCCACGTGCAGCAACATCGGTTGCAACAATTGTACTAATTTCTCCATTTTTATAGCGATCTAGTATACGTTCACGTTGATTTTGATTCAAGTCACCATGTAATCCTTCTAACTCAAAGTTTTTCTTTTTCAGCCTCTGTGTTGCTAGGTCGACCATTCTCTTTGTATTACAGAAAATTATAGTTTGGTCTTCATCCGACATTCTTAGCAATAGCCTAGATAATGCCCACAACTTGTTCGTTCTACCGATACTTACACTATACATGTCAATTGGTGGAATATCTAGTTCTTCGGTATTAGTAAGAATAAATTCAGGTTCATTCATGAATTCATTTGCTGCATCAATTATTTCTTGAGGGAAAGTTGCAGAAAATAATAGTGTTTGACTACGGTTTGACATTTTTTCAACTATCCACATAATATCAGGGAAAAATCCCATATCAAGCATCCTATCCGCTTCATCAAGACAGAAAATTGATGGTGAATTCATATCGATAAATTCTCTTTTTGTCATATCCATTACTCGTCCAGGGGTCCCAACAATGATATCAACTCCATCCTGAAGTTTACGAGCTTGCTTCTCTAAATCTGTACCACCATAAACAGTTGCTATTACTAATCCAGAATCTCCTTGAATAGTATTTAATTCTTGAGAAACTTGACTAGCTAATTCTCTAGTTGGAGCTAATATTAATGCCTGTAGAATTCCCTTTGGCGAACATGATTCAATTATTGGAATTCCAAAAGCTGCTGTTTTACCAGAACCAGTTCTTGCTTGACCAATTAGATCTAATCCCTGTCTAGCTATAGGGATAGTATCTTTTTGAACTTGAGTAGCAAATTCCCATCCAAGAGAATCTAATCCTTGATGTAATGTTTCGGGTAAATCCCATGATTTAAAGGTTGTATTTGTGAACATTTTTTCACCACCGTCTCAACTTCAAGCGGGCCACCGAGACGGGGCAACCCTACAAATGTAATTAGAAATTATCTTTTTCAGCGATTTCTTGCTGTAGTATGCCCATCCAATATTTACGGGCATTCTCACGGTTCAGAGGTCTGCGCATCTGTCTAACATGTTCCAAAATATATTGACGGAACTTTAGAGATTTGTTTCTATTTACTCCTTTTGGAGTTAATCCATCCCACAGACGGTCGAATTGTTCAGCTTTGTCATTGAAAGGAGCATCACTCATAATTACACCTCTTAAGTAACCAGTCCACCGAAGACCCCTTCTTAACAATGCCGACATAAGATTTGATTCTAAAATTAATATTCATCATCATCATCTTCGTCCAAAAAATCCTCATCATCATATCCCATCATCTCGTCCTGACTAACTGAACGATACATTGGATTGCTTTTCTGTGCGCTTTCTAGTAACTTTTCTTTTTCTTTTTTCAATCGTTCGGTTTCAGAAATTATCTTATTTTTCTCTTCGGTTGATTTATCTAAATGTGGCAATTGTTCAAGTCCAACTTGTATACCATGTGCCTCAGCAACTTCTCTATCCAATTTAGGAACCGAAGGTGCAGGTGCTAAGAATTTATTTTTCTGTAATTCTGAACCTTCAAGTGACTCATCTATAGTCATCTCTTTTAATTCCTCACGTAATTTTTCATCTTTCTCACTCTTCAAAAGATCTATTGCTACACCACGTAATACTTCTTCAGAGTAAAGTCTTGGAAGCATCTCTATACATGCTCTCCTGATATTGGCATCACTTGAGGATGCGCCTTTGAGCACCAATTCTCTCGCTCTTCCATGGTCTTTATCTAATGCTTGAATCGCTTTAATTGCACTTAGTCTAACTTTATTATCCGAGTCTATAATTGCTCGCTCGGCAAAAATAGTCGCTAATCTCGACTCATTTCTAGCCAAGGAAGGTAGTGTCTTTGCAGCCGAGCGACGAACTTCAACATCCTCATCGTCGAGTGCCCATGAAATTAAATCCCAAGTCACTGAGCCACCTTTTGCAAGTAACTTACGCAACAAATTGGCAGCCTTACGCCGATAGATCGGTTGTTCTTCCAAAAATAATGAATCCATATGATAGCAGGCTACCTCAGGCCAAGTTTCACACAGGGATTTCAATCCCTTCCAAGCAGCCTCCATTCTTTGCTTATTGTATGAACGTAATTCATTTTGAAGTATAACTTGAACGCCTGATGGGAATACAGGTGCTGAAAGAGATAGACATTTACTTGCAGCTTGTCTTACTTTGAGATCTTCATCGTCTAGAAGTACAGAAAGCCAGTCGAAGAGTTCATCAGATTTTTGAGTGGCTACTTCGGGAAGCGCTTTTAATCCAGCTTCTCGAATCTCTGGAACTTCACTTTCTAGTGAAAGTAACAATGTTCTATGTGCATCAGAAGCATTCTTACCCTTATCCTTTATTCGTGTTAAAGCAATAATTCCCTCGATTTGACTTAGTTGTAAATTCTTACCTTTCCAACTAACATCGACATGTTTTTTTTCACCTCTGGCCAAAGGGATGATATCTTCTTTACGTATTGCCATCCAAGGCCCGCTTTCTGTCTCGATAACATGGTTGATATTCTTTCGACCTCCCATGTTAATTGGTTTACCTGTTCTGGGGTCACGAGCAATATATTCTCTACTAATTCGTATTCCCCCTAACTGCGCGCAGCATGATGGTTCAAAAGAACCTATTGTTTAGATTACAGATTCTAGAATTTATTAAGTATACATGCCTAAATTGAAAAACAATAACCTTTACTGTTAATCATGGCCGATGCAGATGTTGAGGATGTCTGCAGAGTACTAGCAGTTTGCTTTCGAAGTGGTGAAACGCTTTCTGACTTAGATATTGAAAGGATTTTATCTTTTGATATGGGATGGTTGTCTCCCGAAGAAGCAAGTGGTTCGGTAAAAGCGCTAATCGACTCCGGTTGGTTAATTGGTGATTTAGATTCTCTAAGTTCTGTTTTAACCAATAATTCAATCACTACTCCATTAGGTTGGTTTCCTCGACCATCACGTTTGATTAGCCCAGTAAAATACGACTCAGTCAAATTTGAGGAATTCAACCAAAAGGATGAACTATTATCGAATAATTCTCCAGGAGATGAGGACTTAAATCAACCATTACAACAAAAAGTCAGTGTTGAAAGTACTTCCAAAGATCCGAGGTCAAAAATTGAAAGAAGATTGAAAAAATTTGTTTCAAAACAATCAAAACTTGAAATGGAAGAAATTGAAAGACGAATCTTACGTAAGAAAAATGCCTTGGGGATGGTTAGTAATTGGTTATGTATTGCTCTAATAGCCCGTGAGCAGGGGCTAGAAATGACTAGTATCGTTGAAGCTCTTTCTATTAATTAAGCTAATTCATCAAGTTGTGGTTTGAATTCTTTTTCCGTAACTTGTTCCTCTTTACTCCTAGCAGATAATTCCATGACAACAGGAAGTAGAATTAATGCTAGAAGCAGTGAAAAGAATACTGTGATTGCAGTAATAAGACCAAAGTCTTGTATTACTGGCATCGGAGAAAATAATAGCACTAAGAATCCCAGTGCGGTTGTCAGGGCACTCATTATCAATGCGACACCAGTAGTTGATATCGATGCTCTAAGTGCATCCCAGTGCGTTTTTCGCCTAGATAATTCAACTTCAAAACGACGCCACATGTGTATTGAATAATCAATTCCAATACCCAATGTGAGAGCCGTAACCATAACGGTCAAAACATTCCACTTCAGTCCAATAGCAGCCATTGAACCAACAACCCACAATGATGCGACACCCACTGGGAATAAAATTACAACCGCAGGAAGTATTCTCCTCGTTAATGTGATTAGAACAATAAATGATACAATCAAGGAAATGATAGTTGACTTAATTTGGGAAATTGTAATTCCATCAAGTACAGATTGTAACATAGCCAAATCTCCTGTTACATAAAGTTCGGAATTTGAAGCCAGGTTATATCTTAATGTTCCTGTTTTAGATTCATCTCCAAGCATATTTTCAAAATCTGAAACAACTTGCTCTGATTGCACAGAAGTAGATGCTTCTACACGTACTTCATTTCTCAAATAGACAATGTTTGAGTCCTCTAAATATACACTATTTTCAACCCTTTTTGACCATGTTTCTCCACTAATTGCATCAGCAACTGTATTGTTATCCATCAAATATTTGAATGCTGCACCTAAATCACAACCTAAACTATAATTGTCAACATAAACACCGCCATCACCAATCACTTCCAAATTATGTAATTCACCAAAATTACTATCTCTCAAAATAGCATCACGGAGGATGACATAAGGCCCCTCATAGGACGGTGAACGAAGTTTACCATCAGTTCCAACGACATCATGGTTAGATTCTAAATCGCTGTGTAAACCCCTCAACTCATTGAGTAAATCAGAATCTCCTTCAATGTATACTCTGCTATCGGAAGGTTCGAAAAGAACATAGATAATTTTCCAACCTGCGCTATCATAATTTGTCGATAAATCATCTCTTACTGACATAATCTCCATGTCGGGGTCAACAAAGTCTCCCAAATCAAAATCAGTGTCTAAAGATGCTGCTCCAAAAATAGATACACCTGAAAGTAAAATTACAACTAGGAAAATACTTACTTGCTGTTTTTGTTGAACTTTCACTAGAGAATTAGTAAAAGCAGGCATAGTAATCGCTTTTGAAGTCTTGGGATTATTCGGTGAATCAATGACAACATGTAATGCACCTACAACTACAGTAGAGGTGATGAAGGCACAAATTACTCCAAATGCAAGAGCAAAACCAAAGGTCGCAAGTGGAGGTAGTGGAGAAATAACATTGGCCAAAAATGCTGCAACAGTAGTTATTACTGCTAGAGACAGGGGCACTGAAAGTTTGGCGCAAGCCCTGAGCCATGATTCAGCAGGATCTGAATAATCTTCCCTGAGCCTAGCCTGTGCTCTCTGAAGGTGAATTGCATAATCAATACCTAAACCAAGTACTAAAGGCGCTACAGCAACTTCTAATGCAGTGAAATCAACATTGAATAAATTCAAAGCCCCATATGTCCAAATCAAAGCATAGGATAATCCTACTAGCGGGAATGCTACATCTCTAATTGACCGGAAAGCAAAAATCAAAAGAACTACTACAACAATTAACGCTAAAAATACTAAAAGTGCTAAATTATCAAAAGTTCCACTATCGATATCATATGATAATAAATCCAGGGATACAACCCCATAATCCATAATTGATTCATCTGATAACTGCTCAAATTTTTCCCTTAATTGAGCCTGGACTTTCTTCCTTTCTTCTTCGTTTAAATCAGGATCGATTTCCAAAACCCAGAGAGTAGAACTAGCAACTGGCGTACCATCACCGGAACCGTCAGACAAATAATCACATGTTGGATTGAAATCAAGGTCTTTGTTCAATAAGGCAGATGAGGCATAAGTTGCTGCTGAAAGAAATTGGTCATCATTTGATAATCGACATTCGACATCGTCATCTACAATCAAATCTAAAAGTTCATTCCAAGAATCTAGTTGAGACAAATTTGTTCCATTCGATTCTTCATCTAAAGCAAGCTGTAGAATATCTGGAGTTGTAGTCCATACAACAACAGAATTATTTTGTTCTAAAGATATTTCTTCTATCGATTCAAGATGCTGCTCCATCATTAGTATGTGATCAAAAGATAATACATTGCCACCATCATCTCTTTCTACATCAATAAATAATGGTCTAGTCTCATTAGGAAAGTATTCATGAATTCTATCATGAGCATTTTTAGATTCCGATTCAGGAGCAAAAGCATCTAGATCAGTATTGAATTTAGGAGGTGAAGTAATTAGATTAGCCATTAAAATGACCGTAATTAGGCTAGTTACCAACAAAATCGGAACTGATAACCTTCTAAACTGTCCTGCGAAAGAGGCCATCGCCTCCTCCAGTTTAGCAGTGTCCATAGGTTGGCCACAATGATTCAGTAAAAAAGTAAAGGGGTAATTCGTACATAATTGAGTTATTTTCTAAACGTACGTCATGGTGAAAGGATAAGTTCAAAACAAGTAGTTGACACGACAGGTCGTTCGCTATGCCAGTAAAGGTACTTATCATGGAAAAAAATGAGCTGAGATTTAGAATTGTTGGCGAGAGTCACACCGCCCTTCAAATGCTTCGTGAGCGCTTGAATAATCACAAAAATATTGACTATGCCAATTATTTCCCTGGCCACCCTGAATTGGATGATCCTGAATTTTTCATCCGTACTAAGGGAAAAGTTTCAGTTGAAAAACTGTTGAAAGATATCGTTCAAGGTATTACTAAAGATTTCTCAGCCGTAAGCCTCTGAGGAGGCTTTATTGATGTCTTTTGACCCTCTATCCAAAATAATAGGATTAGAAGGTTATGCAACTGATACCAATGGAATTGGTGGTGTTTTAAAATCTCGTACGACTGATTTTAGGGTAGAAGAAATTTCTACCCCCTTACATTTAGACCCACGAGGAAGATTCACCGTTGCTAGAATAACACTCACTAACTGGGAAACCAATAGATTTTGTACCAATCTAGCACGTATTTTGAGTATCCCTAGGAATCGTATATTTTTTGCTGGAACTAAAGATAAGCGAGCTGTAACTCAACAATTATTCGTTATCGATGCAAATCAAAATAAAGTTTCACAGGTTGAAATGCCCGATGTTGAAATAGAAATTTTAGGTCGAACTCATCAGAAAATTGGATTTGGAAATCACCGAGGTAATCGATTCACAATTGTTGCCCGGGGATGCAGTCATTCGGATGGAACTCCAATGACTGAACAAGAAGCAATGGCAGAGGTTGAGAGAATTAAAGCTAAGTTAGACCAAAATGTTGGGAAAGACTTGTTTCCTAACTGGATTGGACCACAACGATTTGGTTCTGGAAGACCGGTTACTGCCGAGGTTGGAAGACATATCATCGCAGATAGATGGGAAGATGCGGTAATGACGTATTTATCGATGAAAGGTATCACAGAAAATACTGATGTAGAAAATTTTAGAAAATTCATTCGAGAAAACGGACCTATTGAAGAAGCATTAGAAATAATACCAAAGTGGCTGGGATTTGAGAAAAGAATGTTAGAACAGATAATTAGGCAACCTGATGATTGGGTTGCTGCAATTAAAAAACTACCAAATAATCTTCAGTTGATGACCATTCATGCGCTTCAATCAATTGTTTTTAATAAATCACTTAATGCTAGAATTTCTGCGGATTTACCAATTTCTGTTCCTGTGGCTGGAGATCTTGTTGGTAGAATAGATGAAAAAGGCCAGTTAGATGCTGGAAGTTGTATTGTAGTTGAAGACAGAACTCTGCCACGAATAAAAAGAAATTGTGAACTGGGGAGATTAACTCCTACTGGACCATTACCAGGTAGTGAAATTTCTTCATGCGATGGAATTAGTGGAGAAATAGAAAAAACCGTCATCAAAGAAATGGAATTAGAAGATGCAAATTGGTTCATCGAGAAAATACCTAGACTTTCTACTAAAGGTACTCGAAGAGCACTAGTGACAAATTATGGGGATTTCCATGTCGATACTGTACCAATTGTCAATGATGATACCTTGGGTGAAAAATGGAAAAAAGGTCCGAGCGAAAATAGTCGCTGGAACCCTGAAGGTGCGTGTATAAGATTCAGATTCACACTTTCATCTGGTAGTTATGCAACTACCCTACTTAGAGAATTCATGCAATGTCCGTTAGAACAACTTTGATTTCAAAGAAGTCCCATAGATAAGACTTCAATTTCACCCACGCCGTGAATTAAGGACATCTTTTCTTCAAAGGCATCGGATAAGCCACCTTCTTTGTCAGACATAACAACGTGTACTTGAACAAATTTCAAACCAAAAGCAAGAGGTTTTACATCAACTGCTTGAATATCATAAGAATCACTTGCTAGAGACTTAACGGCCTCTGCGATAGATTCAGCATTAATATCCTCAACTTCAGAGTTAGGATTCAACTTATATGTCATTGCTACCATACCCATAATTTCACCTCAGGGACCTTGATAATCACAAGTAGGACAAATGTATAGGACTCCTTGATTTCTACATCTTGGGCTTCTTCCTATCGCCATTTCATTACATCCAGGACAAGGGAAACTGGTTGAACCTTCCTCCACTAACGGAACTCCAGATGATGTACAATTTGCTGCTCTCTCACTCATGAATATACCTCAGGAACAAAGCCCCCCACGCCCTACCCTTCTTTATGGTTGCGTGAGATTTTATTTTAGAAAAATACCCATTTTGACTGAAGAATTAGCGGTCTATAACCGTTATATGACCCGATAGCCCAGTACTAACAACCAATTCTCCATCTCTCAAAGAACACCATCCGGATTCAATTCTAATGACATCGCCAATTCTAATTCTATCTATTTGCTCACCCCATAATACTAATCCGACTAATCCCGTTTCATCCCTTCCACATGATGCCGCTAAAGGTCCATTATATCTCTCGGAGTGAATAATTCTCCTTGGATAAATCCTCAATATTACTAGTTCCAGTCGATTTACTACTCGATTTGGTTGTAAATCTTTGACATATTCTCTTCTAAATTGTTTTTTATTTCGCCTAAATTTCCTACTAGATGGTCTGTTTTCCATAAAAACAGAATTTCATCCTATGTTAATCAAAGTTAGGTTAGTTAGATTTTTTCTTTCTTCTAACCTTGAATGATGTGAAAACTTCTTCTGGACCTTCAACTATCTCATGGCCACCTAACTTAGGTTCTAGTAATTCTTCATAAGTAGATCTAATCGACATATCTTTTTCCATCATCCATGGCATAAAATTTCGACACACTAAATATACTTCAGAAGATGAATTTCTAGAAGCATCTGGTGAAAATCTTCTAACATCGGAGAAGTAAGGTTTTACAGCCTTAATTAATTCCTCGACTCCTATTCCTTGAAATAATTTTGAAGTAAATGAACCACCTTTACACAATAACTTCATTGAGAAATCAAAAACATCTGCTACTAAAGTCATTGCTACTGTTTGATCCACATCCCATTTACCAGTGATGTCTGGTGAAATATCTGAAACTATAGTGTTGATTGGACGACCTTGTAACTCATCGAGGATCCTCTCTTGAGTTAATTCCTCAGTAATATCTCCAACTAATAGTGTAGCACCTTCTACTGGCTGGCAAGGCTCTAAATCAACACCAATTACAACCCCATCTTCTCCAGTCAGTTCAACAGCAACTTGTGCCCAACCACCCGGGTGGCAACCTACATCGAGAACTACGTCACTTTCCCTAATTAGTTTGAATCTCTTTTGGATTTGTATTAACTTAAATGCTGAGCGAGCTCTGTAACCACTGGCCTTGGCTTGTCTTCTCCAAGAATCTCGTTTATGATTCTCTATCCAATGGTCTGCCATGAAGCCTCACCTAAACGACTGTAAAAGGTTCTCGCAATTGAAACCTCTTATTGTAAATCATCTAAGCATAGGGATGAATAGGGTCGACCTCTTCGGATGATTATGGCAAGATGGTCTGAAGATGGTCTTGAATTGTCAGTTGTCGATTGTCTACTTTCTATGTTGATTTGTCTAATTTTATTCATTCCAGCATCGAGTGCACTGATTGTTGATGCATCTGAGGAATGGAATGATTCTATCTTAGTTGAAGGTGGACGAAGTATTCTAGTTGAGGAAATAAGTGCGACTTGGTGCCAGAGTTGTGCTGAAATTGATCCATACTTGATGGAAGTTGCAGATGCCCATGGCTCACGTATAGCAATGGTAACATATCATCCGACTGATGGTTTAGATGCTTTTCAACCTCCAGCATCTCAACATCGTATTGAACGACTAGAAATTACACATCCTGGAGTTGGTTCTACTCCTACTTTCATTGTTGATAGCGGTCAACTAAGAATCGGCTCACAATCATGGCCTGATGTGCAGAAAGATATTCTCTCGAAAGAAGTTACAAATCTAAACCCAAGTGAATTGGGATTTCTCATTTCAAAGAATAATAATAACACTATAACTGCTTCAGTACAAACTTTTAATGATTTAGACAACGGAAAAAATATTTCACAATTATCATTCATACTGGTTAAGCATTCTCAATTGGTGCCTGAAGGATTTGACAATCCTGGTGGCAAAGAACGTGATAGAGTTGTATATGGAGTTGCAGAATGTAACATACAAAACAACTCCATCACATATTCAGATGGAATGTTACACTCAAGTGTAAATGATAATTCTTGTAAAACTGGATTTTCTGTAACCTTTGAGCAAGAAGGACAATTTAGTGTAATTTTGATTCATGAAAAATTGTATCAAAATTTGTCTTCTGATGAGCCATCCTCTACTTACGGTGTTGTTGAATTTGCATTTAGAGATTTAGAAAATACTGAATCATGGGATAATCTTTTGATAATTCTAATTGGTTTTACTCTCGTAGGTTTTTTATGGAAATACTATCAAAAAACCAATAAATAAGCAGTTAAACTACATAAACTGGATTTATTTTTCCGTTTTTCGGACAAAATTGAACATGGGACCGGATACTTGATAACCTCCGAGGAGAATCATATATCATGGAAGAAGCTTGGGAAGATGTTGAGTGGAAAGAGGAGAGACCATTGAAGGAATGGTATGTTGAGTATATCGCAGTAGTTAATGAGATCAAATTTCATCACATGTCAATACTATATGGTGAAGACTACACTGATGTTCAAAGAAGCCTTTTGCATGAAGTTAGAAGGTCATATGAAGTTAATGATAAAATAGATGTAACTATAATTAAGATTAAAGAAACTGATGAAAAGAAAACCGATGCTGCTCTGTTTGAAGGACTATTTGTCCCTTAACTATTCTCTCAGTTGATACCTTATTTCAATGATATCAGAAGTATTTACAAGTAAATATTCATCATATGAATCAACTACTGTATCGCCAACAGTCATTACAAGTTCATGTGTGGAATTTACCCTATATTCAAAAATTCCAGTTTCATCAAAATGATACCCCCAAATATCAAAGAATACTCCGATTGGAATATCAATTGGTTCATTTGATTCGATATGAAGACGACCTGAACTATCGTGGGTGTGAACGGCATGCATTTCTTCACCTTGCTCATTACAAATATCTGTCATTATTCCTATATTGGCTGGGATTAATTCTTGTTCTCCATCAATAAAAATCTTCAGCACAGCATGGTCATGCCTAGCCAAACCATCGTGATCAAGACATTCTCTCGAAATAGGGTCGGGATCTAAAGATGAATTTGTAAGTTCAGAAGTTTCATTTGTTTCATCTTCTATTATCTCATCTTTTTCCTCGGAAGAAAAGATATCCATTACTGAAAAATTTGCTTGCTTTGCAGCGATAAAAATTAGAATAATAAAAGAAACTGTTGTAACGACAGACCAAAACTTACTTTCATTATTCAAACTAACACCTGCATTTACTTATTCCATTCAGAGTTATTATCGAATAGTTTATTCAATCGGAAGAAACCAACAAATGCTGCTATATTTGCGATGTGAGCAGTAGTACAGTATAGACAGATTCTTTCTTCTTGAATTTCGTAAGAAACAAGGAGTCCAATCACTAAAATTCCTATACCTGTTGACAATAATCCCATTTTGATTAGTCTCTCTGCTAATGGGTGATTTCTGTCTTGTTGTAAAACAAAAACTATGAAAAGTAATAATGCAAAGACTGCCATACCAATTAATCCCCAAGACAAACCAAATATTGGGTCTACATTGAGTTCGGAATTTCCTAATAAATCATCACATGAGAAAGTTTCATTTGTCGAACAAAAACTTCCCCCTTCACTGATTTTTGATGATATCCACAATGTTTGTGTAGATACTGCAAAACCAGCTAATGCTATCAATTGCAATCCTCCTAATAATTGTCCACGCGCAGTTTCCAAAGATGGGAATCTAGATTTTAGTGAAGAGGTTAGCATGTTACCCCAGGGTGAAACAATAAAAAATCCAATCAATGTTGGAATCAAATAAAATGAAAGTATTAGATTGGAGGACATATCAAACACCTGCCCTAGGGACTAATCTAAAAATTGCATCGCTAATTTCTTCATTTGTGTTTTCCGAGGAAGACCATGCAATTATTCCATCAGGTTGAATCAAGAAATAATTTGGAGTACCTGGAATGCCCCATTCTGCCATATTATCTTGATCTAAATCATCTATGTAAGGGAAGTTATGTGCTGCACCGGGTCTAGTACTACAATCCCCACCAGCGCAACTTTCGCCACCAGTTTTGTCTCTAAATGCCTCAATTTCATTTCTACTTGAATCGTGACCTTGGATACTCAGTTCAGTAGCACTCGCAAGGAAATTAACATGAGCGCCATCCCAATTAGGATTATTTGCATTGAAATAATCTGCATACTCACCATATTCTTCAGCGGATTGGACACAATAAGGACAATCTGTATCCATGAACTCAATGGCTACCCACTGTCCATTAATATCTCCTTCTTGCCAAGAAGTATTGAAGTAACTTTCAAAATCAAATTCAGACCATGCTGAGCCATTGTAAAATTTACCTTCAACATCTGGAGCCCTCTGGCCTTGGCTAGTTCCAACAGATATTGGATTAGCCGTAAATGCAATAATCATAATTCCAATAAAAAATAATGACATGACCTTAATTAAAGCACTTCCAACTGCCCCTGCATTTTCATCTTCGATAATTTCTAATTTCATATTTTCACAGTCCTATTTCGTTAATTAAGCACTTAGCTGTATGTCTAATTGCTTCCTCACTGTTGTAGCGCACATCATATCCTGTTGAAAGCATTTTGTCAATACTGAGCATGGCTTTTGGAATATCTCCAGCCCATCCTCTATCTCCACCGGTATATTCTATAGAAGCACCATCACAACCAGTTTCTTCAATAACAATTTCAGCAATCCTAGTCACTGATGAAGTATCATGACTTCCCAAATTGAATAAGTTCAATGGTTCATTAGAATTATCCATTACATGCAATATTCCATCAACACAGTCACCTACTTCCATGTAGGATTTTTCTTGCAATCCATTTCCTAAAACTTCGAGTGTTTCTGGATTGGCTTTCAATTTATGAATAAAATCAAAAATTACTCCATGAGTACCGCGCTCTCCGATGATATTGGCGAATCTAAAAATCCATGCTTGTAATCCAAAAGTTCCAACCCAACTACTGATTAATCCTTCACCAGCCTGTTTACTTGCGCCATAAAGTGAAATTGGCATACAAGGACCATGGTTTTCTGGAGTTGGCATAGGAGCATTTTCACCATAAACGACAGATGAAGAGGCAAAAACTATTTTTTTAACATCGAATTTCCTCATCGATTCAAGAATATTGTAAGTTGCTATTGTACCTTGTTTGAGATCAGTATCAGTGATTTTGGTGCCAAGCCTAATATCTGGATTTGCTGCAAGATGATAAACGCAATCAATCTTGTCCATTACACTGTACACATCCTCAAAATTTGTTATATCACCGTTTATCAAAGTAACATTTTCTGAATCTATATGTTGTTGAATAAATTCTAATTTACCACTGGATAAATTATCTAAAACAGTAACATGATCTCCGCGAGATACAAGTCTGTCAATCAAATGCGAACCAATAAAACCAGCACCTCCAGTTACCAAGGCTCGCATGAACACACCAACTATTGCACCCGTATAAGTAAAATGGTATATCGATAGAAACCATCTCTTTGATAACCATTGACTAAAATGAGAAAAATTGCTGCAGAGCAGTAGGTGTTAAAATGGCCAAAGAAAATAAAATAGAAAAAAATGAAGAGAATGAAATGACTGAAGACAACAGAAGTGTACTTGTTGGATATGTTAGAAAGAGCAATGCTGGTGGGGCACTAAAAGTGTCGATAAATAGTGATGCTTTTTCTGACTGTTCTACATACGTAACTAGTGATGGACAAACATATGTTCCACTAGTTGTTTCTCTTAATGCTTTAACCAAGGTATTACAAGGTGAAAGAGCGGTTACAACTATCAGTCAAATGCAAGATTAGATTGATTCAAACTAATTTGCAAGGTGTGAATGAGTTCACATCATTAATGCCCATAGCCATTCTTAGGAGTGGTTATGGGCTCTCCTAATCAATTCATCACCTCGTCAACATATGTATCAATAGCAATATATAGTCCTGGATTCCAGGTTAGTGTGTGGAAGTGATGGGTGCACATTCCGATGAAACCAATCGTTTCATCGTGGCAGGAATGCCGATGTATAACGAAGAAGAGACCATCGGCACCGTCGTCACTAAGGCTCTAAGGCATGTGGATGCAGTAATTTGTATTGATGATGGTTCATCTGATTCAAGTGCCCGAATTGCAGAAAAATGTGGTGCAATAGTAGTAAGGCATAGAATAAATCGAGGATATGGTGGCGCCCTCAAATCTCTTTTCATCAAAGCGAGAGAACTCAATGCTGACGCTCTTGTAGTCCTCGATAGCGATGGACAGCATGAAACATCTGATATTCCCAAATTATTACAACCAATTTTATCCGGTGAAGCTGACTTTACAATCGGTTCAAGGTTCATAAATGGAGGCGGAGGTACTGATATGCCCGCATATAGAAGACTGGGGATTAAAGTAATCACTGCTGCAAGTAATCTTTCAAGCGATTTAGGAATCAAAGATACACAGTCTGGATTTAGGGCCTTTTCTCGCTCTGCGATTGAAAGACTACGATTTGATTCTGAAGGAATGGAATTATCTTTAGAAATGTTAGAAGATGCCCATGATAAAGATCTTACAATTCAAGAAGTTCCAACCATTATTCGCTATGATGTCCCTAAGGGCTCGAACTTTACCGCTGTATCTCACGGCTTTACTGTACTTTCGTGGGCGATGCTTTCCCTCTCACAGAAAAAGCCAATATTGGTTTTGGGAATTCCTGGACTAGGATTATTCGCTACAGGGGCTGCTATGGGACTTAATCTTGCTCAAGGAGTCACTGATGAGATTGATAATTACATTGGAACAGGCCTCTCAGCTGTTTGGATTGGCGTCCTTGGACTATCATTGATGGCAACTGGACTTGTTCTACAAAGTGCAAGAGGATTCCTAAAACACCTATTAGTTCGAGAGTTTGGATTAGATTGATGCATTGTTCTAATACAACTAAAAATGAACTAATATTAAATCTGTAGATAGTATTGTTCAAGACCCCACTATATGTCGACAAGTCATGAGCGAGAGAGACAGACCTATCAGGGATGCTCTCAACAATGTTTCTGAACAGTTAACCAATATTAGAAGACGGGTTGCAAAATCTACAAATGATAAGTTAGATAGTCTATATGGAAATATTCTCGCTTCACCTGCTACAGTCGTGATTCTGTTAGTGATAATAGCGGCTTTTTTTGCTCAACAGGGAATGAGTTTTCAAGATCAAATTGATGATGACGTAGAAATTTTCCTTCCAGATGGCGCTCCGTCTACAGAACTATTGCTTGAAGTTAGAGAAGAATGGTCTACAGATATAACTATTATTTACATTAAAACAAATAATGCCGACCCAACTCTTGATGAAAATAATAGACCGATGTGGGTTCAAGGTGAAGATAATATTACCGATAAAGCAATTCTTGAAGAAATCAGTTGGGTCGAAGGAGATGACCGAAATATTGGTGGAGATTCGATTAGTAGAGGTATCGACTACGACAAAGATGACCATGGAAGAAATGATGGTGTATTATGGATAATATCACCCGCACAAATTATCAAAGAGATTAATTCTGCCGATGGGAGATTTAACAATTCGTTTTGTAATAACATTGTAGACACTAGAGACCCTGGTGAATTGGTCAGTTTTGATATTCCATGTGACATGCTACCACCTGGAGGCGAATATGCGATACCAGAGCAAGCACAAATTGACCAAATCATTGAAGAATCTAATGGAAGTTTTGGAGCTCTAATAAAAGATACTAATGACATGGACCCAAATTATGACAGTGATGGAGATGGAGATCCAACAAATGATATGGACGGTGATGGAATATGGGATACTACTGCTATAATTGTAGGTATGAGCCAAGATTTTGATTCAATGGAAGATTTTGCAGACTTCAAAGAATTGATGAGTCATTTTGAGAGGGTGATAGATAATCGTCCAGGATATGAAGATGAAAGTCCGGTTTTGGAAGAAATGACTGTTACTGGTTTGAATAAAGTGTTAGAAGATGTTTCTGAAGAAATTTATCAGGATTTATTGATGATACTTCCTTGGTCAGTACTATTTACGATAATTATCATAACACTTCTTCATAGATCTGCCAAAGTAGTCGTAATTACTGGCCTTCCTATAGTGATGGCACTTGCCGTTACATTCGGTTCATCTGTTATTCTTGATTTCACGCTCACTCCTATGATAGTTGCAACTTTCCCGATATTAATTGGATTAGGGGTTGATTATGCCTTACATATGGTAAATCGTATCGAAGAAGTGCGGCGAAAAGAACTTGTTCGGTTGACAGATGAAAACGAAAGAAGGAGACGCAAGGGTGAAAAGTTACAACAAGTACCCGATTTATGGGATTTAGAATTTTATAAAAAATGTGTTCTTGAAATGACAAATTCAACAGGAGTCGCTGTTTTAATTTCAGCTATGACTACAATTATCGGCTTCTCAGTACTGATTGCACCTCAAATAGTGTCTGTTGCACCAATACGTTCTGTTGGTATGACTCTCGTCATAGGAATTTCTTCAACACTATTTTTCAGCATAATTTTAGTTCCAACACTAGCATGGATGCTTGGATTTAATAAACGAACCAATCCTTCGATGTGGAAGAATATAGGAAAAATGCCTGTAAAAGGATTTTTGGTGATTTTAATCATTGCAGGAAGTATAACATTTTCCGGTGTAATGATGTGGAGTGGGCAGATGGATAAATCAATAACTGGAAGTGACCAAACTCCAGATAATATCGATTCAATTGAGTCACTATCTGAATATTCCTATTATTTTAGTGGAGGCCAAACCTCTCTATTCATTTTCAGTGCTGAAGAACGGGCCAATGATAACAATACTGATAGAATTCGAGACTTACCTGTTCTGGATGTTATCGATGGCTTAGAAAATCGAATTGATGATGTGGATCGAACAAATACTACTAGTATAGTGACATTTCTGAGAACAATCCCTGTACAAATCGGATGGGAAGCGCCTGTAATAGGTGGTAATTATGTTTACAAAGATAGTTTGTGGAATTTCCTGCATGAGCCATGTTGGACAAGTAATGACCCGATAGAGTGTAATGCTTGGATATTATTAGACGCTTCAGGGCCTGGGGGTAGGGAACAACTTCGTAAAGATATGGTAAATGTTGTCTTTGATACATTAAGCGATGAAGTTTTGTCTATGCTTCTGAACGAAGACGGTACTAAGGGTATTGTCTATGTAACTCAGCCATATATGAATCTTGATTATGCATCAGAATTAAGAGATGATATAGATTTGATGCTTCTAGAAGATACTGGTTTGGAGGGGACTGGCGCATCGAAGTTGACTGGAGGATTACCTGTATCTTTAGACATTAATGAAGGAATTCATGATGCTCAAACCCTGACTACCATTGTCACTATGATTATCTTAACAATAGTGTTATCATTTGTTTTCCGCTCTGTCAGATTGGGAATTTATACAATGATTCCTGTAGCAGTTGTAATTCTTTGGCAGCCTATTTTGATGGATAGTTCAGACGTAAATGTCAATATTTTTACCGCAATGATTGGAACTATCGTGTTTGGAATCGGTGTTGATGATTCAATTCACGTAATGCACAGGATACAAGAAGAGGGAGAAACACCAACTGGAATTGCTAATTCTATTGAAGAAACTGGACAAACTATTTTTGAAACAACAATCACTACTGTCAGCGGAATAGCAGCAGGATTTTTAGTTACATTCCCTGGTTTAGAGAACTTCTTTATGATCATGTGTTTACTGATTATTTTTGCATTCATTACAAGTACATTCTTACTTCCAGCAGTATTTACATTAGAACACTCAATTAGGGCTAAAATTAAGGGTGAACCAAATTGGATTGATTACGGAGAGGGCATCTCCATTGCATCTCCACTAACAATGAAACCCATGGATGCGGTTTTACATAATTCTAATGATTAGTGGAGGGAGTAGGGAGTAAGCCCCTTTCTGTTACCTTTCGGCGACCGCATTCAACTTAGCATCCTACCTTTCCCTAGGCACGCAACCTCAAAGGGAATTTTTGGACTTGCTCCTGTGCGGTTGCTCGTTTCATCGACCACAAAGCAACCTCCGTCTTTCAACATCATTGTACACACCTTGTATCGTTCGTTTCTGTAGCATTGACCTAACCATCTCTGATTTCTCACTTCTGCGAGGCACACGCGTTATGGAGAGGGGACTTTCCTCAGAGTCGAACTCTGTCAGCGGCCCTCCTACTCCCTCCAAATCTCCGTGTAGACAATACACTTCAAAACCTTCGGAAAGTTAATTCCATCACTGATAAGGATTTTCGCCTGGCGAATTTGCATGTTGTTGAGATGCGTATGCTGCCGTTTGATTTTGCTTAATTCTTGGTAAATTCTTTTGAGCTCCCTGAGGTCTTTGAATTTGTTTTTGTGGCTGACGTAGGCCGAAAATTAAAAGTCCAATAAGTGCTACTGTAAATACAAAAATGATAACTAACAATATTGGATTAATTTCACTGAATCCTCCTAAGAAGCCGTCCGAAGAACTATCTTCGACATAGAATGTATCTGTTTGCGAAGTTGGGCCGTTAATGATTACAAATTCAATCCACATAGAACCCTCTCTGTCGGGACTCCATGAGTGAGTAAATACACCAGTACCTCCAGATTGTAATTCGATTTCTTGAGCATGGATTCGGGTCCTTGCTCCATTACTCTCCACTCTTTCAACAACTAATTGTGCAAACCCAGAAGCCTCCCCTATATTTTGGATTGCAACCGCCAACTCAACATTATCTCCAACAGCTAATTCTTTGCTAGGTGATATATCTGGATTTAGGAATTGGAACTCAGGAATTTGTTGCTCTAATTGCCAAATTCCAAATGGAGCATCTTTTGCATTGAACTCAGGACTTATTGGTTGACCTGCCATATCAGTTCCAGTAATCCATACTCTTAACTCAAGAGCTTGTTTCTTTGCTTCGTCATCAATTACACTTTGTAGATCGAGGGAAACAAACATTGGGATAGACTGACCAAATGGTTGTCCACCAAGCAATTGAAGTTGTGAGGAACCATTTACTAAACTATTTGTCAACATTCCAAACCCTGAAGGATGAACTTCCCAATTAAGCACCAAACTATCAGAATTCAAGTATTCATCTTCTGAAATTATCAATTCAATATCCATTTCTGACCATGTTGATTCAAAAATTAATTGATTAATCTCAGGGGTTATAATTCGGACCATTTCTGGTGACACATCATCTACAACAAACCACATTAGTGGGTTGACTGGCTGGCGGATAGAGGCACCATTAGGAGAATTACGTAATGAAATTTCAAAAAAGTATGAATTGGGAATTATTGGGGAAATAATTGTTCCATTGAAAGTCCCATTGACAAAGTCGACTTGAGCTTGATTACCACCTATTTCGAACAACAAGTCTAGTGGTTGATTGACTCTTCTTTGAGTTTTTGCCCATGAAATTTCACCTATGACATTGATGTTTTCTCTCGGTTGGACCCAACTAGCATCACCAGATAGAGTGTCATCACCAACAGTGAAAATCAAAGTTTCTTTGTCGATGGCCATTTCACCTGAAAATCGCCAATCTAATTCATTCAATGCAAGTTGAGATGATTGCCCATTCAAATCTTCAAGATATATGCTAGTTTTCCTGTAGATGCTATCGTCTGGATCAAAGCCCCATTCAAGAATAAATTCAACAATGAATTTACCGTTAGAGGAAAATATATTTTGATCTGTTCCTGATTCTATTCTACAACTTTGAATCGAGATGTATAATGTTGATGATTCGCAAGAATTACCTGACCGGCTCCATGAAATTGTTGAATCATCTGGTTGATTAAATGATAAGTCTAGTTCAATGTGACTAATGTCAGTAACACCATTTTTATCCCAAATAGGTATTTCCAAACTAACAAGTTCACCGGGATGAAGCCATGTTTCTGGACCTAAATTCCAACTTAGTGAATCATATCCGAGTTGAGGAGAGCCATCACTACTTATCTGAAGATTGAATAATGGAGATTCAAATGAACCTGAATTTTCTAATAAGTTTCCTGCTGTATCGGCAATTTTAATCCATCCAAAAGAGTAGGAACCGTCATCAGCATTAGATGTGTCCAAATCAAATCCATAATCTCCTTGTAAGGATGATAAATCTTCAGGAATTGATAATAGAGAATTTTGTACTTCTCCAAGCTGGAATTCTCCATCAGAGTTAATATCATGCTCCCATGAATTCCAGTAGTAGATTTCGGCATGCGTAGGAAGAACTGGCCTATCTGTGATTGTGAATTGAAGAGTTGTTTTTGGAGAAGCCTCTACATGGTCGAATTGATCGATATTCATGAACAATAGTTCAGGAGATATTGAATCAAAGCCAAAGTTAGCAGAATTAGGAACTTGATAGGAAACTGATTGACCTTTCAGAGGCATCAATTCAACTTCTACCAAAACATTACTTCCAGTAGTTGGTACAACCCAAGGCAATGTTACTATTCCATCATTGATGATAGTAGAAGTAGAGTATTCATTTCCTTCGACCAGTAATCTAACCAACACTTGTCCTGTTCGTGGAGAAGACTCTTCGCTTCCCTCAAAACCTAATTCTACGTTAACATTGACAGGCTCCCCGGATTTTAGATAAGGGTAGTTGTTATTCGAACCAATTCCATTACTTCCAACTACAGACCAATGATTTAGAGATATATCATTTTCCACACCATTAGAATTACCCAAACCAAATGATTTGCTAACTGGAAGCATTGGACCCGAATTAGATACTAGATTAGCCGAAACTACTAGAGATTCTTCATCATTCCAATCTACAGGGAATTTAAATCTGTGAGTGAACTGTAGAATTGTTCCACTCTCAATCATTGATATTTCACCACCCTGTCCTAAATTATTCCAAACTAAGTTCATACCTGTTTCAACACAAGATGATATTGCGATTCCATTGATTGGAAGAGTTATAATTGGGCAGCGAATCAAACTATTATGATTTTGACCTGCAAGATTCAAATCAATTAACCAGGAATTAGAACGAGCATGATCTCCGGGGTTAGAAATACCAATTCCAGAAAAATCAAATGTACTAACAACATCTATCCAATCAACTGAAGGAGTAAAAGTATCTGTAACATTGGCGACTTCCAAATTAACCGGAATTACAGATGCTTGTGAAGTTATTCCGTTAATTGTTAGACTTATTGAACCTGTACCTTTCATTCTAATTGGCAAGGAAATGTCTTTGTAACCTGAAACTGAAATTTTAGATTGAAGAGCACTATTCATTGCAATAACTAAATTATCAGTAGCAGTAAAATCCAAAGTCAATGAATCGTCATAAACAGCCATTAGACCGCTAACATGAACATTAGTGGCTGTAGAGGAAGAACCAATCTTAATTGTCACATCAGCAAAGTTAAGACCATTCAGATTAACTGAAGTTACCGATTGAGCCAAAACTGAATTTAGAGAAGATAAATCACTAGAACTTAGAATTATATTTTCAACTGATTTGAAATTACCCAGATTTTTAGTCAAAATATCTTGGCCTGCAATTGAAATTGTCATATATGGGCTAATCATTTCAGTGCTTGGACTGGAAACAAAGAAGCTAAATGATTCAAGACCTTTCGATGGCATTAGCATTGTGAAGGATGCAGGTATGGAGGGAGATGATGCCATTTCTTTAGATAGTGAATTATCTGAGAAGCGGTCTTGAATACCTAACCTTCCTACTCCAGTTTTATCCATACTCCAGTCGGCAATACCATCTAGACCTATATCTACTTCTAATCCATCAGCTATACTGCCACGAATAAATTCCACATCCAGATTTTCAAAAACCCAATTTCCTCCAGTTCCAAATACTCTCAATTGAGCACTAAATTCTGGTTTACTCAAACTTTGAAATGCATTATTCGGTAGTATGTTCCATGTTTGGCCAGAATCAACTGAGTATTCCATTCTCGCTGAGCCTGTGATTGAAGAATTAGATTTTATTCCAACAAAGCCACTACTCATAGAGTAAACAGGGGAGGTTGCGGTACCAGAACCACTTACTTGCCCACTATTCCAATTTGAGGTTTGCAATACCCATCCGCTATCTACTGGATTGGAATCTAGAGAATCGATAATTAATCCTTCAAAATGAATTCCATGAATTATTGGTAATGAACCTGAAGTAGTTTCCATATACACATAAAATTTCAATTCTGGATGCTCTTCATAATCTATTGAACCTAAATCGATTGAAGTAGATGTCATTTTTTCGAACCCAGGAATTGTTTGATTTGTATTTGCATCGATAAGGTCCCATTCGAATACAGCATCATTTGGAATGAAAGCATCAATGTACATTAATCCATAATTTCTAATTTCCCCTTGGCCAATAGAAGAAGGTCCAAAAGGTTCTGACATCCAATAACCATCACCATTACCCGCTCCGCCTGCTGGTGTGATAACAATCTCATCAACCCAGGCAGTATCAGAACCTGAATTTACGCTTCCATCCTTGGAATATGCCCATGTTAGAGTTGTTGTGGAGGGATTAATGGAAAAGGTATGAACTCCACTAGGAGAGCCTGACCATTGATTAGTGTATGAATAACGAGAACAACCGGTGTTATCAATACAGAAATTTAGATAATCAAAACTACTTTCTGAAGATACTTGATAATTGAATGTACCAGTTCCTGCTGGTAAACTAGAGACGTCCAATGTCATTGAGGTAACTTGATTGTGAGTGATGGTTGCTGCTTTGGCAGTTTGAGAACCTACCAGAGCATTCGAACTTTGAATAGCCCAGCAACTAGAACTACACTGTGCCCAATCAGAAGAAAACGAGCCAGACTCGAAATCCCACTTCCATTCCTGTGGTAAAAGAGATAGTGAAGAACCGTTAACATCGACTCCTGAAAAATATTGAGAAGAAGAGAAATCTAGAGACTTAGTAATCGAAAATGCTGTTGAGGTGGGTAAAGTTGCGGATTCAATGTCTAACCCCAAGGACTGAACAACTTCACCATTTGGCACTGAAACTGAAACTTTCTCAACCGCACCATCAGGGAATGATCCAATAGAAACCGTAGTGGACTGGCCGATTGGAGTAGACGAGTCAATATAAGATTCATACAACTGTGAATAATCCTCTGTATTTTCAGTAAACATGTATGATTGAACTGAAAGAATAAACAGAGTGACCAGCGCGATGGCTGGAAAAACGCCGCTCTTCGATGGTCCCATGACTTGAATGACGCATACTGGTAGGTCAAAAGATTTCGCCAAGGTTTACCCTTGCAAAAATTGCAAGAAAAAAAGAAATCATCAATAGCCTAGCCCACAAACACCCTCTATGGATGATGTGGAATTGTTGAAACAAGAGGCTGGTATCGCTGCCTGTAAATTTGTAAAAACCGGCATGAGGGTTGGTTTAGGAACTGGTTCAACTGTCAAGCATACTGTTATTGAATTGGGCCGGATGATAAAAGAGGAAGGTCTAGAAATAATTGGAGTACCAACTTCTCTAGCCACAGAAAAATTAGCGATAGATGTTGGAATACCTTTAGTCGAACTTTCAGAGGTAAGTTCGCTTGACATAGTTATTGATGGAGCCGATGAATTTGATCCTCAATTTCAATTAATCAAAGGTGGCGGTGCTGCACTATTACGAGAAAAAATTGTTGCACAGGAATCTAGTGCGATGGTAGTTGTTGCCGATGATAGAAAGCGTGTTGAAACATTAGGTGCATTCCCTTTACCAATCGAGATTACTCCTTTCGCAAGTCAGTCAACAATAAGGAAACTAACTAATTTACTAGACTGCAGAGTTAATTGTAGAATGTCGGGAGATAATCCAGTAGTTACAGATAATGGAAATTTGATTGCCGATGCTCACTGCGGTCCTTCAATAGAAAATCCCATTGAAATGGAAAGAGAGATTTTGATGATTGCTGGAGTTGTGCAAGTCGGTTTATTCAACAATATGTGTGATGCCGTAATATTAGCAGGTAACAATGGGGTTGAAGAAATCATCAATCCCAAAGGTAGACTTTGATAGTTTGAAATCAAATCAATGATTAAATACGGGTGTTAAGACGCTAGGTTGGGCCTGTAGCTTAGTCAGGTAGAGCGACGGACTCTTAATCCGTCGGTCGCGGGTTCGAACCCCGTCAGGCCCGCCTACTATCATAAAATGCTACAATATTTTGTTTGGAAATATATCCGAAATTGTGTGAATCATCAGACGAAGTCGGATCAGGATTGTCACCTTCAATCCAGAAATCATTAGAGGAATTGATTTTTGTTATTCTTTTTATTAAAGTTAGATTTTTATCAAATGGGTGCATAAAAACTACTAAGTCACCGATTGATAAATCATGACCTGTATATTCGATACAATTCAATCTTTGACCATCTTGTAAACTAGGCCACATGCTGTAGCCAGAAACAATAACTTCAACTGTTTTCATTTATCTCAACTTGCACGAATCCAAGGTACTTCTCTACCCTTGATTCCCCAAAACATATGATGGATTGCTTCGATTGCATCCATCAATTCTTGAGCATGGTCGGCTGAAACTTCTACCTTGCAAGCACTGCAGAGTTTAGCAGCCTTCCAGAATGTATCATGGAGTTTAGGAATAGATTCAAGATGTTGTGGCTTGAAGAAATCAGTCCATAGAACTAGTAACTCATCCTTACACTTTTGTGCTTCTTCTTCTTTTATTGCTGCATATCGGCTCATTGTATTAAGATAAGTTGCTGAACCGCAATCTGTAGAATGATTTTCTGCTAAAGTTAACATCTTTTTGGTCATTGATTGTACTGCTTCACCTGCGACTCTTGCACTTGCTGGGTCATATACTCCACACGGTCCATCACAATGCGCTTCTGCTCTAATTACTGACATGAACCTGCCAAACCTCGGGGCCATATCAATTTAATGATTGATTATTTTTTGCTAATGACGGTTCCAGCCTCACCCTTGAGTGCCTTCAATGCATCACCTGGCTGGCAAAGTATAGACTTCAAATTAGGGTTATGTAACGCAGCCTCGACTAAGCTTCCAATCTTTGGACCCATAGAACCTGCTGGGAACTCTCCTTGTTCGGAATATTTTTCACATTCATCAATAGTCAAAATTCTATGAGACATTTCATTCTTTGTGCCAAAACCAGTTTTGACACTGTCTGTGGCTGTAGAAATAATAAGTGCGTCTGCCTGCAATTTTATTGCTAATAGAGCAGAAAGTCGATCTTTATCTATAACAGCAGGGACACCAACGAAATAATTATCCTTGCGGATTACTGGAATACCTCCACCTCCTCCACAGATTACAACCGCCTTCAATTCTACTAACTTCCTAATTACTTCTAAATCTAAAATATTCATAGGCAATGGACTGGCAACAACTCTCCTAGGTCCTATTTTAGTTTCAGCGATATCCCAGTCAGCAGACATCACAGTTTTATCACTCAAGATAGGTCCAACTGGTTTAGTAGGTAATTCAAAACCTGAATCTGCAGGGTCAACCTCTACTCTTGTAATGACACAAGCTGTTCTTTCCGGTCTCCTTCTTTTGTTTAATATTGAATCCAAATTTATTGATAGCGAGTGCCCAATCATTCCTTGTGTGGCTGCAACCCATGCATCCATAGTTTGAGTCACATTTTCGTCAAGTTGCATTAAATGTCCAACTTGGGGTCCGTTACCATGGGTTAGAACTACACTCCATCCAGCCTCAAGCAAATCTACGACATCACTCATCACTCTCGCAAGAACTTCTTCGCTTTTTCCATCGCTATCGCCGTTGGGAGAAGAAAGTGCATTACCACCGATTGCATATACTGCGACACGATTCATGGACTTTGGAAAGCGCTTCATAGTTTGAGTATTTCCTATAAATGCGATAAAATATGTCAATTTTCATAGTTATGAAAAATCTCCATCATCCGAGACATTGAATTATACCTAGCTTTAGGCCTAATTAGGTGAGATGATGAAGACTATATGGATTGGTGATGTTCAATCAGGTCATTATGATAATCAGGAAGTTGAACTTAAAGGATGGGTTAAGCGTTCTAGAGGCTCCAATAAAATACGTTTTATTGTTCTTAGAGATTCTACTGGAATCATTCAATGTGTTGCGAAAAGAGACGTTTTAGGAGATGAAAGTTTTGAGCAAATAAAGTCTGCTTTGATTGAATCATCGATTATTTTGAAAGGTACTGTCAATGTTGATGAACGCTCAGAAGGTGGCCATGAATTGGTTGTTAATTCAGCTGAAATAGTCGGCCCAGTGAACCCCGAAACTCCATTCCCAATTACTGAATCAGCTATGGCCGCAGCAGACGGTGGAGAAACAGAATTCCTCCTTGATAATCGTCACTTGTACCTTAGAACTTCAAGAATGACTACCATGCTAAAGATAAGAAGTTCAGTATTTGGCGCCGTTCATTCGTACTTCAGAGATAGAGATTTCTTAGAATACCAAGCACCAAATTTCGTGGCTGGTGCAGTTGAAGGAGGTTCCACTCTTTTCGAAGTCCCATATTTTGGAAGAAAGGCATACCTTACTCAATCATGGCAACTATATGCTGAGGCAGCTATGCCTGCCCTAGAAAGATTGTACACTATGGCACCTTCATTTAGGGCTGAAAAATCTAGAACTAGAAGACATCTCACTGAATTTTGGCATGCTGAAATGGAAGTTGCATGGGCAACTAATGATGAAATTATGACTCATGGCGAAGGTGTAGTTAGACATATTGCATCCACGCTTTTAGATGAAAGAACCGAAGAATTGCAATCATTAGGCAGAGACTTAGATTTAATCTCTAGATATGCAGATTCTCCATACCCCAGGATTAGGTATGATGAGGCAGTAGATACTCTCCAAGGTATGGGCGTAGAAATTGAATGGGGTCAAGACCTTGATTATTCAAAAGAAAAGGTTCTAACTCAGGATTTCGATGTTCCACATTTCTTAACTCATTATCCCAAAATAGCAAAACCATTCTATCACAGAGTCGACCCTGATGATGAAAAATACGTTCTTTGTCACGACTTATTAGCGCCTGAAGGATATGGTGAGATTATTGGTGGCGGTGAAAGAACCTGGTCTGAAGAAGAGATATTATCTCGTATCGATGAAGAAGGAACTCCTAGAGAGCCTTATCAATTCTACATTGATACCAGAACCTATGGTGGAGTGCCTCATGGAGGATTTGGTTTAGGAGTAGACAGAGTATGCTCATGGCTTAGCGGAGCGGATCATATTAGAGAAGTAATTCCTTTCCCAAGAGATTCAAGAAGAGTCACACCATAGGTGGTTGAATGACCAAAATATTTACACTTGGTTGCGGTCTTGTTGGAAAGTTTGTTGCTAGAAAGTTAGTAGAAGATGGTAACACTGTGACTGTCATTGATTTGGAAATACCTGATGATATCGCACAATTAAAAAACATAATACCTCTAGAAGGTGATGTTTTTGAAATAATTGATTCGATTCCAAAAAATCAAATTATTGTAAATATGCTTCCAGGTAGAATAGGTGATAAAGTACGACCGAAATTAATTCAAAATGGCCATCAAATTATTGATTTGGCATTTACTTTGGAAGATCCAGTGGCATATGAGGAAATTGCCAAGCAGAATCAGTGTGTTCTTCTATGGGACGTTGGAATCGCTCCTGGATTATCCAATATGTTAGTTAAGAAGTCTGAAAATGAGATTGGAGATTTGAATAAAATCCATATTAAAGTTGGAGGTAATCCAATAAATAAAGACTCTAACTGGTCTTATATGGCCCCTTTTTCTCCTTCCGACGTAATTGAAGAATACACTCGACCAGCGAGAATTATTGAAAATGGAGAAATAATTACTGTACCTGCATTGTCTGAAAGACATTTGATTGATGTTGAATATCATGGAGAAATGGAAGCATTTCTTACTGACGGTCTTAGAAGTGTACTGACCTCGATTTCAGCCAAAGAAATGAAAGAATATACTGTGAGATGGCCAGGACATATCGATAAATGGTTATCTGAGGGTAAACATATGGAAGAGTCAGATCTTCTTGAGCAATGGAAGTTTGATAGCGGGAAAAAAGAATTTACTTGGTTAGAAGTGGTTAATAGCAATTCTAATGGTGAAATTCGCTGGATGGTATATGACTGTGGTAAAGATGGAGATAGTTCCATGGCTAGAACTACTGGTCTTGTAACTGCTGCATGTACTATTTTATTCCTTGAAAATGGGCCCTTGAAAGGGTGTGGCTTAGAAGATGGAATCCATCCACCTGAAAATTTATCTCAAAGTTCGATAGATTATATCGTTCAATATCTTAGAAATAATGGTGTAGAAATAAAAAAAACTAGATTATAATCTCATCACACTCGGGACATGGGAATCCAGGTAAAAAATCACCTAACATGAATCCACAATGTGGACAAAATGAAATGTATGAGGCATAGTCATCTACAGCAGCCATATACATTGTTTAAATCCAATGTAAATAAATATTATTTTAGCATAAAAGTCTTGATTTTTTCTAAAACTATTGCTAAATCTTTTTGCTCAATTACTTCATCACAATGTTTTAGCGGTTTTTCATCCCAAGGATTGAAACAAATCGAGTATCCAGACTCTTCAAACATACCAATATCACCAGCAGAATCTCCCACTGAAGCAGTTTTACTCTTAGAAATATTATATCTGCGTTGTAGCATATTCACAATAGAACCTTTTCCATTCATCTGCACCTGGTATCTTCCAAAATCGTTAATCAAGAAGTCTCCATTGTATTCACTTCCAATTAACCATCCATTAGTGAAAACAGATAGTTGTGAATCTTTTCCTTGAGCAAATTTTTTCGAAGTAAATCTATCAATTCCACCCCAACGCCTTTTCCATGGAGAATCACTAGGGAACTGTGCTGCTATATCTCTGGCTGTTTGTTGTAGTCCTCCACTGACTATTGCTACTTTAGCACCGTCATCAATTAGACCCTGAATTAGCATTTTCCAATTCTTCATCATTGGCATACCTTCCATGTGCCCTCTTAATTCTCCATCTGTAATTGGGTCTTCCAAAGATGATCTGCTACCTTTTATCAGTGCAATATCTAGCTTTATCCAATCCCATTCATCAAGCAATCCTTGGTTGTATAAATCAAAAGACTCGTCATTGGATAATCCCATATTATCATAGACAAATTGCCAAGTTGACAGGTGATCAACCAAAACCCTATCCATATCTAGGCATACGAGATACTCAAATTTCGACATATTAAATCCTCACCTTGACCAGTCATATTGAGATTGTATCTGCTCGACTTGCTTACCCATAATGTACAAAATCAAAGCTACCATCATAGCAAATAATCCTACTAGAGTCATTGCTATGGTGGTTAAGGTTACGCCAATAGAAGTCGTATTTAGTTCACTGAATGTATCAAGAACATTTCCTGATAACTTATATCCCAAACCAAATAATACAATCCCTGGAATACCAAATAATAACAGAGGGTGTCTTGTTTCCAACATCCAATAAAATAATTGAGCGAATCTTGATGCTGAAGCAAGAGATTCTCTTTGAGGAAGTCTGATGGCTTTTTGTATACGTGTAACTCGAACCTTTAAATTTTCATCTAGTTCTAAAGCATTAGAGATTGGACTAGTTTTAGATAATTCATTCAATCCTTTCTCAGATAGAACCATATGTGAAAAATCTATAGAATTGAGTACTATTTGATTAGCATCTTCAATAACCTCACTTTCTTCAGAGGTAAATGCTATGAAAATGTCCCATGATTCTTTAGCACGATTTTCAACAATTGGAAAATCACTGAGCTTCCAATCATCTGAAATCTTTATCAACAAATTGGTATTTTTGGAATCTAAATCAGATTGTAAGATATATTTTGATAAATCTTGGCCTGATGGCTCTGAATCTAAACTATAAACAGGACATCCAACTTCCTCAGCTAATTCGATAGTCTCATCTTTAGACCCTAAATCAAAAAATACCACTTCTTGAGATATCTCTCTCGCCCTTACAATCAAAGAAATAATCCTCAATTCAAGGTCTCGGCCGAGTAAAATAATCCTCGCACCCGGATTCTCCATGCACTTGTCAAAAGGTTTTGGCTTTCAAACCTATGATGGAAAAACACCAAAATGATTAATTTACTAGGCATTATATTCTAACAAGTATTTTATTTGTTGAATCGTTTAGGAATGCATGTGTACAATCACTGGAACATAGGTGTCGTGATTCCTGCACGAAATGAAGAAGATTTTATTTCAGGAGTTTTACAAACAATTCCAACATTTGTAGATAACGTGATAGTAGTTGATGATGGCTCTGTTGACTCTACAAGTGAAATTTGTCAACAATTTTTAGATTCCGATTATAAATTATCGATTATACAAAATAATGGCCAAGGCGTTGGCTCAGCAATTGATAGAGGGCATCAAGAACTACTGAAAATTTCCCAAAAACCATTCATTAGTGTCGTAATGGCTGGAGATGGCCAAATGGATCCGTCAGATATGGAGAATTTGATTAATCCAATTATTCAGAATAAAGCCGATTATTCGAAGGGTAATAGGTTCATTCATGAAAAAGGTACTGGACAAATGCCAAGAATTAGAAAAATTGCTAGTATTATTTTATCGTTCTTCACTACTCTGGCGTCCGGTTTGAGGGTATCAGATCCGCAATGTGGATATACTGCGACAAGTTTCCAAATTTTAGAAACTTGGAATTGGGATAAATCATGGAAAGGTTATGGATATCCAAATTACTGGATCATAAATTTAACAAAAAATTCTTGGAGAATAAATGAGGTCCCAGTAAAATCGATTTATGGTTCGGAAAAATCTTTGATTAATAATTTCTCATTTTTTGCTAAAGTTGGGTTCATGATGTTTATTCAGCATCATAAAAGGGTATTCTCAAAATTACTATCAAAAGATGTCAACCCACATACAATACTAGCATTTATTGCCTATACCATAGGATGGATTGCAATTATTCCAAATATTAGTACGGATTTAGAAAGAGAGTTCTTGGACAGAGGTATACCAACAATAATTTTGGTTCTTATTGCTTGGATTTGTGCACATATTCTTGATAGATTATCAGTTAAAGTATCACAGGAGTTGAAACATAATGCGTAGAATAGACCGTAGAAATAATCCAAGAAAGGCACATGTAAGACATATTCTTGTTGCAAACAAACCACAAGCCAGAGAGATTCTTGAACTAATTCAAAATTCAAAAAAGCCACTGAAAGAATTTAAGAAATTAGCTAAAAAATACTCCAATTGTCCAAGTGGAAGTAAAAAAGGAGACTTAGGAGATTTCATCGAAGGTCAAATGGCACTAGATTTTGAAAAGGCTGTATGGGAAATGGAACCTGAATCGACTCCTGCTAAATTTGTTAAAACTCAGTTCGGATTCCACATAATTTGGGTACATACAAAATCAACATTGAATAGTTAATGGTGGGCGTACCAAGATTTGAACTTGGGTCCAAGCGTCCCAAACGCCCGAGTA
>CAXFAS010000015.1:0-44978 GCA_964001175.1 uncultured euryarchaeote
GGTAAATCTATTCCAGCACTTATTTTTTGATTATATATCTCGTGAATTCTTTTATTTGCTACTCCCGTAATTGAGGCGATTTCCCCTATAGTTGTGTAATCTTTTATCAAAGAAACTACTTGCTCAATTTGATCTTCTGAGTAGGGGGTTTTTCCCCCGTTACTTCGAGGTAAGCCTGCCTTTTCTCTCCAGTATGATAAAGTATCTTTGTGAATCTCATACTCTTTACTCAATTCAGCATTGGTAAAACCTGCTGCCATTAAAGATATCATTTGTTCTTTCAATGTTTCAGAATATTTTCTTGGCATCTGCTTCAGTTAATCCTAGTAGTCATTAAAAATAAATTTAGTTGTCTAATTAACATTACCAAAAAAACCTGTATCCATTGCATTAATATCTAATCTATCAGATACAACACATACATAACATTACATTGAATATAAACTATATCATATCAATATTTATCCGTTTATCAGTCATAGATTGTTTTACTATATTTGGAAAAGTCAATCTCTGTAGGCGAATATGCTCTATAGGTTTGTATTTTAACTGCAACTGTTTCTTTACCTTCTTTTAGATATGATGCATGTAATTCTGGATTTTCTTCTTTGAATTTACTTGCATTAAAGGCCGGTTCTTGAGTCTTAATTGTACGATTGTAGGTGATAATACCCTCAATTCCTTTGTCTTCTCCAAGTAATTTCACTAATCTCGCTTTTTGTCTTTCAAATTCCCAATCAGCCTCAGCAACAGCCTTCATAGAATTAACATATGCAGCATGAAGTATCAAACTAGAGTCATCACGACTCTTCGCCTTTTTTCCTTTTGATTTCCATGAGAACTTAGGAATTTCTTTCTTTTTTTCTTTTATTTTCTCATCAGCAATATCATTTAGATCGTTTAGTGATTTGCCTTTTGCTAGGATTATTGAACCACTTAATTTATCCTCACGCTCTTCAAAATATTGTTTTGCTAACTCATCATTTTCTTCTAGAAACTTCTTCTTGTCGAAAGATGTTGGGCCTTTCTTGTAAGATAAGTTTACAATACCTTCAATTCCATTATCAGTTCCAACCATTATCCTTATCTGACTGTCAATGAAATCTTTTAGAGACTTTGCTTGAATAAGCGCTTCTCTTGCAGCAAAACATTTCTCTGCAACCTCTTTTTCTTCATCAGTAGCCTTTCTTACCATGTCAGAAGACACAACTGCCTTTTGAATAAGTTTAGCCTCGAAATCGCTAAATGATTCTTTCTGTTGTGAAATTATTCTTTCAGCTAATGGCAAAACCTCGGTTTTGACAAACTCATCATCCATTTCGAACCATTCGCCATGTACCCAATAACTGGCAAATCTATTGTGAAGTTGAGTTTCAAGGTTATCAACCATTGGGGAGAATAACTCATGTAGCGTGATAATCTCTCTAGGGTTGCCAGTTTGATGCTCTAAATTTCTGGCGGAGGATTCTCTTTCTCGTCTAACAACTCCGAGCTTGACATAAGGGCCTATTTCTCCTGTTCGGAAATCTCGATCTCGGTTAACATATAATGTGCCTTCAGTAAGCGCTGGGTCAGCCATGATTCAAACTAAAGTCGAGAGTATTTGATACCTCGCCAATCACATGTTGCGTCGGTATTGTCCACCGACTTGGAATAGAGCATCTGTGATTTGGCCTAGTGAGGCGACTTTGACAGTCTCCATCAATTCTTCAAAGACATTTTCTCCAGTCCTAGCAACCTCTTGCAGTTGCTTGAGTGCCGCAGCAGTCTTGTCGGATTCCTCAGTTTGTCTCTTGGTTACTCGTTCAAGACAAGCAACTTTCTCTTCAGGAGTGGCTCTAGCCAGTTCCATCTCGAAGTCATCAGCAGCGGACTCATCAAAGGCCTGAGCATTTGGATTTTGGAAAGTATTTACTCCTACGATGGGCAAAGTTCCATCATGCTTTAGGTGCTCATAGTACATCGATTCATCTTGGATTTTACCACGTTGATACATGGTTTCCATTGCACCAAGAACTCCGCCTCTTCGACTGATTGCTTCGAATTCTTCAAGCACTGCAGCCTCAACCAAATCGGTTAACTCGTCAACAATAAACGAGCCCTGCATTGGATTTTCAGTCTTGGTCCAACCAGATTCTTTGTTGACAATTAATTGAATTGCTAATGCTCTTCTAACACTTTCTTCAGTAGGAGTTGTAATCGCCTCATCATAGGCATTGGTGTGTAGTGAGTTGGCATTATCTTGAATGGCAAGTAGTGCTTGAAGAGTTGTCCTAATATCATTGAAGTCAATCTCTTGGGCGTGAAGACTTCTTCCACTGGTTTGAATATGATACTTCAACTTTTGAGAACGCTCATCTGCGCCGTATAAGTCACGCATTGCAACTGCCCAGATTCGCCTTGCGACACGGCCAATTACCGTATACTCAGGGTCAAGTCCATTACTAAAGAAGAACGATAGGTTAGGAGCAAACTTGTTGATATCCATTCCTCGACTTCGATAGTATTCAACATAGGTGAAACCATTGGCCAATGTTAGAGCAAGTTGAGTGATCGGATTTGCTCCTGCTTCAGCAATATGGTATCCTGAAATAGATACTGAGTAATGGTTTCTGACTCCATTATCGATGTAGTATTGTTGAACATCACCCATCAGTTTGAGAGCAAAAGGTGTTGAGAAAATACAGGTATTTTGGGCTTGGTCTTCTTTGAGAATATCTGCTTGAACAGTTCCTCTAACCGTTTGAAGAGTTCTTGCTTTGATCTCTGCGTATGTCTTCTCATCGACCAGATCATCGCCTCTTCGACCAATAGTAGCGAGGCCAAATCCATTGTGTCCTTCAGGTAAATCTCCCCGATATGCATCCTTGTTAATCTTAGGAAGTTTGCCTTGCTCGACAAGATGCGCTTCGACCTGTTGGTCGATTGCCGCGTTGAGATAGAATGCTAGAATAATTGGAGCAGGCCCATTGATTGTCATACTGACAGAAGTATTGGAATCGCATAAATCGAAACCAGAATAGAGTCTCTTAGCATCATCACATGTAGCAATACTTACTCCAGAGTTTCCAACTTTACCCCAAATGTCAGGTCGCTTTGCAGGGTCTCTGCCATACAGAGTAACTGAATCAAAAGCAGTAGACAAACGGACATAGTCTTGGCCTTGAGACAGATAGTGGAATCTTCTGTTAGTTCGTTCTGGTTCACCTTCTCCAGCGAACATTCTCGCAGATAATTCATCGGTTCGCTTGAACGGGAAAACACCAGCAGAATAGGGGAAATGACCAGGAGCATTTTCCTTAGTCATCCATGAATATAATTCTCCATCATCGGCAAATGTTGGTAAAGCGACTCTAGGAATATCTGAGTGTGCAAGAGATTCAGTAGTAGTTTGAACAGTGAATGGTTTTCCTCTAACGTGGTAGGTATACTCGCCGCTAGAGTATTGTTTTGCCAATTCTCTAAATTCTGCTAGTTCATTTCTAGCCTCAGAAATTTCCTCGAGTAATTCATCAATTTGGGTTTGTAAATCATCAGCAACAGACTTTGCTTTTCGTGACTTGGCGTTTTCTGCAGCGGTTTCAAGATGTTGACATAGTCTTAGTTTCTCGACAACTTCGGAATTTCTTTGATGGTACTCTCTAACAGTTGCTGAAATTTCAGATAAGTAATAGACACGCTCTGAAGGAATTACTCCTTTTCGCTCACCCATCAAATCTGCAGGTTCACTAGCTTCAAATCCAACTAGACTAGCGACTTTGCACCACAACCTGTCAACTCCACCATCAGCAAACTGACTGGCAATTGTAGCTACAATAGGAAGTTCTTCGTCAGCAATATCGAACAGATTTCTATTACGCCTAACTTGTTTACGAATTGCTCTTAGTGCATCTTCACTACCACGCTTCTCATACTTGTTTAGAACAACAACATCTGCCACATCTAGCATCTCGATTTTCTCAAGTTGAGTATGAGCGCCAAACTCGGCAGTCATGACATAAAGAGAATGATCTGCAACAGAAGTAATGGCGTCGCTACCTTGGCCAATTCCACTTGTTTCACAGAAAATCATGTCAAATCCAACTGCCTTAGCAACCTCGATTGCTCGGTCAAGGTTAGCAGAAATCTCACTACCAGAACCTCTACTAGCTAAACTTCGCATGAATAGATCGTTGTTTGAAAGTGAATTCATTCTAATTCTATCACCAAGTAAAGCACCACCAGTTCGCTTACGGGTTGGGTCAACACAAAGTAAACAGATTTTCTTATCCGGATTATCTCTTAGGATTCTAAGCATTAATTCATCGAGTAGACTTGACTTTCCTGCACCACCAGTTCCAGTAAAACCGATAACTGGTACGTCATCGTTTGAGGAGCGACAAGTCTCCAAAGTCGACTTGAAAAGGGCATCATCTGCACTTTCTGACATGGTCAAAAGTAATCCAACCTTTGCCATATCCTCAGGAGTTACAGGCCCATCGAGAGTGCTCAGACGCTCTTTGCTGATGTTGTCAACCTCACTTGCAATTCCCATAAGGTGGTGAATCATACCCATTAGGCCCAAGGTTCGACCATCATCAGGAGAGTAAATTTTAGAGATTCCAGATTCGTGCAATGTTTTGATTTCTGGAGGAGTTATTGTACCACCACCGCCACCAAATATTCTAACATGCTCGCAACCAGCCTCATCGAGAAGTTGACGAATGTAAGTGAAATACTCAATATGTCCACCTTGATATGAGGTTAGGGCAACCCCGTGTGCATCTTCTTGAATAGCACAGTCTACAACTGCTTTTGCCGATTGGTCGTGACCAAGATGAATTACTTCGGCTCCAGAAGATTGAATCAGTCGGCGCATGACATTTATGGCTGCATCATGGCCATCAAAAAGCGAGGCTGCAGTGATGATTCGCACTGGTCCAGTGCTAGTCTGGAACACCACTTCTTCATCGGCCATGCCGATGCCATCGGTTATTGGTTCATCAATTCAGCCCTTGATAAAAAATATCAAACTGAGGAAATTTCATCTTCTCCTAGTGGAGGAAGACCTTTCTTAGCACGAATATAATCGGTGTAATTTCCATAGTATACAGTGACGACTCCATCTTGTAATTCCCATATGCGATTTACCACTTGGTCAAGGAACCATCTGTCGTGGGATACAGTTACTAAAGAGCCTTCATAGTTGATCAGTGCTTCTTCTAAAGTATCCTTTGAATCCATGTCAAGGTGATTTGTCGGCTCATCCATCAGTAAGAGATTATTTTCTTCTAGAAGTAATTTTAGAAGAGCAACCCTAGCTCTTTCGCCACCAGATAGTTGTGATAGTTTAGTTGTCACTTGGTCGCTAGAGAATTGGAACCTTCCTAGTGCAGCACGAATATCACCGTATTGGAAATCAGGTCGCAACTTTTCAATTTGCTCAACCGGATTGAGATTGAAATCTAATGTTGCGTGGTCTTGATGGAAATACCCGATCTCACAACCAGGTGCAAGGTCTCTCATCCCACTATCGAGTTTTTCATCACCATTGATAATTTTGAGAAGAGTAGTCTTTCCTTGTCCATTACCTCCGACAATTCCAATTCTGTCACCCTTTCTTATCTCTAAGTCTTGATTATTCAAAATTGGTCTTTCTAGACCTTCAAAACTTTTTGAGCCACCTTCAATTTGAATTACATCCATACTGGCTTTGTCGGTTGCTTCAAGTTTGAGAATCAATGGTTTTCGTTTCTTAGGAACTCTTGCTCTAAGTGCTTTGAGTTCTTGTTGCATACGCTCGATCATCTTTTGTTTTGCGGAGATCGATTTATCGTATTTATTGGCTCTTTTCATTTGTTTTAATGCACCAATGGTTGCATCGATTTTCTTCTCGACAGTCTTAATCATGTCACTAAGAGTTGCTTCTTGAGCAGTTTTTTGCTGAAGGAATTTACTGTAATTGCCCTTCCATGGCCATGCTCTAAGGTTATCAACCTCAACAATTCTTGTACATACTTGGTCTAGGAAATATCTATCGTGAGATACTATTAGTTGAGCACCTTTGAAATCTCGAAGAAATCCTTCAAGCCATTCTGTTGTATGAATATCAAGATGGTTTGTTGGTTCGTCTAGAAACATCACATCGACACCAGCAAGTCCAACAAGTTGACGAGCAAGAGCAAGTTTAGCCTTTTCACCACCAGATAATTTGCTAACTTGCATCTCCATCGGATGCTTATCTAATCCGAGTTTGGCAAGTGTTGCTTTAGCGATACTTGCAACATTTCCTCCTCCACTTTCACCAAGAGTTTGTTGTAGTTGACTATATCTTTCAATCACAGATTCCCAGTCACCATCGTAAAATGCAGGGTCGGCCATTTGTGCCTCAATGTTAGCAATTTCTTCTTCTAATTCTTGGAATTGTCTACCCTTACGTCCAAGTTCTTGTTCGATGGTTGATTCTGGATCGATATCTCTGATTTGCGTTAGATATGCGAGTCTAATTCCAGGAGCGAAATCAATGTCACCTACATCTTGTGTTTGCTCACTTATAGTGTTTAGAAGAGTTGTTTTTCCAGCACCATTGTGGCCGACGATTCCAATGCGGTCTCCGTCTTGAACCAAGAGATTGATATCGACTAATACATCGACTGGACCAAAACTTTTGTCCACTCCTTCGATGGTGATTAGCTCACGTACCATACTATCCCTCAAACCGCCGGCTTACTGCTCATTGATAAACCGACTCCAAAGAATTCTATGTGGAGTTTCAATCTAGCGAGGTAAAAGCAGTGATAATTCTTGCTTTACGGGCAAGAGCAGCCTTTCGACTTTTTTCCAGCTCGCGCCTTTCAACAAGTTGTTTGACCATTGCTGGGCATCCAATAAGGCAGACAAGTAGCCCAATCGTGATTCCAGAGATTAGTGAATAAGTAAGAGGTATATTGAGAATTAATGAATTACTCAATCCTACCAGTAAACCAACAAAGAAACCTACTCCAAGTGGTCTATCATAAATTGGGAAAAGGAGAGACAGAATTGATCTTTTTTCAGGCAACTTTTTTTGTTGCTCTGAAGAAATCATTTCAACGCTATCTATAGTCATTTGATAACAGTCAGTTATGACGGTATATAAATTAGAAGCCGACATGTGCTGATTAAACCAGTAAAATTACCGGTTTAAGGAAAAACGGAACGCTTTTCCTTCAACTGAATTCAGCAATTGCGCCTTCGTGATGCTTCAATAGATTTCGCAATTTGACCTTCATGGAAGGCGTCAACATATCGTTATCAGTTGTCCACTCTTCATGATCTAAGATTAGATTTGCAGCAACCTCATAGCCTTTCCATACTGGAGATTTCATGTTGTTTGCCTTTAGTTCACCGAGTAACCAGTCTTTAGTCGACTTACGGCCACAAATATCTGCATTACTTCCAGATGAATCTACACCTGCAGCTGACATGGCTGACTTTAGAGTATCCATGTTCGGATGGATAATCAAGTATGTTCTTAGCATATTTCGGCCATCTAGAACCGCTTGTTCAACAAGAGGAGAAAGTTTTAGGTTTTCTTCAAGAGGTGCAGGAGATACATATTTACCGTTTTCAAGTTTGAATTGACTCTTTACTCTGCCGGTAATTGCTAGGTAGCCATCTTTGTCTAGTTTTCCAAGGTCACCAGTTCTAAATACGCCAGGTTCCATAATTACTTCCTTAGTAGCCTCTTCATTATTCCAGTATCCCTTCATAACGTTAGGTCCATGAACAATGATTTCACCTTCTTCAGGTCGGTCAGGATCATCCCAAGCATCAGTATCGATTGTTACTTTGACTCCGTTGGCAACTAGTCCGACACAGCGTAGTTTAGACTTTCCTGGTCCAGACCATCCATTAGCTGCTACTAATGGAGATGTCTCAGTGAGTCCATATCCTTCATAACAACTGAATCCAACCATCTGAATGAATTCAGCAACATCCGGAGAGAGTGCAGCAGCACCTGACATACAGAATCGTATGTTTCCACCGAATCTAGCACGTACCTTTGACCAGACTAGTTTATCGTAGAGTTTGTCGAAAAATCCACTTGCAGGAACAGCATCACATTCAACATTAGCCTTAGCGATTCTTTTTGCTGCGGATTTCTTTGCCTTTCCAATTAAGAATTTCTTAACACCGGTGGCCGCTTCAAATTGACTATTAACTCGGTCATAGAATTTATTCCAGACACGTGGAACTGCAAGAAGTACTGCGGGTTTAATTTCAATACATTCATCAGCAATCTTTGTTAAATCCGAGATAAGGTTGATGTGAACTCCACATCTAATCATCCAGTGAAGATCAAACGTACTTCCAAAGGAGTGTGCCCAAGGAAGGAATGCAGCGTTCTTGTCACCAACATAAATCTTGAAAGCAGATTGAACACATAGGATATTGGAAAGAGTGTTCCAATTAGTCAACATTACACCCTTTGGATTTCCTGTAGTACCAGAGGTGTAAATTAGTGTGTTTAGTGCAAATGGGTCATCGGCGATCTCGAAATCATTTTCGCTTGCTCTACCTTTTGCAACAAAATCGCTCCACATGTGAACTTCAATTCCCTTTGGTGGAATCTTATTTGCTGGTTCGTCGCCAAGTAATATGACGCCACATTCAGGCCATGCTGATGCTTCACCTGGTAGGTTATCGACGAGCTTGTCTAACACAGCAGTATTAGCAACTGCAATAATTGAGGGTGTTGAATCACCAAGGATATATGCCCATTCAGAACCATGTTGGTGAGTATACATAGCAGTATAAGCAGCACCAATTGCATTTGCTCCATATGAAAGAGCAGCCCATTGAACGCTGTTATCTAGAATTATCGCAACACGGTCGCCAGTTTTGACTCCTAAGTCATTGAGTCTCTTTGCTACTGAGGTTGATAATTCTCCAAATTCATTGTAATCTAAATGTACTCTTGCCATGCCTTCTCCTGGAATATACCCAAAACAAGGTTCATTTCCAAATCTCTCTACGCTAGTCATTAACATTTGGTACAAAGTACGAGGGTCTTCTCCCTCAGGTCCTTTCCATTGTCTGTCGTTCGGCTGTCTGTCCCAAGCCATCTTCACTTCTGCCATGTACACCTAGTGTAGCACATAGCACTTGAATGATGCGCCTGCAAGAAAACCCCAATTTCATCGATTTTTCAGGCAATCTGAGACGTTTTTTCGCCAATCTGCGCCGCCATTACGGTTTGAAAGAGGGCTTGCGGGGCTGGGATGCCAGCAAGAAGTTATCTCGACCTTCCGTCCCGATTTTGTAAGCCCATCTTCTGACTTTCCAACTCCAAAAGCAATCCGAGCTCTTTTTTCAGCATATTTCCCAACGCCAACAATTCTTTCAATGCCCAAGATTTCAATTACTTCTAACAAATGTTCATCACAGGCATTTAGTATCGGCTTCATAACCTCTACTGGCAAGTTATCAGGTGTTAGATTCTTTCCAGTCTCTCCCAAGAGTAGTAATGGGCAGTGGTTCAATACAAATACATTAGAGAAAACCTCGCTAGGTGAGCCATAGTTTTCGAATAATAAATTCCATAACCTTTGCCCAGAGATCTCTTGCCTTTCCATCTCTAGCCCTAATATTGGCCTTTTTGGATGAGCATTTTCTGGTGTTTCTAAAGAGTGCGATTGGATTTGTAATTGATTTTTAGCGATATCAGTCGAACCAAAAGGGATGCCAGTTTGGGCCATGCCCCAAGGGCCTGGATTCATGCCTAGCATCAGTGTCTTTGCACCTTTACCACCCCATTTAATCAAATACTGTTCATGGTGTAGCCAAGCATAATTCAGTGGGTTTGTAGCATGAGCGACAATTGTCTTTCTTTCGATCTTACTTATCGATTTATCACAAATCGCTGATAGGCGCTTAGCGGCCTCAATCAAGCGTTCAGTGACTTCCATATTCAGCGCACAATTAGGAGATACATGATGGTTACTAGCGATTAAAAATTCCATTTAAATTCATTACGGGTAAAGATATATTCATTACGGGTGAATTGGTTAAACTATTTGAAAAAAGGCCTAAACGACTCACTCCAATCAATTTTAGCCTCCTCGAACCAATTTATAGGATTTTCATAAATACTATCATTTCCTTTTTTCCGTTTTCTTTTTACTCTTTGACTGATTAATTTCCAAGCTGATTTTTCACCTATGCCAGGTATGGCTTCAAGTTGTTTTTGAGTCATAACGTCATGATCCATATTTAACTCAACTCCAGTTATTGAACGAGCGCCATGTCCAGTTACTATTACATCTGATTGAGTTTCTAATGGAATGTGGTACTGTGCACCAATCAATATAGGGTAGGCGCCAATTTGTCTGCCAAAAGTAATGCCTGATTTTCCTCGACAAGATTCCGAAGTGTGTTCTTCTTCCATATGTTTTGACAACCTAGTTCTGCCATCATGAGTTTCCCAATGCACATTGCATAATTTACTACCTAGAGGGAATAAATCTAACAGTAATGGTTTATCGATGGTTTCACGTACAGCGTTTTTGAAATCAGAAAATTCTTTTTGTGGAATTTCTTGAAAACCATCACCTTCTACTTGTCTGATATTTATTCTTCTTAACAGTAATTTTTCGCTGCGAATTTCATGTAGAAGATCTAAGTTCATTTGATAGGTTTGCTTGGTCTCCCCATTTAATCCAGCAATGAAATTTAATCCGGGTAGAAGTTTAGGTAATCCTCTTTCTCCACGTTGTTTACCGTACTTATTGATTAGACCAATCGCAGCCTTCAATTGTTTAGAATCACAATTGAGCCAATTTGCCTCATGCACACTAGGGTCTGCAGATTCTAATCCAAAAGAAAGAACTGCACCATCAGATAAGGTTTCGACCAGAGTTTTGGTGATTTCTTCAGATGGTTCAATATTCTCTGCAATAATTGAGGGGTTTCCATTGTCGGTATGCAGGATATCAAGTCTTTCATCTTCTCTAAGTCCATGTAGTAATCTAGCGATAGGCTCTGGATTTGGAATAGGGTACTCCAATTCTTTCACTCCTTCAGCCATGTATGTGTATGTATCAGTCATACCCCCTAAGCGAACATGTTTAACTCCCATTTCATGGGCGATTTTGACTTCTTGGATAATATCTTCAGGGGTTCTCCAAATAGGTACTCCTTTTTTCGGTTCAATACAGAATTTACAACCTCTCTTGTACCTAACACATCCTTGGTAGACTTCCACTTCGTAGGTTAGTGGTCCAGGCTTTACTTCTGTGCCCAAATCTGGATGAAATTGAACAGCCTTACTCTTTGCACCTAAATGAGCCCATTTTGTCCATTGTTGTGCATTTCTACGTTGATGTTTCCATTGCGAAGTATTGAGAAAATTAGACAATGTAGCGTCGGTATCTTGAAGGGCTAGAAATAGATTTTTTCTAAGAGGATTCCATCCTTGCTGCCTCCATCCACGTATTGCCCAACCACCGAGAATCGCAGGTATCTCCGATGGTAAATCTCTTATTATTTTCTGCATTTCTTTTAGAGAAATAGGTGTCCCTCTTAGATATTTACCTGGAACAACTGCTCCTGCAATACATGCAAATCCTTCAATTCCCGATAGTAGTTTAGAAACACCTTTTTCACCTTTTCTTGAGACAAAATCTCGCCATTGATCAATTGTCATATATCGATAATCGATATTTTCCTCTTCTAAAACCCCACAAAGGTAACGTATGTGAAAGCCAACATATGGCGGAACACCAAACGCAGCAGGTTCATCTTCATAACCGTCTAGAACCAACCACTTAGGTTCATGTTCCTCGGTCATGTCCTTGTCTAAGGGTACTAGGTTTCAATCCTTCTTAGGCCTCGGTCTTCGATTTCGCTTTTTGGAATCTTCTTCTTCCTCGCGCATTGCTCTCAATTCTCTGGAAGATTTCTCTGGTTTACCACCGCTGTTGTTGTTTCTTTTCTTTTGTTGGGCAACATCAACACGAATCTTACGCCCTAATAATTCACTTCCGTTGACGGATTTGACGATTTCTTCAACCTTATCCTTTTCCTTAACAAATGCAAAAGCGAAACCTTTCGGTTTTCCAGCATTATCTGTGATTATGTTTAGCCCTGTAATGGTTGCAACACCTTTGAAAACTTCTCTGAGTTGCTCTTCAGTTGCTTTGAAAGGAAGGTTTCCAATGTATAGTTTAGCACCTTCAGGGTCTTTTCTCTTACCCTTCTTTTTCTTATCATCGCTATCTGCATCTCTAACGCCAATTCTACGGCCATTGATTTTATGCCCATCGAGTTCGGATGCTGCCGCTTCAGCTTCGGACTTTTCACTATATGTGACAAACCCAAATCCGCGGTTAACTTTATTTTCATCTGTTGGAACAATACAATCTACCATATCACCGAACTTAGCAAACATCTCTCTTAGTTCATCAGTTCCAATTTCTCTTGGCAGTCCACCAATGAATAATTTACATCCAGGGTTATGCCTTGGTCTTTGTTGTCCTCTTCCACCACCATCTGATTCGAATCTGAAGTAGGTTCTTTCTCTCCCATCTTCTCTTACATCTTCTGCAATAAATGTTGCACGACCAGATGGCCCTTTGGAAAACATTGATTCTGCAACAGAGCCCCATCTCTTGCCAGAGTTATTCAAATTACTAGCCCCTTGGTCTAGTTCTGCCCATCCAGCATTGAAATTATCAGCCAATGCTCGGAATGCCTGATAACTACAAGTATTGCATTTAACATTCCAATCACCATCTAATTGTGCTTGGAGTGTATCTCCACAAGAAGGGCAAATAGCATGTAAAACTCCACAGTCATCACGCTCTCTAAAATCGATCCTTACAACAGGAGAAACCTCCTTTACAAGTGCTCTACAAACATCTCTCCTTCTAACAGCATCAGCAGTTTGATGCATATATCTGTCCACTATTCCAGTAACATGGAATTGGCCATAGAGGTGATCAGGTTGAATACTACCGGGTTTTCCTTCAATTTCAATAATCATTGCCTCCCCATTCTTCTCATTTAATTTGACTATTTCACAAATCACAGTATCACCAACTTCAGGACTAACCAATTCCTTTTTTGGAGAAACTACGCCTATTCCATTTTGAATAGTGAAAAGTCCGATTGTAGTTGCTACAATTTTACCATCTATCTCAATAGTTCCTTCTCCAGCCTCACATTTAGAGGCTGATGATACTTGCATTCCTGGGGTGACGAGGCTCGCCGTCATGTTATTCATTTCCTTGGCTGGCATGGCCCGGTGTGGGACGCATACGTTTCGCTTATACCAGCGGGCGGGCTTTTCCCTTTTGAATCCCTCATACCAAAAGTAATTGATTATTCATCTAAGATTTGCTCTGAAATTATTTTTTTATCGCCGGGTTTGTGAAATCTCCAACATCTAACTTCGGTCATTGCGGTCTTTTTTGTATGGTGCGAATATTTTGCTGGTAGTCGAAAATCAGTCTCAAAAACTATTTCACCTTCATATCCAAAATCCTTTGCCACTGGAAGTAAATGTTTTTCTTTAGCAGAATGTAAAACATATATTGAATCGGCATTTAGTCCAAATGAAAATTCAAGTAATGGTCTATCGGCTTTTTCTTTTTGGAATCCCCAAGGAGGGTTCATGATTACTATATCGAATTCACTGGATGTCTGAATCTCATCAATTCCAATCATGGCATTAATCGAATTAATTTTTATATCGAATTTTTGATTAACTTTAGCAATATTATTTTTACTAACTTCATGAGCATCAATATCAGCTTCTATGAGAAGTATTTCACTTGCACCTAGATATGCAGTGCCAAGTCCCAATATACCATTTCCCGCTCCTAAATCTAAAATAGATTTATTCTGTAAATCATCTAGTTGATCAATTGCTAATAGCCAAAAAGCCGCCAAATCTCCTTCGGTTGCATATTGTTCAAGCTCAACCGAATTACAAGGATGAGCCTCGAGTTTAGATAACTCGATGGCCAAATGTTTGGGCCGCAATTATTCACCACCTAGGTGGATAATTTTGGTTTTGTTGATTGTTCAGGCGTGCAGCAGCCTCGGCTTGCTGACGCATAGCCTCAAGTCTTGCATAGGCATTATCCTGCATTTGATTTTGTTGCATTTGTACTCTTAGAAGTCTTATTTGTTCTGCTTCTGAGCGAAGCCTAGCCAGCAGTTGTTCGCTAGGTTGTTGTGTGCCACAAAATCGACAGAAACGGACACCATCACGATGCTGATTTCCACAGTTAACACAAAACCCCATAATTATCCCTCATGCTCGTGGTAATTTAACCCATTGCTGCTAACTCTAGGAAAACTGGCCACGTTTCAAATCCGATTGCAGCAGCTCTTTCAGTAATATCTTCCCATCTAGGATCATCCATCATATCACTAGGCTCTACACCAGCCGCCAATAAACCATTTACTAATTCTCTGAATTCAATTTCTATGTCTGACATTCCAGCCTGTTCATCAATCTCTTCAATCTCAGGTAATTCAACACCAGAACTTGGAGACAGTTCTTGCTGAGCCTCGGGAATGTCGTTAGACAATTCACTATCACCGGCGGTGGAAGTCGGTAAAGGAACAAATACACTTCCAGAAGAAATATCTTCCTTAGTAGGAGATGATTTCGGCAATTCAATATTAGTAACAGGCTCAGTTTCTGCCATATTTTCTAGCATTTCATTAGAAAAATTATCCATCATAGCATTCATTGTCGCTTCAGATTGAGACATAGTTGGAGTAGGGGGACTTGGTTCATGAGGGACTTCTTGTACAGTGATTTTTGATTTCTTTTGTAGTCGACCAACTCCTAAGACTTCAGCCTGTTGTCTTGCTAATTCAGCAGCCTGCCTTCTAGGTAAAGAAACAAAGCATTTCCCAGGAATAGATGTTGGTGGGAATGGTAAGTAATATCTTTCAATCGCTGGTAAAGAAGGATGTCTAAAACAGATTACTTGCTCTGTTTCAAATGATCTTTGAGTAGGGATCCCCAATGAAAATGGGATCGACATCACACTGACAGTATTTCTAAGCCACTTTTCATTATTGATCAGTTGCTGCATCCATGGTCCTAAATCCGGACTAGAGATATCGACAAACTGGAAGGATGCTGCCTTTGGGTCAAATCCTTGTTCTTCTAGTAAAGATGCTTCATCTCTGGGGCGGTGAAATATTGTCATTACTGGTTGGCCATGTTCAATCATATCACCATGCAATTCCATCATCTTTCTTTCTTTTCTTGGAAAAACAAGCAAAATTCTCAATCTAGCAGCGTTTTCGTCCCAGATTTCACCCCATCGGGAATCTGCTTCTGAATACAACTGACCAATTGTCATGTCAGGTATCATTGCAGTAATTCCCATAGCGCACCATGTAAGTGGAGTGCTAACAATACTTTAGGCATACCGTTTACAAGTTAAGTTCTTAAATTCATGACAAATTCTGCTAAAAATACTACTCCTCCCGCAGCACCTCTAATCGTATTGTGTGAATAAGCAGAAAAGCGAATGATATTTTCTTCAATCTCTAAGTCACCTACAATGATTGCCATTCCAGTCTTTAAATCAGTTGTAGGGTTTGGATTAGTTGTGAAAAACTCTCCATCACTCCAAAGATTTTTTGCTGTATCAATCTTCTCCACGTGATGTATTACATGAGATGGCTTACTGGGTAATTCAGAACTTAGGTTAATCTGTCGGAATTGGTCTAATACTTCTTCAAATTTAACGGATTTCTCGGTTTTTACTTCCACAAAGACTTGATGCCCATCGCGCCTTGAAACCCTCTCGCAAACAATCTCTAAATCAAATATAGCCGGTGTGACTTCTTGGTGATTGATGCTCCCCATTACATGGAGTAGTTCTTGTGTAGTTTTTTCTGCTTCACCTTCAATATTTGGTTCGACAATTCCTCTTATTGCTGCTTCATCATACAACAAACCCCATCCTGCACCGGATAAGGCCTGTTCACTTCGCATCTTCACCGATTTGATTGAAGAAATATTAGCAATAGCAGAAACAGGTAGAGCGAGTGGTATCAAGGTACAATTAGTAGCACAGTAGTGTAACCCTTCATGGTAATGATGTGGATTTATTTCAGGAATAATCATAGGAATATTCGGCTTTCTTCTAAAACTACTGGCATTGGAGAATACCATTATTCCTGCTTCAACTAATCTTTTTTCGATATCCAAAGCGATATCTGAAGGTAATGCACTGAAGGCTATTTCGATATTTCTTTCAATACATTGTTCGATAAAGTCACTAGAATTTATGTCTAGAACTATCAAATTGGGTAGATTTGGTCTAGCCTCATCTAAGCGCCAAGGTATCTCTTCTAACTTCAGGCCTGCGGTGGAAGGGCTACCTCCAATGGCAGAAATTTTGAACATCGGATGCTCTACTAATCGTTGTTGCAACCTTTGTCCTACCAGTCCGCTAGCACCCAAAATGATGCACAAACGACGGGACATAATCAGTCGAAGCAGCAATTTGTTTTGAGTTCTTGCTTATTTGATATCGAAATTACCCTTACCGATTTTTGCTTCAATCGGGGTTCCAAAAATACGTCTAACTATCAGTTTACGAAATATTCGCCATCCATCTGAAATAGAACCGAGTTTAGCTTGGCCAATTCTCGCTGAGTATCTAATTGGTATACTTTTAATGTCTAATTCTTCCTTAACACAAGAAGTGTACATTTCTGCCTCAATTTCAAATTTCATCGAATTTAGCTTGAGTCGTTTTAGTGCTTTCTTGCTGAAGGCCCAATAACCTGAACATAAATCATTGATAGTAATACCATACATACCTGTTGCCAACCATGTAAGAACGTGGTTGCCAAAGTAATTGACTCTAGTCATTGCGTTTGGATCTATTTGTCCATTTAATCTATCTCCGATAACAACATCACAATCAGATAATGTATCTAGGAAACGAGGTATATCTTTAGGGTCATAAGTTCCATCTGAGTCAAGCATAACCAGAGCATCAAATTCAGACTCAACAAATTTATTGAAACCTAAGCGCATTGCTGCACCTTTACCTTTTCCTTGTTGGGGTAGAAAAGTGAAACCAAACTGTTCGGAAACAGCCTTTGTATCATCACTACTACCTCCATCAATTACCCAAACTTGGTAATTCCAGCCGTTTCGTATTAATTTTCCATGAGGGATTTGTTTGGCTACAGCCTCTAAACCACTGGCTTCATCCAGGGTTGGAAGCATGATTACCGCATTCCTCATTGATGGTGATAAGTTAGATTTATTTTTGATGGCTTCTATTAATTTCATTGAAATCAGCGTATTTCTAACCAATGGATACGAATTCCACTGGTGTCGATAATTCTATCGCCTCTTCCAGATAATCCTGTTGGATTTAACCACGAATCTGAACTAGAACCATCCCAATTGAATTCGAGTTGCAGGTTGTCATATTGGTAATCCATAATCCAACATTTCTGATTCCATCCCGAAATCGATTCAAAATCTACAGAAATATTTGCTGAATGTATTATTTCTAAACCATCTACTTCTCCAACCATTTCATAAACCATGCAAATAGTAGCATTTTCTATCATTTTACCAGTATGAATAAATTCGAGATAGGCATCTTTTCCTTCCTCAATGAAAGCCCGTTCCTCTGTAAGATTATCTAAATTGGAAAATCTATGTTCATTCCAAGGGTCAATTCTCATCTCACAATTATCTTGGCAAGAAGTTTGATTAACGACTGAAAATTGTGAGGTTGATGCAAGTCCATTTGAATTAAATTGCCATAATTTACTTCCCCGTATATTTTCAATTTCTTGCCAATAAGGCGACATTGCAAATGTCCACCCCATTGTTCCAATAGGGGAAGTAATTGCATAATTTATGCCTAGTTCCTTTATTTTCGTAGTATTGTCTAGAAAAATTGCTGTAGTTGCGGATGAATGGATACTGGAATCAATTTGAACTAGTCCTAATGTTGGAATACTGGTCAGCTCAACATTTTCTGGAGCGTCAAAAACATGCCCCCAGTGAGAATTTTCTGAATAGACAATACTTCCATCGGGAAGATTTGATAATTTTTCACGAATTTCTAAATCTCCTTGAGTGATTGGTCTAAGTTCATCATGAGATGCAATATGCCATACAACAGAGTTCGCAATTAAAACACCTACCAAAATGAGACCTGTCAAAATTTTTGACATCTTATCTGAGATTGTAGGGTCCCATCCTACGGTCATCAATCCACGTTTCTCTTCAAGAGAAGTAAGACCAGTAGTGGGGCTCCACCATATGGCTACCAGTGCAGCTAATGGCACATGGAATGCATGAATTCCCATCGAATACAAGGTGTATGAAAGTAGAGAAAGAACCGGAATACTTTCCAAACCTTCGATTAAGTGTATTGAAGTTAACAGCCATAATCCAGCAAACCAGGTAATGAGTAGTCTTCCTTCTACGGTTGAGCGTAATTTCCATCCTGCAATCGCACCTAGAATTAGCAAAAATAAATTGAAGGTGATCAACGGTTTTCCACCCTGCCATCCATATTCAGCAAAAACTGCGGAGTCAAGCATTCGAGGGGCTAGAAGTAGAATTGAAATCGCACCAGCAATAGTCAATAAAATAGAACATGTCAGCAATAATCTCTGCATATTTTCACTATACTCTTTATTCAAACTAATTCCAATGAATATATGAGAAATCATCAACATACCTAGATAAATTGCTCCAGTAGGGTGAATAAGAGTGACACAAATTACTGCGATTATGAAGCCTCTAGTATGGTGTGATCCTCTTGCGGATGAGGGTCTAAGAAGTACTAGTAGTCCTACGACTAGTCCGAGTTGACTGGAAACAGTTGGGTACCCCGAATCATATGCTTTGGCAAATAAACCAAATCCTAGCGATAGTGCAAGTAGTCCATGTGCACCACTTCCATGGTGGTCGAGAGCGCCCGCCAGACCTAAAAGAATTACAATTAAGCTATAATGTCCGAGTTCAAAAACTGCTCTCCCTGCTCCGATTCCGGTGGCGTTTTGTAGCCATGCTGCAAGGGCAGGAAAGGCAGGAGGGTATGTCCAGAATCCATCATTTGTACCTGAAAGAGAAAAGTTTCCAGTTACGGAAAGTTGACTGGTTAGTGTAGAGAAACCGATCCAATCAACACCAAAAGGTAGAGATTGGATAAAAGGAAGTAGAAATACTCCGATTATAGTAACTGAACCCAGTAAAAATAAAATCGGTGAACGTCTAGACTGAAACCATTGTTGAGCAGCGGCTTCCTCAGTAATGTACTGATCTTCAGATTCTAGAATTTGCCCATGCATCACTGCTTCTAATTTTTGCCAAGGTGTAAGTTTTTTATCAACTCTAATTCTTCTTTTTATGTGTGCTAGCGCTAATGTGTTCAGAAGCAGTATAATTGCAGTCATTGAAGCAAAGGACCACACACCTGATATTACGACCAATCCTGAAATTCCGTATAACAATAACAATCCTAGTGCAGGACTTAGCATCGCTTTTCGCCATTTATCCGCACTTGCATCGAGTACTTTGCACAGAGCATAACCTGGAAGAAAACTCACAAGTAAGACAATAATACTTGTGATAATCATGACTCTGCGTAGAGGCTCTAGGTCTTGATAGTTCGGCTAAGAATCAAAAGAAAAGACCCTTTCACAGTGTCATGGTCGAAGTTCCAGAACCTTTTCATCCGGTAGTTAATCTACCTGAAGAGTATTGGGTTTTTGATTTCACTAGAGGCCAAGATAAGTCTTGGGAATGCCCATTTGAATTCCAAATTGGTAGATACAACGAATATCGGCCTGGGATGTATGAAACTGAAATTTTCGGTGGAGTTAGAAATATTCATGTTGGAATTGATATCGGTGCACCAGTGGATACTCCAGTTTATGCTTTTGGCGAAGGAAAGATTCACAGTTTTGGTATGAATTCGGAAGCAGGTTCTTATGGTCCGACAATTATTACTGAACATGATATCAATCTAATTAAATCCTCAAAAATTCAAATTAATAATACGTCAGGAAAGTTTTGGGTTTTACATGGTCATCTTTCAAAGCAAAGTTTGAATGGATTAGAAATAGGAATGGAGATTGATGCAGGTTATATGATTGCAAGGATTGGTGATGAACATGAGAATGGAGGATGGCCACCACATCTACATTTTCAATTATCACTAGAGGAACCTGAAACATTTGACTTGCCTGGAGTTGTAGCGAAAGAAGACATTGATTCAGCATTAACAAAATATCCAGATCCTAGAATTATCTTAGGCGATATATACTAAAAAATAGACTAGGTGTTTAAAATAACACCTGATGTTTTTACTTATTCGGTTTATTATATTTACTGGCAAAAACCGTGTTTTTGACCACTAAAACTACTATCGCGGTTATATACTATCAGGACAAGAAACTATCACTCGCAAAAGCGGGGGGGAAAATATATGGAAATAAATTGGAAACAAAATATGAACGAAATTGGGGGAGCATTCATGCTCTCTTGGGTTGTCTTGGGACAGATGACTGGAATAGAAATGGCCGTTGCAGTGGCAGTGGCATGGATGGCATTCAAGGGTGCTCATCTTCTACCAGTAGTAACTTGGAGTCACATGATGACAAGCGACCTATCTGATGTTGAAGGAAACTGGATGGCTAATGGAATGCGTTTAATTTCGCAAGTTGTTGGCGCACTCCTTGCTGTAATCCTGATAACCGAAGGAGATGGTAATTATGCTGCAACTGAAATGTGGATTACAGAGATTGGAGATAACCTTTGGATGGCACTAGGAATGATTGCTGCTGGTGCTATTTGGTGGCAAATACACACTCGTTGTGAAAATGAATGGGCTAGTGGTATCAGCTTGATGGCTCTTATGGGAGCAATGGTCTTAACTGGTGCACACACAATGGGCGCACACTTAGGTTCAATGGAATTTGATATGATTGCTGACACACTAGTCAATTGGATCATTAACGGTGCTTTAGTCGGTGTTGGTGCTTTAGTCGGTGTTAAAATCGATGAAATGTTACCATCTGGTGAAGCAGAAGCAAGCGCAGAGTGAGTAATTTAAAAACTGCTTAAAGATGAATGTATTCTGCGGAATACAACTGCCCCTCTGAGGACTTCGGTCTTTAGGGGGGCTTTTTTTAATAAATCAATTCTTTGAATTCAAAAAGTCTTTCAAGGCTGAAATAGGCCCTATTGCAGCAGGATCTTTACCATGCATCAAACCTAAAGCAATAGAAATCCAATCCATTACAATACAGAGATGTAATAATGATTCTAGAAGCGTTGCCCCTTCTCCTTGCATTTTCCAAGCAAAATCAGTAGTGGTATGAGCAATCATCCATTCAATTCTATGTGAGACTCTTTTATGCATGCCATCCCATGTTAGGAACAATAATACTTGTTGATCAGCATTAGGGTCTTTGTCCCCTCCTACACCACCCCAAGCAACACTTTCATTATGATTCATTTCTGGAATTACTCCGATTCTAGCAAATCTGGCCGAGTTCTCATTTAATTGATTCTTGAACCGATTTAATGCGGGTAAAAGTTCAGTAGGTCCAACTAGGGCAATTGGGTTATTGATCATAAATGAGGCAAGTTCAACCAAATCACCATTTGGATCTTTTATGATATCAAATCCATCACAAGCTTCTTTTAGCCTAGCAATCATCTGTTTTTCTGAGTCATTCTCGGGTTTAGGGAGTGCACCTATTGCCCTCAGTAATCCTAATTGTCTGCTGAAAATATGACCAAATGCAGAACGTGGAGGCTGTCCACCAACAGAAGGAATCAAATGACAACGAGTATAGATTTCAGGCATTCCAGCCAACATCCCACCAGTTGAAATAATGATTACAGTTGCTCCAGCATTTAGAGCAATTTCAGTTGCTGCTAATGCTTCTTCGGTATTACCACTATGAGATGTGGCTAGTACTAACCATGAATTATCCCACCATGCCGGCATAGTATAATCTCGCTGAATATGGATTGGAATTCGACCGTCTAAGTTAGATAATGCTGACAGAAAATCTCCTCCAGCAGCAGAACCCCCCATTCCTAGACAAATTATACCGTTCCACTTTTGATTTGAAATATCTTCAATCCAGGGGAATCTTTCAATGCTAATACTCTGAATACCTTTTTCAAAGTCGTCAACAAACTTTCTAGTAAATCCAATCATATCTTCTGTATCAAGCATTTTTGCTAACTCGATGATATCTAAGTTTGAATTATTTTCACTCATCTTTTTCTTCCCCTGTAAAATTATCATCAATTGAAAGGTGCTGAAGCGCTAACCACTCACCCTCAATCCGAGCTAATCTAATTTTCTTACTACCATTGTGATCCCAAGGTAGCCGTGCTGATGCCATAATCCAAGTTTGTGGGTCAAGGAATTCTCCTACAGATGAGTCCTGATTAATCAAATCAACAGAAATATGTTCTTTCATTCTGGCAACTACATTTGCTGATTCTAAGTCGCGCCAAGAAGCACCAGTTCTCTCTTGTCTGTCCACTCTTTCAACAATCGCACCTTCTCTTGTCCATGTTGAAGGTCTCCAAAAGTTTTCACGCCACCTGATTACATCTCCTAGGTCATATCCTGGTTTTCGATAAAGTAGAGTCAATCTTGTGACATCAACTCCATCCTTTCGACCAACAGTGGAGTTTGTTTCAACAGTTTGACCACCATACTCTTTGACCAAATGTCTGCCCCATGATCTAGCTAATCCTTTACTACCTAGAACGATATCATATCCTCCAGTGACTGGACCTTCACTGGTAATGAAAAACATCGGGTCATCAGACAAGGATTCAAGGACGTCGTCTAAAGTTGATCTTAATTTGAGGTATTCATCTTCAGATAATTTTCTTCCACTAGAGCGTAATTGAACGGTTGCTTCAAAGTAATTTCCGGCTTTCCTTGTACATGTTAAACATACGCCATTAGCCATTCTAGCTCGCATTTTATGCTCTTCTTTGAATAGTAAATTTTCGATTACTCCTTCTAATTGAAGATAAATCATTGTGTGCCGGTCAGAAATATTCCTCGTTTCCATTGCAATTTTAATATCTTCAGCATCGACATGAAATTTGAGATTTCTTTGAACTAATTCATCCCAAATTTCTTCTTCTTTGAGGTGTACCCATTTACCTTGTATTTCCACAATCCCGCATCTAGCACATCTGACCCATGGAATATTTTCAGGTACCACAGCCAGATTAATTCTTTTTCTTAGGCATGCTTCACACATCCTTTCTCCAAATAGAGGTGGGGGTGAGCCACAGATTAAGCAGAAATCATCTCCTAGGTCTGACAAATTGACTCACCATTACGGGGTATTGAAACCATAGACTTGAACTTGTGGCTTACTATTCTTCTTCATGACTGAATTTTGAAGTAATTATATCCTTGTCGAATTCTTTCAAACCAAGGCTTTCTTCTAAGGCTTTGATTCTTGAATCTAAGTTTTGACTTCTGTTTACGACAGTCCAAGTCCAAATCGCAAGTCCAAAAATCATACCTAAATAGGCCACAGTAAGGTAAGTTAATTCTTCCATCAAATCTCTCCATCTAATTTATTTTGAAGCCGCTCTAAACGTTGTTCATATTCTGTAATTCGAGCAGACATGATTATGTGTCCAATAATCAAAATTGTAAATGAAATAACTCCAATGAGTAGAACATCTCCCATTTTCGAAGACAATGAACCATCAGCGCCTCCGCCTACAACCGGACCGGGATGCCTAATTTGCCAGATTCTAGTAGCGATATAAGAGATAGGTACCAAAACAAATCCATAAAATCCAAATGTTGAGAAAGTATCTCTTGACTCGATACCGTCAGGTTGGCTTTGTCTTCCAAGAACTAAGAATAAGGCGAGTAGAGTTAGTAGTCCGAATGTGTTGAGTCTAACATCAGTCCAATCCCATGGTGTGCCCCATTCAGCAGCTCCCCAAATACACCCTGACCAAACCGCCATTAGTCCACAGGCTAGGCTTGCTTCTGCCCCTGCAACGTGTAATCTCCAACCCAGTGCGCTTCGTTTGAAAATCCAAAGCGCAGAACCAACAAAGAGTATTCCAAAAGCGATATAAGCTGCTATAGCAGAAGGTACATGCCAATAGAATATTCTTTGCGCTATAGGTGCAGAGAATGCATCAATCGATACACTAGGCGCCCATTTTAGTGCTAATACCAGAGTTATCATAATACCAGAAAAACCGGTAATTAGTAACAACTCTCCGGTACGTATGCGCATCAACCTTGCGTCATAGGCATACCTTTTCAACTTGCACCTTTTTTCAAACCAGTGTCGCACCATAATCTACAATCAATGCCCATGGTAGAATTAAAATTGGTGTAAGTAGTCTAATGTAGACTGCATTTGAGCGTGCTAGTCTAATTGTACTAAGTTGTAAGAAACTAACAAACATGGTTGTTAGTAATGCGATAAATCCTCCGATCAAGACTAAACTCCATTCTATGTTTTCTAGGAAAATTTGCATCGAAAATAGAGTTAATATGCATCCACTAAGGAATGTTTCAATACTTGAATTGGGTATTACTTGAACTTGACTTCTCCACCAGTCAATAGCTCTTTGTTCAAAAAGCATTGAGATTACAGAATCTCCTACCAAGCCAATAGTTAGGGCTGGTGCTAGAGTAAAACCCACCAGTAGAACTTTGTGTTCTGATATTGAAAGAGGTTCAACTAGAGAGAGTAAACCCCCAATCAATAATAAGGCGGCAAGCCAATTACGCTGAATATTTGCAAGGGTGGAAAAATTATATTGCCAGCCCATTTTAATCGAAATAAAGTTGTTCGGAGATGACTTCCCATGATTTTGCCATGGTTTAGATTTAGCAGGTTTTTGTACAATTTCCTCCTTTAGATTGTTTAATTTTGTAGCGCATTTGAATAACCTATTATCGTGCGTAGCCATAAGAATAGCATTGCCTGCATCTCTGAGTTGGTCGATATGATTGATTAGTACATCAATGGATTTGTCGTCTAACCCAGAATCGGGTTCATCCAAAATAATTAATCTTGGATCTTTAGTCACCATTGCAGGAATCAATCCTGAAATCACAGAAACTTTGCGTTGTTGACCACCTGAAAGGTGTGCAATTTTGTCATGTTTTCTATGAGATAAACCATATATTTCTAACAGTGGTAAGAAATCAAAATTAGATTGAGAAATCTTACAAACAGTCTCTAAGTGCTGATGTATTGTTTGACTTGGAACCAAGCAGTTAGATTGCAGGGTCAGTCCGAATGGAAAACTAGGCTTCTTTTTCCTCCCTTCGAAATCATAAACTAGTTTTCCATGATGAAGGATTTCACCTTTCTCCATTGGTAGAAGCCTTGCTGATGCTTCGATTACAGTAGATTTACCCGAGCCATTTTCCCCGTTTAGAATAACACATTCACCACTGCTGACTATTAAATTAAAATCAGACAAAACTGTTTCAGTACCCCGGCGTATTGTAACTCCCTTGAGTTGCAAAAGTGGGTCAGTCATGAATCGCCGAGGCGAGGGATAGAAATGAATCCTTCCTAATGCATATTTTCGGGTAATTCAAAAGAGAAGACTTCAAAGCAATACCATGGACGCCCATATCTCCTCCTTCGGGACAGTTGAGTGGGCTTTGTTTATCATTTGGTTATCCGTAATAATATGGCCAATATTTTATGCAATCAAAAATAAAACCTCGATTGCTTTATCGATAACAGTCGGTTTATTATTGGGATATTTGATTCAGGTTTTTTGGACTATATTTGCTCGTCAAGGCTGGGTTGATGTATGGTTATGGAATGATTTTTGGATGATTCCTTCCAGAGCAACAGAACCTTCTGGTTGGATAACTTTTTTCTCAGCAGGATTTTTGCACAGCCAATTTGATGCAACGCATGTTTTAGGGAATATTTTGGTGATTTCATTGGTCGGTATTCCTTTAGAACAACGGCTTGGAATGAAACGTTTCACTATGATATATTTGATTGGATTATTTGGAGGTTCATTTGCATGGTTTCTGTTCAATATGGAATCAAGTACACCAGCATTAGGGGCATCAGGGGCTGCTTTTGGATTATTTGGGGCTTATCTTGCCGGATGGCCAAAGGATGAAATCCCCTTCCCTCTTATTTTGATTAGAAAATGGCCAGTAATATATTTGGCATTATTTTACTTTGCCATTGAAGTGTTAAGAGCGTATTCCAATTATGGGTTGTCACGGCCAAGCGATGTCGCTCATATGGCTCACTTAGGGGGCTTTGTATTGTCATATGTTCTTCTTCCGATAGTCGCTAAAGGTGGACCTACTCCGTTAGGTGTTGAAGATGGAGGGCCATCTGGCTCGCCTGAAATTTTTGCAAGAATGAGGAGAATGAAAGAATCGATGAAAGATTTAGATAAATTAGAAGATCCTTGGACTTCTGGAGGATTCGAAATTCCAAAAAATCTCCGAGAAGCAATGCAAAGTTTGCTAGAATCTAGTGATGAGCCTGAAACTAGGCTTGCTTGGATGGAACATATCTCTGATCGTGCCAAGTGCCCTGTTTGCGGAAATAAAGTTGGCGTAATTGAAAGATTTGATGGCCCCCACATGCAATGTTCATCAGAACCAGAGCATTTCAGTTGGCCTTGAATCAGGAAAATCTTCCCAAGCCCCTAAAGGGGCTGGGGAAGGAACGGGTAAAGGATACTCTCAAAGCATATACCGTGCTCCACTAACACAGGGAAGGGTATGTCGCTAAGAAATCAAAGTGGTAAAATGCAGCGTACGGCTCTATTTATTGTTCTACTATTTTTCTTTTCAAGCATGTCTGCATTTAGTGTGAATGCAACTAGTGATGATTTACCAGAATATGAAGAAATGACTCACACTGAACCTATTTTGATAGATGGTTTGCCTCCTTTGATGTGTGGAGATGATTTGTGTGAACGGCCAATTCGAATCAACCTTAGAACCACACAACCTGCTTCCGAAGCGAATGAATGGTGGTTATCTTATGGTCCTGATCTAGATTGGAACGGGATGGATGATAGATTACAACGAGTTTTGGCAGGCCAAGAATCAATTTCTCCAACAGCAATTATTGGAGAAGATGGTCGCAAAACTGTTGCCATAATCGTTGATTATGCATGGCATCCAACAGAATTCGAGGCAAATCAACTCAAAGAAATCCTGGAGCAACACTCTTGGGTCGGCGAAGAAGAAGGGGCTTGGTTTCAAATAATGGATAGCATTGATTCGATTGTCCTCGATAAAGTTCCAGTTAGTGCATTGATAGATATTTACCATCTTGAAGGTGTAGTTGTTATTGAAATGCAAAATGTGATGGTTCCGTTTAATGATGTAGCATCAAAAGCAACTCGATCTCTACCTTCTGATGTTTATTCCGCATCAGCCTATGAGAGAGATTACACTGGCGATGGAGTTGTTATAGCAATTCTAGATACTGGAGTAGATAACGAGCATCGCTCATTGAATGATTTTGATGATATCGATGATGACCCTGATGTCGATAATCCAACATCGTATGACGATCACAAGTGGGTAGGTGGTTATGACGCTACTTCTACAGCATCTAATCCTGATGGTACCCAAGACCCAGATGACGGTCAAGGACATGGGACTCACGTTGCGGGATCAGCCCTTGGTACAGGCGATGCATCTAGAGTTCACATGGGTACAGCCCCAGGCGCCTATCTTGTAGACATCAAGGTTCTAACCGATGTAGGAGGGACCAATTCTGAATATTCTCTTAACGGAATACAGTGGATGATAAATAATGCAAACAAAGATTGGGGCCACAATTCTTCAGCCGAAGGAATTCAAATTGGTTCGATGTCATTTGGCTCAGTATCTTCTCCATTAAATCCAGATGATGAAGGTGATAATGGAACAGGCGGAGAGGCAAGACTTGTCAATAATGCTACTCTTACTCAAAACATCGTCTGTGTAATCGCTATGGGCAATGATGGCTCCAAGAGAGTACCTTCTCCTGCTAGTGCTGATTATGGTTTGTCGGTTGGGTCAGTTAGTGATTTTGGCACGATAAATAGGACCGACGATGGTATTTCTAGTTTCACTAATTACGGACCTCGTCTAAGTGATAATGATGATGATGACTGGGACGAATTAAAGCCAGATATTACCTCTTTTGGTTCTAATATCATATCCGCATCTGCAGCAACAGGTAGCTCGTTCCCAGGTGCGCCAAGACCAGAAGCCGATTCTGGATATGAGGAAAAATCAGGTACAAGTATGGCTACTCCAATCGCTTCAGGTGTGGTAGCAACTGTAATTGAAGCAAATCCTTCTTTAGAGGCATTGGAGATTAGAGATATAATTAGAAATTCTTCAGAAATTCAACAAGATAAAGCATCACAAACTGATGTATCTGATAGATGGAATGACAAATGGGGCTTCGGACTTATTGATGCCTCTTGTGCTATTGATTTGGCATTAAATAAACCGTGTACTCCGCTTGATGGTGGAGATATTGTCATCCCACCTCCAAGTAATGGATCTGGAGACCACGTTGATATTTCTCAACCAACTAATGGATCATGGTGGCTCGAAGGAAATAGAGTTACTATATCTGGAACTACAGATATTCCAGAGGGTGTAGAATACGACCAAATTCAAGTGACAATTGTTCAACGCTTAGACTCGACTAATACAAGAGAACTAAAACCATGGACAATCGCAGGAGGTGACCTTGAAAATTGGTTCCTTGATGTAACAATCAAATCCGATTGGATAGACATAGAAGAGGACTATGTTTTGGTAAGTGTTAGAGCATTTGATACTGAAACCGAAGAAGAGTCTGCGATAGATTTCCGTAGAGTATATCTTGCAAGAATGGGGATTACATTAGCCAGTCCAACCGTAGGTTCTGATATACAAGGAATAGTCGACTTTTCTGGAACGGTAGAAGGGGTGGAGCATGATTACATCGAGTTCAAAGTTGATAGTGGAGACTGGCAATTCGGTGTTGACCTTCCAGAAATGGATGTTGGAAATCAAGACTGGACATTTTCTTGGGACTCTAGGGATGTGCCGGATGGGTCGACTAAAATTAGTTTTAGAATGGTAAATGAAAGTGATGTCAAAACAGATGATGTTAGAAGAACATTTAACATCGACAATCAACCTGCTGCCCCTGATTTTATATTCGTCGGAGTTGTAGAAATTAAGGATGAAGTCGGTCTTCCAATGCAATCTGCAGTGGCTGGAACTGTTTTAACAATTCAATTCTCTATTGCTAATGTAGGAGATTTAGACGTCAATGAAGTATTTGTAAAATTACAAGCACCGGGCGAAAGTTCTGAAATTTATCCTTCTGAATATACCATAGATACTTTGAATGAAGGTGATAGCCAATCTTTGACACTTTATTGGTGGGCTACTGAAGTAGGAAATCATGAGGTATTGATTACAATAGATCCCTCGAATATCCATTCAGATGTAAATACCGATGATAATTCTTATTCATTTAATTTTGAAGTTACAGAAAGACCGGTCGAACCAACGCTAAGGTTTATGCCTGGCTCAGTAAGAACTCTTCCACTAATTCCAGCGCCTGATAGTCCTTTCAATGTTGTAGTCCGAATCGATAACTTAGGGCAAACAGATGCTACTAATTTAATGATGAAATTATACATGAAAGCAGAAATTGATTCCATTGACGGTGTAACTGGATGGCAAGAAGTTGGGCAAGAGATGATTCTTCAAATCGATGGTTCAGTTTCTAGTTCAGGATATGAAGAAGTATCATTTCCGATAAATGCATCAAGTTCTAAATTAGGATTAAATGAGTTTAGAGCTGTTTTACAAGGCGATGGTGTTGAAACAGAATTTAATGAAAAGAGATTCAATGTTGTTGTTGATAATGTCAATTTGGGTTCGCCAGTAAGACTTAATTTGGTTTCTAGCGAATCGGTTTTAGATTTTGTTGGTATTGGTGATGGCGGATTATTATTCACTACCATCGATGGTGAACTTCGTGTTAGAACAATTACAGAATCTTTATCGATGCCGGGCGAAGTTAAATTAGCGGATTCTTGGGCTGGCGAGTTAGCAGTTTTGAAAGGAAAGGATGGGTTAGTATATGCTGCTTGGACTGAGAATAAACTCAGTCAAGATGGCTACTTTATGACGGATATTTCTTTCACTTCTATAACAAGCTCGGCGGAGACTACTTCGATTCAAAGCCATATGACTCCTCTGAAGTTATCTGAAGGGAAATATTGGGGACTTGCTCTAACTGAAAATGATGAAAGAATGGTCCTTGGAGGATATCACAGAGATATAGCAACTGGTGGCTCTTGGCAAGACATTACTTCGATTTTCGTTTTAATTTCAGACTCACCTCAAGTCGAAAGCTCATGGAGTTATAGTCAAATTTTGAATGGAATTGACATTCGGCCTTCACAGGGAGACTCTCTAGCAATTGCTCTTGGTCAAGAAAATTTACACGTATTGTATCAAGAGATACGTGATGACGTATCTGGTTTAGATAGAGTTGGACTAATGTATGCTCACGGTAAAGAATGGAGATCTTCTTGGTCTTTCCAGTACTCTGTTGGCGACTATGCAAGTAGTGCTGAATTGGTTGTAATTGAAGATGGAGATAAGGATGTACTAATTGCATCATGGATCAAAGGTAGCGGTGCATCCTCTGAAGTTGCCTACATTGTAACAGATAATTCATGGTCAGGAGAGACATCATTTATTGATGCTCAAGGAGTTAGTAATGTCATATTGAGTTCAGATGGAGAAATTGTTCAGGTTCTATACGATGAAATCAATGTATACGGGCCAATGACTCATTATGGTATTGTTTATGATTCATCAAATGGTATGGAATTCGCTTTATCCAATATGATCTGTGAAGGTTTCATTCTAGGATTCGCTGGAATGGATATGGATGGAATTATGGTAGTTTCCTCGAGTAGCGGAGTTATGTCTCTAAGGAGTATAGTATCATTAGAAGCGGAAGAAGTTGAAGAATCTTCTAAAACATTCCTTGATACTTTGTTAGAACCACTACCAGGCGATAGACAAACTAAACAAATGATTTTATTTTCCTCATTGATTGTAATGACAATTCTTTTCGTTGTGTTAGTTGTTTCAGTTCGTTCATTAAGGCGTAAGAAAGAACAAGAATTTGTTGTTCAAAGCCGAGTAGAAGAAGATGATGGAATCGAAATAATGGTTGATATCGAAGAAGATGATGCTGATTTAGCTATCAATTTAGATTCAGAAGAGTTGGTAGTTCAATCATCAGTTGAAACCAAATCAGAAGAAGAATTAACGGTTGAAGAAAATGATATTTCACTTGCTGAGGCATTGGAGAATAAGGCCGAATCCGGTCAAGGAAATAGTCGACTTGAAAGGAGAATGAAGCGAAAGCAGCAAAGAGAAATTGCTGAAATTACTGAGAAGTTGATTTCTAATCCTCCTCCAATTTTACCTCCAATGCAAGAACTTCCTCCTTTAGATGGCGAAATCGAATTACCACCACTTCCAGCACTACCTCCAATTGGTGATGGCGGACTTCCACCTCTAGGTGGGTTACCACCTCTCACAGGAATGCCAACTCCGCAACGAGAAGTGAGTTGTTCAGAATGTTCTGCTAAATTCACAGTTAAGGATATGATGCTAAGAAAGGTGAAGTGCCCTATTTGTTCTTCAGTAGTTGATCTGTAGGTAATAATATGTGTGGAATTTTCGCTTATATGGGCAAAAAGATGGCAATGCCGATATTGGTTGAAGGTTTGAGAAGATTGGAGTATAGAGGATATGATTCCGCCGGAATTGCAGTAAAAAATGATTCATTTACTGTATTAAAAAAGGTAGGAAAGGTTGCAGAATTACAATCTATATTGCCTGCTAAACTGGAGGGAAGCGTAGGTATTGCTCATACTAGATGGGCGACTCATGGTGGAGTTTCAGATGAAAATGCCCACCCACATGCTTCAGTTTCTGGAGACGTAATAATTGTACATAATGGAATTATAGAAAATTCTAGAACACTGAGAAAATTATTGGAGCGAAAAGGAATTCAACTTAGCAGCGAAACCGATTCAGAAACAATCGCTCACATTCTTGATTATGAATTGAAGAGGGACAATAATCCTACAGAAGCCATGCACAGAACGCTATCCAAATTACATGGTACATGGGGTATTTGTGCGCTTTTCTTAAATCATGATATAATGGTCTGTGCTAGAAATGGTTCTCCATTGATTATTGGTAAGGGGGAAGAAGAAATGTTCATCTCAAGTGATCCCCATGCACTTACTACACATACCCAAAGTGTTGTATTTTTGGAAGATGGTGATATAGCGACAATTACCAGTAATTCAATTTCAATGAGCTCTACTTCCGGAGGTAACAGAGAAGCAAATATTACTGTTTTAGAAGATGAGTGGGGCGAAGCAGAATTGGGCGAATTCCCTCACTTTATGCTTAAAGAAATTTTTGAGCAACCCGATGCTCTTAGACATTGCATAAATGGTAGATTAGATAGGGTAAGAGGAAATGGAAGATTGGGTGGTTTGAAATTATCGCCATTAGAACTTTCTAAACTTCCACATGTTAGATTGTTAGGTTGCGGAACAGCAATGCATGCAGCAGAAATCGGACAAATTTTGATTGAATCTTTAGCTAGAGTTCCTGCAGTAGCTCATATTTCAAGTGAATTCAGAACTAATGATCCTGTTATTGACCCATTAGCTCTTCACTTTGCAGTTTCTCAATCAGGAGAGACTGCAGATACTCTTTCTGCTGTAAAAGAAATCCAACTAAAAGGTGGTCAAGTCCATGGAATTGTCAATGTAGTTGGTTCAACCATTGCTAGGCAATGTGGGCAAGGAGTGTATATTCATTCAGGCCCAGAACAAGCAGTTGCTTCGACTAAAGCATTCTCAAATATGGTTGCTGCATTATCCATGTTTGCTTTACAAGTAGGACGTTCTAGGTCTATTAGTAAAGAAAGGGGTCAAAATTTAATCCAAAGTTTGCAACAAATACCTCATTTAATCGAAGAATATCTTGAAAATCAGGGGCCAATTATGGAAGCTGTAAATGCTGTTAAGGATGCGAAAAGTGTCTTATTTTTGGGTCGAGGACTTTCTGCCCCTGTAGCTAAAGAAGGCGCATTGAAACTAATGGAAGTTGCTTACATTCCATGTTTGGCATATCCTGCTGGAGAAATGAAGCATGGTCCTATTGCTCTTTTGGAAGAAGGTAGTCCTGTAATTTTCATAGCACCAAATGACCACGTCAAGCAAAAAACTGTTTCAGCAATTCATGAGTGTAGGGCGAGAGGTGCTAAGATAATTTTAATTCATGAAAAGGGTGATAATATTGCTGAAGAAGGTGATATAAATATTGAAATCCCAAAAGTTCATTCTGATTTATCTCCTATACTTACAGTAGTTCCTTTACAATTAATTGCATATCATGCCGCATTGGAGTTAGGTTGTGATGTAGATAGGCCTAGAAACCTAGCAAAGTCAGTCACAGTAGAGTGATTACAGAGTTGTAAAACGCTGTTCTTCAGGTTTCCAAGTAAACGGTTTGTAGCCGAGCATATGATTGGTATGACGCATTTTTATGATACTAAGTTTTCTTTTGACTTCGTCACCATTTCTATCCATGACTAGATGAACAACTCCATCGGAGAGATAATCTTCAATACCGTATTCACCAAATTGCTTGTGATCTTCACCAGTCATCTCACAGATGAAGAAAGAGGTAAGTTCCAGTCTTCTTACTGCTTCGAATAATCTGAATATTTCATCACGAGGATTTTCCATCTTTGTTAGGGTGAAAAATGCGCCCAATGAATCAAAAACTAATAGTTCAAAACCAATCGATTGACGATATGATGTTAATTGTTTAATCAGTTGTCCCATCCAATCGACTCTGTTGCTCATCCCTTGTTCATCGAGTTGAACTCTTAAATCTACTAAATCAATAATTGCGATTCGATTTCTAACTCTAGGGTCATCAACATTCATCCCCATGTTACTCATGTGTGCACGAAGAGAATCTTTGCCTTGTTCAAGAGTAACGTAAATTCCACTTGTTTCGCCATAAAGTACAGCGTTGTATAACATTGAGAATGTTAAACTTGATTTCATTGCACCAGAAGCACCAGCAACCAGACATATATGTCCTTGAGGAATTCCACCTTGCATATTTTCGTCTAAGCCTTCAATGTGGGTAGGTATTCTTTGGATGCCGCTCATGCTGTCACCAAACTTCCCAAAACTATCTATCACTTGAATATGTCTCAATTTTTGACAGTATAATTTTGCCAAAAGAAACATAATGACTACTCTATGGCCAAACATGCTGAGAGTTTGGCTGGCATCCGGTTCAAGTCGTCGGCAACAGATGTTACAAGATATTTTTCCAAACCTGGTTTGTAGAGCATTAGATGGAGTTGATGAGAGTGCTGAAAAAGCAGAGGTATCCCAACAAGTTCTAGAAATTGCTAAGAAAAAGTCAGATGCGATTAAAGATAATTCTAATTTTGATTTGATTATCGTTAGTGATACAATGTTAGCAGATCCAGATATTGATAATGCTTCAATTGGTAAGCCAAGTGATGAAGTAGAGGCAGCAATGATGTTACACCAGTTATCTGGCAGGAGGCACAGGGTTTGGAGTTCAACTGGAATATACTTTTCAGGTCACTGGAAATTTTTTACCGACAGTGCGATTGTAGAGATTAAACAACTATCAGATGAAGAATTGGTCGAATTAGTTCTTAGTAACTCTTGGCAAGGAAAAGCTGGTGGCTATGATTTGGCTGGTGAAATGTCAAAGTATGCAAAATTGGTAGATGGTGGTGAATCTACAGTTTTAGGAATTGCAGAAAGTGCTATGCAATTACTTAATCAAATAGCAACAGAATTATGAAATATATTTTTCATAAGACATTGGAATTCGGTGCCAAGTATCCATTGAGAAAAATAAATCTCTGACAATCAAAATGAAGATATAAATTATCATAGATGCTAATGCTAAACTTCTCATGAAGAAATAGAGCAAGTCAGATTGGTCTCCAATTAAATCAATTCTAAAACCGATCAAGAATAGTGACAGAATTCCAATTGCATTAACGACGATGATGAACCAGAGTCCGGGACGGTTATGAATCGATTTATGCAGGTGGTCTTGGTGAAGATAAATGCCACTTCCCCAAGTTGAAAGAACAGCACAAGAAAAGATGAATGTTACGTAAGTAATATTGGTGAATTTAGCAGAGTCAAAATCAGGAATGATGGCCATAACACAAGTGACTAAGAAAAACCATTGTGCAGTTCCTATCAAACGCGAATGAGGTTTCTGTAATTTACCAATTGCATTCTTTATTGTCTTTAATGGTCTTGTTGACAAGAATCCCCAAAGAAGTGGTGCAGCTAGAGAATAATTGAAAATAGTGTCACTAACATCTCCTCTTGCATTCCACATAGATGCGAATGAATGAAATAATGCTAAACCAAGATAAATTCCTACAACAGGTCGGAAATTACCAAATTTGACAACTCCCCAACTCAGTCTTCTGTTGAAATGCGATAGTATTAGAGTAAGACAAATAGTCCCCATCATCACTAACACATTGAAACCCAAGCCAAATTCAAGAAGTCCTGTATGCTTTCTGAATATCCAGCAGCATAGGATGACAATGGCAGAAATTGGAATCAATAATGAAGGTATCAATGCTATATTTCCACAATTAATATTCTCTAATTTTGAATTTCGATGAAGTTTCCAACTTGGCCATGCGATAGTAAGTACTCCCCAGCATAGCAAAACTATCCCTATAGTAGACATTTCCATTAATAAATCTAAATCATTAGAGAATATTCCTATGATAATCAATAGTTGTCCAATTATATTTATGAATAAGTAATGAGTAGAATGTGTTTGATTATATGCATCCAAATTATGAGTTAGCGGAAATAAATCAAAACATATTCCTACTATCATCGACATCATCCATCCAAGCGAAATTAAAGAGGTTAGAATAAAAGCAATTTCTACTCTGAAATCATCTTGTCTAAAAGAGTAATCAGACTCTGAATATGACAACCATGAAACCGCCATTAGGAATACAAGGACCATGGTTGCGGAAGAAATGAAATGAGAAATATAATTCCCCGTCATTTTTGAGAGAATCTCTTTACCACGATTCTCCGCCATAAACTGCGTTAAACGATATAGTTTTTAAGAAAATGGCCGACATTTGAATCACATTAAAGGATTCAAACCGAGGTGATTATTACCTCTATCGACAATCACATCGCAACCTGGAATCATAAGCAATTTATCTTCTGAATCCAAGGCAAAAACTTCTACGCCTAACTCTTCACACATCATTTTCAATTCACGTCGACATGCATTTTGATGAGCATCCATATGAACTAGACTTCTAAGATCTACAATTACTGTATCTCCAGTAGAGATTCTTTTGCCAATTCCACGAGTTGGAATGCGTTTCATTTCATCAGGGGCGACATATCTTAGAGCACGAGATGGAAAAGATCGCCTAGTTGATACGTGAACTCCTAAATCATGAAATGGCTCTCCATCAGCAGAAACTGGGCCTTTCCAGCCAGGAGGTATTGGTACCAAGTTAGGATGAATATTAACTAGCGATGATTCAATTTTCGGTAAATTAGCTTGAACTTCCAATTCAGTTTCTATAACTCCTTCTTCAATTGGTATCAATGTTTGTTGACTAGCATCTTCCTGTGCCTTTGCCATTTTGGCTTTATTGGAATTTGGCTTTGATTTTTTATCAGAATTATTTGGCGCTTCTGGGTTAGGCAGTCCAAAAAATTGCCACAGATTTGCCATAATTATTCACATCATAAATCCAAATCATCGAGTAAGTCGGTTAGATTCGAACTCGGAGATGCTGGTCTAGTATCTGTAATTGTTGGTTGTACTGGTGCTGGAGATGCATTTTGTGCAGCAAGATATTGAGCGCCGTAGTGTTGCCATTGTTCCATAGTCCATCCTTGTGGGAGTCCAGTGGCTGGAACCGGTGGTGCTTGGGTAGCAGCAGGTTGTACTGCAACTGGTTGTGAAGCGACAGTTTCGGTTGGTACTGGATTAAAGGCGGCATAAGGGTCTTGAGCAACAGGTTGGGTTGGTGTTGGATTATATGCAGCATATGGGTCTTGAGCAACAGGTTGGGTTGGTGCTGGATTATATGCAGCATATGGATCTTGTACCGTTTGCGGTTGATCATATGAACCATATTCGGTTTGTTGATATGTCTGAGTAGGAATAGGCTCACTAAACTGACTGTTCTGGGTTCCTATACCTAAATTCAAATCAGAGTATTTGTCTTCAGTAGAACCGGATTTCCTAGTAAACAATAGGAATACTGCGAGTCCAGCAACAACTAACAAGAGAATACCAATAACTAGAGTTCCAACTCCGCCTACACTGTCGGTAATAGATTCTAAGAAATTCTCTGATGGTTTCTTTGCAACGTTCAGTTCGATAGTTTCAGATCTAGATTCACCATCATCATCAGTTACAGTCAATGTAACAATCCACTTCCCTGCAGGCAAATTATCCATGAAAAATTCAGGCCCACATGAAGGAGCGCAGTCATTATCTCCGACGAACTCACCATCTAGATTAGAATCAATATGGTCGCTATCCCAGGCATAAATCAAACTTAATTTATCACTATCAGTATCTGTAGAAGTTATTCCGGACAGAGTGACATTATCTCCTTCAGTTAGTGCTAGAACATCTGTTTCGTTGGTAATTTTTGCTCCAGGAGGTCTATTATTAACAGTAATATTGAATGAGGTAGTATCGCTATCTCCATCATCATCAGTTACGGTTGCATGGATTTGTTTCTTGCCTGTAAATTCCCAAGATTTGTTTAATTGGATACCTTCTTGGTCACAATCATTAGTCATGTTACTATCACTATTCGAGTCAAGGTTTGGGTCTAAATCCCAACATACAATTAGCGAATCTACATCAGAAGGAGTATCAGATATTTCTGCAGAAACTGTAAAAATATAATCTTCTTCAATTGATAGTTGGTTGGGAATATCTACAATAGTAGGTGGTACGTTTAAAATATTGACAATTCCATTTCTAACTTGGGATTGTGCATTATCATCATCCCTTGCAACTACTGAGATATTATGTAAGCCAGATGTTGACCAGGAAACTGCAGCAGTTGAAGAAGGTCCAAAAGTTGAAATTGATGAGCCAAAACTTTCTCCATCTTGAACGAAGTTCGCATCTTCTGATGAGTTCCATTCAATGATCAAGTTATCTTTGTCAAGCGGTGTATCATCAGCGACGACTCGAAGTAATGTCATTTCGTCTTCATATAAATTCCAATAACCCATAGAGTCTGTCGATTGATTTTGTCCGCCATACCATAATTCAGGTTGAGTAATTGTCGGTGCTACATTTAGTACATCAATCGTAGTTGAAACAGTGGTGGTATCGCCATCATCATCTTCTGCAACAGCGATAATATCCATTGGACCTTCTTGGGAAACTAGGAAAGTACATGTTGGTTGAGTTGTCCCTTCTTGACAATTTAGACCGGGCCAGGTGATTGTTACCTGCTGGCCCGAAGGTGAAATTGAATCAATATCTCCACTATCTGTCGCGTCTGCAGTGACAAAACTATCAACTCCAATACTAGTAATTGTATTAGCCAGACTATCAATAATTGAGAGGTTCATGTATGGAGCCCGATTCAAAACTTCTGCAGTAATATCTAGGGTTGCAGTATCTAATTCATCGTCAGTTACAATTAATGTAATACTCCAAATTCCTCCATCACTCCAATTAAATTCTGTCCAACAGTCTTCCGAATCGATGTTATCAACCAATCCTGGTTTCCTTTCAATTGCGAAACGACATTCAACTTCTCCACCATCAATATCGAAACTTGTACTAGCGTTTAATGTGACATTTTCGAAGGTATAAACTCCATCCATTACTGTGATTTGTGCAGTTGGAACCCTTCCAATAAATATCTCAACATTGGCAAAATTATTACTCCTATTTCCATCTTCAGTTACAGTTTCATCGGGATCTACTAAAATATACATATTTTGAATCCCAATTGTAGCATTCGAAGGTACGGTCCAGTTTACGACAACTCGTGCTTCACCGTATGATGGTATAGGAGGCACAGATTCTCTAATTGGAGTTCCATCGGGAGTAGTGACTTCAATTTCAGTACTTGGCGAACTTAGTAACCCTCGGTTCTGGGTAGGTATTGAAAATGATAGAAGATCGCCTGGTAGAGCATTGTATCCTATCGATTTAGTCAAAATCTGAGAATTTCCATCGCGTATTCTTGTAACAATAATTGCATCTGATTGAGCAATTAAGTCAACTGCAGTTAGTGATAAGTCAATTACTATGGTTGCGGCCCCAATAATTTCAGTGGCAGGGTCCCAAACAATAAGTCCATTACTGGAATAATCATCACTAGAGTTTGTAGTATCTCGTACACTAGAAGAATTCAACATTTCAGTGGCCTGTCCATTAGAATCTGTAGTTGGATTAAGTAAGGTTCCAGCCATTTCGTATCTCAACTGTAGGTTAGTATTCGCCTGAGGATCATTTTGTAGTCCTCCATAATCAATAGTAATAGCTTGCTCAGCATCGGGTAGTGTTGCAACACTTTGTAGTCCAATTTCAATTTCTAAATCACGTGTACCAGGATCAGATCCTGCAGTCACTCCACTTGATTGTGCTGGCTCATAACTTTTTAACAGCCAATCTATAGTGAATCCAGCAGCATTACTAACTCTCATCCAAGAATTATATCTTATTGCAGGGCAATACCAATTGAAACCTTGACTGACTCCAGTGGCATTCCATTCATTGACTTTGTAAGAATCATCACATCCGGAATATTTGATATTAACTCCGTCTTCCGTAGGGACTCCATTGGATGTAATTTGCCAACTATTATTTTCATACCCAGCGGTATCAAATTCAGATGGGTCAAAGTAGTCAGAATTACCGGTAACAACGGTACTTGCAATGAATCCCATGTACCACTGATCTCCAGTGCGCATTGGGAAATCATACTTTTCTTTTGCAGGAGAGTAAGAAGTATCGAAAGAAATGGTAGCAATATCTTGGCTCAAAAATCCGATATTAAACGGTGCAAAAGAGACATCTAGAGTAAACTCGCTATTTATTACTCCTAAATCGCGGACACGAATCAAATCTTCTCCGCTATATCCAATATTTAATCGTCCTGAAACACCTTCGAGTGTTGCCCCACTATTACCTGAAGTAAAATCACCACTTACATCCATTTTGTAAGCAAGGGTTTGAACTCCATCAATAGTGATGAATAAAATATCTACAACTTCATAAACAGTATCTCCAGTTAATGTATTTAGAGATGCAGAAACATTTGCTTGTTGAATCAATTGCTGTACATCGAATAAAGTTTCATAAGTGTATTTGTCACCAATCCTCCAAGTAGGTACATCAGGCCATCCATTCAATGTACCACTGCTCTGAATATTAGTTTCATTCAATACATCTTCATCGGTTTCCATCATTGCCATCCAAGGGGTGGACAATAGTAGTGAGATTAGTATGAAAGCCAAACTACGTTGTTTAAGCATGACTGTGCGATGGTGTTCTCCTACTTGAGAGCCTCGCATTATTGTAAAATAAATCAATTATTGACTCTTTAACCATTCATGACCATAATACTGCCACTGTTCCATCGTCCAGCCATCGGGTAATCCTGACTCTGGTAAAGGTGGTCCTTGAAGTAGTTCATCGATAGATATATCACCAGTATTTTGCATATTTGGAGCAATTTCCATCGCTTGGTCAAAAACAAAACCTGGCGGCGGAGAGGCTGGTTTTTTCTTCAGTGCTTTTTCCAATTGAGCCTCAGTTTCAAATTCATCTTCAAATCCATCTCTTTGCCAATCTTTTTCTTCAGTTGATGAATTTCTTCTCTTGGCTACAACAACCAGTAATAGAATAATAATTATGATTAAAGCAACTTGGGCTAATGGATTAGAATCTTCACCAGCAAGTAGTGAACTAACTTCTTCCAATGTATTTCGATCAGGCGGTGCAACTTGAATAGTAATTATAGCCATACCTGGTTTTTCTGGATCCTCATCCCAAGCCATGGCTTTAACTGTAATATCTCCATCTTGTTTGAAAATATATTCAACCCTACTTCCAATTAAATCAGCATCGTTATCCTTGACGCCATCTCCATTACTATCTACAGAGATATCCAAATCCCATGCTATAGTTAGGTCATCAATATCATTCAATGAATCAATAGTACCTCTGGCATCTAGAATACACACGTCATATGCAACACAAGAGGTTTGTTTAAGCCTTACAATTGGAGGAATATTGATGACCTCAATAGTCAAAACTTCACTGGTTGTAGCTCCATCATCATCGGTAACATGGTAAACAATTGAGTGTGAGCCACTTCTGTTCCATGAATAAGTGAATTCATCGCCAACAATATCACAGTCATCACTCGCCCCTCCAGTAGAGTCACTATCTATTCCAGGGTCGACATCCCAACATTTGAGTAATGTAGGAATATCACTGATAGTATCGGTTGAGTTTCCAGTAATTGTGATTGGTTCACCTTCAGCAAGTGGTAGGAATGAATCTAATGGTTGTATGACAGGTGGTACATTTCTAATGTTAACCCAGCGTTCATTAGTAGTGCTGGTTGCACCATCTGAATCTGTAACATCAAGCCTGATTGTGTGAAGGCCAGAAGTTTGCCAGCTCATTTCAAATTGAGTGACTCTGCCTTCGAGGAAATAAATTAGTGAACCTTGTTTATCATCAGGCCACCATGTGTGAGATAACGTTTCAATGTCATCGATTGAATCTTCAGCCTGTCCCTTGACGAGAACAACTTGATCTTCATCTAGTTGCCAAATTTTCTGTTCATCACTGGGTATAGTTCCTGAATCATTATACAGATTGATAATTGTACTGTGAGGTGCAATATTTGTGAACTTAATATCAATAGTTGCTGTAGTAGATGTACTATCATCATCCGTTCCGATTGCAGTAAAAGTGTGCCAACCTTCTGTTGGTGCAGTAGTTGTACAAACACGTGTAAAGTATCCTTCTTGACATTGAGCAGTTGGCCAAAATACATCAACAACTCCTGGCCAGACATCTTCAGAATCTGAATCATTAGCAAACGCGTATAATGTGATAGGATGTTCTACTCTAGCCTCACTTCTAAGACTCAGTAATTCTAGTTTCGGTGCTCGATTTTCAATTTCTGCAAATAATGTAACCTGAGTTTCATCTCTTTCTTCATCAGTGATTGTGACAAGAATTGGATAAGAGCCATCATCAGTCCAAGTCCAGTTAGTCATACAACTGTCTGAAAGTACCTTTTCCCATGCCCAAGATCTAGTCCCATCATCATAGGGTATTTCGAATAAGCAAGTAACATTGCCTCCATCTTCATCAAAACTTGAACTTGCATTAATGAATACTTCTTCTAGTGTTTTAGCCTGAGCATCAACAATAACAGGTGTTGGAAGTCTTCCAACAAATAATCCGATTATAGCATAATCATTATCACTATTTACGTCTGCACTATTTATTTGATCAGGGTCTGCTTCCCAAGAAATCGGAATGATGCCGATTGCCTGAGATTCTGGAACAGTCCAAGTAAAATTGGTTTTGAATGTTTGATAAGTTCCTAATGGTGGCATAGGGATATCAAAACTTTGTCCAACTGGAGGATAAATTCGTAAGTCAGTGGCTTGGCTTGAGGTAATCCCTTTATTCTGTATTGTAACCTCTATTGTCAAATCATCACCAGGGAGTACATTATATCCTGATAAAGCATTCAATTCTCTGTCAACTCCATCCCTAGTTCTAGTAATTAGTGCCCTTTCAGCATCAGCAAACAAATCAAGTGCGACCAATTCTTCATCCAATGTAATTGTATTTGAACCGACCAAAGTGGTACCAGAAAGACTCCTTGCTACTATGCCGTGGCTAGCCCAGTCAATCGAGGTAACAGATCCATCAACATCATTTCCAATATCAAATTGTGTCCAAGCACTACCGTTATTTGCAGTAGTTAGTTGCTGAGTAAATCCACTTGCTTCATGTCTTATCTCCAAGTTAACTCCAGCAGAATTAGAGAAGCAACCTTGGGATGATGAAGCATTAACCCAGACATCAGTGGGGGTATCTAAAGCAGTAATGTCATTTACAAACTCGATATCTAAGCACTCATCTCTATTACCTGGATTAGAATAAACATCAACTCCAGAAGAATCTTTTGGATAATATTCCTTCAACTTGAAATCAATTACTAATCCAACATCATCTTCAGTATGCTTCCAAGCGAAATTCTTTGCAGCGGGGCAGTACCATGTATATCCTTCTTCATCCCCTGCTGAATTAAATGAAGTGATTTCATATGAATCATCACATCCTCCGTAATTAATTCCTTGGCCATAGTCATTCACTGGTATCCCTGTATTTGTCACTTCATAGATTGTATCATTAGTATCAGATGTAGGTGGAGGGAAAGGGGTGATGTAGTCGCTTGCCCCAGACCATTGAGAAGAAGAAGTAACAGTAGTAGTCCACCTTTCATCCGCTCTAATAGGGAAATCATAATCCTCACTAGAAGGAGAATAAGTGTTGGTAATTGTGATATCACCTAGTATTTGGTTAAGGAAACTAATTCCACCAGGTGTGAATTCGATATACAAATCTAAGTCACTTCTAATTACCGACAAATCACTGACCCGACGAATCTCTGTTTGAGTAAACTGAATTTCAGCAGTCCCAGAAAACCCTTCTAAAGAAACGCCTGATTTATCAAAATTAGCTGATGTTCTCAAAGTATAAACTAAGATATTTTTCCCATCAATATTTTGCTCAGTTATGGACAATACTTCAGCCATTGCATCCCCGTTAATCTCTCCAACAGTTGCTTCAACCCCCGCATCTAATACAAGTTGAGTTGGATCAAATGTACCAGCATATTTCCACTTATCGCCGATTCTCCATGTTGGAACATCTGCTAATCCTTGTGAACTTTTATTCGATTCACTAACTTCAGTTTCTGAATCAAATGATGTAATCACAGGGGAAAGTGTAGTCGTGCAGAGTAAAACAATCAAGGTGAACGCGATAATATTACGCGCAACAGCTCTCCGCATGGTTTAGCGAGTTCATGTATAGGACATGAACGCTTCTCTTTCACAATATCGAAATTATTGTTACTTCAAAGAAGATCAGCAAGTTCATCTTTAATGATTTCAACTGCTTCAAGGATTTCATCTTTGGCACGAGCACCGGTGATTACCATCTTTCCACTTCCGAAAATCAAACAGACAACCTTAGGATAATCTAATCTGTAAATTAGTCCAGGGAATTGTTCTGGCTCATATTCTACCTTGTCGAAAGGAAGGTGGAATGTTAGGTTGTTTAGGTTCAACTTTCTTGGTACACCAGCAAGTGGTTCGCCAGTGAACTTATCGTTTCCATCATAATCTTCTGGGTAGTGGAGGGCATAAGTTGCAACCATATTTTGGACTTCAATTTCTACATCTTTTAGATCCCATGTCTTGATTCCAGCACCACGAAGGTCAGCAATCATTCGATCGATACCTGTGTGGATATTATCTTCATCTTTTCCACCGGTACAAACTGCACGTCCTGAACGGAACATTAGAATTGCTAGTTTAGGGTCGGTTACACGGTATACTACACCAGGGAATTGTTCAGGCTCATATTCACAATTCAATTGAATTGCAATATCTGGGAGGTCAAGTTCCTCAGCCACTCGGGTGCTTGCTACTACATTTACTACTGTTAGACGTTCTTCATCTGTTGTCATATTAT
>CAXFAS010000016.1:0-40309 GCA_964001175.1 uncultured euryarchaeote
GTGCTTGCTACTACATTTACTACTGTTAGACGTTCTTCATCTGTTGTCATATTATAAGCGACTTAAAAGAGGTATATAAATAAAAGCATATTTTAAAAAACAAAATACCACTCAAATTTTCCAAATAAAATCTTCAGAACATTCATCTAAAGTCATCCCCGATGCCCCAAATGAAGATATTATTGTTCGTCCACCTGCTAATTCAATCGCTTCACTTGTTGCTTTTGGATTCCTAGTTAATGCAACCATACAACCTCCACCACCTGCTCCGGTTAATTTAGCACCTAACGAAGTTGGAATAGCGGCCTGAATTAATCTTTCTAATTCTGGACTGGAGACTCCTATGCTTTGTAGCATTAACTGGTTCTCAGACATTGCACGTCCGACAGCATCATAGTCTCCGGAAAGTAACGACTTTATTCCTCTTCTAGCTATAACTCCAATCGTTTCAATTTCATTCATTCTTTCCGGTCGGTCATCTAGCATTTTGGCTACTTTTTCGACTTGGACAGATGTAGGTGCATGTATCCCAGTATTTCCAATTACCAAGTATACTTCCTCTTTAGGAACTGATAACGTATGAATTTGCCATTCACGCGCCCCTTCAGGAGTAATCAATTTTCTAGCATATTGCCATTCAATATCTTGCTCTTTACGATCGCTAAGTACTACGACACTTCCATGACTACACGTCGAAGAATCCATCGGAGATGCTCTTCCTCCTTGCGCAATTGCTTCAACAGCATGAGCAATTAATGCGCATTCGTCATAATCGACAACCTGCTTACCAGATAAGTAACGTATCTTTTCACCACCAACCCCAGTTCGAACTGATTTATTGGGTTGGTCTTCGGAGTGGACATCGGTATCCTCTATTAGACTAGAAAACCCTTCAGACCAATATTCAGCCCCATTGTCCTCATCTAAATTATTGAACCAACGCCCTCTGGCAGATCTTAGAGCAGCGCTAGCAGCGACTGATAAAGCGGCTGAAGAACCTAGTCCCGAGGCAGTTGGTATTTGTCCAGTAATTTCTATGGAAAGCGGCGGAGCACCTAATTCAGCAGGCCACAACCTTTGTCTTATTGCTTCAATATGAGGGTGTTTTTTAGGGTCAAATTTCAACCCGTCTAATTTCCAATAATCAGACTTTGAATTATTCTTCTTAATCTTGACATTAATCCTTTGCTCGATTGCCACTGCTACTGCAGGATGTCCATATACAACCGCATGTTCTCCAAAGAGAATGCATTTACCCGGTGCACTGGCTGTTACGCTAGACATCTTCCCACTGATGCCGACCAAAACTCGCTAATTCATATCCCTTCTTATCTAACAGTTTAATCTATTTTTGAAACGGTGAGTTCAATACTATGGGATGGTTGGGCAATTTAGGCACAGCCTAGGCGATGTTATGGAACACCCACTAATGATGGATTATGGGCCATTTTCTGGTTGGGTTTTTTTACTGTTAATCGGATTAGTATCTGGAAGCTTTTTTGGATATCAAGTTTACAAAGCTACTAGGCTCGTTATGAAAGGAAAACCAGATAATAGATTCGATAATTGGGGTAAGAGAGTTAGCGAAGTCATTACAGGATGGTTAGGACAAAAGAAGGTACTTCAAGATAGAATAGCGGGTGGAATTCACGTATTGATGTTCTGGGGATTCCTAATGTTGTCCACAGATATGTTTGATTTAGCTACAGCTAATTGGTTTTCACACAATGTCTTACCAGATTTTGCTAGAGGACCTTGGAATTTAGTGGTTGAAACCGGATACACCATCGCTTTGATTGGTTGTGTTGCGGCTTTGACAAGAAGATTAGTTTTTACTCCTGAAAAACTGAAAGGTAAATCTCAATTAGAAGGAAATGTAATTCTTCTTCTAATTATGACAATTACAGTTACTTCATTCTTTGTCGAAGCAGGCGAAGAAGGAGTTTCATCAACCTGGGAACCAATTGGAGCATGGGTTGCTAATACAATTGTCCCAACCACAGCAGTAGTAGTTGGTGCTTATTGGATGCATATGTTGGCTATCGCCACTTTCCTTTTCTTAATTCCATTATCCAAGCACATGCACTTGGTTATGGCGTTCCCTAACGTTTTCTTCCATGACATGCGTCCTATGGCGACAATGGAACCACTACAAACAGGAGATAATGGAAAAGCGGTTCTACTTGATGAATTAGATTTAGAGTCATTTGGGTCGGCAAATTATACCGATTTTTCGTGGCGAAGTTTGATCGATGGATGGGCATGTACTTCCTGTGCAAGATGTCAAGATGTGTGTCCAGCATATGCTTCTGGAAAATCATTAAATCCAATGCAAATTATTCATGATGTCCGTAATTATGCTAATGATAATTACTCAACTTTGATGGCTGGAGAAACACCGGAAGAAGATATGATTGCCAGATTTGGCGAGGATTCGATTTGGGCTTGTACCACTTGTCATGCATGTGTAGAGGCTTGTCCAATCTATATCGATCATGTACCTAAACTCACAGATGCTCGAAGACATTTAATGATGGAAAGAATGGAGTTTGATGAGAAAGTAGAAGATACAGTTATGCCATTGATGGCGACCATCGAAAATCTAGAGTCTGACTCTAACCCGTATGGACTTCCTTCCCATGAAAGAGGAGATTGGGCATCTGACCTTGATGTTAAAGTTGGAGAGCCTGCAGAATATATTTACTTCGCAGGTTGTGCAGCATCCTTTGATGAGCGCAATAAGAAAGTCGCTAGAGATACCATTAGTGTAATGAAAGAAGCTGGTCTTGATGTGGGAATCTTAGGAATGCAAGAGGGTTGTACTGGAGATGCTGCTAGAAGAGCAGGTAATGAATATCTTTTCCAGATGCTTGCAGAAACAAATCTAGCAACTTTTGAGGAAATAGGTGTCAAGAAAATTGTCGCATCATGTCCACACTGTTTCCATACTCTAGGTAAGGAATACAAAGATTATGGGGGAGAAGATATTGAGGTCATGCACCATTCCCAACTGATTAATCACTTACAAGGTGAAGGCAAATTACCAGAACCATCTCATGATGGTAAAGTGACTTATCATGACCCATGTTATCTAGGCCGTATTGGAGGAGAACTAGATGCACCTAGAAATGCTATCGGTGGTGTTGATATCGAAACTGAAAGAAGCGGAAAAGACTCTTTCTGTTGCGGTGCAGGTGGAGCACAAATGTGGATGGAAGAACATGTCGATGAAGGATATGACAGAGTCAATGTAATTCGTTCAAAAGAACTCGCTGAGACTGGAGCAGATACCGTTGCAGTTGGTTGCCCATTCTGTTCAACAATGATTACTGACGGTCTTTCTGCTATTGGTTCAGAGATGGAAGTAAAGGATATTGCCGAGCTGGTTTGGGAACAAATCAAAGAAAATGATGCGGCGATTGAAGCGAAAAAAGCACTCTCAAATGAGGCATAAGATGAAACTTTTAGTTGTTGATTTATTGGCTGAAAGGAAAGCCTTCGGTAAAGAAGGAGTTAGGGAAATAATCTCTCATTTTAAAGATCCAGCGGTATATCTTTGGTCACCTCATACTACAGATAGAGTTGATTATGGATTTGGACAAGTAGTCGATAAACCTGTAGATGCTGATTTTGTTGTAATAACAGGCTCAAGACGCAATGTCAGTCAATGGGAAGATTGGATGGACGATGTTGCTGATTTGATTAGAGAGGTCGAAGTGCCGATGATAGGAATCTGTTTTGGCCATCAAATTATTGCTGCGTCACTTGGAGGCAAGGTGATCAGAGCAGAAAATCAAAGCCAGATGGTAGCTCCTGTACACTATAATGATGGGAGAGAAATAAATGCATTATTTACTCATCAAGACCATGTTATTGATTCAGGAGAACTTGAAGTAATTGCTAAATCAGAACATTGTGCAATTGTTGCATGTAAGCATCCGACAAGAAATATTAGAACAGTTCAATATCATCCAGAGGCAACTTCAGAAGTTATTGCTAAAGCGATAAATGTTGGCGATATGACTGAAAAAGAAGCAGAAGTTTTCGATATGTCTAAACAGTTAATATCGCTCAAGGATGCTTTACTCTGATTCCTCTGACCTTTCTCTAAAGTCAAATTCAAATGAATAAAGCGCCATTATCAAACCAACAAATAAGCCATATTCGGCAATCGCAGCAACTTCTATCGCAGACTGAATGGAATTAAGAGTGAAAATAGTATCTTGCTCAAGGCCATATTTTTCTAAATCTTTAACGGCCCGGATAACACTTTGTGTCATTACGATATAGGAAATTAACGAAATTAACATACCCCAAACACGAATTTTTCTACCCTTCTTATTTGCATTTGGAAGGGAAAAGTGTGCTAGTAGTGCCCATAACATACCTCCCTGAAATACATTTGATGCTGTCACAACGTGTAAGGCAAGGTGGTCATACATATTAGCAAAAGACATGATGACCAAATTTCCTCCAGTAAATAAGCCACATAGCAGTGTTAGAAACATCAGTTTTTTGCGTTCATTATTTCTCATAGTGGCCCACATTCTGCAAGCAAAGATAATCTGCATTAGCCCCGCGATACACAAGCCAATAGTAAAAATCCATCTTTCCAAACCCGGATAATCTGCTTCGGATATAAAAATTGGAAAAGTCCTCGCATTGCCTAGTAAGATATGAACAATCATTGCAACAGGAACAGTAATAGCAGGTAAAATCCAACTAATCCGCGCAATATCCAAATCTTTTAGACGAATTGAGCCAATCATCAAACCATCTTCCAGAATTTTCAATTGACTCGCCTTAGGGAATCCTAGGGATTATCATGTATAACCTTGAAGTGAAGTGGCTAACACCACGTGCTGAATCCCATGCCTCTGCGCCTGCACGATACTCGTCGAAGAGAAAAAGTTGCGTTCACTACAATGGAGCCCGGAAAAGTTTCAATGTACGTTTGTGGTGTTACTGTTTACGACAAATGTCATCTTGGCCATGCACGTTGTTATCTCGCCTTTGATCTAATCCACAGGTGGTTAGAGTTCTCCGGCTTTGATGTTCACTATGTACAGAATTTCACCGATATCGATGATAAGATCATCAATAGGGCAATAGAGACTGGTGAAGATTGGAGAGAGATTGTTGAAGACAATATTGCAGGTTATTATGAAGATATGGATTCTCTAAATATCCTTAGAGCAGATGATTATCCTAGATGTACGGAATACGTTGATGATATGATTAGAATCACCCAAGATTTAATCGATAAAGGTAATGCATATCAAGCAGATGATGGCGTTTATTTCCATGTAGAATCAGCACCAGAAAAGTATGGTGTGTTAACAGGACAAAGTATTGATGCTGTTCGTTCTGGTGCAGGAGGAAGAGTTCAAAAAACTGGCTCGGGTAAGAGAGATCACAAAGATTTCGCACTTTGGAAATCAGCCAAACCCGGAGAACCCACATGGGATTCTCCTTGGGGACCAGGACGCCCTGGCTGGCACATCGAATGTACTGCTATGTCAATGGATTATTTTGGTTCGCAATTTGACATACATGGCGGTGGACATGACCTAAGATTCCCTCATCATGAAGCAGAAATTTTCCAAGGAGAATGTCATACTGGTTGCAGCCCAGTAGTACATCACTGGTTACACAATGGGTTCGTAAATATCGATGGAGAAAAAATGAGTAAATCCTTAGGAAATTTTTGGACAATTAGAGATATTCTTCAACAAGTAGATGCTATGGTTTTGAGATTTGCATTAATCAATGCACATTATCGTTCCCCAATAGATATGAATGAAACCTTGCTAAAAGATGCTGAAAGAAATTATAACAAGGTTCTACAGTGTTATATTGAAGCACTTCAAAATATGTCTGACCAACCTCCAGTCTCATTACCACAAGCGGATTTAGCATCACCCTTGCCTCTTGGTAAGTCATTAGGATTATTGGAAAAGATGGGCGAAGGATTCGCTAATTCGATGGATGATGATTTCAATTCTCGAGGAGCTGTTGCTAAGGTTCTAGGAATGATTAGAGAAATAAGTAGAGTTTTACAAACTGATTTGGATGATGATGATAAAAATGCATTTGCACACTACGCAGTTGACTTGCTGGAAGAAACTGCTGGAACCGTACTTGGTATTCTGCCGTCAAGAGAATTCGCGCTGTTAGAACCAGAAGAAGATCCTCGTCGAGCAGAAATCGCTCAAGAAGTCGAGGCATTACTTGTCGAGAGAACCAATGCAAGGAATACCAAAGATTGGGCAGAAGCAGATAGAATTAGAGAAAAACTCAATGAAATGGGAGTTACTGTAACAGATTCTGCAGATGGGCCGACTTGGGATTTAACTTAGTCATCCTTTGGTGGCGGGGCTAGTTTAGGCAATTTTGGAACAAATGTTTCAGGTTGCTTTTCTTCCATCTCTTCAAGGAATTCATCTAGACTTATGACTCCATCACCATTCTTATCGAAGGTAGTAATCATCGCATCTAAATCCTTCATCTTAATATCATCCTTTAGCATTCCAGTAATTGCTGTTCTAAGTTCTCTTCTTGAGACAAAGCCATCTGAGGTTTGGTCGATCTTGGCAAACATTCGAACTGCAGATAATCCAGCATTCTTCATTGCTCTAGCGACTTTTTCTTTGGTTGAATCAGTTTCATTACTAGATGACTTATTTTCCTCAATTGATTCCGAAGAGTCATTCACATTCTCTTCTGACATCGGTTCAGGATTATCTTCATCCCACATCTTATCGATTACCACTTGACCAGATTCAAGTAAGTCATCTCCACCTGTTTTACTTATTACATACAGGCCGAACATCATTCCAACTAGAATTACCACTAGAATTAGAATCAACTGACGCTTAGTGTCATCATCAGCCTTCGCTTCATCATAGAATTCGTCTTCGTCAGTACCGCTCGGGGCATCTGGAATTTGAGTTGAGCCTGTGTTATCAGAATCATCAGATGTATCATCTGGCCCAGGGAGAACAGTTGTGTCTCCTGCGTCATTGTTATCCGTATTATCTCCAGAGTTAACCTCGTCATCAGGTAACTGAACATTGACATTTATTCTATCGCCATTAACCATTTCTACAGTGTAATAGTCATCGTATAATTTATTCATATCAATGTGGTAATTAGCATGTGCTGAACGGTTAATCACATCGAAGTAACGAGCATCTCCTGAAGTGAAAATAGGGTCTAGAGTTAAGTTCTTCAAGTGATTAACATCATCTCTGTAATCACCATCAAATGTTGAATTTAGCCACGCATTGATCTCACTATCTGTCATGTCATCGAACTCATTCCAATGCTCTTTCATGTCGCTAAACTCATGGCGCATTGCCATAGCTAATCCGGCTTCAATTTCTTGAAATGTTTGAGTTCCATCAACTTCGGTCATCGAGGTGACGTCAACGGCTTTTTGGAATCCTGAGCCGTTAACATACTCCCAATCATCACCTTGTAGTTGCTGCATCAAATCTATATCGCCAAATACTGCTTTACCTTGGACAATAGTTAGAGCAACATCCGCATCGATTGCTTCGATTAAGTTACGATATGGGTCGTCATGGAAAGTATCTATTACCACCAAATCAGCATACAAATCTGCTTTGACCCTTCCAACAAATTGGGCCCAACCGGTTGTATCAGCAGGGTTTGATGTTACCATTTCAACCAATTCATAGTTGCTGAAATGACCACCTAGATTATTTGTATTCCACATATCTGCAACCTTTAGTTCATGCAGATTATTTTTTGAACCACTTGGCCCCCAGTCTGGGGAAATTGAGATTTTGACACCTGCTTGGTCGGCAGCAACAACATCAGTAGTATCGCCGTATAATAGAAGATTTGAAAGTGGCGACCAAACCAAATCGGAGCCGACACTAGCCATTTGACTAAACTGTGAAGAATCAAGAGCAGTGCCGTGAATTACAACTGTTTCATCGAGTATCAAGCCTTTATTCCAAAGGGAATCAAATTCATTTTTACTTGTTTGGTCTACTCCTTCAGATAAATGAACAAACCATGCATTGAGTGTGCCGGCTTCACTTTGGCTAATCAAGTGGCTACCGGTATAGTCATCATCGGCAGCACCGCAAACAGCACAAGTAGAGATACCATCTTGGCCGAAATTGTATAATTCTACATTACGAGATAGAATACTATCCCATGCCTGAGTTCCTGAACTTGGAGAGCCTTGCATTGCAGTTACTCCTCCTGAAACCGCTTGAACTTCAGCGTACTTCATCTGTTCACTTGCCATATCCCATCGATATGATGATTGAATATTGGTCTTCATCCATGTAATACTTGGTCCGTAATCATAATTATTACCCCATTGATATCTATTGGTATATCCGCCTTCTTCTGATTTCTGGGAGTCACTCAGATGAACATTAAAATCCCATAGTGGGATGTGATTATAGTGAACGTGATTATGCAAATCAATCAGTCCTGGGTAGATAGTACCTTCAGTCTCTACAATAGGTACATCGCTGAAGTCTACTCCTGCAGGGGGGTTAGAATTTGAAGCCCATACGCCGGTAATTTTCCCATCTCTAATCATTACATTTCCATCATTGATTACATTGCTTTCACCGTCCATTGTAACAACTCTTCCTTTGAGTAGGAAAGCCTTGGAAGAATCAGTATTTGATATCTTGAAGCATTTGACAATATTTTGCCCTACTGTGTAGGTCCCGTTGTCATTTGGCCCCCATCCTGGCGTAGGTGTAACTTTTACCAAATCTCCATTAGAGTTCTCAACATATGATTTTCCATAACTTGAATCAGTTGCAGGGAAAGTCATTGTATCAATTTCATTGCCTGAATCATCACTTATCGTAACAGTCTCCCCATCAAAATAACTTAAATCGAGGTCTGAATCTGCTCTAAACACAACAATTCTTTCATCTGCGGAAATATTGGTATTCCAAGCAAGCTGACAAGGAGGACTTCCGCTTGTAGTAGATAAAATCCAATCAGATACATCGACAGTTGAAGTGCCTGAATTCCAAATTTCAATGAATTGATCACTATATTTGCCATATTCACCATCACCATTCCAATCAGTGGCATTGTAGATGTTCATATTTCCAGATGTTTCATTTGAAACTAAATTATTTGGACTAATAAACAATTCAGAAACTACAATATCATTTGAACGTGCACTAGTTTCTTCAACTTCGCTTTCAGTTAGTGTATTGCTTGAAATAGACCATGGAGCAAGAAGCATAATTCCAAGAATAATTCCGGCCAATAACTGTCTGCGCATTATGTAGCCTCGATGGTATAGCACATGAATTAAACGGATAGTAGATTTCACATCGATGGTATGATAGACTGTATTGATGAGCATAAATCATGGCAACTTTAGAGCTCACCGAACCAACATTTGCTGAAACAATAGAGAACAATGAACTTGTAATTCTTGACTTTTGGGCAGAATGGTGTGGCCCATGTAGGGCATATGGACCAATTTATGAAAAAATATCCGAGGAATTTCCTGATGTTGTATTTGGAAAAATAGATACCGAAGCCCAACCTGAACTCGGCAGATTATTCAATGTTAGATCAATTCCTACAACGATTGCTTTCAAGCAAGAAATCGGAGTATTCATGCAGCCAGGCGCTCTTCCTGAAAATGCTCTACGTGATTTAGTAAAGATGCTAATAGGACTGGACATGGACGAAGTCCGTGAAGAAATGGAAAAGCGAAAATCTGAAAATCCAGAATAAATTCAGTGTTCATCTTTGCGATGAGTTCAAAACTTAGTGTCGTTGCCGTTCAGTTATGGACTTGCGCGTATGGCTAATTCTTGTCGTGATGCTAAGTGCAAGTCTTTCTGGCTGTTTTGGCGAGAATGAAGAAGAAAAAAACTCAGACTCAAGCTTTGAGGTATATCCTGAACCATGGCAGAGGGCTGATTTACAATACATGGACACCGATGTATTCAGTCGTGTTTCAAAAAATGGATCGCATAACATTTCAACTCCAGTTTCAGTCTTTGTTCCAGTCCCTAGTATCACTGCCTCTGATGGTGGTGCTGGAGTAACCGGAGGTGCAGAAGTTCATCTCGGATTATGGCTACCTGAAATTGAAGGTTGTGACTTTACCCAAGCAAATGTTTCAATGGATTGTAAAGTTCCAGTCATTGCTGATGTAGGCCCATACTATGATGATGGAGATGTTTCGGCAACAACTCCTGCAGAGAGACTAGGCCGTTTTTTGATTGAAAATTATGTACCTCATGGATTTGCTGTAGCCCAAGTTTCAGTTTTTGGTACAGGTAATTCTAATCATTGTATGGATTTGATGGGTACTGATGAACAAAGAGGAATTGATGCCGCAGTTTCATGGCTTGGAGAAGCGGAATGGTCCAACGGAAAAGTTGGATTAATCGGTAAGTCATACGATGGAAGTACTCCTTGGCAAGCCGCAACTTTTGGTAATCCCAGTCTGGCAACAATCGTTCCAATGTCTGGGCTTATTGGCGTCCATGAATTGATGTGGAGAAATGGCAGTATGGAGGCTCGTGGCGCCATAATGCACAATGGTGTCTATGGATCATTTGGTGTTGATGGAGACGCGGGCGATAGTGAAAATCTCTGTGAAGGATATGTCGAAGGATATGTCAATGGTCCTCTAGCGTATCAAACAGGTGGAATGGTTGATTATGCTGGAAATACATATTGGACTGAACGTTCATTCTTGGATAGAGTTGCGCAAAATTATCAAGGTTCAGTTTACATTATTCAAGGAATGCAAGATTGGAACGTTGATCCGCACATGGCATTCCCAACCCACCAAATTATGGAGCAAGCAGGTATTGAGGTCAAAACTTTAGCAGGCCAATGGGCTCATGATTATCCAGATAGAGTATCTGGTCATAGCGGTCAATCTTCGGGCGAAGGTGCAGAAGCTTATCCATATACACTAAGATGGGACTGGGCAGATGAGATGTTGTATTGGTTCGACTGGTACTTGAAAGGTGAAGGAAGGGCACCAGAACTAGGAGTAGAGATGCAAGATAATCGTGGAGGCTGGCGATTCGAATCAACCTATCCGGCACTAGATACTGAGTATCTTGAAATCAGTGCCATAGATTTGGCTCCCGATGGGGAATCTATGACTGCCTCATCCACCATAACAATGACTTACGGTCCTTTCGATGAAGATGTTTACATCGCAGGTATGCCTACTTTTCATATTCCTGTCACACCTAGTACACTGAATGGTGCACATGGTTATTTAGAAATTCAAGATGAGAGTGGAATGAGACTTGGTCATGCAGTCATGGATTACAGATTCCATGCTGGTGGAAGAGACGGACAACTGAATCTATTTCCTTATGTCGAAGTAATTGGACTTATGGAATTCATGCCAATGGATGTATTTATTCAAGCAGGTGAAAGTATCCAAATAATTATGACTCAAACCGGTCAAGATTATGTTCCTTCATCATCTTCTGTAGGTGGATATTCTATCGATTGGACTGAATCAACACTTACCTTGCCAATTGTGAAGAGGACATGTGATGATTTATTCAAAGTTCCAATGCAAGAATATGCTGAATCGACAGAGGGTATCAGAACCTGCTGAAATCAATTTTTCATGCACTATTCTCTTAAGCCGATGACAATCATTGACTATTATGGTGCTGAGTTTAATACCAGGTGTTGGAGAGAAATTAGCAAGGAAAATATGTGATCATTTTGGCTCCGAACAAGCCGCTATGAGTCATCTTAAGGCTGGAGACATAGGTCGAATTGCAGAAATCGAAGGACTTTCTCCAAAAAGAGCATTATCCTTGGCCCGTACTGTTGCTGGCGATGATGGCCAATTTTTAGCCACCAAAGAATCAGTAAAATTACACCAAAAATTAATTCAACAAATCTCTGGATTTGCAGCATCAGCAGCAACTAAAGAACGAATGCAATTATTGATGCCAATAAATGACATATCTTCGAGGAGAGAAATGATCTCTCAAGCGATTGACTTTCTAAATCAACACTCAAAAACACAAGAAATATTACACTCACTATTTCGAAGTTTATCTTCTCCAAGAAATACGATTGAGAGATATGAACGTGTAGTGGTAAGTCATGAGCCACGAGAAAATCTGAAGCGCTACTGTAGAGTTTTAACTCCGGGTGAAGGAGAAACCTGGAAAGACTATACTGTTTTCAAAAGTGTTACTTGGATTGGAAGTGGCGCTCCTGCACAAGCACCAGATGGATGGATTATTTTAGGAAGTAAGCCCAACGAAGAAGTAATTATTCCAGAGAAAACATTGGATTGGTTCAAGAATAACAAGAGAGTTTTACAGAGTTTATCAAGTACAATCAGTCTACTAACATCTACCGATAAAGAGCATCCATTTCTTAGTCTGTTAGAAGGCGCTACCACAGGATTATCTCAGTTGCCAGCCCTACTTGATAGTCTGTATGATGAAGGAGATATGGCTAAGGCAGAATTAGTCAAAGACAAACTTTGGGCTTTCACCAAGAATCTCCAAAAGCAAGTAAATCAAGAGGTAGAGAAGGCAATGAATGATGCTAAATTAGCACTAAGTGGTGCTGAATTACTAGAGGCACTATCTGATGGAGCAGGTTTCCAACGTAAATTGAAAGAGGTTACGGGACATGTTATCGATGAAGCAATGCAAGATGCGACAAATCAATTATCAGAACTATTGCAGGGTACTGGAGTAAGATGTCCTCCAGTTATCTTCACATCTGATTGGCCGGCGAAGGTTGATCGATCAGTGATTGATGGAATTGACAGTGCTTTAGAAGACAAATTAAAGGCACAAAAAGCCGATCATATCTATACAATGGCTAGAAAGTTAGGCCCATTGAAGGGTTTATGTGAAGATTCTATTAGAAGTTTGATCGAATGTGAACAATGGTTAGCAATAGCAAGATGGGCAAATCACTACCAATGTTCTATGCCAGAAATAGTCAGTCACGGAATTTGGATAAAAAATGGCCGCCATATCTTGCTTGGAATCGATGCTGACCCTGTCACATATGGACTAGGAAATGCTGCAGAAAGTGAAGATCAACAATCTTTAGCACTTCTTACAGGAGCAAATTCTGGTGGTAAAACTACCCTACTAGAATTATTGGCACACACATGTATACTAGCGCACATGGGTTTACCTGTTCCTGCAGATAGTGCAAGAGTTGGTGGGGTTGAATCTTTGCATATCCTTGCTAAGGCTGGTGGGACTCAAAGTGCGGGTGCTCTAGAGCAGACATTAGTTGAATTGGCCGATGTTGTCAGTGACCCAACTCCTAAACTGATACTTGCAGATGAACTGGAAGCGATAACCGAACCTGGTGCAGGTTCTAGGATAATTGCTGGTATGCTTCTTGCTGCACGTTCACAACCAGATACCTGCATGATGCTTGTAACTCACTTAGCGCCAGCAATTATCAAGGCATCCAAATGTGATGATTTGAGAGTTGATGGAATTGAAGCAAGCGGTCTTGACAGTGACTTAGAATTGATAGTAGATAGAACTCCAAAAAGAAATCATTTGGCTCGCTCAACTCCTGAATTGATTGTCAAGAGACTCGTTGAAAGAAGCAATGGACATGCCAAAGAATTATTTGGCGATATTCTTGAAATGTTTTAGTCTTGAGGCAGATTTAATTCCACAGCAAATAATGGGTCTGGGTCAGTTGAATCGTGATAAGCAACAACTACTCCACCGTCATTTAATATTCCGAGTGAAGCGAAATCAAATCTGATATCATTTCCGGCACCAGATGTTGAATCTAAATCTCCTTGACCAATGTATGTCAACGTATCAGGAGACATATCTTCAGAGTATCCTCTAACGTGGAATACTGTATCAACATCGGGACCTGCGGCACTTTGGTATCTAACATTCAATACGAAAAGATCTAGCTCTCCGTTTGCTTGGAATTCCCATTCTTCAATTTGTGAGGCCATGTCCCCCATATCATAGGTGTAATTTTCCCATGTAAATGCGCCATCAGTTGATTTGTAATGAGTGAATGATGTTCCTGAATTTGCAACGCAATGTATTGTTCCTGAACTATCGATTTGACAATATTCTGAAGGGAATTGAACTGCTAATTCATTCCAAGACAATGAAGTATCCATAAATGCAGCATTACCGTTATTGTAGTAACTAGGGAATATTAAGCCGCCACTTGGCATAGGGAATGCTCGCATTTCTTTGTGTGGTTTGTTAACATCATAATAACTTGAAAGTGATGCATTGGTGAAATCTAAATCCAGTTCAATATCAGGATCTCCTCCATCTCTTCCAGGGAATTGGAATGGATAGTAATTGAGCCCATCAACACTAATTTGCCCCCCTGCATTGAGGCTTTGATGCCAGAAGTTTGAGACTACTATACTTGCCCAATCACCACTACCCATTGAAGATTGAATCGGACCGATAACCTCAACTTGCCACGAGCGATCATAGAATGGTTCAGTGATTCGATTATAGCACCACTTCCACTGGTCTTCAGACTCATCATATAGGATTGCATAGAATTTATCCAGTTTCAAATCACCACCAACATAAGGGTACCAAGACATCGAAATAATATCTCCATTAGTCGCTTGAACTATACTTCCTTCACCCAGACCTTCTTGTCCAGGATTAGTAGGTACTGCAGTCACACATTGTCCAAGTGCAGGTAAAACTCCAGGTATGTAGGTGTCCCATTCATGTCCACGATCAAAACTCCATACTGGATATTCTCCGCCGATGTTTAGTATTTGACCTTCGATAGTAGTAGCAAGATAATGTTCACAACAATTTCCACCATAAGAGGCATCAAAAACCGCCCATGATAGATTTGTAGACTGATTTGTTGCTAAATCAATAGAAACAAACATTCTCTCAGTCTCATGACTTTGTTGATCAATCAGTTCGTATGAGTCCCAAAGTGGGACAATAACTTCTGACTCGACTAGAGCCTCACCTTCTCCAAAACATCCTGCAGTCAGCATAGAAAGAACCAATGCCACACTTAGAAATGCTCTGCGCATGATTTCGCCTACACTCGATATCGTTTGAATGCGTCGATAATCAGTGCGATTAGTTGACTGTGAAACCAATAGTAGTTCCATCCACTTCGAAAGTATCGCAATCTTCAGTAATTTTATCAACTTCTGAATGGAAAATAACTTCTGATGCTCTGGTTTCATTGACAATCCATTGCTTGTCCTCATCAAATAATTCAGGTGCATTTATCATCCAAATTTCGAGATTGATATTTGCCTCAATTTCTAAATTCAAATCTTTACGCTTTGCTTGAATTCTTCTAGTAATGTCTCTTGCAAGACCTTTTGAAAGTAATTCTGGAGTGTCATTCATGTCTAGAACCAGACTTATTTGACTAGAGTCTTCTCCTTGTCCGACTTGAATTGTTGATGCTGCAAAGCCTATTCTCTCAGTTCTTCTAATTTCGACATCAGTCTCTTCAATCTTAACACCCATAATTTCACAATTACCAGACTTGATAGATTCAAGCATCGCAACAGGATCTTTAGCATTCTTAATTTCTCCAGCAATTGAATTTACTTCGCTTCTTGCTTTAGGGGCAAGAGCCCTAAAGTTTGGAGCCAATTCTATTTGTTGGAAACGATCTAAATCTTGTTCAATTGCTATACTTTCGACATTCAATTCTTCTGCTAATATGTCATGAAATTGTGAAAGATCAGGTCCCGAAACAATCCAACCTTCGCCACACGGTAACCTTTGCCTTCTTCCAGCTTCTACCCTAATTCTTCTACCTGTTTCGGCTAATTCTCTTACCAGAGTCATATTCGATTCTAAGGTCAAGTCCTGAGGAGGTAATTGAGCAGTGGCTTCAGCGGCTTTTTCATCCCAACTATCAGCAGTAGAACCTTCCAATGAACCAGGGGTTCCTAATGGCCATGCTGCTTGGTGAACTGATTCACCATTCAAATTTCGATGGATTATATCAACCATGAACGGGCTAACTGGTGCAACCAATCTACATACAGTTGTCAAAACTTCATGAAGGGTATTTTGACAGGCCAATTTATCATTATTTTCGGCCTCATCCCATAATCTTCTTCGACTTCTACGAACATACCAGTTTGAAAGGTCATTGACAACAAAGTCTTCTAAATCTCTGCATGCTTTATGGAAATTCCAAGATTTGAAATCATCATGATATGCCTTGGCTACACTTGCCAATCTTGAAAGAATCCAACGATCAAGCGCTGGTCTAGAAGAAACATCTAGATTATCAGTTTCAGGGTCAAATCCATCTAATGCAGCATAATCAGCATGGAATTTGTAAATATTCCATAATGTTAGGAACATCTTTGCATAGGTTTCTCTTACTCCATTTGAATCAAATTTCAATGGACTCCATGGTGCTCCAGCGGTTACCATGTACCAACGAGTAGCATCTGCCCCTTCTCGATTAAAGTGGTCCCATGGGTCGACAATATTACCCCTTGATTTTGACATCTTTTTTCCTTCAGCATCCAAGATAAGTCCTAAACTCAAGCATCTCTTGTATGCTGGCATATCAAATACAGTTGTGGAAACGGCGAGAAGAGTATAGAACCAACCTCTTGTTTGGTCGACACCTTCGCAGATATAATCGACTGGGAATGAAGCATCAAATGTTTCTCCACCGTCGAATGGATGATGCCACTGTGCAAATGGAGCACATCCCGAATCGAACCAACAGTCCATGACAAATGGTTCTCTATTCATTGGTTTTCCATTTGAACTGAGTAATGTAAATCCGTCCACAATCGGTCTATGTAAGTCGACATCATCAGGACATTCTGGATTGGCAATTCCTGCTGCAACCGCCTTGGCCACCTCTGCTTGAAGTTCAGCAATAGAGCCGACACACTTCATCTCACCATCTTCACATCTCCACACAGGTAGAGGAGTGCCCCAATATCGTTCTCTGGAAATTGCCCAATCCTTGACATTACGAAGCCATTCGCCAAATCTTCCTTCACCAACCCAGTCAGGTGCCCATTCAACACCATCATTGAATTCTAGTAATCTTTCTTTGACAGCAGTCATTTTTACGAACCAAGAATCCATTGCATAGTAAAGAAGTGGGTGGTCTGTTCTCCAGCAGTGAGGATAGTCGTGCAAATACTCTTTTTCACGGTAAAGTAGTCCACTGTCTGGACCTTTTCCATTACTTCCTTTGGGGGCAGATAATAAGTCGATGATTATTTGATCACATTCTTTTACGTATTTACCATCTAAATCGGGGTGTGTTCCTTGATTGAAAGCGCCATCCATTCCTACAGTGTGGAATGCTGGTAAACCTGCTTCCATACCAAGGTGATAGTCATCTTCACCATACATGACTGCAGTGTGAACAACACCAGTTCCGTCTGTGGTAGTTACCCAATCTGCCGCTAAAACAGTCCATCCCGATTTTGAATCCCCTCTTGGGACTGCATCTGGGAATAGAGGTTCATATGAACGTCCAACCAATTGACTTCCAGTCATTTCTTCGACAATTTCGACATTGTGCCTTAGTACTTCTTTCATTAAATCTTTAGCAAGAATAACTTCTTCACCAACAGTTGCACCTCCTGCACCTTGCCAATTTTCAGCATCTTCTGTGATTCTAACTTTGACATAAGTAACTTCTGGACCAACTGCAAGTCCAACATTTCCAGGCAGTGTCCATGGTGTAGTAGTCCAAGCAAGAATACTAGCATCCTCATCGACCAGTTTAAACTTAACATAAACGGAAGGCTCCTCGACTTCTTTGTAACCAAGAGCTACTTCGTGACTTGAATATGAGGTTCCAGTTTGGGGGCAGTAAGGTAGAACTTTATGGCCTCGATACAATAGTCCCTTGTCAAACATTTGTTTAAGAGCCCACCAACAGGATTCGACATAATTATTGTCTAAAGTCACATATGGATTGTCCAAATCGACCCAGTAAGCCATTCTTTCAGTCATCTCTCTCCAAGCACTTTCGTAAGTCCAAACAGACTCTCGGCAAGCTTTGTTGAAATTATCCATTCCATATTCTTCAATGGCTTCATTGGACATCAAATCCATTCTCTTTTGTACCTCGATTTCAACTGGTAATCCATGAGTGTCCCAGCCACCTTTTCTTTCGACAAGAAAACCTTCCATTGCTTTCCATCTACAGACTAGATCTTTGTATGCTCTAGCAACAACGTGATGAATTCCAGGCTTTCCATTTGCAGTAGGTGGGCCTTCTAGGAAGATAAATGGCGCACCATTTCTTCTTGAGTCAATGGAAGCCTTGAATGCATTTTCTTGCTTCCATGTTTCCAGTAATGCATTTTCCATGGAAACTGCATCCAATTCACCAGCGGGTTTTGGCTGAGCCATAACCCTGCGACATTGGTTTTTGTCTTGAACCTCACCCTTGGGCTGGCATTAAATTTAGTAAATTGGAAAAATTAACTGTAATTTGGCACACCGGAAGGTAAAATTTGATTTCTAGGGGTATGTTTGAAGTCCTTCCATTACTACGGGTTGTTATGTCGGCCGGTGGTCCATGGCGCAGTGCTGTGTTTTTAGCCATTTTAATGGTGCTCATTGGTCCATTGCAGATGAACGGTGAAATTTTGGCAAAACAGCCGATTTCTGAAGAATTACAGGATGTTCAATCACCTAGTTTGACTTCTGTAGGTGCTGAAACTTTCGTAGGGTTAGTTGGTGATAATCAAGTAAATACAGGCTTTACTGTAGATGTTCCTTCAGCCGAACCAATAACAGATTTACAACTTGACATTGCACCAGCCGTAATGCAAAAACAGTATGGATTCACATGGGATGGCAATCAAATATGGTCTAATAATGACGCTACTAAGAATGGAACTGTTGTCACTTCTGCAGGTTCTTTAACGGGTACAACTGCGGGTACAATTTGGGATTTTAATACTGGCTTACAAGGATGGACAGTTTCTAGTGGAACCTATGTTGGACATTATACATCTAACACATGCGGCTACAATGGATCTAGCGGTGGGTCACTGAAAACGCAGGCCAGTAGCACACCTGAACACGCAACATCTCCTGCCTTGAATCTTGCAGGTGCTAACAGTATGCCGCTTCATGCATGGATTAAGCAAGGTTCATCCTCATGCGGAGAGGAAGCTGACAGTGGTGAGGACCTAAAGGTACAGTACAAATCTGTTTCAGGTTCTTGGGTTGATGTTCAAACTTTCTCCGGAGCAACTATTGGTGGCACTGCTCAACAATGGACGACTACATTACCTGCTGCAGCATTACATGCTACAACTCAAATTAGAATGTCTCAAATTTATGGTTCAGGAACTTGCTGTGATTATTGGTTCATCGATGATGTTCATCTTGCCTCCCCCCCTGAATCCAATTGGACCAGTCCAACAATAGGTTGGGATTCTAGTTCAACTCAAGTAGTCAGTAAAAGTACATATGCACCTCTTCATTTAGATGTTGAGATTCCAAATGGTGCCTTTCTAAACTGGTCAATCATAACACCATCAGGCACAGAAATACTCGGTGCAAAAGGAAGTAATGACTTGATTATTCCTCTTAATATGATCGACTATGAAATGTATCCTAAGGTTAGAATTTTACTAGAATTTAGAGGTTCGATAACAGGAGAAGGTATTCCAACCTTACATTCAATTTCAGGAGATGGTTCATATTCAACAATTTTTAGTGATGTAGGAGAACAGAATTGGGATTCCGTATGTGATACAGTTGATGCGGAAATACCCATAGCAGGTGGTGGCTACCAAAGTAATGATAACTGTATATTCACCTCTCCATGGTTTGTGTCTCTCCTTCCGGTTGACGAACTAACTGGAATTGCATCGATGACTAATGGAGTTTTACAAGTCCGAACAGATGAAACGATGAATTGGACGAATGTCTCATCACCCTCTGCATTTACTTACTCACAAGATTCTCCAATTTACAGGGCTCAGTTTAGAATGATTCACGATGATCCGTTGCAAATGTTAGAAATTAATTCTTTCCAGTTTACCAAAAATAGTGGGAAGTTCCCTGCCCAACCAGCAATAGACTTTGGATTGGATGGAATTATAGAATGGGGAGGTAGTGATTCTAGAGTAGGTTCTTGGGGTTGGCAAGATAGGTTCCAAAATGGACAAGATATGATTGCAGTTAACCCTGGTATATCAGGCTCAGCATCAACTAAAGCTTGGATTCCTAAAGAGGATATCCAAAGTTTTTCTTTCGGTATAATGGCTGAAACTGGAACAATGTCTGGATTATTTGTTAAGGTAGGAAGTCAAATTATTGCAAATTGGTCTTATGATAATGCCAAATCCGATTATATCATTTTTAATGATACTCAATTGGCAGACCTCCAATTTGCTGCATCTAGTGTATCCTCAAGTGTAGGATTCCTAGGTGCTAGTTTCATTGAAGTTGAGTTCGAAGTTATAGGAACAGGTGGTATGAAGATGGCTGGACTTTCAGTACCATATCCTATATCGATGAGTCTAGATGCTGATGAGCAATCTCTATTTGTTCTAGGAATAAATAATGCGCGTTCTGGACTGAGCGATATTGCAGGTCAACACCTCGTTCCTTTAGAATTCATATCTAATACTTCAGGAGGACTTTCAGTGACTCTTAACGGCGTTAACACATCTAGCGATATTTCGATTTCTAATTCATATATGGATGATCCAGTTGATGTTTTAACTCCAAGTCAAAGATGGCATACTATGCATACTTCTTTCACAGTCACCTCATCTAACGCTGCATTAGCTCGATTAGATGTTGTAGGTCAAACTAACCATGCAACCTGGCTACTCCCAATAGAAGGAGGTACGCCTATCGGACAGGGTGATTCCAGTTTGATTGAACTACATCCAACCAACTGGCTTAATGTATCTCAGACAGGTTCGAATGTAGATGTTGCAATTACTTTTAGAATCGAACCTGGTTGGGACGATGAAACATATATGATAGCATCAACAAGAATGGTATTATCAAATGGAGTAATTTCTATTCCTGCTATACATACATGGGGGTCAACCTCTGGCAATTTAATGGCATATGAAAATGATTTGGAATTGAAGAGTGTTACATTTACCACTTCTATGGGCGAATTGCCAAGTGATGAATATTATTTACCTGCAGGCCAACAATTGGATATATCTGTTGATGTAGGATTTGAAGGATTAGAAGGTCAAGAATCGTTCGCACCAGGCGAGGCAGTTGTTGAACTATTCCATGGTTCAACTCTAGTTGCTAATACTACTTCATTGGATGGAGATACATGGAATTTTACCGATGTAGTACCATTTACCAATGGAGAACTTATTTGGAGGTTGGAAGTTACTCCTCTAAATGGTTCAGGAACTACCTCAGAAGCAATTTTTGAGAGAGTATTCTTTGCTGATTCAGTAAGCCCTTCGGTCTATTGGTCAAACATTGCACCTTATGACCACAGAACACCTTCAACAACACAAACTATCCAAATTCAGATCACAGACCAACCTATCTTACCTTCAAATATCGAAGCCATGGTTTGGAGAGAATGGGTCAATGATTATGATTTCAGTGGAATGCCTAATGATGGAGAATATGAACCATTTTCGATTCTAATGCCTAATGATATGACTGCATTAGTTGGCCAGTATACTCTGCTAATCGATGACAGTGGCGGAACTTTAGGAGATAAGGTTGCAGTTTATCTTACAGGAAGTGATGCTGCAGGTCATCCATTGGAAGATAATGGGACTAATGAGCCAGGAAAGCATCTTTTCATGTATCAATTAAATGCAGATGGTCCTCCTACTATTGCTTCTAATTCATTCTCCTGGGATGGTGGAAAGAAGAACTGGTTGCATCCTCAAATCGATTATGCATTTGAAGTATCAATGAGTGAACCAAATGGTGGTTCTGACTTATCGACTGTTACTGTTGAACTAGCCTCTAAGCAGGGTAGTGATACTTTGCCAATTTCCTGGGATTTCTATTCTGGAAACTGTACTACCACGAGTATTCATTTAGTCGTGGATGATTGTGAAATGTTGGGAGTCAATGGAATAGCAGGTCCATATGAAACAGAACTGACACTTCGAATAGAATTCCATCTTGAATGGACATTACCTGACTTAGGGGATACTCGTAGAGAACCGAGTCTCACTGTGGTAGATAGAGGTGGCCAAACGGCTAGTAAGTCATACCCAGAGCTTAGATGGCGATTCTCTGCTGAGATTGCTATCCCGGATGAAAGCCTAGGTCTCTATTTGAATCAAGGTTCTATCGTATCTGATGGTGCTAGAATGGCTCCTGGAAGTACATTTGAAGTTGGAGGAGAGGTGTTATTTGTTCAATCATCACTCAGGCCAACCTTTGATTGCGATATCGATTTATTATTCAACGGATTGACCAAAACTGTTACTGCAGTCAATGGTTTTTGGTCCACTGATTTACAAGCACCATTAACCTCAGGAAAGATTTCTCTAACGTGGAAGGTTAGTTGTATTACAGGTCAAGGCATAGATGCTACTGATCAGTCGAGTGTTCGTTGGATACTAATCGATGGAACGGGTCCAGAACCGGTTGAAATTCTCAATCCAAGGCCTAATGCAATTCTCAAAGCGGAAGTCTATGAAGTAAGAATTGCATTAGATGAAGAAGGAGGTTTAGATGTCGACTCACTCGAATTAGTTTGGTGGGTTGAAGACGCAGAGACAGGTGATTACTTGAGAAATGGTGTAGAACCAATGGCTCTAGAAGGTGATGAAATAGATGGTCTAAATCTAGAAGTATTTGCTGAGATAGATTTGACAGATATCACACAATCAATGCTAGAAAATCGTATGATTTTATTCATAAAAATCAATGGAAGAGATTTAGCAGATAATGATATTTTAGGAATGGACGGAACTCCAGCAGGTAGTTTAGTAGGCCAATGGGACATGGAATGGTTGAAGCCAGAATTTGCACTTGAAACATCATCGGTATCATACACTAGATTATTACTTGAAGTTGACCAGTCTACATCAGTTAAAATCATTGTAAACAATGTTGGCTCATTAGACGGTAATGTCGATGCTGTAGTTTCGGTAGTAAGAATTGATGGAACTGAAGAAGTGATTCAAAGACCAAATGTCGAGATACCTGCAGGCGGTGTTGGTTTAATCTCTTTAGATTGGGCGCCAACCTCAAGAGGATTACAATGGATTGAAATTGAATTAGAAAACGGTGAAACTGCTAAGGGTCCTACAATTGATGTTAGACCTGCAAGAGATCAATCCTTTACAGAGAAATTATTTGGTGATGTAAACCCAATTATTGGTTCTGCAGTTGGACTAATATTCATCTCGATTATTGTTACAGCTCTTCTTTGGGCCAGAAAAGCAACAAAGCGTAGAGGCTCACGTTCTCAGTATGACTGGGATGAATATTCATCAGAAATCGATGAAGATGATTATTATGATGATGAAGAAGAAGATGTAACTCCTGAAAAAGAATACTCACAGGGAAGTATTTCTCCAACCGCTTCTCTATCAGCCGCAGCATCAGCACTTGGCGTTCAAGAAGCAGCCTCAGACGAAGAAGAATCCGATTGGGTAATGGGTTCTGATGGCTATTGGTGGTACCATGATAAAGAATCCAATGAATGGTGGTACAAAGACGAAAGTGGCGAGATAGTCAAATTTGATTGATTAGGTGGTTGCTTTGTCTAGAATCATTGGTCTGCTACAAGTAGATTCAACAGTGGGTGATTTGAGTGGAAACGCTAAGAGAATCGAGAGTTTATCGCAATTGGCACAAGAGAATGGTGCATCTTTAGCGGTATCAACTGAATTAGCAATTAGCGGCTATCCTCCACGGGACCTTTTATCACAACCAGATTTCGTAAAAATGTCTCAACTGCAAGCAAGTTCACTATCTGTAAATATCCCAGTTTTGGTTGGAACACCGGTAGTTCCTAATGGTGAAAGACAACTTCCTGCCAATGGAGTTGTTCGTGCCGGACCGTTATCATCACATCCTAATGGTAGTCAGACCAATAGAGTAGTTGCTAGAAAACAACTTCTTCCTTCTTATGATGTATTTGATGAAACTAGATATTTCCAAGCAGCTAATCGTTCTGGTATTTGTCGAACTATCGGAGATTTAGATTTAGGAGTTACAATATGTGAAGATGCTTGGCAAGCAGCAGGGATGACTCCTTCCGAATATGGAGTTGATCCAATCGAGAATCTTGCTGAATGGGGAAGGCAAGGTGTTGAATTGGATGTTACAGTTAATCTTTCAGCATCTCCTTATCATGCCGATAAAGTAGGTACTAGAATCCAAGTTTGTAGGACTGCATCTAAGGTTCTTAATCACCCATTCCTACTTGCTAATCAAGTAGGAGGTAATGACGACTTACTCTTCGATGGATGCTCTCTAGCCGCATGGCCTGATGGTACAGTAGTGATTGCGCCATCATGGAAAGAAGGAGTACTATTGATTGACATAGATAATCCTTCGAATTCTAAATGGATTTCATCAACTGCTGAAGATTCACTGGAAATTGGCAACTCACAGATAAAATTCATGTCATCCAATGATGACGGATTTGAACAAGATTCTGATTTGATAGAAGATATTACAGATGCAGTAGTTACCGGATTATCTGACTATTGTCGTAAATCAAACATATCCAAGATAGTTCTTGGTTTGTCAGGTGGAATTGATTCGGCAGTTGCTGCTTGTGTTGCTACTGAGGCAGTTGGTCCTGAGAATGTCTTAGGAATTGCAATGCCAAGTAGATTTTCTTCACAACATTCTCTAGATGATGCCAAATATACTGCTGAATCATTGGGTATTGAATTCAAAATTGAACCGATAGACCAACTTCATACAACTTTAGATTCTCAGATCGGTGAAATGTTACAACAAGGACATAGTGTTGCATCAGAGAATATTCAATCTAGACTTAGAGGTTTAATTGTAATGGCTCATGCTAATTCTCAATCACGTATGGCAATCGCAACAGGAAATAAGTCAGAATTAGCACAAGGATATTGTACACTATACGGAGATATGGCAGGAGGTTATACTCCACTTGGTGACTTATACAAAATGCAAGTTTATGCTATTGCTGAAGAGTTTAATTCTCGAGCAAAAGCTAGCGGAAATAACCCTCCAGTTAACAAATCAACTCTCAGTAAACCGCCTTCTGCAGAACTCGCACCGGATCAAAAAGATGAGGATACTCTACCCCCTTATCCAGTACTTGATGAAATTCTTAAATTACACATTGAGCAATCTATGGATGCAGAAGCAATGATTGAACATGGCCTTGATAGAAAAACAGTACTCGAAGTTCTGACTCGTCTAGAGAGAAATGAACACAAAAGATGGCAAATGTCTCCTGCACCTAGAGTGTCTAGTCGTGCTTTTGGTCAAGGATGGAGAAGGCCACTTGCATCTAAACATGATTGGCGAGACTGATTTAACGATGGGCTCAAAAGCAAAATGATGTACGCGCAATCATGGACGGAAAAATAGTCAATATCGCAGGATATCGATTTGTTGACCTTCCAGATAGGGATGAATTGAGACAACCATTTCGTGATATTTGCTCAAAATTAAATCTCAAAGGAACCATTCTATTATCGCATGAAGGAATTAATTTTTTCTTGGCAGGTTTACGTGAATCAATCGATTCGTATATTGATTATATTGAACAGGATTCACGGTTTAGAGATATAACTTTGAAACAATCAATTACAGATTATCAGCCATTTAACAGAATGAATGTTAGATTAAAGAAAGAGATAATTTCAATTGGTCTTGACCATATCAAACCCGCGGATTATACAGGTGAAGAGATTACTCCTGTTGATTTTAAACAATTATTAGATGAAGGCAAAGAGGTTTTGGTTCTCGACACTAGGAATGATTATGAGTGCAGAATTGGTACTTTTGAGAATGCTATGGAATTAGACATCAAATCATTTCGTGATTTCCCGAGAGCAGTTGTTGAAATTTCAGAAGAATACAAAGACACTCCAGTAGTGATGTTTTGCACCGGAGGAATTAGATGCGAAAAAGCAAGTGTAGTGATGATGGATGCTGGTTTTTCCAATGTCAAACAATTGAAAGGAGGAATCCTAGGTTATTTTGAAGAAGTTGGTGGTGCTCATTGGGATGGAGATTGTTTCGTCTTTGACCAAAGGGTTGCAGTTAATCCAGAATTGAAAGAAACCGAAGTAGCCCAATGCTTTGCTTGCCGAAATCCATTATCGGTTGAAGACCAACAATCAGAACATTATGAAATTGGAATATCTTGTCCTTATTGTATTGGTCGTCGTATCGATCAATCCAAAATTAGCCATTCATTACCGATTGAAGAAGGACTCCATGAATGAATTTCATGACCTGTAACACCATTGTTGGCAATCATGAAAATAATTTCATTCGACACTTCTAGACTTCCATAAGTTCCGGATTGAGAATTATTTCCACTGCCGCTCCATGCATCATAAGCGATATCTGCTTCCAATGTTAGAGTATTGAAACTCCACAAACAATGCCCAGTATCTATTCCGTTAATTTCTCCATCAACAATTAGCACTAAGTCTTCACCGACATGGCTGATTTCTCTAATATCTGAACTACTAATGCCAGGTTGGAATTCATATGCTAATTTCGTTCCATCTGTTGTACCATCACTGTAGCATAATTCAGTGGCAGTTATAGCAGTGACACAATCAAACCAAATTTTTCCATTTAGCATAACTGCTCCAGACTTATCTCCTGGTGCAAGTATATTAGTGGATAATTCTAGAGCTGTTTCAGTGGTCAAATTATATGACCATAAAGTGGTGTCTACTCCGCTGGTTTGCGCATCAAATAAAATAACATCTCCAATCGATTTAAGTCCCATTTTTTCACCAACTGATATTGCTGCAGCACCATTACTTTGTAATGTTAGAGAAGTCAACCAGTCATGAGTTCCATCACTATTTAGACGAACCAACTGTCGGCCATTGAATCCATCTTCAGCAATTACAATATTGTGGCCTGAGTGACTCAAGAAGGAATCTGGCATACTACCTTCCAGAGTATTTAGATCCCAAGACCTGAAAACTCCTTCTTCAGATAATTGATGAATTTCAAAATCTTGAGAAATAGTCGATGCTGAGAGCCAAATTCCATCGCTTGTGGGCCACATTTTTGTTAGAGGATATGCCGATAAGTCTGCGGTTTCTATATCGAGATTTGATTGGGCTAACAATGAAAAGAATGGAGCATCGAATAAATCGACAGTTGTTGTACCATTACTCCACATGAATTCATCATTAATATTGGTGAAAACTACTCCATTCATCCATTTTACAATTTTCGAATTGGAGGTCAATCCGTCTCCTGAACCTCCGTATGAAGTAATTCTTTGAGTTCCAGTGGTAGTTCCATCACTCATCCATAACTCTCTTCCATTACTTCCATCATCTGCATCAAAAAATACCAATTCACCATTCCATGTTTCTAATGTTGTCATATCTAGCCATAATCCGGGAGTAGAATCTCCTGAAGGGTTTATGTCGACAAGTTGAGATGTTGAATCTAAGGTTGCCATACTGGTCCAAAGTTCACAACCGGTCGCTCCATTGCTACCTGCACTAAGTAGAATCGAACTACTTTCTAACCATGACATAGAACTGCATGCTGAATTAACACCATCACTTACTCCACTGAACATATCAGTAATTGGGCCTTGTGAGAGTTCTTCAGTACAAATTTTTAGTGAATCCCTAATTTCATCTTGATGTAATAATCCATCATTCGCGTGACCCTGTCCATTTCCATCATCAACTCCGAATTCTAGTATTACTCCATCTTGACAAAGGTAAGAAGGAGGAGTTCTTTTTTCGACCAATGCAGGAGCGCCTTGGGAACCATTCAGTCCATTTACTCCAATTTGTCCATCGCAAAGATACTGTTCAGTTTGTATCTCTGTTGAATCAAGAATTCCATTGGAATTATTATCAATTCCAGTTTCAATCAATAACCCTCCAAAGTTGCAGGTAATATTACCATTTTCGATTTCAGTGGTATTTATCATACTATTCCTACCAATTTCCCCGTTGGGACCAGGTGCGCCTTGAGGACCTGAGAGACCTTCTTTTCCATGACAAATTCTAGTTGTTGAGGTTATTTCGGACTCATCTAAAATTCCATTAGAATTATCATCATTGCCGATGAATATGTCTGCACCTCCTTCACTACAGATATGATCTGCTGTTCGTCCTTCAGTTCTAACCAAAATCTCAGCTCCATTTGCCGATGTAGAATTTTTTGAATCTGAAGAATCATTTAGAAAAACTGCATATCCTGACATTCCTAATGCGATTAGAATACTTAGAACTTGTACAACAACCAATATTTTTCTTGGCTTTTTTTGCTTCTGTTCAACTTGTTTTTCAGTGTCTTGATGCATACTTTCTTTCCCCTTATGGTTTAATGGAGGGTAATTTTTGTTATTTTGTTCTCGTGCAGGTTCTCCTGCAATAGGTGCCTGGCTATCCTGTATCGGAGGGTTAGTCATGATGAGGACTAACACCCTCAATGGTATCAAAACCTTCGGTCAAAATTAGGCTATTTTTCCTTTGGTTAGGGGGTGGATTCATGAGTCTTGGCCAATTCCCGTGAGCATGGACCTGCCAAATCGGCTATCTGAGCAACTTCTTGGTAAGGAAGGTCCTACTCGTCAAAAAGCCGCAAGATTGGTTGTAGACTTGGCGTATACAGCCAAATCCGATGGTTTCATAGAAGTCGATAATGCCCATGTTTCAGGTGTTTCAGTAATTACTGGAGGACACGGATTAATTCGATTCTTATCGGATTTATCTGGTGATAAAGATGGTACTGTGGTAATTCCAACAACTCTCAATTCCGCTGGGTGTGACAAAGAAAGAATGAAAGAAATGGATATAGCATGGCCAAATTTCCTTGAGCAACAATTTGAGATAATATCTGCTTATGAGGAACTTGGAATAGAAGCAACCCTGTCTTGCACTCCATATGACAAAGGAATAGAATCACAAGAAGGAATTGCTTCATGGGCTGAATCCAATGCTGTTTGTTTTTCTAATTCTTGGACATCACTAATCACTAATCGTGAGTCTGGATTATCTGCTTTAGCAACCGCACTTACTGGATATGCTCCACGATGGGGTCTTCATCTCGAACAAAATAGGATGCCAAATATCCATGTGAAAGTAACATGTAATCTTGAAAAACTATCCGACTGGTCTATTCTTGGCGATTGGATTGGCAAACAGGTTTTACCAGATTGGAAACTACCTTGGGGGCCGATGCCTCTGATTGAAGGTTTACCAGAACATGCTTCTTTTGCTTCTAAGAAAGCACTAACTGCAGCGGCTGCAAACTATGGAACTCCAATGTTGTGGGCTAGTGGACACTCTTCTGACCCACCTCTTAGCAAGAATAGTGATGGAGATTGGATGGCTCCTGAGGGTGGTTGGCAAGGTGAATTGGTATTTGGAGAACAAGAACTAGAATCAAGATATCAAGATTTAGCACCCAAAGGTAAAGTCGATTTAATCGTAATTGGATGTCCACAGGCAAGTGTAGAAGAGATTAGAAGGACCGCTTCTGCAGTTCGCTCTTATGCAGAAATGGGGCAGAAAATTCCGGATGAAAGGTTGTGGGTTTTCACTAGTCAAGCAAATTTTGATCTAGCTAGTTCTGATGGAAGCATCGATATTTTGGAAGACTCCGGCGCAGTTGTTTTACGTGACACATGTCCTGAAGTAACTCCGTATAATCGTGAACATTACAATCATCTGTTAACAAACTCACTGAAGGCTGAACACTATTTGACGAGCGGATTGAACAGAATTCCAACTAGTGTAATGGCTATTGAAGACTGTGTTTCTCATGCTTTTGACCCAAATCTTGCCAAAGGTCCAACACCTACTTTGGAAAGCAAATCACAACCACAGCATAAATCTGCAAAATCGTTCAAAACAGGTATTACGAGTATTTCTGGTTTAGGATTAGAGAGTCAAACTGACTTCATCGTTACAGGCAAAGCAATGGTTAGCGATGTACCAATAACCTATCTTGGATATGTAAATCGCGACACAGGAGTAATTGAAGAGACTGGACACCCTCTAGATGGGGAAGCAATTGAAGATACAATTTTGATTTATCCTAAGGGTTCAGGTTCAACTGTTGCCCCTTATGTCTTGATGGGTTTAGTGTATACTGGCAAAGGTCCTAAAGCGATTATTAACAGAGATGTTTGTCCTTTAACTTTGCCTGCATGCTCCCTTCTTGATGTCCCTTATGGTCATGGCTTTGAGCAAGATCCATGTTTGGAAGTGAATGATGGCGATATTGTTGAGATGTCTCGCAAAGATGGCGTAGTCACTCTAAAAATTATAGAACGCAAATCGAACTAGGTGGTTTAATGTCTAAACTTAGGATTCTTGTTACAGGCGGTGCGGGATTTCTTGGCTCTTCACTATGTCAGTCTCTTGTTGAGCAGGGGCATCTAGTCTTGGCACTAGATTCATTATTCCGAGGAAGTGAAGAGAATTTAGTAGATATTTTAGAGGTAGATAATTTTCAATTTATCCAAGGTGACGTACGAGATGTAGACGTACTTGACAGTGCAGTAGAGTCTTTGGGCGGTCTTGATTTAATCTATCATCTAGCCGCAGTGAACGGCACTAAATGGTTTCATGAAGCTGCACATTCAGTTATCGATGTTAACATCAATGGTACTCTTAGAACATTGGAATTAGCGATGGCTAATGAAGCAAGATACGTTTTCGCATCATCTCCCGAAGCATTCGGTGAAACAGAAATACAACCTATTTCAGATGGGAATTTGATGCAATTTACCAATCCCGCTGATCATCAAAGACATTCTTATGGGGGTAGCAAGTATCTTGGAGAAGTGGCTTGCCAACACGCAGCCAGAGAGGGATTAGATGTTCGAATAGTTCGTCCATTCAATGCTTATGGGCCCAGATTATTAGGTGACAAGTACGGACAAGTAGTCTCGATATTTTTCAATAAGATTCTAGATAAAGAGAATATGATAATTCATGGTGATGGATCTCAAACACGCTCATTTACTTGGATTGATGATGTCACAGATGGCTTTGTTAAAAGTGGTTTATTAGAGCAGGGGATTGATGGAAGTTCGCTTGCAGGACAAGCATTCAATATCGGTTCTACAGAGGAGATTAGTATTGCTAAATTAGCAAATATCATTATTGAAATATCTGGTAAAAGTGAAATTCTCCAGCAAAAAGAAACCGGATATTTCGGTGATTCCAAGAGGAGATTGCCCGATATAGGCAATTCTAAAGATTTGCTTGGATGGTCTTGCCAGGTAAATCTTCATGATGGATTAGAGATGATGTGGGACGCATTGTCTAATGATTAGTCAACCATAGTGCTTGTATACCGTCTTGGACCAATTTTCTGGGGTCGGAGTTAAACGGTCAATTCCATGTTGGCAAAGGACATCGAGGCCAGAAAGTGGAGGCTCTTCTCGCTGGGACCAAATGTGTGTTACTCTCATAACTACTAATTTAGCAACTGCGTCAGGTAAAGACATTTCTTCAACGAATTCAACTTCCAATCCTGCAACTGCTTGTTCAATTAATAACGGATTATGTTGGCTCTTTTTCAATCCTGTCAAGTCCCATTCACTTTCATCACTAGGTATCGGGGAAGCAGCATCATCTACCCAGTTTACTGATTCAAGAGTACTTGGCATCATGTGTAGAATTGCCTTTTTAGTTTCTTTCAGGTTATAGTATGTGTTTCGATAAATTCCTTGCCTATTTCGACTGAGTGAGGCGATTAACAATGGAGGTGTAGTTGAAACAGCCATTACTGAAGTTAATGGTGCGAGATTTCCAATTCCATCAGAATTCTTTGTTGAAGCCAATACTAGAGGTCTTGGAGAAAGAATTCCTGAGAACCATGTTGCTCTCTCTTTGTGAGGTAAGTTTTCAACTTCAATTCTTTTTGGATTAGTTAGGTTCTCGCCTTTTTCGGATTCAAACCATGGGTCTAACTTACCAGTATTAATTTCCATCAATGCGTGCTCAGTAAATTCGCGATAAGATTCCCAAGCGCCGATTTCTTCATGATCGCCACGTTCCTTCTTGCGTTTTATTGAAGCATCAGTATATTCTATACATTGTTGAAGAAAGTCAGCTACAGCACCTTTTCTATCCATATTATCGCACTCCATTGTTTTCTCTCTTTGCCTCATATTCAGAACGATTCATAACAAAAGTCGCTGGGTTACCTGCCCAAACTTGATTTTCTGGAAGATTCTTTGTCAACACTGAGCCAGCACCAAGTACTGAAGATTCGCCTACATTACAACCTGGGATAATTGTTGAACCACCTCCAATTACTGCATTTGATTCTATAATTACCGGTTTCCAATATTTTGAATTCCCTGATGGAGGGTACTTGTCATTGAGTAAGGTTGCATTCGGTCCAACAAATACATCATTTCCAAGAATACATCCATCAGCAATGTATGCGCTACCTTGTATGCGGCAGTTGTTACCCATTGTGACATTACGTCCGATATGGGCTAGCGAACCAATAGAACAATTTCTGCCATGATTAAAATTATCTCCTAACATACAAGGAGACCAAGCAACACTTTCTTTTTCAAGTGTAATACGATTACTCTGCTGCGGGATATCTTCCGCCATATTCTCACCTTCACTCGATGCCTAGTTCTCTAGTCAACATTTCAACATGGCCTTTTGCCTTGACATTGTATCTGCACCAGTCGATATTCCCTTCTGAGTTAATTACAAATGTTGAGCGAGCACATCCCATGTACTCTCTTCCATAATTTTTCTTTAATCTCCATGTGCCATATGCTTCATGTAGCGACCCATCTTCATCCATTAACAAGGGAAAATTCAAATCTTGCTTTGCAATAAACTTATCATGAGATTTTGCAGAATCCTTAGATACGCCGAGTACAATATATTCATCTTTATTTATTCGAGCCATGGAATCTCTAAAATCACATGCCTGTTTCGTACATCCTGGAGTTGAATCTCTAGGATAGAAATACAAAATTACTGATTTACCTTGTTCCATGTAAGATTCAAGTTCGTGAGTAGATCCTTGTGAATCAAGGCATGAAAACCGCGGGGCAGGTTGACCAACTTCGAGAGTAGTTGCTTCGGACATGAATATTCCTGCTGTAACTTACTCATCAAAGGTTGCATTAACTCATAACTAAGGAAAATGCTATTTTTTATTGATAATATATCGATTTAAGCCTTTTGAAAAGTAAAAATAAGCCTTTAGTGAGTCTTTTATGCAGAATGAATAAAAAACCTTTCATTATGGGTTAATGATATGATTTAGACCGATTCTTTCTTTAACTGCCTAGTCCAAGAGACAGCATGGTCGGCCTACGTATGTCTAGAAGGGCCCGCCGACTTTTCAAGCAAATCCAACGTGCACCTGGGAAGTATGAATTACAAGAAATCGCCAGTACCATACAGGCTGAGTTGGACAAACGCAACCTATCTTATGACGAAGCTCTTACTCTCGGTAACATCATACAAAATAGAGCCGATCAATTGCCAGGAGACACCATAGTCTATGCAATCTCTGACAGAGATGCTTACCGCAGAACTCTAGAATTATACTTGAGAGATGCCCTTTTGACCAGAACCGAGCAATTACTTCTTTGGGAAGAGCGTAGAAGGCTAGGTATTACCGACTTAGAGCACGAACGTCTACTAGAGCAATTACTTGCACAGTGGAAACGCCAAGGTAAGAAGGTCAATATCGATAGCTTCGAAGTCCCAGGGGGTGGTGTTTCTGCGTGATAATAATTCTAGCATAACCCTTGCTTCATTGCTAATTCTTCTTTTCTTAGCCCCAGTAATCTCCCCGATAATTTCTGCTACTGGCGAAACTTCAGCCAGAGCAGCACCGGACTTCACAGTTGTTTCATTCACCTTAGATGGTGCTGGTTCAGTACAAGATGGTGGGCAAACCTTTGTTGAAAATAACACTCATGTTGCGAGAATCGTAGTTGGCAACTCTGGTTCAGACACAGGCTCTGTGATTGTCACCTTAGTGCATCGAGGCTCTCCTACGGCCGGAGAGACTATCGTCGGTTCAGTCAGCATAAACTCGCTAGCAAGCTCAACAATAGCATCACCTGTTGCTATAGCATGGACTGCATCTCCTGGTGATTTGCAAACACTATTCGCTAGAGTCTCTCCAGGGGCATCATCCTCGGATTCAAATCCTGCTAATGATGAGAGAAGATTGGATTTCAATGTTTCAAGTCCACCTTTCCTCAAAGGGAATCTGTTGGAACATTCAATTCCTCAACCTACTGGTGGTTCATCAATAACTCGAATTGCAAATAGCGTACAAACTTTCAATGCCACGGTTATTAATGAGGGAGTAAGAGATATTTCAGCAGTGTTTGAATTGTCCTTTGAGGAAGTTGCAAATCCTGCAAATGTCCTCAACTTCTGGTCGGGTGAAATTATTTTGAGCCCAGGTTCACTTCACATTCCCGCGGTAAGCTCCAATCTCTCTACGACATTCAATAGCGGACTCATGTCAGGAGTTTGGACATTAACCGCATCCATGATTTACAATGGTACAGGCGGCTGGTCTCAGACTACTCAGACCCAACAGATGGATATCGAATTTTCAGATTTTATTGCAGAATTATCAACTCCTGCCGATAGAACTACCGAACCGGGTTTGACAACATCTCTAACATTTATTGTAACCAATAAGGGGCAATCATTAGATAGATTCACAATTTCAATTTCTAGTGTACTTGGCTGGGAAGATTCCACTGGATTGGTAGCTACTTCGGGAATTGGTCCGGGTGTGAGCGATACAATTTCTGTCCCAGTAACTGTACCTGCATCTGCATCTAGGTCTGAAGTTGATACAATAACACTTCTATTAACCTCTCAAAACGACCCAGATCCAACTCCTTACACACTCTCAACCTCTGCTAGAGTTATGGCTGGCGAATTATATCAGGCAACCATTAACATGCCTTCTGTAGCGACTTTAGTTACTCCAGGTGCAACGGTCAATTTCAGCGCATCAATCACCAATACCGGAAACATCCCTGGTACATTTACACTTTCTTCAGGTTTGTCTGTCGATGCAAATGGATGGGAAATTTCACTTTCTACAATCAATACTCCAATCATCAATGAAACCGAAGATTTGTCGTTTGAGGTACATGTTACCGTCCCTCCAATCCAAATGCCATTGGACCTCAGCGAATATAATAGAGCTGGAGACGTACTAAATTTATGGGTTCAAGCGGTTCCAGTTAACGGTGGTTTGCCAGCGATTTCGAGCAGCCCCGTTGAAGTCAGACCAGTCATTGTTGTCGATCCAGGATTAGATGGTCAACACATACAACTTGGCGTGGATAATGTTACTGCAGCCCAACTTGGAACTGGAGTGGATATCCCTATGCCTTTAGAAGTACAAGTTAGACATAACTTAGATGGCTCTCTACCAAATACAATCGATGCTACATTGGTTGCTGATAACATTTCTTTTGCTCCACTGAACAGTGGTGGTTTCTCCGAATCGACACGCTGGAATGCAACTGCATCCCCTGGTACTTTTACTGGTTTAGATCTAGGAGATGTTGGAGTTGCTTCGTTAGGAATTCAAGGCCCTAGAGGTGATTACCCACTTGCAGGAACAGTTACTATTTCTGTCACAGCAACTCCTACACTAAACGGTCCAGCAATACCGAATGTGTTAGTCTCTCCTGTATCTCGTGAAATGACTATTGGAGTGCCTTCCGTCCAAGGTGCTGAGATTTTAGATGTTGGTCCATTTGACGTTCCGCTAGGCGTGGAAGATTCACTTTTACTAGCATTTGCAAATACTGGAAACGACCTGACATCTTACCGTCTATCTATTCTAGATGACTTGCCTGATGGTTGGAAGACATCGATTAATACGACTACTGCAGAATCTAATATCATTTCTGATCTTCCAGCAGACGTTGCTGACTTTTCTCCAGACGGCAATACTGGAAACGCTCACATTACCGACTTCACTTTGAAAGTTACAACAGATCCTTTCGCACCTGCTTATACTATTCAACCAATTAATATTAAAATTGAAGATAGAGATACTGGTTTATTGATTGGAGTTGAAACTGTAAATGTCAGAGTCGGACCGTACATCAATGCTACACTTGCACCTACTAACCAAACAGTTCCAATCAACGCATCGCAAATGGAAACACCACTCACCCGTGTTTATGTTACTAACACAGGTAACGCTCCTGCAACATACTCGATTTGGCTTGATGATTCGCAGGCAGGAGATGTTGAATTTACTCTTGAAACTCCTAATGAAATTCTTATCGCTCCTGGGTTTGAAGACTCGATTAAAGTTAGGATGAGTGCAGCTCCAGAAGCCGATTCTGATTCATTCTATATGGCGACAGTTTGGGTTTCTACAGATACAGGAGTCAACCTTTCAGCAAACATTGTCGCAAATGTGAGTGAACAACGTTCTCTAGATATTGAGGCTCCTTCACAGATGGGCGTACTCCCTGGGCAAGAGCAAATAGTCAATTTCTCAGTTACTAATCTGGGTAATTTAGCAGAGACTTTCAATGTCGAGTCTAGTGTTGAAGGTGGATGGGAAGTAGTCCCAGATTCACAAACCATGACTCTGATAAAAGATGAAACACTCCAAGGTAGTATAACAGTGATAGTTCCTGATTTAGAAGATGGAGATGGTTTAGAAGATGGTTCGATTCACAATTTGACAATTCGCCTAGCATATCCTTCAACAAATATTACTGCAGGCATTGCTAATGTTAAGTTGGTTATTTCTCCAATGTTCATGCTCGATGTCAAAGAATGGCCAATGGAAATGGAATTTAGTAGGCAATCAAACAGGACATGGGAAGCGACAATAGTCAATGTTGGTAACAAAGACACTACTGTTAATTTAACATATGAAATTTTCAAACCAGGGTTTGTTACTTACAGCAATGAATGGAGTTTTGTCAATGGGCCAACTGAATTAGAATTAGCCCGTAACCAAAATGTAAGTTTCACTTTCGATATTGTCGGAGAAGAGGTAAGCCCAGATATAGACCTCAAAGCATATCTGGTCGTCACGGTTACTCCACAAGATTCTTCTGTTGAAGGAATTGAGTATCTAAATACTACTTTGATGATGTCAAGATTCTTCAAGATAAGCGACTATACTTTGAAACCACCGGAAAACGATGGAGCGCTGGACGTTAACATGATTTATTCTCACATTCCGAGAGGCCCATCTACCTCGGTACAATATGAATTTGAACTTTGTGGAGTTAACAGATTAATAGATTTTACAGATCAAGAATACAATGGTTTGGATGAGGCTGATTACCCATGGACATTTACTCTTCTTGTAGAAGAAGTGAATGGCTCCGTTTCCAGTTATCCGTTACCATTGATCAATGTGGATTGTGGACTTTCCAGTTCAGGCCCAGACTCTAGATACACTCTACCAATGACCGAGGCTTGGAACCCTAAACTGATTACAATCTCTGTAGATATGCCGAATAAGCCGGATATTATCACTGAAGATGGATGGGAATTGAAATTTAGATTATTCCATCCTACTGAAAATGTTGGCTACACAGTATTTGATGAGGAGACATTCAAGTTTGAATTGGATGTTTATGCTGACCCTACAGTCAAGAGAGTATGGATAAGTGAAGGTACTCTCCAAGAAGGAACCGATTCAACATTAAGTGCTGTAATTAGAAATGAAGGAACAGCTCAAGCATTATTATTCGAGGTTATGGCTGATTGTTCAGGCTCGACAATAACTTCTTCTCCAGACCCTGTTTCACTACTAGGGCCAAATGAAGAAGTTACATTGAAGTGGGAATTATCAACAAATAAAATTGACTGGTGGGCTCAATCTATCGATGGAACTTGCGTAGTTGAAGTAAATGCTCCGTTTTTATCTAAGAATGTCGAAGGTAATGATAGGCTTGTTTACGAAGATGAGGTATACTCATGGTCGCCAGACCAATCATCCAGTTTTGTCGCTTTCATCATTTTCACTCTCTTATCCTTAATATTAGGTAGATTAACTGGGCAAAATGAAAAATTCAGACTATTTGCTGTTTACTCCGGAATTTTGGGATTAGGATTTGCATTCCACTTAATCAATGTACTCTTCTGGGGTCCAATGGTCCTAATCATAGCTGCTCTTACTGTCTGGCGTATGGCATGGAATAGTACAGATGAATTCCGCCTAATCCACGAAGACTATCAAAGGGCTAGAAAGGGTGTTTCGACATTATATGCAGACCATTTCCAAGCTCTTGCAGATAACCGTCGGCAATTGAGAGTAATTCTTTCTCTACCTTTATTCGGTATGTTGGCAGTTGTTATCGGAATACCGCCTCAACTTGAGATGGATAAAACAAATCTTGTATCATTAGCCGGTTATGTTGTTGTTGTTACATTGGGTGTTTGGATTCTTATTAGTAGAGCAGACTCACTATACGGTAGACTTTACGGACGTTTAACAGACATCGAAATTAAGGCTACTCGAATTGAAAGAGACCTAAGCGATCCTGCAAGATTGCTTAACGACTTAGCCAACGATGGCATCGACCTAAGCGAAATTTTTGATGAGCCTTCTGAAAACGATTCAAATGTATTTGAAAATATGAACATGGACAGTATTCTTGGTGATGAGGAGGTGAGAGATGATGCCTGAAGAAGAGATAGATGAAATCGATTTGGACGAAATCACCGTCCCAGGGCAAGAATCCGAAGACGATACCATTGAATTCGGAGAACTATACACCAATCCGTTGCCTAGCATGGTGACAGATATTGAAGAAGAAATTGATGATGATGCGATTGAATTTGACCAGTTGTATTCCTCTCCTGAATCTGAGCCTGAGGACGAAGCGCCAGTTGCTGAAGAAGAAGAACCAGTAACCGAAGAAGAAGCACCAGTAGCCGAAGTCGAGGATACAGAAGAAATCGTTGAGCCGCCTGTTGAACATGAGGATAGTGAATCTAGTGACATGAGCGAGCGATCATCGATGGAGATTCGTTCAGCTTCAACTCACCTAGAAAATATAGTTCAAAGCATGGTTGGAGAGGATACAAATTCACTAGCAGCCACTGAGATCGACATAATGGAAGCAAAGAAATTCCTTTCTCTTCACAAACTTGGTCGTGCTAAAAATAGTGTATTGAAAGCCGAACAGGCCTTAGTTAATCTAGAAGAAGATGTTCTTTACTTGAGGAGAAGTATTGCAATGTTGCACAGACTTCTAAACGAAAAGAAAGTCGAGAGAGGTGAAGTCGAAAATATTCTTTTGAGACTAAGAAATGCTACGTCAGCTGCTGAAATTGGAGATGTCAGTCAAGCGGCTAACGAAGTTGAATATCTAGTCGATGATTTGATTGGTGGAAATACTTCTACCCTAAATCCGTTCTTCTTTAGACACTTTTGGCTTGGAGTTGACACACGTTGGCCGGCTGGTGGAGATACTGGCGTCTTACTTGTAAGACTGATCAACGATGGACCAATCGCTATGCCTGCAATGCGTCTATCGCCTCCGGTTCCAGAAGGCTGGTTCTCTGAACCAAGTTCCGTTGATTTACCAATAATAGCACCTGGAGGAAATCTGCCTCTGAGATTTAATATTAAGTCAAATGATAGATTTGGAGCAGATGAAATCCCATTATCTAGAAAACTGGCAGTTTCTACTGGATATGAAATGCGTTCAGGAGAAGTAATGGTAACCATTAGGGCACAGAATCGCTCGATGGAACCCCTATCAGATATTGTACTCACACCGTGGCTGCCACCTGGCTACACCACGGCTAAAGTTCCATTCGTGGAACGTTTATCCCCTGATGAGGTTGCAGTGATTAGAATGCAACTGACCATCGACATGGGCAGAGGAGGTCGTTCCTAAGCCCTACATATTCCACCCACAAAAGTGGGGGACGAGAAAAAAAACAAAAAAGGTGAAAAAAATGAAAAATAATAAAGAAATAAAGAACGAACAAAGCGATACCGTCGCTGCGATGGGTATTGGTGCAATGATTGTGTTCATTGCACTGATTCTTGTTGCTGCAGTGGCTTCAGCGGTCATTATTCAGACTGCTGAAAAACTACAGCAAAATGCTCAAGCGACCGGTGAAGGAACAAAAGATGCAATGGCTTCTAAG
>CAXFAS010000017.1:0-40051 GCA_964001175.1 uncultured euryarchaeote
ATTTCAATTCTTCTGATGATGAAGGAATGGGTGATGATGGCGCTGGTGAAATTCGAGAACAGAAAGACAACGGTGTCATCACCATTAAGCAGCGATTCACTATGGACCCTACATTAGATAAGAGACTTAGCATGACTGTAGGTGGGGAAATGCGAGGTAATTTCAATGTTTATTATGCCGGTGATGCAGATAGTACAAACAGTGATGGGCCTTGTACACCGAATAATACTCCAAATGATTGTGATTGGTTAAATATTACAATTTACAAAGGTCAATCAAAAATTCATCAGCATACTGAAAGCCCCTGGCCTGCAGAAAATTGGAAAAACATTCAGTTCTCTTGGTTTGTTGAAGAAGGTAATGAAACTTGGGACGGATTGAATGATAATCCACTGATTGAAGTTACAATGAAAGTGAAAGGTGATTACAATGAAAATGCTGGCCCTGGCGGTTTCTTTGTAGAAGGGGATCCTGCAGAATTTGCAATTGAACTTGGCGATGGTGGAAGTTTATTGATGCCAATAGACCCTGCTTCTTGGGACGAGAATTTCCAAGAAGGTGGCGAAATCGGTGAGACTTTAGATTCTGAAGACACTCCAGGATTTACTTTGGTTGTCGCATCTGCTGCTATCGCAATGGCTGCATTCATCAATACTCGAAAAGAAGAAACTGAAGAGTGATTAAAGCGCTTCAATTATTGCTTCTACAGTTAGTGCAACTGCTTGTTGTTCTCCGGTTTCAAGATTCTTTAGCATACATTTTCCTTGTTCCAAGTCTCTAGGACCAATTACCATAGTTGTTGTAGCTCCAATTCCATTAGCCCAATTCATTGCTTTGCCGATCTTTCTTCCTCTAAGCTCAAGTTCTACTCGCTGGCCTTTTGCTCTTAATTCTCCAACCAAAGGTAGAACTTGACTAACATCAATATTGAAAGGAATACACGCAATCAAACTCATATCATCAAGTTCTCCTGGCACAACTTCACTACGATTCTCGGCAGCAGCTTGTGCTTCCAAAGCAAGTAATACACGGTCAAATCCTAATCCAAATCCACAACATGGGTCTAAGTCAGGCAGTCCAAACAAATGTAGCAGTTTGTAAGAACCGCCACCAAGAACTTGGCCTTCACCGCCCATTGAAGGAACTATTACCTCAAACACCATTCCAGTATAGTAATCTAGACCTCTTGCAACAGTCAAGTCAACAGCCAAAGATGGAGGTGCTGGAGCGAGTGCTGCTACTGAATCTAATGTTACTTGTAATTCATCTAGAGCATCTAGGGAAACTCCATCTAGGGAAGAAAGTATTTCTCTTGCTGGTCCAAGTGTTTCTGCTCCACCCTCAAGGTTTGCAAGTGCCCTAAGTGGTTCTGCATTTTGTCCAGCGATTCCATTTGATTCTAGAAGTTCCACTAAGCCCTTATCATCACCCTTGTCTAAAAATCTCATAGCACTAGCAACTGGTGGTTCGCTCGCCCCTTCAGGGGTATCAGTAGACAGTCCAAGACCACTAAGTGCATCTTTGAGAATACCAACATGACCGATGCGAATTTGCCATTCTTTGAGTCCACAAGCATCCAGCATTGAGATTGCCAAAGCGATGACCTCTGCTTCAGCCAATGGTCCTGATGCTCCAACCAGTTCAACACCGTATTGGAAAAATTCACGATAACGTCCTTTCTTAAATTCCTCGTAGCGATAGCATTGTCCAAAGTAAGATAGTCGCAATGGTTTGGTATCATTACGCATTTCCTCTGCAACCATTCGCATTACTGGTGCTGTCAGTTCTGGCCGTAGAGTGAGTGGCCTTGCGCCTTTGTCTTCAAAGGCATATAATTGGGAAATTACGCCTTGACCCGATTTAGCAGTGAATAGTTCAAGCGACTCAAAAACAGGAGTTTGAACTCTGTTAAAGCCGCTACGTCTAGCGGTTTTTTCAAGCAATTGCTCAAACGCTAAACGGCGATTCATCACCTTTGGGGTGAAGTCTCTAGTTCCGCGTGGGCGTTGCACCATGAGTAAATCCACAAGGTGATTGTTCATGACTCCTTCGCTAGTGTTAGAGTTTTGAGAACTATTTACCAACCAACACGCCAAGGGTCATCTTCATCTTTTTCTGATTTAGAATTCCATTCGACTTTATCATCTGCTATCGAGTTCTCCTCTACATTTTCTTCGACTGGATTTGTTTGTTCTAAAGTCTCGCTTTCAACTACTTCTGGCTCAATTTCCTCTTGCTCAACTTCATCTTCTTGTTCTAAAAGTTCGAGTAAATGTTCTGCATCCTCGCCTAGATCTTGTCTTACCTCAATCAATTCTGGAGCAAGTAGTACGTCGCTATCATCTTGCTCAGCCTCTTCAATCAAGTCCTCAACCTGAATTTGTTCTAATTCTTGTTTCGGTTTGAATTGCTCATTGAACTGTTCGCCGCCTGTTGGTGCATCCAGTTTGGCAAAAGCATTGGTTACAACTCCAGTAGGTGGAGGTATTGCTCTTGCCCGCTGTTCGGCTTTTTTCCTTTCAATTAGTGCCAATGCTTCTGCTTCTGCTTCCTCTTGTGCCATTTGGGCCTCAACAGAACGCCACATTCTAATTTCCTTAGATTTCTCTTGTCTTTCTTGTTCGACTTCTAACTGTCTTTTACTTGGACGGTCGTAAATTTTCCAAAAAATCCAGACCAATACCAGTAAAATTACCGAAGTAACTAGGCCGATAATCAAGGTTCTAACGAGGTCTGACACCTCAATCTCTCCTTCAAGCCAATTCAGCTTCTATCGTAGCCTCTAAAGATGCTTCGGGAGTCAAGTGTTCAAACCCAGGAATCACTTCTCCAACTGCTCCAATCAGTTCATCATCTCCACCAGGTAGAGTAGAGATATCTACATCTGCGCCATCTGGGATATTTCGGAAAATAGGCCTTTGAATCAAGTATTTGTTGAGGAAAATAAACAATGCTGCAACTACGCCCCAAAACATCAGAATAATTCCAAGACCTTTTGGATTTGCAGGATTCCAAACATCTTCTGTATTTGCGATCATATCTCCGAAGTAAGATAACATTAGGATAGCAAATAATATTGGGAACGCTATGTAAAGCAGAATATCCCACCATCGACCAACAACGATATCATTGTCTCCTGTATTGATGAAATCATCTCTAAATGCAGATACGCCTACTCCAAGATATCCTCTAAAGCCACCAGGTGCTTCGCCAGCAGCAACTTGTGCTTTCCATCTAACATAGCCATATTTCCAAATTGAGAAAGCGATAAATAATCCTGAGAACATCAATCCATACCCCCATATGTGGTCTTGAACTTCCAAAAATTCAGGGAACGCAACTCCTGCACTATCTAACTTAATCCACAAAAAGGCAGATGGCAATCCGAAAAGGAATATTGCTGCGCCTGTAATCGCAACTGACCTTTCACGATTATACCCGTGGTCAACGAAATTTCTGACACAAAGTTCGACTGTTGAAATCATTGAGGTTAAAGCAGCAAAGGACAGAGCAAGGAAGAACCCAGTCATCATAATGAATGGTCCAATTGCACCTCCTGGTGCTTGGGCAAATACCTCTGGTAAAGCAAGGAAAGTAATTGCTGAAGAACCACCGGTAACTGTTGCAAGTGGGTCGCTACTAACTGCGAAAATTGCACTTAATACAGCAAGACCAGCAATTACTGAGATACTATTATTGGCAAGTCCCATTGTAAATGCATTGAGAACTGTGTCCTCATCCTTACGCATGTAAACCGCATAAGTAATCGCCATACCCATACCTGCTGAACATGACCACGCCGATTGTGAAAGTCCATTTATCCAAATTTCCGGCTCCCATAACATCTCAGGGTCAACAGTAAACATGAACATTGCACCATCTAGTGTACCATCGGAAAAGTCCATCCAAAGTGATAAACCAAGAGACATGAATAGTAATACGAATAGAGAAATCATTAGAATCATGTTTACTTTTTCAATTGCTTTAGCACCCTTCCAAATTGCAGCAAGTGTCAAAGCAATAACTATGAATTGGAAAAAGATAACTTGTCCTGGAGATTGTAGGAAAGCATTCCAAACTTCGGTTGTATCTACGCCATCTTTGGTAAGTCCGCCTGTTATTCCAAGTTGGAAATACTTGATTGTCCAACCTGCAACGATGGCGTAATAAAATCCAATAGCAGTAGAAATCCAAGCGGTCCACAGACCCATCCAAGCGAATTTTTTACCAGCGAAAATTCTGAAAGTTCCAATTGTACCAGTACGGCTTCTCTTACCCATGGCAAATTCTGCAATGACCAAAGGAATCGACCAAACGAATAGGAAAAAGAGCCATGGAATTAGGAATGTCCCGCCACCATTAGCACCAACCATTCTTGGAAAACGCCAAATATTTCCTGTCCCTATCGCTGCACCAATGGATGCGAAAATAAGACCTAGACGGCCATTGAATTGGTCTGATTGTCCCATACAATCACCTCACGGCTAAGAGCCGTCCTCCTCGATTAAGGCTTCCAAGAATTCTTTTTCTTCTTCATCTGTCAGCATCATTCGCAAACAAATTGCTAATCCACCCCAAACAAATCCAGCTACAACCAAGAACATGAATAGTGCACCACCAAAGGTTCCATAATCAGCACGATAATCAATTTCTAAGACATAATAATCACCACTGGCTGGATAGAGATATAGATCCCCTCCACCTAATGTTCCTAACATTGCTTTGTAGTGAACCTCTCCAGAAATAGTATCTGGAATCGGTAAATTTGATCGTATTACAGTTCCATTTTCGCCATTTAGCAAGGTACAGGTTGAACTGGTATCTTCAAATGGTGCCATTGACCAAGCGGTTGTAGACCATTCCTTCGGTCCATAATCACTTTGAGTACGGCTCGGTTTGACTGTTCTATACATTACATGAGACACTGAAGATTCAAGAGAATATGAGAATCCATTTGCCAAACACATGTCAACAGGAATATTTCCTTTACTTGGAACATTAACCATTTCTGGCATTTGTATGAACTGATTTTGAGAAATATTAGCAATTCCTAAGTCTGCACGCTCTCTTGGATTATCTGAAATCTCAGCGATATAAAATCCAGTGCCAAGATTTCTAACAGCAATATGGTCGATATCATCTTCGTGCTGATGGAAGGCTGTTCCGATTTCCGAGGTATAACAATACGAACCGTGAACTCCATAATGCCAGTCACAGAAGTCACCAGTTGTTGGGTATAAATCAGAGGATTGCATATTTGTATAATCGGTCATTTGAGCAAGCAAATCGCCATGGTAGACCAATTGGTCGTGATCTGTGGTTTCACATCCAGTGCAGTGGCCCCACGGATAGAGGATTAACTCTGAGTAAGAGTGATGAGTTAGAGTCGCTTTGAATTCACTCGCTCCATCCCCAGTGTCATCGTTCATTTCGGTCATGTCTTGAATGAATTTAGTCTCAGGTTCAGAGTTTCCTCCAGCCCAATCTTCATCGAGTTGGCCATCATTATCGTCATCTTCGCCATCAACGTTATCTTCATTGATTAAGCCATCACCATCGTTATCCCGTGTATCATAAGGTCCAGTATAGACATCGTTATTGGTAATACCAGCCTGTTCATCTTCAGCAGGAGTACAGGTTCCAGGAACCAAAGGTACTGTTGCACCGAGTGGCCATCCCCATTCATACTGGTAATTTCTATTCAAATCAACTCCATCACAATCTTCGTCAACCTGTTCATTAGGGTCAGGTAGCAGTTCTGGGCCATTGTTTCTAAGGTTCTTTCTCCATCCCCCGCTAGGACAGGATTCCCAAGCCGGAGCAGGGCAGAATACTTCTCTGTCGTAGATATTTCCATCAACATTTAGCATTGGAATAAGATAAATTTCTCGAGAATTAACAAGGTCGGTGATAAACTGTTCAGAATAGTCTTCATCCACCCCTAAGTCACCTGGGCCACATGGGTTGCCATCTCCGTTAGAGTCTTGATACTCAGAAGCAAGGCTTAGGCAATCTCCATCATCATCAAGAATACCGTCATTATTTGCATCGCCCCATGGATCTTCATCGATTAATCCATCTCCATCATTATCATAGCCAATATTATCATATGAGAAAGCAATAACTTCTAATTGCATTATTGCAACTGTGTAAGACATCCATTCTCTTGCATGGTGATTTCCAACAATCATTACATCGTGTCGGTCTGCATAATTGCCATTATCGCCAACGAACTCATTGAATTCTCCACCCTGAACATCTCCGGTGATTTTCATCCAAGGCGAGGAATGACCGTAATACCATCCTTCGTAAGTATCTGCAGTAACCTCTTCGCCACGAGCATTTGTGCCACCAAGCATTCCTTCATGATATTCGAAAATTTCTGGATTGTCTTGTTCTAATTCCATCATCAATGTTTTCATTGTCTCATAGGTGTGGTATTCTTTGAATTGTCTGTCACGGTCTGAAGCCGGTGCCCAAGGGAATATTTCATTGGCATAATCATCAGACCAAATATCGGTAGGAGTTATTCCAGCAGGCTCGTCTTGAGCATTAGCTGTCACAACAATTGGGGACACCAATGAAAGAAGTAATGGAAGACAAATTATGAATCCAAAAGAAGGTTTAGTATTCAAAGCAACTGCAGGGGATGAGCGTTTTGAGGACATGCTAACATTCACGCGAGATGCTTTGAGTTCTTGAAGGCGTCGCGCAAATAATCTTATGCAAAATTTGCGTTAATCGATTCTAAACAAACAAGTTTCTGGCTTTTTGAAAATTTTATGCCGGTATTTTGCTATTATCTTATATCCAATATCTCGAAGAGGAAAGGGGATTAACCAAAGCAAAGGAAACCACATCCTGTAATACCATTTCATGTAAAGAAGACAACGAATTCCTGCTGCTGAGCGGATATAGGATTTCCCGTTTCTTAACAGATAAACCGAATCAGCATCCTGTTGTTTTTTGGGTAACTTCGAAACTAATTCTTGACCTTCTTCGGATAATATTGCTCGATAACCGATATCCTGTCCTTTGGCTAATCTCTTGTCTAGAAAAATTGCCAATTTATTACACAAACCACAATCACCGTCGAGAAGAAGGATGTCTCTATCTTGCATAATTATCCCTCAACAACCTCTATTGGCCATGTGTGAACATGGACACCATTAGACATATGCACGTAATCTGGGTTTAGTACGTCGATTCCCAAATCATATGATTGTGTTAATGAATTATCAGAAATTACTACTTCACCGAGCCTGAATTGCCAAGGATTGTGTTGAGTATATGCCATGTGAATCTTATCATTATGATTGGTATACAAACAATATCTTTCGAATAAGAATTCTTCCAAAGAATCTTTTCTCGCCTCCATCAAATCTCCCTTACTCCTTGAATGTCCTGAAAGTACTGCTCCATCACTAATTCGTCTAGATTTCCAGTTGTAGACTTCTCCTTCATCACTTATCTTACATTTAGCATATCGATAAGGTAAACCATATTTTCTTGGTGCATGATAACATGTGATGCGACTTTGTGCATCTAAAGTCAAAAATAAAACGCCAGGTTTCCCGTTCTTCTTAACATATGTTCTAATATTGAATTCTGGAAATGTAGAGACACCGGGTACCGCTGGTAATAATCTTGGTCTAACATTTTTCATCAAAAATGGAATAGTTCCGACATATGCCTTGCCGTCGAAAAGATCTATTTCCAGACCTTTTGGAATATGTGGGCTTAGTTTTTCAATACTGACTTCCCAGTGCATAAAGGTTAGAATGCGCCACTCTTGACTTAATGCGTGCTTGCTTGAAGGCATCGCAAAGGGCAAGTGGTCATTACGCAACACTCTGCCCATATCTAATGATTCTAGTTATCTAATTTCAACCTACCCAATTAGAGTTTCAAGAAAGTTAGGTTCACATTACCATTTTTCATTACCTGAACAACTGGTCGATAGCCTACGTGCGGTGTAGCAGCAATTCTTTGTTTAATTATTGAAAGTACTTGAGGGTCTAGTTGTACATCGAATGCAGTTTGACTAATAGCCGCCGAAGGCACTGGTTTTTGTTCAATCGGTTTCGCTTTTTCTAAAGTCTTAGTCTGTTTAACAGGAGTGTGTATCGCCTTCTCCAATTTCTCTTCCGACCTAGACTCGATTTCTTGCATAGCTTTGTCAAGTTCTTGGTCAAATTCCTGATCTGCTTTTATCCCTGACAAATCAACTTCTGACTGTTCTATCTCTTTAGCGAGACTTTCTGCTTTTTGATTTTCTTCTTGTATTGGTTGAATATTAGTTTCAGGTAGCGTTTGAATTGGCGGGATTACAGCATTTTGGATACCACTTTCTTCACCCTGGTATAGTGAACTTTCTTCGCCCATTCTATTCATGTAGAGGAGACCAAATCCAAATGCTACTATTCCAATCAACATCCATATCATGTAGCGGAATAATTCAGTTTCAATGGTAAGTGAAAGTATGAATAGAGATAACAATGAACCAAATGAACCAAAGCCTCTTCGCCAAGGAGTTTCAGTCTCGTCTCTAAATCCTTGAATAGCAATTCCGATTAGATAAACCGCCCAAAGTGCCCAAAGAACTGGCCATATATCATTGCTCATCAAAATCATAGTGATTCCAGATAATACATATGCTATTGCAGAAATTCCAACTCTGTCTATCCATGAGAAATATTCTGCTTCATCTTCCCAGTCAAAGGCAGACCATTCCCAAACAACCTCAGTTTTTGTCGCAAGATAGGTCATGAAAATACCATTTGCCATTAGTATTGTTCCTGCAACCTTATCGATATTAGAGCTAGACATTACATCCAATTGCGCAATAAAATTACAAATTGCGAAAACATGCAGAACTGGTAATACTAAAATTCCATTCTTCCCGCCATCGACAAATACTTCTCTAGTAATCCAAATTGCGCCGAATAGGGTGCCAATTCCAAATAATGAATCCCATGATAGAATTAGACAAGCAATCGCAACCATCCTACTCAGTGAGGTTAATTGCTCCCTTCCTTCAATAGATGTAATATCATACATTTGATCGGGCCTAGATTGTTCATTAGCATCCTTTGCCCAACGATATAATAATCCACTTCTGGAAAATTGATTTAGCACTAAAGTGAATATTCCTGTGGTTAGAATACTATGGGAAAATATTTCCTCATCAGTAATATTCTCGAAAGCAGAACTACTTGCGAATCCGACCAACAAAGAGATGAACATGAAGACTGGTGCCCAAGGAATAAGTTCAATTCTGCCAGATAACCATGAATACGTTGACAAGAGTAGCGTTAAAATTACGAATAACCAACCAATTTCTGTAAGTATTCCTGCAAGACCTAATGCTAACCAAATTGCGGGTAATGCCAACGGTGTTTCAGCCACTCCATCATCAAGCCCCATTCTACCCTCAACAACACCTTTACCAAGGATAATTAAGGCTGATGAAGCCATAATCAAGCATGATAGTCTGGTTATTCCAAGGACCGTTACTTCACTTGGGTCATAAGATGTAACGTCAATTAATTGAAGTAATGAGTAAATCATCGAACTATCCCAAGCAAATCTATCTTGGAATAATATAATGGCAATCGGTGCTAAAGATAATAATAAATTTTGACGATGCTTAAGAGCCCTATAAAATACCAAAAGATACATTGTGATGAATAAAATTCCTCCACTAGAATCTATCAGACCTAACGCAAGCAAACCGATTAAGGTAATTCTATCTGCACTTTCATCCAAACTTTCGGAATTGAGGCCTTTCTTGGCAAGTGAGGCTGATACAATCAAAGGACCTGTTAGTAACATCAAATCAAATATTACTCCATTGATGATTAATTGGTCAACCTCAACAGCTGCATAATTTAATTTCAAAGAAACCGGTGAGGCTACAATTACCATCAGCCAAATGGCAATCATTCTTCCAAGTGATGAGGCTTCTTTTTCTTCTAATACTTCTTTGACAATTATACCAATTGGAATTATCATTAAAACTATCCACTGAATATCTAAAGCGATACTTTCAACATCGATTGACGAAATCGATATACTGAATAGAAGTAGTGGCCCTAAAAGACTCATCCTACTCAGTGTGCCCCAGCCTTTGATTTCTTCAATTACCTCTTTTTCTTCTTTGTGTATTACCCAAGTTCCTGTTGCTGGATCAAAAACAGGAACCAATTTCTTCCTATTGGAATTACCCATATTTATCAAATAACCAATATCTAGTTCTGTTTCTTTGAACTTCATCATACTTAGATAAACAATTATTCCCACAATTGCTAGAGTGATATTAAATCCTGATAAAGAATCAGAAATTGAATCTGGTAGCGGTACTTCAAGTCGACCAGAGAAAGACAATAGAACCGATAAAGACATCGAGGTAAATAATGCTGAACTAGCACCTAATGCTGATTTCTCTTCTTGATTTTCTTGAGCCTCGCTCAACATTAGATATGAGGTAACTATAGTGTAAATTACAATAGTCCATGGAATCAAAGCATTACTACCTAGCAATACTGGAGATGAAATGACTAATGTCCCAAGTAATGCAAAGTGGGCAAAGTTATCGATTTTATCTTTAGAGCGGGCGATTTCACTGGTTACCAATAAGGCAATAATTAGGATTGAGTCTAAATATTCGTAGTAAAATCCATTTGAATTAAGATGACTCTGTAAAAAGAACGAGGCACCTGCTGCAATTATTGTACTATTTGCAACCCATCTTCGAGTAACCTTGGAAATAATCAGAAGATAAGGTAACATGATTGCTGTGACTATCCAAGGTAAGATACTCGCTTGTGGAGTAATTATGAATAATGATGCGGCTAAACCAATTGGCATATATGGTATTCTTCGTTTTAGTGTTGCAGGCAAATATGCCAAAAATACAGTGAACCATAGGACTACTTGAAGTGTGATAATATTGGATATATCTCCATATTCATCGGCCCTAAATGGGCCTAAAATTAAATTCAATTCTTCGGATCTAGCTAAAATCATTGCAATAATTACTTCTCCAACCAGGAAAATAGATACCCATTGCATGAGATCCTGTCTAAGACGATGATCTGCTGCTAACCAGCCTTGAACTATTATAATGAACACGATTAAAGAAAGCGCTCCTCCCATTCCAGTTTGGTCAACTGGATTGTTCTGCATTTCGTATAAAATTGGAATTATCCCGCTAGTCACCGCTGCTATAGCAAATACTATTCCGCTATTTGAACGCAGAGATAACCACATAGATACTGCTGTTAAGGAAATTATCGAAACTCCTAATTCCCAAGATACAATATCATTCGACCATCTCATCCAAGGGCCAAATCCAATTATGGCTAATACAAGAGGAGTAAATGTTGTTACAGACCATCCAAATATTACTTTACCTTTCAATCTATTAAGGTACATTACTTGGCCAAAAATCAAAATAAAGCAGGCTACTAATTGTACATATATCGCCTCTGGTGAAGGTGACCAATCTGTGTCTGAATAAGGAATACCAGAATTCAAGAACCAATTATAATTCGAGGCTGCTTCTCCAATTAACCATCTAGATCCCCATAGAACTCCAACCGCGGAAAAGAAGAATCCTATGCCGATTAAATAATCGTGAACGCTGTGTAACTCATCGCCTCCTTTCCTGCGTTGCCATTCAACTAGGGCAATTGCCATTCCAGCAGAAACTAAGCCTCCAACTCCTAAAATCAAGAAATTAAGATTTGTTGAATTATCTGCAAATGCGATTGCAAGGATTCCCCCCCAAATTGCAACCATGGCAATTCCATAGAGAATTAATTGGGCAAATTTCTGTAGTGGATTGACTACCGCATTTGCTGGCATTGGGCCAGGTGAAACTACCGATAGTGAAGGCATTGGGGATGAGCCTTCGAGTAAACTTCCTGAACTTTGGTACATTGAAGTAACCGCTTTTGGCCTCATAGGACGGGTTGGTGCATTCGACATTTTATCGCTCGTGGTTCAACGCGTTACCTTTTGAAGATTTAGCCGTCATTAATGAAAAATGTCTATTTTGAAGTAATTTAAAAAAAAGTGGTTGAGACAAAAATCATATTCGTTGAACGTTGTCGCGTTAATATGAGTGAGAGTAATATAGCCACAGAAACTGCGGAAAGTCTCGGTTTTAATCAAACAACTGTATTAGCAATCACAGGGATAATAATTGCTGGTATAGTGACTAGATTTATCATAATGCAAATTGCTCCAAGCGTACTAAAGAAGATTATTCGTTCTGATAACATCAAGCGAAAAACTGTCAAAGATTCTGATAAAGCATTGGGTTCAGCCGCAGGTGCCGCATTATCATATTTCCTTACATTACAATTAATCAATTCGATTCAATCGGGTTCTGAAACTTATTCAATGCCAGAAATAATGCAAAATGTACTGCCAAATATTTTCCAATTCATTATTGCTTTGTCACTTGTTATCTGGGCATTTAGATTGGTCGATGTGGTTCAAGATGTAGTAGAGATGCTAGACGATGACGGGGTTACTGATGGAGCAGATAAGACGCTGATTAGCGCAGTTGAAAGTATACTTCGATTCTTCATAATTTTCATTGGTGCCATCTTTATTGCTGATGCCGTTGGATTCAAATTAACCTCTTTGATTGCTGGACTAGGTATTTCTGGTTTGGCTCTAGCATTGGCTGCTAAAGATACAATTTCCAACTTCTTTGGAGCCTTGACTGTTCTTCTCGATAGGCCATTCAAAGTTGGCGATTGGGTGGATGTGGGTAATTCTCAAGGAGAAGTTGTTGAAATCAATCTTAGAACCACATTAATTAGAACTGGAATTGATACAATTATCACTATTCCAAATGCCAATCTGGTTAGTACGCCGGTTGAAAATTATGGAAAAAGGCGATGGCGTAGATGGCAAACAATGGTGCATTTCGATATCAATTCAGATCCTGATAAGGTGGAGGCTTTTAGAGATGATATCCTTCAATCAATTCAAGAAAATGCTGCTACAATGAATGAAGATTCATCATGGTGCAGAGTTAACGATATCTCTGCGACATCTGTCGATGTCTCGATAAATCTGTATTGGGATGTTCAAGGAGGAGCTGATGAAAGAGCGGAAAAAGAGAAATTCTTACTCTACGTAATGCAAATTGCTAGAGACCATGGGCTAGAATTCTACGATAACAGAATTAGACAACAACGCTAATCAGTAAGGTTTAGGGTCTTTAGACCAGTATAATTGATTGGAACCGATAGCAAAAAATAGGCTAACTGCTGCAATTATTGCTGATATTGTTGGGGATAAACTTTCTAATTGCCATGAGAAGAATGCTACAATTAAACCTGTAACCCCTGCCCATAATCCTGACTTCCAAAAACGAAGAACTCCGAGATGTGCTTGAAGTCTAGAAACATCACTAAGCCAGATTTTTGAACTTTTTTCTAATTCTTCATCACTGTAAATTATCGCTTGCGCCAGCAAATTCAAAGTTGCATGATAACGCCAAATCCATGGCCCTCCACGTAATGTCGAGAGTGCTTTAGAATTGGAATATGATGCTGGCACATTATCAAGCCATGATTGCAAAAATTGTTGACGACTCTGTTCATTATGACTCTCAACTTCTGCCCATTGACGTTCGAGCATCATTAAATTAGCAAGGCCTGGTAAACGGTCGCTTTGACATAACAAGTGTTCAGATAAAGCTCTCGGTTGAGGAAGAAGACATGGTTTGCCTTCGATTATAGTAATTGAATCGATATCAAAATTTAGTCGAGGTAGGCCGACGGTGAATTTGCTATGAGGGGCACGCCAAAGAGTATTAGTTTTCAAAGCCGCTTCGATATCATTCATTCTATCGTTCCATCTTCTCTCCGTATTAGGAGTAGCAAATTGATCTAGGGTTTTATGAATCTGCCCAACTGATTCGCTTATACGAAATCTCATAGAATGACTTTCTTGCTTGCCTAGTAAAATAGAACAAGGATAGATAATAATTCGATCATTTCCAGAAACTGTCCAAATCATACTCGGTAACAATACTGGTTGTTCACTAAGTGCTTGTTTCCATGGTTCGTGTCTAACCATTCTTGATACATCATCTCCAACTTCAAAAGGAGAAATTCTAACGATATGAGTTCCATTGAGGTTGAGTAGAATACCATTTCTATCAAATTGAATAATCTCCAAAACCTTCACTTCGGGCCAATCTCCCAATATTTTCCCTTCAGAAGGTTGTTTATTCCACCAATCTTTGTCTAAGCAAGAATTTGTATTCCAAATATTCAACCTGCCAAATGATGTGATGACTTCACCGTCTAATGCTGCATCAAATGGTACTTTTACGATACCTTTTGGCCACCATTCCGGCTCGTCCATGCTAAGGCGAAGAGTCCCTTATTGACAAAACCTCACATTCCAAGGAAGAATACCATTACCATAATTACAACGGCTACTACAAGAATAATTTGAGTAATTAGTCGAGGTTTTTCTTCTTCCTCCAAGTGCTCAATTTCTTCCATATTCAAACTAGTAAATTTTAGTTTATTATTCAATGGCCTATTTTGAGTTAGAATAATACGCTTGTAGGTCTTGCTCGCGTTGTGGCACAAGTTATTGTCAATGGTAATACTATTGGAAGTGCTGGAAGTCCGTCAAAAATTTGGTGGTGGATTAGCGGTATTTGTCTAGCAGTTTTTTTCCTAATGGCATTAATTGATGACTCTTCTACTGCAAGTGAGCAATATAATCAGTGTATGGATGATGCTTGGACACTTGCAGAAATGGAGGAATGTGATAGGAATAATTACGAGGATGATGGATTAGGTTTCGCATTTATAGGCGTTGGTAGTTGCTGTTTCTCTATTATCTCTGGTCTAATTGCACTATCTGTCGGCAGTAGTAAGAAGAAGACTGTGATTGTGCAACAGATGCCTTATGTTACCCAACCCGTAATTCAACAAGTAGTTCAACAACCAATTCAGCAACGACCTCAAGGCCAAATGCCAGTTCAACAACAGGTTCAACAACAAGTACAGCAAAATAGACCACAATCGCAAGATGATAAATCAATGTGGGCGCAAAAAGCTCAGAACCTTGAACTTGCTAGAGACTTTGCAGGAGCGGCTGAAATGTACCAAAAAGCCGGACTTTACGCAGAGGCTGGTCGTGTCCGCCAAAGTCATTTGGAAAAAGATGACAAGCCAATGGTTCAGATCGGTCAAGTCGGAGATTCTGTTGTCAAGGATTCTGTTGTCATGGGGGCTACAAATCAATCAACTAAATGTCCAAATTGTGAGGCTTTAATTCAACCGGATTGGAAATTTTGTCCTTCTTGTAATTCTCCAATATAAGGTGTAAACATGGAATTTGCTCAGTACTCACTGGCATTGATTTTCACATTCGCTCTTGTGAGGTTCATTACTGAAAATACCAAATTCCACCTTAGAGCGAAGGGGTTGTGGATTCATCATTGGATTTTAGCAGCAATAGCAATGTCTGTGGTTTATGTAATGGAGATTGAAAATCCAATCATTTGGGGTTGTCTTACTGGTATTGCACTCGAAGGGCTAAGAAGAAAGAATTGGTCTATTAAAGATTCAAAGAAAAAGACGGCATAATCACTTTATGCACCTACATAGACTTCTGTACATGGAGGAGGTCAAATGGTTGAAATTCATGCTTTCGCGTGAACTCGCAGTTCGTCCTCCAATGAATGACAAGAAAGAGGCAAAACTTCTCGCTGGAAACTGTGTCAAGCTTCATCGAGATGGAGAAATTATTGGATATGCTGAAATTAAAAAGTTGGGCAATCATACAGAAATTTCCACTGTTTTAGTCGATCCCTCGCATAGAAATAAAGGGGTAGGAAAAGAATTAATTTCGAAAGCAGTAGAAAGTATAGGAAGTGGCAAGATTCTTTCTTTTACAAAAAATCCAGCCATGGCAAAGGTACTACAAGACTTAAATTTCAAGTCAATCGTTTGGCCTGGTTTTTGGACTGCAACCGTTCTCACATTCAACACAATTGCTAGATTATTCTCAATGCTAATACGCTTTGAGTTTAGAAGAATATGGCAGCAGGGAAAAGGTATTCACAAATATGAACGCTATGAATTAACCAAATAATTCAAAATTTAATACTCAAAATTAAGAACAATCTTCTCCAGGAAAGCCCCAGCATCCACAGAACATGTCTTGAGCAATATATTCGCCAAATAATACCATACATAGAATTACGGCCCCGGTATGTAATAAGGTCCAAACAAAAATTTGACCCGAATCAACATCAGAGTTGAAATGTGATATTAGCCAAATAATAATATTAATTGGGACTCCAACAGCGCTGAGGACAAAAATAGTAATCCCAAGTGATTCGAAATCTGTATCTTCATGCGATGAACAGGATTCAGGAGCAAGAATATATCCGATTAAAGCAAAAATACTCCCTATTAAGGCCATAGCCATAAGAATTTTACACATTGTTATATGAAATTGATTGGGGCTTAATGTTTTATCAGTGGCTAATACTTTTTCCCAATTATCTTCGGTTATTTTTTTCTTATCTTCTTTGTAATCCTCTACAGGCTCTTTTGCTTCTTTGTCTAAATATTTATTTTTCCAATCCTTCATAGCAGGCGAAATTGGTTTAAAATCGGACATCTTGTCTGATTCTGTAACTTCCTCGTCATCTTGATTTTTGGACATGAAGTCCGCCATATCTATTGAATAATAAATACTATGCCGACAGAATATTTCAATTGTAAAATAACTTTACTAAATGCTGGCAGGCATTGAGGAATGATGTAGGTTAATACGTAATCTACCATTCGAATCTAAAACATAGCCAAATGTAAATTCAGCCTTTACTTCCTCCCCTTCAGGTGATGTGAAAAAATAGTTGCCCATTGCCAAAGCGTTTGAACCATTTATCACTATACCTTCATTTTCAAATCGAACCTTTGTCCAGCCCTTTATGGCAAAACCTTTGTCTTCGGGACATGCATTATTAGAGGCAACAAAATATGAAAGTGCACCTTCAAATGTCGGGCGAAATTGTTGCTTTACTGCGAGAGTCGGCTTGAATAAAACAGCACCTAAATCATAAGCATACAATGTATTGATGTGGTCTTTGGCTCTTTGAACATAATCTAAATCAGCATCATAGGCTGCTGCTATCTCTACTATTCCTTGACCCCATGAATGTTGGGCTTTTTCGATGTCCGACTCACTAATCATCCAATGCCATCTCTATACTATGGTTAAATCGGCACCTTATCAATTTCTTGCCCCATTAGAGTTTTAGAAAATATGATTTTACTCTCATACGAATGCATATCCGATGTTCATCAATAGGATTACCACTGTCAGTAAAACACTTATCTTGTGAAGTAGGTTGAATCGTTTTTGGTTTCCTTCATCAGTAGCCCGATTGGTTGCGGGTATAATAGCATAACAAATTGCTGAAAATATAACTGTCAAACCAGCTATCATATAATGAATATCACTAGGGTCATTATGGAAATAAAGATCTACCAAAGTTACAACACCTAATACACTCAATAATAGGAAGAATTTCGGCCACAGCGCCCTTATTACAGGACCTACCTGCTTGAGTTCTAGTTTCTTGAAGAGAGTTGGTGCGACTATCGCTGTTTGAAGAAGAATAATTCCGACAATCATGCCAGGGAAATAGTAGTGCATGAATTGTCTAAAGAAGACTAACATAAAAATACAGTTGATTTTTATTTTATCAAAATCTACTGTAGTAATTTAGAGATATCAATTATTGGAGAAACTCGGTGGTTAATTAAATCTAGAATAGAAGTGAGTTCACTTTGTTCAACCGCTTCCACTCGCATAACTAAAATGGGTTCTGTATTTGACTTACGGGCAAGGAACCAACCGGTCTGTTCATCTCCTAACTGGGACGTGAAACGTACTCTTACACCGTCGATAGTTGACGATTCATAATCATTAAATGCTTGACGAATCGCCTCAACTGTCTCAATTTTCTTGTCCTCTGGGCAAGGAACTTTTACCTCGCCGGTAGTTGGAAGATTTGGCGCCAATCTATTGAGTTCAACACTAAATTTAGAGTTGTCTTTTCGGGACCAAAGTTCAAGGATTCTTGCAGCATTATACAGTGAGCAATCAAATCCATACCACCCGCGGTCAGCCATGAAAATATGTCCACTCATTTCAGCTGCCATCAAAGCATCTGGATTTTGCGCTAACACACGTTTCATGAAGGAATGGCCTGTTTTTGCCATCATAGGACGGCCACCCGCTGAGATAATCGCTTTCTCAACATTCATTGAACACTTTACATCATAAATTAGCAAGTCTTTCCCTTCTTCAGAACCAACAACATCATCGGCAAGTAAAGCGATTAAACGGTCAGGATAAACAAATTCACCATTCTCATCAACAGCCCCTAATCGGTCCCCGTCTCCATCAGCCCCAAGGCCAAACTCACAGCCATTTTCAACAACTGCCTTTCCAAGGTCGATCATATTCTTCGGCCTTGTTGGGTCTGCACCATGATTGGGTTCACTTGAATCCCAGTCACAATACAAGTCGATGTGCTCGCAACCCATCATATCGAGCAATTTACTCATTGCTGGGCCTGGAACGGCATTGCCGCAATCGACTGCTACTTTGACGCTACGAGATAATTTTCCTGTTGACTCAATTATCGCTTCAAGATAATTATCTAAATGAGGTGTATCGAAAATCTCTCCTCGTCCATCAACAAAATTTCCCTCGAGGAACACTTGCTTCAGTTCTTGAATTTCTTCACCAGCAAGAGGAAGAGTACCTCTACACATTTTGAATCCATTATGAGTAGGCATTGGTAAATGGCTAGCAGTAACCATTACGCCACCGTCGACTGGTAAAGTCCAACATGCGTGATATACACACCCTGTGGATACGATTCCAAGGTCTAATACTTGAACTCCGGAATCTACCAAACCACGCATCAATTCACTTGCTAAAGCTGGAGTTGAATCTCGAATGTCGCGACCTACAGCAAAAGTTTGGCATTCTAGGTAAGTTGCCATTGCACGACCCAAACGATAAGCAAATTTTGGAGTTAATTCTCCAGTACCATCACCATTTGCAAGCCCACGTATATCGTATGCTTTGAAACACTGTTGTGGCCACTCGTCCATGCTAATCCCAAAGCATAATACATTTCAATAATGCCTTTATTTTCTAAATAAACCAATTATGATAAATGACAATGCTAGAATAGAAAACGTTTCTAAAATCAAATCATACTTTGAAGCAAAAAAAAGTGTCAAAATCAATGGAGGGGTGGAATAAGTTAGAAGTTTTGGCCATGTCAAAATCCCTTTTGGGACTTCATCGAAATATGGCGACCCTGGCATTATATCACTTATCTTGATCCTTGAACTACAATCTCAACTAATGCACCTGCTGGAAGTGCTGCAGCAGCAAAAGCAGCCCTTGCCGGTTTGACTTGTAAGTCGTCGACCCAAGCGCCATAGACTTCATTCATAGCGGCAAAATCATTGATATCATCAAGAAGAATTTGAGCAAAACAAATGTTTTCTCTAGTTAAGTTTGCAGCCTCAAGTAATGAATCTATTTTGTCCAATGCTCCCTTGGTTTGTGATTTGACATCACCGAACTCTACTGCAATTTGACCTGAAAGCCAAAACATTCCATTCGATTGTACGCCTGCCGAATAGGGGCCATACTTTGCTGCTCCGGGAAGTTCGATACCTTGTTTGTCCATGATGAGGCGTTGAGGCGGAAGACCATCAACTTGGCGAATGGCCGATGGTTTGAGGGAAGTGAATACTTTGGCTTGTACATGCGCACATGTTGGGTTCTCGACCATCCAGCACATGTTCGCTTGCTTGCTCCATTTATGCGTGCAGGTCAAAGTAATGATGTCATTATCGCAACTAATCGGGTTGAGGTTCAAAACCTAATTGAACAGGGTGATGGGCATATACCTAGAAGACAAATACATTGGGTAGAACGTCCAGTAGGTGAAGCGAGAAGACGTAAGGCACTGGCTAGATGGCGTTCAAGCAATAACTTCCTAGCCAATTGTTGTAAAACTGGTAAACCGATTGAAAGAATCGTAAGTGTAGGTGCCCCAATAGAACTCATGGCTTGGCGCTCTCCCTTTTTGAAACTAAAGATAAAATCGATAAAACAAAGATGGTATATCAGTGATACAGAAGTAAATCATCTGGCACATAAATTAGCAAAAACTCAGGCTACAGATTTTGTTTTACCTACTCACTGGGATGAGAGTTTGGATGGTGGATTTTTACAAAGTATTTCTCAAACCAAGGTTCATCGATTAGATGGCTTACATGGTCATGTTCATCTGCGTCCCTCAATGCGTCCAACCAGTGTTAGCGACCCGCCTCGGGTTTTGGTTAGAAATCTCAAAGGAGGAGGCATTCATGATGATGATGAATTAATTGAAATCTCGAAAGAAGCCTTTGAAGGTCTGATTATTACTAATGCTGATGAAGACCAATATCAAGGTGAAGCATGGTTACTCGATAGGGAGGCTGGAGCACATGATGGAGTGATTACACAATCGGTGACCTTCGCTAGTGAAGCGGCATTAATGGGTACTCCAACATTACTGATTAGTCGAGCACAAAGAGGTTTTCTAAATCGATTAGAACAAGATGGATATCCTATTTTTAGATGGCAAAAGGAATGTCATGGAGATGATTGGAAAAATATTCAAGCACAATTTTTAGCAGGACTTCATCTAACCGATGCAATCGATACTGAAGCATGGCCTAATGCTAGAAAACAATTAGCAGATTGGTTATCGATCGAACTCATAGATTGAACCAATTTTTGACTATCTGCAAATGATCGCCGGCCAATTCTAATTCTCCTGATAAAACATATTCTAGTGGCCAAAATCTCGCATCTTGAGCATCATCACCGGCGATTGGTTGTTGATCTTCGCTTACCGAAATAGCATATACGACACTTACAATGTGTTTCCTTGGATCTCTATTTGGGTCGCCCATTACCATCAGTAATTCTGGGTTTTTACCTTCAAGTCCAGTCTCTTCAAATAATTCTCTCACCGCTGCAATTTCAGGGTCTTCACCGCGCTCTACAAAACCACCTGGTAATGCCCAAGCTCCTTGCATTGGAGGAAATTTTCTTTGTATCAATAGGATATCTTCGCCACGTTTGACAGCAGCATCTGCTGCCAAGGCAGGATTTAACCATCCATTGCACTCATCACAAGTTGCCAATGTATCATTCTCCATATCTACGCTTTCTCTCTTGGAAGGTTTTCACAGCTCTGAGTAAATCTTTCTTCTGAAATGAAGGCCAATATACATCTGTGAAATAAAGTTCAGAGTAGGCCATCTGCCACAACAAGAAATTAGAAATTCTTTCTTCGCCACTTGTTCTGATTACTAAATCTGGATCTGGCATTTCACCAGTGTACAATCTTTGAGATACGGCTTTTTCATCTATTTCATCTAGAGGTAAATCTCCCGCTGCATGCTCCTCAGCAATCGATTGAATAGCATTTAACATCTCTTCTCGACTGCCATATGCAAGACAAACTGTAAAGACAAAATCGTCATAATCTTCCGTTTTCTTTTCTGCATAATCAATCGCATCGGTTACCAATTTTGGAAGTAATTCTCTTCTACCTATTACCTGGACTTTTACCTTATTATTGTGAATTCGTTCATCATTCGCAATATCTCTAAGGCCTTCATCGTAAAGTTTGAACAAAAGGTCTAACTCTTTTTTCGGACGATTCAAATTTTCTGTTGACAATGCATAAACGGTTAGCCAAGGAATTTTTAATTCTAACACCCAATCAAGGACTTTCTCTAATTTCTGTTTACCAATCCTATGTCCTAGGCCAGTTGCAATATTACTTCGCCAAGCAAAACGTCGATTGCCGTCCATGATAATTGCCAGATGGTCAACTTTGATTGGATGGTCCATGACTTCTTTGAGGAGTTTTGCCTCGACCGCTTGGCCAAGTACGTCACCCATTCTCTCAGATATTCCCATGTCTGCCCCAACTACTCCATGAAGGGAGAGTGTATCATTTCATCCCCTCCAATCTTACCTATGTGGATACCACCACCATCATCAACTATCGCTCACTGCCTTCTCCATGCGCCTTTACCATAACCCGCGTTGTTCTAAATCCCGCCAGGCTGTTGCACTACTTTCTGAAAATGGAGTTGAGTTTGAGGAATACCGATATTTAGACCTTGGAATTGCTGAAGAAGATTTGGAAATTTTATCTTCTCTATCGGGAATTATTCGTACCAATGAAAAAGAGTTCAAAGAAAATAAATTCGATACAAAGGATATTACAGCTGTGAAAAAAGCACTCCTTTCTACTCCTAAACTACTCCAAAGACCTGTTCTAATTAAATCGAAAAATGCAGTAATTGGTCGCCCCCCTGAAGATTTGAAGACTCTTTTATGAGTTCAATCGACAATAATTTACATCCTAGTTGCCTAAAATGACAATTTAATTTGGTCAGATCCAAACATCGTTTTGAGCAGTTAAATCGTCACTAGCCTCGCCAGTGTTAACTACGCCTTTAGGCTCGACAAGCATTACTTTGCATTCTTGTTCAGCATATGGCTTATGCTGCACTCCTTTAGGTACAACATACATTTCTCCTTGATTTAATTCAATGGTTTCGTGTTCAAATTCAATGAACATTTTACCTTCTACAACAATGAAGACTTCGTCAGTATCACTGTGATTATGCCAGACGAACTCGCCTTCGATCTTAACTAACTTGAATTGATAATCATTCATTTCAGCAATAACCTTTGGAGTCCAGTGCTCGGAAAATTTAGAAAATTTATTTTGAAGGTTTATCTTCACCATATTTGCCCGATAGGTTGTGTACTTTTGTTTCTATCGAAACTCAAGAAAGCGTTTTCTCTTCGATTTGAATTTCATTTATTCTAACTTCTACCCACTCAATACGCTTAGCATTAACTGCATCTCTAACCCTTCTTTGATTTTTATTAAGTTTTGATTTCCCACTCTTTACTTCAATGAATTTTATCTCGACTTCATCATCTCCATCAAGACCCTTGAATCCTACAAAATCAATTGGGTTTCCGAGGAAATTTAATTCCTTGACACTATCTACTGCATCCATAGACCACGGTGCAATAGTCTCACTAATTTGGCCTTTAATGGTACTTCTTTGACGGTCATTTGAGTCTTTTCTAGCAGCCTTAATTTGTCCTTCATGCTCCAATTTCAAACGATTTATTTCCATATACTTTCTAAATAATTCTCTGAGAAGAATTACAATAATGAAAAATGAAACAATCAAAATTAATATCGATTCCATCTCTAGTTTGGCCATGATTAATGATTATGTCAACCGTTTGTAAACTTGTTTAGGGTTATTTGTCAAAGTGAAATGTAATAGTAAGTTAATTGAAGACCCCCTAAGTCGTCAGTTCATGCGAGTCAAGGCTATCTCGATGGTTGTCCTAATGATTACCTTTTCTTTGGCAGGTTGTTTTGGAAATGACGAAATTGTTGAAGAGCCGGTAATTGAAGTCATTGAAGACCCAAGAATATTTGTCACCGATAAAACTGGTAATGCTACTGACCTACCACCGCTTAACATGACATTCCAGTTTAGCGATGTTGGCGAAACAGGTAAAGAACCTAGCATTGGAATTACCTCTAGTGGATGTATATTCTTCATCGCAATGGAGAAAGTAATGCGTTCATGCGATGCTGGCGAGGCTTGGGTAGAAACTCAAGATCCTGTTCAATGCTCACCTACAACCAGCGATCCATATGGATGGGTTGACCCGATTACTGATAGAATCTTCAATGTTCAAATGATTGGATTAGAGACATCATGGATTTGTTGGAGCGATGATGATGGTGAATCTTGGCTAGGAAACCCTCACGATTCAGGAACTACACCAATCAATGACCACATCAAATTAGCCAGTGGGCCTTGGACCAGTTCTGGTTATGGCTTAGTCGGACAAATCACTGGCAGTACAATCTATGAAACAGCAGTTTACTATTGTTACAACAAACTTGCTGGAATCTTCTGTTTCACAAGTTTCGATGGTGGAGCTACCTTTGAGGCAGGAGGTCAAATTATTGGACTAGCAACAACCAATGGTGGCTTACACGGCGCTATTTCTACAGCACCTGATGGTACTGTATACGTCACTCCTCGTGTTGCAACTCCAACCGTTATAGTATCGAAAGACAACGGTTTCAATTGGTTTGAAAGGTCTATGGGAGAGGATGTAGGAACTCCAAACCCAAGAAAGAATTCTGAAGTCTCAACCGATACTGCCTCTAATGCATATCACATTTGGACTGGTGCAGATGAAGGAGTTTACATGTCTCGTTCAATCGATTCAGGAGAAACTTGGGAACAAGAGAGTCTTAGAATTTCACCTTCCCAAGTTATCTCTACCGTATTCCCGCAAACCGATGCTGGTGACCCTGGAAGAATTGCTGTTACCTATCTTGGAAGTGAAGACTCCGAAATGCTTGGACAACCTGACATCGATGGTAATGGTTGGAATGGTAATGCTCACTATGCACCTAATAATGCAACTTATCACCTCTACATTACATACAGCCTAAACGCTTTGGATGAAAACCCAACATTCCATACACAGAGAGTAACTGATGACCCTGTTCAAGTTGGTTCAATCTGTCTAAACTCCGGTGATTGTCGAGATATTGGAGGATCTAATCGAAATCTATTGGACTTTAATGACCTACATATCGACAGTGAAGGCAGAGTCTATGTTGCCTTCGCTGATGGATGTACTGGAAACTGTGCTACAAGTAACAACTCGACTGCTGCAGACTCTAGAGATGGAAGAGGTTCGGTATACTACCTCGCAAATGGTCCAAGTTTACTCGAAGCATTTGACCAAATGTCACCCCTTCTAGCGACAACCAGTAGTGCAGAGCCGCACAAGCCTTGTCAAGCAGATGTTTGCCGCAACGGTGAAAATCGTGAACAAGATTCTAATGAATTAGAAAGTTGAATGGTTGACAGTCATGCAAAGTCACATGCCTGATAAATCCTTGATGCCTCAGGTGGTAATTCTTGCTGGTGGTCTAGGGACTAGACTAGGAAAGATGACTGAACAAATCCCAAAGTCACTGATTGAAGTATCAGGAAAACCAATACTGACACACATTCTAGATTGGGTAAAACAGCAAGGGTGCAGCAAAGTCCTAGTCTTAACAGGACATTTAGGTGAAATGTTTGACCAATTCAAATATGATGGATTATCGATTGATTTTCATCAGGAACTTGAACAATTAGGAACCGGTGGTGCCCTTTCCAATGCTATTGATTTACTTGAAGAAGAGTTCTTTCTATTATGGGGCGATGACTTGCATCCTATCGATTATAATCAATTATTACAAACACACAGACAAGGAAGTTTGCTAACAATGACTGTTACCCAAGAGCATGAAATAATGAATTTAATGCACAAAAACGGATATGTTACTAACTACGATAAAACCACTGAAAATAATAACTTCAATGGTTATGAGGCTGGAACAAGTATTGTCTCGAAAAAAGTTGTTGAACAGTTTATCAGAAATGGCAAATGGAGTTGGGAAAAAACGGTTTATCCAGCAATGTCAGGTAAAATTCGTGCTCATATTGACAACACTAAATTCTGGGATATGGGGACTCCTGAGCGTCTAAAAAAATTAGAGGATTTCCTCGATAGTAGGGCCATTTGAACTACTTACTAAAGGCAAATGAGGCAATACTGAATCACTATCAACTAAGACTAGAATCATACCTCCAAAACCTCCACCCATCATTCTAGCCCCAAGTACTCCTTCGGTATTTTGTAACTCTTTTACCAAAGAGTCGACTTCTGGAGTACTGACGCCAATCATAGTTAGATATTGATGGGATTGATTGAGAAGTTTTCCTAATTCTATAGGTGATGCATTTAGTGCTTGTTTTACTCGTTCATTCTCTTGTTGGACATATTCTTTTTGGCTGGTTTGATCATATTGAGTTTCAGATAATTTCCGATTTATTCCTGAATCAACTAGTTTGAACTTCCAATCTTCTGGTATTGGAATCGATTTCACCGATAATTGAGAAAAATCAATCAAACTTGCATGGTTTAATTTTCCATACCTCATAGCCATTTGATCTAATAATCCACAAGGTGTTTTGAGAATTTCATGTTCGATTCTCTGGGCTTCTTGACAGGCTTTGAGTTGGTCTATCGAGTCATTAACCACTAGAACAATCGCTAGGCAAAGAGCAGCTGAAGAGGACATTCCTTTACCTATTGGAATATCACTTTTGATTTCAAGTTCTGCAGGCCAACCGCCAGCACAACGCCATAAATCGATGACCGTCTCATCTCCTACGTAATCTGACTCAGTTCTTTTCGCGGTTAGTTCAAGATAACAATCCACTGCAAAAGGAAGTGCTAAGCCACCAGCATAATCGGTGTGTTCACCGATAATGTTGACCCTTGCAGGTACTCGAACACGACGATGCATAGTTCAACCAAAAAGCAGACATATATTGTTTAGACGATTGTCAAACAATTATTCAATATCATCGAGTTCAATGAAAGGAACGATAATATAATCATAAACCATTAATTCGATCGTGTAAGAAACTTCTTCGCCATTATCTGCTCTGTTGCATTGTGGTAATGGAGACGGTTCATTACCAGCTTCTGCATCAACAGTAATATCCAAAGAATATGCTCCAAGTCCTGCTCCATTAGCATCGATTTGTTCTACTATTTCAGACTCTGAAAGTAGTACTACTTCCCCGACCATTGAATCATTATACCAAATTGATTCTACTGTATGTGAGGCCGGAGCATCACCATTATTACCACTAGCAGAAGCATTATGTGGGCCATGCATTACTGTTCCACTAATCGTATCGGCTGCTGCTTGACCCCCTGGACAAGTTGGCCCCTGTCCACCTGTTTCGTCTTCACCATAAGAAAGCGTGACTAATACACCAACGATGTTCATGTCGCTAGCACCATCAACAGAATCTGTACTTAGGTCATCAATTGTCCAAGTTTCTCCACTAGCAACATATTCCATGCCGCTATCTAACTCAACAAAAGTGACTTCTCCCCCAACTTCGTACAGACCCATTCCACCAAGCGCACTGCCAGATTCATCACCTGCTACGAAGTTGAAGTAAAGCGGGAAAGCAAGAAGGAAAAACACAATACCAAAAGCCAGAATTTGCTTATCTCTGTCTCTTTTGAACTCATCCATTGTCCACATTTTTACTTCCTCCTGTGTCAGCCCTAACAGTACTTAGTGTGTATCATTTACGGTTCAATGTTTATTTCTTTTTTTCCTTTTCGGGCTTGTCCTCTGAATCTGAAGTCAACTCAACCTCGTCATCCTTTTTCCTCAAATTGTATAACATAGCAAATAACCAAAGACAGAAAATTAAGAATATCGGGCATAACCAATAAGCAATATTACTCGGCTCTTCATCAGGAACTGGTTCAAGATCGGTTGGAATTTCAGTAGATGAATTATTGGAATTATTCATCGGTACAATAGTTGGTTCAACATATTGTTCTAAAATTTCAATCATCAAGAAGAAGGTCGCTGGAACCATCTCTCCTGATACAGTAACAGTATAGGTTGTAAGTGGTTGTGATTGTGTTGGTATACCAGAAATTGCACCATTGACAAATGATAGACCATTTGGCAAGTCTGGAGTTATTGACCAAATCGGTTCTTGGTCTTCATCGAAGTAATATACCGGCTCAAGTACTGGCATATTTTCACTGACATTCAAAACAAGTAAGGTTACAGGATAACGAGCGACATAGAATGGTTGATCTATTGTTAATTCAATAGTAGCAGAAGATGTTCCTCCAGAATTATTTGCCCAAATTGTAAATGTTGTCGTGGTCAAATTACTTTGTGGAACACCACTAAATACTCCGTTTCTAAAGATAATTCCTTCTGGTAATTCGGGTTCGAATTCCCAAGTTTCTGGGTTTCCACCTAGAACATCTGGACTGATGAATAGGGAGTCTTGACCGTTAATTAGGGCAAATACAGACTCTCTGTACGAAATATTTGCAGCTGGCTCAAGAACTCTAATATTGATGACTAAAGTATCAAAACCACCTGTGTTATTTGCATAAATGGTATATGCTGCAACTGTAGAATTAACGATAGGGATTCCAGTAATCGTGCCGTTTCCAAATACAAGACCTGCAGGTAGTTGTGGGTCTATCTCCCATGTTGCTACCATTCCACCGGTATTATTGAGTGTCAGGTTCATTTCATCTTCTCCACGTAATAATTCAAAGTAATTTGATTCACTTGCTAGAATTGCTACTGGCTCTAGGATGGTTATATTGAGTAAGAAGTAATCGCTTCCACCATTATTGATTGCCGTAATATTGTATTGAACCATGGTTGAATTGACTGTTGGAGTACCAAAGATTGTACCATTGGTGAAGTTTAGGCCATCAGGTAGTTCAGGGTCAACAGTGAATGATGCTACTGCTCCACCACCAAAGATTGCTTCTAGGGCAGATGGCATTTCCTCGCCTCTAGTCAGAATTAGATAATCGGTCAGATAGGTGATTGTTGGTGCTGGTTCAAGTATGGTTATGCTGATACCAACAACTGATGACCCACCACTATTATTGCCGTAAATTAGGAAGTTCGTGGTAGTCATATTGATGGTCGGAGTACCAGATATTACACCGTTGACAAAGGACAAACCATCTGGCACTTCTGGGTAAATTTCCCAAGTCTCAATACTACCACCATCGACCTCAGGTACCGCTGGCTCCATTGTCTCGCCTCTGGTCAAAATTAGATTTACAGGGTCATAGACAATATTTGCACTCGGTTCAAGAATCGTAATATTGAGACTGATATTTGTTGAACCGCCGGTATTGTTAGCCCAAATTGTGTACATAATTCTAGTGGAGTTAACTAGTGGAGTTCCCCAAATCATACCATCGGTGAAGTTGATGCCATTTGGTAAGTCTGGAGAAACCTCCCAAGTTTCAGCATTACCGCCGGTTAATTGTGGCATTAGTGGAGACATTGTGACATTTCTAACCAAAGTCAACTCATAACTTGAATAAGATAATTGTACTACAGGTTCGACGACTGTAAGGTTGATCATAGTAGAAGCAGAACCGCCAGTATTGTTAGCCCAAACTGTGTAATTGGTTCGTGTTGAGTTGACTGTTGGAGTACCTGAAATCACACCGTTAACAAAGGTCAATCCTAGTGGCAAGTCAGGATAAATTTCCCATGTCTCAACCATTCCGCCAGTCACTTGTGGGAACCAAGGCGTCATCGAAAATGTTCTAGTTTCATTACGCTCATCTGGGATATAGTTTATTGAAGAGATTGGTTCGTTGATTGTAATACTGATTATTGCGGTTGCTGAACCGCCGCTATTGTTAGCAAAGACGGTATAATTAACTTCAGTAGAGTTAACGGTTGGAGTTCCACTAATCGTTCCATTCTCGAATAATAGACCGGTTGGTAGGTTTGGATAGATACTCCAATTCTCGATTGCACCGCCATTGTAGTTAGGTGAAATTGGAGAGATTCCAAGACCTCGTGTAAAGTTGTAATATGGTGGCAGGTAAGCGAAAGAACCGGTAGGCTCGACGATTGTGATGTTGAATGTAGCTGAAGCACTGCCGCCAGTATTGTTAGCCCATACGGTGAATTCTGTTCTTGTCATATTGACTGTAGGTGTTCCGCTAATTGTACCATTGTCAAAGGTCAAACCAAGCGGTACACCAGGACTTATTTCCCAAGTATCGATTAGATTTATTGGCGTATAAGTTGGTACAATATCACTTATGATTACACTACGAGTGAAGTTGTAATCCTCTGGGTCATAATCAAGAGTCGGTGCTACTTCAAGGATAGTGATGTTGATCATTGTAGAAATTGAACCACCGGTATTATTGGCCCAAATAGTGTAAGGTACTGGAGTTAATTGTAGTACAGTTGGAATTCCCCATATGGTTCCATTATTATTGCCGAAATTCAGACCGGTTGGTAGAGTTGCATTAATTTCCCAAGCAACTATTTCTCCCGGACCGATTAGTTGTGGGGTTAGTGGCAAGTAAGGGCTTGCAGTATTATTGGTTAGATTCAGGTTCTCTGGTGAGTAAGAGAAGTCTGTTGGGACTTGGTCAATAACTGTTAGATTGATTGTAGTATTGGCTGAGCCACCAGAATTATTGGCCCAAATTGTGTAACTGGTTATTGGCCATAACTCTGTAGGAGTGCCGTAAAGACTACCATTTGTATTATCGAATGTAACTCCATTAGGTAGGCTGGCATTTATTTCCCAAGTCTCAATTTCTCCGCCCTCGGTTGTTGGAATCATTGGAATCATCAAACTATTATTGACAACTATTTGATTATCTGGATTGTACTCGATAGTTGGAAGGATGGCTTTTACAGATACGCTCATTGGAGTTGAAATTGAACCACCGCTATTATTGGCCCATACAGTAAATTGTAGCGGAGTGGTTTGAAGAACTAATGGCTCTCCATAGAAAGTACCGTTATTGGCACCAAAGAATAGGCCAAGAGGTAGTGTGATATTAATTTCCCAAGATGTAATTACGCCTGCTCCAGTTAAAGTTGGCTCCAATGGTAATACTGAGTTTGTGCCCGGTGGAGATGGAGCAGTTCCATTACCAACGATAATAACTCCTTGAATTGGTAATTCTAAATCTAGATATGGTGGATTGTATGATAGCGTTGGTAACTGATCTACTACGGTAATATTGAACTCAATCTCGACTGAGCCGCCAGAATTGTTCGCCCAAACTGTGTAATTGGTAGTTGGCCATAATTCGGTTGGAATACCAGAAATCTCACCAGTATTGCTGTCAAAGGTCAGACCTTGTGGCAAGCCGTCGCTAATTTCCCATGAGAGGATTGAGCCTGGACCGTTAATTTGCGGACTCATTGGCAAGTCTGGACTTGCCGTATTGTTAGTCAAATTCAGATTTATTACTGGGTAGTTAATTGAGGTTGGAATCTCATCAACGACTGTAATATTGAGATAAGCTTCAACTGTTCCACCGGTATTGTTTGCCCAGACCTTGTACGGAGTAGTTGGCCACAGTTCAGTAGGTGTACCGTAGAATGTTCCGTTATCAGAGCCAAATAGAATTCCTGATGGTAGGTTAGTGTTGTTTAATTCCCAAGAAGTAATCGTACCTAATCCAGTTATAGTTGGTGCGAGTGGTAAGTCTGGACTTGCAGTATTATTGGTTAATTGTAGATCATCTGGTGAGTAAGAGGGCGTTGGCACTTGGTCAACTACGGTGATGTTGATGTAGGCCGTACTCGAACCGCCACTATTGGTTGCCGTGATTGTGAACTCAGTTCTGTTCAGCAGGTCCTGTGCTGTTCCAGAAATCGTACCGGTGGATTGTGAGAACTTCAGTCCGCTTGGCAGGGCTGGTGATATACTGTATCCGTAGGTTGTAGAACCTGTTTCAGTCAAAAGATTGGCGAAATATGCGTCATGATAGACCATTGAAATTACATCGTTATCATCGATGAAGATGTCCGGCCTTGGTTGTTGAACACTCGACATTGCTGGAGTGATGCTGCCACCGCTCCAAGAACTTCCATCATGGCTGTAATAATTGACATGTCTGTAATTGCTAGACTGCGCTGTGATGGAAGCGGTCATCACATGCGGGTAATCATTGCTGTCCAACGCAATCCGAACATCAATGTGCCTTTCTGTTGAGTCAAGTGTGGTATGTTGCCACGAACCTGAAGCGTTGGTTGAATAATAAAGGCCATAGGAGTTAGTGCGATACACCACGTGAACATCTCCCTGAGCGTCGATTGCGATATTCGGCCCAAGATAATTCGTGCGGGAGAGGAGAGTGGTGTACGAGCCATTCTCATATTTTCCAACACTGAAAGAATTTCCAGCAGAGAATGCGACGTGCGGTACATTGTCATCGTTGAGAGTAAGAGATGGCGAAGATGGTTTGTTCGTGTTTGTCAACAATACACTGGACCATGAACCGCTTTGATTACTGAGATGATAGAGATTATACGTGTTCCCTGCGCTCGTGGTCCGAATGTAGGTGAAATGGATGCTGTCGTCACTGCCAACGGCCATACTGAATCCTTGACTGTCATAACCTACCGAACCACCATAACTGAAGTTGAAGACATTGCTTGATTGCCACGAACCGTTTTTGTTCGTTGCGTGATGGATCTCGATATATGGATAATTGTTTACCCAGTGACCAATGTGGAGATGGCCATCGTCATCGATTTCCAGCCCAAAGCCTGTTCCTGTCACAAGATTGTTCGCCACGGTCTGCGTACCGTTGAGGTCGATGCTGTAGAGATTGGTGCCGCACAAGACATGGCGAGTACCCTCGTGGTCGCTCACGACGAAGAGTTTGGAAGATACAGAACAAGATATTGCAGTAGTTTGAGTGTTTCCTCCTGTATTGGTCGGTGAAAGCGGCAAGTCACTACTGCTAAGGCTCTTGGTGAGGTTCAATTCATCCGGTGAATAGAAGAAGTTAGGTGGCTCATCATTGATGGTGATGTTGACCGTTGCTGAAGTTGAGCCACCACTATTGTTGGCCCAGACTGTGTAGGTCACTGGACTGGTTTGCAGGACTGTTGGTATGCCCCAAATCGTACCGTTGCTTGTGCCAAAGGAAAGACCGTTTGGTAAGTCTGGTGAAATCTCCCATGACATGATAGTTCCCGAGCCAGTCAAAGTCGGAGCAAGTGGTAAGTCACTGCTGGCTTGACCCTTGGTCAGCGTCAAGTCATCTGGCAAGTACGTAAGAGATGGAACTTCATCGACTACTGTAATATTGAGATAAGCTTCAACTGTTCCACCGGTATTGTTTGCCCAAACCTTGTAGGCGGTTGTTGGCCAAAGTTCAGTTGGAGTACCATAGAATGTTCCATTGTTAGAACCAAACGAGATTCCTGATGGTAAGTTGGTATTGTTTAATTCCCAAGTGAGTATCTCACCTGAGCCTGTGAGTGTTGGAGCAAGTGGTAAGTATGGGCTTGCAGTATTATTAGTCAAATCAAGATCATCTGGCGAATAAACTAGCGTTGGAATCTCATCAACGACAGTGATATTGAATTCAATCTCCACTGTGCCACCAGTATTATTTGCCCATACAGTATAATTGGTGGTTGGCCATAACTCTGTTGGAATACCAGATATCTCACCAGTATTGCTGTCAAAGGTCAAACCTTGCGGCAAGTCATCACTGATTTCCCAAGTTAGTATATCTCCTGGCCCGGTTAGTTGTGGCTGTAATGGCAAGTCTGAGCTTGCAGTGTTATTGGTTAGGTTGAGATTGATTACTGGGTAAGTAATATCAGTTGGCAATTGGTCAATGACTGTAATATTGAGATAAGCTTCAACTGTTCCACCGGTATTGTTTGCCCAAACCTTGTACGGAGTAGTTGGCCATAGTTCGGTAGGCGTTCCATAGAAAGTTCCGTTGTTGGAACCGAATAAGATTCCTGATGGCAAGTTAGTGTTGTTCAATTCCCAAGATGTGATTGCTCCAAAGCCAGTTAAGCTTGGTGTAAGTGGTAAATCACCGCTTGCTGTATTGTTAGTCAATTGTAAATCATCTGGCGAATAAGCAACAGTTGGAAGTTGGTCTACGACTTCGATAGTGACGGTCGTTGTATCAAAGCCACCTGAATTTCTGGCAGTAATCGTATAGGTTGTATTAGCCGAAATCTCTGATGCGGTTCCTGAAATTTCGCCCGTAAATACGTCGAACTTCAAACCTGCCGGCAAGTCTGGGCTAATCGTATAACCATATACATCTGAAGAAGCATCAAGTGTGATATGCCTTAGCCCGTGACCTAATCCAGATTGGCCTGTTCCAGATTGGTAGTAAACGATGTGTACCCTATCATTTGAATCAACTGCAATTGAAGTGTATGTTGCGCCATAAGGCGGATCATCAACAATAATATTGGTCCAAGAAGATGTTGATGAGCAGGATGAAGAACAAGTTGCATAATCTAGGCTTCTATAACCTGCTGTGCCTGGTCTCTGTTTCGCATAAGAGATATGTACGCCATCATTAGAATCAACGGCGATTGAAATGTAGCTATAATGGCCAGTTGCGGAGGTAACGACAGTTGATGTCCAAGAAGCCGCAGATGAGCATGATAAGGAACAAGTTGTGTGCATGAGGTAACTAGTATAGGGAGTAGAATTGGATATCCTGTAAGCAATATGAACATCATCATTCGAGTCAACTACAATTGATGGGGCAGTAGCATCACCTGAGTTATCAATCGTAGTCGTGGTCCAAGAAGATATAGTTGAACAAGATAATGAACAAGTAGCATACTTGATGTTTCCTAAGATAGAGGCTCGATATGATATGTGAATTGTATCGCTTGAATCAATCGCAATAGAGGAGGTATGACCAACTATGCCTGTACTGTCAATTGTAAGTGTAGTCCAAGAAGACGCTTGTGAGCAGACTGCTGAACATGTAGCGTACTTTAGATCTCTAAAAGATGTGTCATAGTATGAGATGTGCACAACATCATTAGAATCAACCGCGATTGAAGTGTACTTGCCTACTGAGGAAGTGTCAACTGAAACAGTAGCCCAAGCGCCACCAGCATTGGTTGCATACTTCAAGTCAGTATTGGTATCATCAAAGTAGGAAATGTGCACTTTATCATTTGAGTCAATGGCAATTGATGTGTGCTGTCCAATGTAAAGTGCTGAGCTATCAACAACCTCCCTAGTCCAAGTACCGCTCATATCTGTAGCATACATCAAACTATAACCAGTAGTATAACCCGAGTAGTAGGCAACGTGCCTGAAGCCATTTGAGTCAATAGCGATTGAGTTGTACTGGCCCGGCGTCGGACTCATACTACTAGTATGGATATATTCGCCGGGAATATCTCCTCCCGAGTTGGTCGGTATTGCCGAAAGTGGAGGGTTCAGTTGCCCTCCAGGCAACCAAACACCCTTATCCACAACAAACCAGTCAGGATTATACTCGATATCTGGTGCCTCATCGTTGATGGTAATATTGACATTAACCTCAACTGAGCCGCCTGAATTATTAGCCCAAATAGTGTACATAACTGGATCGATTTGCAAGATAGTTGGAGTTCCCCAAATGGTTCCGTTGCTGGATTCAAAGTTTAGGCCAGCCGGTAAATCTGGGCTGATTTCCCAACTTGTGACTGCTCCGCCACTTGGCGATACGGTGTTAGGCGTCATAGCCTGATTGAGTGTCAAATCCATATCTACTGGGTTGTAAGCAAACGTGCCTGGTGCTGCATCAATTATTGTTAGATTAATCGTGGTTGAGGATGAACCATTAGCATTACTTGCGGTAATTGTGTACATTACTGGTGTTAGTTGCAGAACTGTTGGTGTTCCACTGATTACGCCATTGTTGAAAGTTAGACCACTTGGCAGAGTCGATGGTGAAATTGACCATGTGGTCGGTGCACCAATAATTCCATTGGCTGCATTATTGACATTGAATAGTGAATTACTCGAACCATTGTAAGCTATGAAATATAGTGTTCCATCAACATCTATGATGTCTCTTGGAGATGAACCAGATAAGCCCTCTAGAATATCTTCCACTCTTACAGTACCTGCGGGCGTACCATCAGTACTCCATAACTCTGAATCCTGATATGAAGCATGTTGGCTGGCTCTGAAGTATATTATTTCATCAACTTGATGATAATAAATATCATCTGCCCCTGGTAAGAAGATTTCTTTTAACAATGAAGTGCCACCAGAAGTACCATCAGTCTTCCATAACTCAAGTTGTCCGTCACCATCTGAATCTACATCAAATAACAAATAATTCTCAGTAGCGTATAATCTAGATCCTCCTTGACAATTGCTTATAGGATTACTACAGAAACCTGAGGACGACCCAGGGACAATATCTTTCACCATCACGGTACCACTTTGTGTACCATCAGTCTTCCATAACTCATCGCCATGACCTGAAGAATCTCTTATGAAATATAATTCATCATTAAATACCTGCATTTCAAACTCATTCATTCCGTTAGCACCAGAAGGTTGATGTTGTGGAGTACCACAGACAAACATCGAAGTTCCGGCTTCAGTTCCATTAGTTCGGTACAAGCAACCTGTTCCTGATGCTGTCTCGTAAGTTAGGAAATACAGCCAACCATCGTAAATAGTCAAAGCACGCGGGTTATTATGCCCTCCTCCGAGGTCTGCTACCCTTTCATATGTCGTTTCATTTAGTGAGAAGAGCACTCTATGACCATCCCAGCCTTGACCATAAATTGAGCCGTTATACTCTATTTCAGGATAGAAGATGGCGTTGAAATTTGAGGACCAGGAACCTACATCATAAGTTCCCAAATTTGTTCCATCTGAAACCCACCTGCGGAATTGATATGAACCAAGACCAGTAGTGAAGTAGAGTTTGTCATTAGCCGAAGTAAAGTCACTAGGATTCGAGGAACCCGAACCCGAATTGAGGTCTTTTACCATAACCGTACCAGAAGAGGTCCCGTCACTCTTCCATAATTCAACACCATTTGAACCATCATTACCTCTAAAGAATAGAGTATTGTTGACAACCAGCATGTCTTCACAGTCTCCTGATATGCCATCATTAGCGCCAGAATATACGTCTTTGACCATATATGGATTGTTGACTGAAACAGGGAGTGTGTGATTGAAGGCCCACAATTCTCTACCGTGCGTAGGATCAGTACCTTGGTAGAAGATTAAATCACCCATCTGAATCAAACACGCATTCGGTGCGGCAGTTCCTGAATAGTTAATTGCAGCAACTGCGCTTGGTGGATTTGCTTGGAGAATTGGGTCAATCCTGATTGCAGAATTATTGGTAAGTGTGTAATTATCTGGGTTGTAATCAATATTCGGTGTTGGCTCATTGATTGTTAGGTCAAAAGTTGCAGAGGCAGAGCCACCGGAGTTGTTGGCGTAAACTGTGTATGTTACGGTTGATTGGTTAGCAAATGGCTTGCCGCTGATTACACCATTAGTGAACAATAGGCCGCTTGGCAAGGACGGGGAAATTTCCCACGTTAGGACTGTTCCTCCGCCCACTACTGGAGTAATATCAGTCATGTCATAACCGCGAACGATTGTGTATGGGCTACTTGGATAGGACAATGTTGGTACCTCATCATTGATGGTGATGGTAACTGTTGTTGAGGATGAACCACCGGAGTTGTTAGCCCAAATTGTGTAAGTAATTGGTGAGGTCTGTAGCACTGTAGGTGTGCCCCAAATGGTTCCGTTACTAGATCCAAAGTTGAGACCGGTTGGTACATCGGGTTCAATTTCCCAACTTGTTACTGCACCGCCACCAGGAGATACAGTGTTAGGAGTCATGGCTTGGTTGAGTGTTAAATCCATATCTATTGGATTGTATGTGAAAGAACCTGGTGCAACGTCATTGATTGTTACATTGATGTAGGTAACTGATGAGCCACCAGAATTTGTTGCTGTGATCATAAATTGTGTTCTAGTTAGTGTTATGCTTGGCGTTCCTCCAATCATACCGTTATTGATACCGAAGTGGAATATGCTGAATAAATTTGGTGAAATTGTATAGGAAGTTGGTGTGCCACCGGTATTTATTGGAAGTATGGTTGAGGAAATTGTAACGCCTTTAGTGAAGGTAAATTCAGGTGGCGAGTAATAGAACGATGGGATTTCATCATTCACAACGATTGTTATTGTGGTAGTGCTTGAGCCACCAGAATTGTTAGCCCAAATTGTGTAAGTAATTGGTGAAGTTTGTAGAACTGTTGGCGTTCCCCAAATGGTTCCGTTACTGGATTCAAAGTTGAGGCCAGTCGGCACATCTGGTTCAATCTCCCAACTTGTCACCGCTCCGCCACCAGGCGAAACGGTGTTAGGCGCCATTGCTTGGTTGAGTGTCAAATCCATATCTATTGGATTGTATGTGAAAGAGCCAGGTGCGACATCATCGACCAGAATCGTTACTGTTGTGGTTGCTGTACCGCCTGAATTACTAGCAGTGATGGTATAAGTTGTGTTAGCCGAAATGACTGTTGGCGTTCCTGAAATTTCGCCGGTGAAAACGTCCAATCCCATACCTGCCGGTAGGTTTGGAGTTATCGAATATCCACTGTTGAGATTTGATGAGGAATCCAATGCTAAATATCTCAAGTCACCGTTTGTCGTATCATAATACGAAATATGTACATTATCACTTGAATCGATGGCTAATGAAGTATATTCACCTACTGAATAAGCACCATCAAGCGATACTGGACTACTCCATGAACTACCATCAAAAGCCATGTATTCTAAGTTACCATAGGTATCATCGTGATAAATAACGTGAAGATGGTCGCTAGAATCAATACCAAGCGAAGAGTAAAGTCCAACATTGTCTAAACTATCGAGATTTATTGGATAACTCCAACTTCCATCGTACTTGGTATACATTAGGTCATCACCGCCACCTCTATCAGTAAATGTTACGTGAATATTATCCAGCGAATCGATTTTTAGTGAAGGGTAGAATGGATCTCCTGAAGTGTAAAGTTGATCCGGCGAACTCCACGAACCGCCAATGGATGCGGTGACATATTCGAGATGCCCAAATGATGCATCTCGATAAGCAACATGCAGATTATCACTTGAGTCGATTGCTAGAGATGGATGGATTCCAACATCCCCAGAGGATTCTATCGCAATTGGGCTACTCCATGAACTACCATCATACGTTACATACTCGAGATTTTGGCCAACGTTATCGTAATAGACAATATGTGGATTATCATTTGAGTCGATGGCTAATGAACTGTACATACCACCATTTGTATCAAGAATCAGTGGTGAACTCCATGAAGAACCATCATGCTTCAGGTAGAGTAGTTCACTAGTGTAATCATCATAATAACTCACATGGATATTATCGTTTGAATCAATCGCTATTGACGTCCCATAATTACCAGCATTATTTTGATCAAGTATTGATATAACCCAAGACCCGCTTTCATCTGTTGCATATCTGAGTTGGGATACGAATCCACTTGCTGTAGTGCCAATGGCATATACGATGTGGGTATGACCATATTGATCAACAGCAATCGATGAGTGCTTACCTGCAAAGTAGCCATTATCGATTAGTCCACTTGGAATCGCTCCACCGGTATTGGTTGGTGTTGCTGTTGGTGACATCATTGTATCCTTGGTTAATTCAAACCAGTCAGGATTGTAAACGATACTCGGTGCAATATCGTTGACTGTCATCGTTATGGTTGTCGAGGCTGAGCCGCCTGAGTTGTTCGCATAGATGGTGTATGTTGTAGCAAGGGTAACGGTAGTTGGTGTTCCCCAAATAAAGCCGTCAACCGCATCTATTGACAAGCCAGCGGGTAAGTCACTTACTTCCCAACTTGTCGCTAAACCACCTGTAGCCGTTGCATGAATAGTGGCGATTGTTTGGTCTTTGGTAAAAATATACGAAGGTTGTGGATAACTAATCGAAGGAACTTCATCAATGATGGTAATGGTAACCGTTGTTGAAGATGGACCACCGGAATTGTTAGCCCAAATTGTGTAAGTGATAGGTGAAGTTTGCAAAACAGTTGGTGTTCCCCATATGGTTCCATTGCTACTTCCGAAATTCAATCCGGTTGGGACATCTGGTGAAATCTCCCAACTTGTTACTGCACCGCCACCAGGTGATACAGTGTTAGGAGTCATTGCTTGGTTGAGTGTCAAATCCATATCTATGGGGTTGTAAGAGAACGTTCCTGGTGCAACATCATTGACAACAATTACAAGATAAGTAACAGAGTCACTAGGGTTGGAATTAGATGCTGATACAGCATAACCTGAACCAGAATCGAGTACCGTAGGAGTTCCACTGATGACACCAGTAGAAGTATCGAAGTTAA
>CAXFAS010000018.1:0-35739 GCA_964001175.1 uncultured euryarchaeote
GGCTAGTAAGTCAATTTTATATTCAGAAACTCTAGATGGACTATCTGTAAGGTTATACCCTCGCATGTCAGGTGCCACGACTCTGTAACCTTCATCTACAAGAACAGGAATTTGGTGGCGCCATGAATACCAAAACTCAGGAAATCCGTGGAGTAATATCACTAAAGGGCCTTCTCCTGCTTCAACATAATGAAAATTCAAATCATTGATTAATGCAGTCTTATGAATGGTGTATTTTTAGATAGAGATATTTTATTACTTTAGGTATTGACAAGTGATTATGGGATTTATCAGGCAATGGTTTGGATTCAACGGATGGAAGGAACTTTCCACAAGAGGAAGTATCTTTGCAACAATATTTTATCGCGTGATTTTTGTTGCTGGTCTTGCAGCATCAATCATCGTCTATTCCTATGCTTCGGGAGGAGATGACCCCTCATCTATTTGGATTGTAGCAGTTGGACTGATTTGGTTTCTAATCTTTCAATTTCTAATCAATTTGATTTTTGTTAATGGTTCTAGGTGAATAATCAAAAATTATTTCTTAATTAATTTGTGAAATCACTTAGGAATTGCCAAATTAGAAGATAAGTTTCAGTTCCATCAACTTCGTCAGGCCATGTATGTTCATGAATTTCGATTCCATAATGTTCAATTCTAGTATCTCCAAGACATCCACTATGGGTTATGTGTTCTAGGAAAAAATCAGCATCAGTTTCACTATTTTGACATTCAGCTCGCATCGACCAAGCCTCGATCATGCCAGGTACGCTACTCATTGTTCCAACACCTTCATGCTCTCCATCTTTCCAATCCCAGTCATCATCATAATCAATGATGTAATCGAGTTTACCATGGATATGCAATACACCCATACTACCAACTAAGTCACAAGTTTCCGGATCTACTGGCATTGTTCCAGCAAATGACGCTACCGCTGCAAATCTGTGATTAAGTTGGCATGCGATTTCATATGTAAACATGGAGCCTAGAGAGTAACCAATAGCATAAAGACGGTCTTGGTCGATACAGTAATCTTTTGAAAGTTCATCTACAATAGTTTCTGAAAAGTCATTATCTTCTCTAGATGTTGCTGCAGTGTTTAGAAACCATTCACCTTCGGAAGCGGTTCTGCCATCTTCAGCAATAGCGTATGCCATGATAAATTTCTCTTGCTCTCCTAACTGGTCAAATTCACTTTGTTGTTGGAAATCTTCACTAGCCCCTCCGCCTCCGTGGAAGGCAATAATTAGAGCTAATTTGGTACCCGCATCTGAATTCGGAACAGATAACCTGAACATTCTCTCTTCACCATTTACAGTAATGGATGTCATAGCTTGAGAAATTGATTGTGAAGCAATTAGGCATGGTCCATCCAATTCTTCCAATTCTTGTGATGGAATTATTTCTTGAGCATCATCTGTACCAATGCACCCGGCAATCGGTGAGAATAATAGTACGCAAAACGCAGCAAAAAAATGAAGTCTGTTGATTACATTCATCTTAGCCACACCCATCCGATTACCTAATCCAAAATCAAAGTTACTATTCGTTGGACTTTTTGATTATTGTCGCAATATCTATCAACATTGGATATTAACGGCGAATATGGAAATTCGTTCTCTGACGCGTGTTGACATAAATTCAATGTGGGAGATTAATGAACAAGGCTTACCAGGTACAGGCAAAGTTTCTCCCGAAGAAATTAGTCATTTACTCGATATTTCGGAATTATCATTAGGAGTTTACGAGGGTCAAAAATTACTTGGTTTTGTCTTATGCCTTTTACCTAAAACGAGCTATGGCAGTCTAAATTATGCTTGGTTTAATGAAAGATATGATGAATTCATCTATGTTGATAGAATTGCAGTCCGTACAAACAGCCGTGATAGGGGAGTAGGATCATTGCTATATCAAGAAGTAATAAATTACTCAGAAAAACATGGTGTGATGATTACTGCTGAAGTAAGTCTCAAACCACCGAATGAAGGTTCTATGAGATTCCACTATAGATTTGGTTTTAGAGATGTTGGAATACTAGAACATGAGTCTAAATCAGTAACTTTGATGGTTAGAGAAAAATAGAATTAGAACAAAATTAATTCATTTCCAGTAAAGCAACATCTTATTTGTCAATTAGACTAGTATGAATATAGCGGCTAATACTGAGAGGTGTGTTTATGACTTTTGATTCCGAATATGAGCCATTTTTCCAACCTCCTGGCTGGATCATTGGTCCTATTTGGGCAATATTGTATACCACTATCGCATTAAGTTTCATGTTGACCTTGAATAAAAAAGATGAACTACAATATTCTAATATTATATTCATCTCTTTTTTTGTTCAAATAATTCTGAATTTTTTATGGCCCAGTGTATTCAATTCAGAACAATACCTTCTCTCTTTATTGATGTTAATTTTTATGATATTTTTTACTATAGTTTATGCATACCTAGTTTTTGAAACAATTCCAACAGCATCAAAACTAGTCTGGCCATATATTGCTTGGATGTCATTCGCAGCGATTATTAATACCGCTTACTATCTTAATTCAATTGATTTTTTCTAATTTAAGTTTTTTTTTAATTCAACATACATAAAATCTACTGAGATTGTTTATATCAACTAGTAATTAGGATGATACATGTCGTTAGCACCAACTGATTATGACTTCGGAGCCCCGTCGAATTATGCCTTTGCAGAAAAAATAACTTGTAAAAGTGATGAAACCAGAAAAATGTTCGCTGAAGCATGGGGTCACATGCTCAACTATAATCACGAACAAGCAATAGCGTGTTTCTCAAAGTGTACTGAACTTGAACCGGACTGCGCAATGGCTTGGTGGGGTATTTCCTACTGTGTCTCATCTAACTACAACTGGGCACCTGGATTAGGTTCCGGACATGACTCAATTCAACAAGCATTATCGATAATGGATGGATGTACTGAATTAGAACAAGATCTAATCAGAGCATTATCAACTCGTCACTCTGCAGAAGCAAGAGATGCCGCAGACCCGACAGTACTCAACATGGGAAATAGCCCTGAATTGAATGTTGCATTTGCTGAAGAAATGGCGCCTTTGTATGAAAAGTACAGTGGCGATTTAGATGTAACAGCAATCTACGTAGAGGGATTGATGAATCTAAAAGCATGGCAACTATGGGACAAAAATACAACCACAGGAGAAATAACTCCTGCAGACGATAATACACTACTATTGGTTAAAATCATGGAAGATGCCTTTGAAAGTGACGAAGATGCCAAGAATCACATCGCACTTTGTCATCTTTATTGCCACGCTCTAGAATTGTCTCCTTTCCCTGAAAAAGCACTCCCAGCAGCTGATGTACTACGTACAGCAATGCCAGGTTTAGGACACTTAGTCCACATGCCTTCACACATTGATGCTTGGGTTGGACAATGGAAAGAGGCAGTAGATTGTAACATAGCGGCTGTTGAGGCCGATGATAGGTATGTCGAACTTACCGGAAATGAATCCCAATTCTACAAATTTTACCGTATGCACAACCACCACTTCATTGTCTGGTGCGCTATGTTTGAAGGTCAATATGAGACCGCCTTGAAATATGCTCGAAAAGCCGCTGCAACCTTGCCTGCTGGAGATGAAAATCACGGTGTTAATTTTATGCTTGCTGGAATTATCCCTATGGGTGCAATCTTCCTAGAATCATACGTCACTATGCCTTGGCACGTTATGATTAGATTCGGAAAATGGGATGAGATTCTTGCTGAACCAATGTTTTCTGACAAAGATGCATTCCCAGCAACTATCGCTACTCAACATTATGCTCGTGGTGTAGCTTACGCATCAAAAGGAATGGTTCCAGAAGCAGAAGCAGAACAGGTATTATTCACTCAAGCACTAGAAAACCCTGCCCTTGCAGGTAGAGTAATGCATAACAATTTGATGTATCAAGATCCAGCAGAAGGTCCTTCGATACTAAATGTCAACGCTGCAATCCTAGAGGCTGAGATTGAATACAGAAGACAATATCTTGCAAAGGCTGCTGGAGAAGCAAGTGATTTCACTGCAGCATTTGATGAACTACGCCGAGGTGTTGATCTTTCTCTAAACCTCGCATACAACGAACCGTGGGGACAAATGCAACCAGTTAGACATATATTGGGTGCATTATTATTCGAACAAGGACATGTCGAAGAAGCAGAGGAAGTTTATCGTGCTGATATCAAATTGTGGAAAGATAACATGTGGGGACTACTTGGTCTCAAATTATGTCTTGAAGCAAGAGGCGATGCACCTGATGAATTAGCCGAAGTTACTAAATTATTCAATGAAAGAAGTTCGAGAGCGGATATTGTTCCTGCAAAGACTTGTTTCTGTGCACAAGATGCTCTAGAGAAGAGTTGCTGTGACTAAAACGATAATTTACTAAATAGTTTAGTTTAAGGACATCCTTCAATTGGTACTTCCATGTCAGTAATAGAAGCATACAATGAAGCCTGGGAAAATGGAGATGTAGAAGCACTTAGCGGACTCATCCATGATGATTGCGTGTTTAATCCACATGTCGGTGGATTCACCATGAGTAAATCCGATATCTTAGGATTTGTCAGTAGTGATAATACTCCAAAATCAGAACAAAGAAGAATTTTATTCGAAAATGATGAAGTCGGCGTTGCTCATGCAATTGTACATTTTGCAAATGGCTCTGACTCAGAGGCCGTAATGTCTTTTATGAGATTTAAAGATGGAAAAATAATCCTTATGGAAACTGGAGCAACTCCACTTTCCGATGATTACAAATTAATTGGAAGCGATTCATAATCTACAGGGTGATTAAATGGAACAAGCAATTGGAAGCCTAGTTATGGCTATTGCTTGTATTTCATATGGTATTTATTGTGTAATAAAAGGAGGAACTCACCATAGAGGTGTAGGTTGGTCCTCCAAGGAAGAGAGGCCCAAGGGTTACATTCTTGCTATGGCTCTATACTTCTTGATAGGAATATCTTCGTTTATCTACTATATTTACCTGAATTTTATTCGTTGAACTGCAATTTGTTATAATCAAACGATTCAATAACATCGTGTATATCGCTACCTCATGGTGGCTCAAAGCGTTGAAGAAGAGCTAGCCGAATTAGCCGCACTTGTTGAAGAGGCTGAACGCTTAGGTTTTGATCCGTGGCCACCAACAAAACCCGATAGGCCATGGGCCAAATGGGCGCTAGGCTCTTTCATGATAGTACTAATGCTAAGCGCAGTATCCAAGGTACTGTTTCGCTTTGTTACCATCTAAGATGGCAACTCTTTGATTGAGAAAACTCAATCTCTGCGTGTCAGCAATGCAGCCCCAAGAAGAGCAATCATTCCAATAAGTCCAGTGAAACCTGGAGTCATCATTGGATTTTCATCGCTGTAAGCATCTGCTGAAGCAGAATACAAACGAACATGAGTCCATTCTTCACTGGTAGCATTTTCACTGACATGAATCATGTCGCCATAAGTCAAAGTCCCTGAACTATCAGCATCATGGAACATTATTTCAGATCCCATTCCAGCGCTAGATAGAGGAGTGAACATAATATCAGGGCCACAGGTCAAATCCGGAGATCCGCCCATGTCCATCATCATATCATCATCACCAGATCCATCTTCTGAATCTTCTGCAATAGTACACTTTGATAGAACTGCATAGTAGTTTGAAAGGTCTCCAGCAATTGGAGGCATATCAGTCATTGAATCAGCTTCAACAATTAGCCACTCAAGAGGTCCGTGCATGTGACCGTCATGATCACCATGGTCATGTCCGTCATGGTCATCATCATCGTCATCATGTCCACCATCTCCATGGTCATCATGTCCATCATGTCCACCATCTCCGTGGTCATCATGTCCATCATGGTCATCATCCTCATAGGAGTCATACATTTCTTCTAGTTCATCTACGTTAAGTCCGCCACTATTATCGGCATCCCACATTTCAATCATTATTTCGAAATCTTCCCAATCAGTACCTTCAATAGTGTCCTCGCCAGCAGTCGCATTCATGAAATCAGAATATTCAGAAGCAGTGACTTCACCATCACCATCACTATCGAGGATTGCTAGCATTACACTTGCATCTACGTCTTCACCCATGTCAAACATTGAGTAAAGTAGACTGAATTCATCAGATGATAGCATACCATCTCCATCAGCGTCTGCCGCATCAAAGTATACGCTTAGCACCCCTTCACTAAGACCTTCTTCATGGTGTTGAGGTTCGCAGAACCACATATCGCCATCAACCATGGTGATAAATTCACAGACATACCACATGCCCATACTTTCTTCAGAAGTAAGTGTGCCATCATCATCCATGTCGACGAAGCATTCCCACATGCTACCTCCATCAGGAGAACTGCCACTCATATCAGTACAGTCGTCAAACATCATCCATGGTTCTGAGTCATGCTCATCTTCTCCCATTGAACAATCTTCAGTTCCGTCATTGACCAGAGTCATTGAGATTTGATCACCATTGTAACAATCAAACCAATTGTCCATGTCATTATCAGTAATTCCATCTCCATCAGAATCAACAGATGGGTCCATGTCTTGAGGCTCATCTGATCCATCGCCACAATCCTCGGTTCCATCGTTTACTAGTTCGAAAGAGATTTCTGTATCTGGACTTCCGCCAACGGTAGAACTGCAAACAAAGGTTCTGTCATGTTCATGTTCATCTGAGCTTAGTTCGGAGACTAAGTCAATGAAGTCTTGAAGTTCTTCTTCCTCTAGTTCGCCACTACCATCATCATCGCTATTGTTGAATGCTTCATGGAAGTCAGACTCTAAAGCAGGTGAATTGTTGAGGTGATTATCTTCTGGGTCATCTTCATCTTCATCTGAGTTCCAAAGTTCAACAAATTCATCCCATGAAATACCACTTGAATTATCAGAATCGCCTTGTTCGAGAGCTTGTTCAGGAGTAGGGATTTCTTCTTCCATGTTATCCAAGCCGTTCATAACTTCATCAAGAGTCAAAAGGCCATCACCATCTGCGTCGAACATATCAAACATGTCTGATTCCGATGGTAGTTCATAATCGTCGTGGTCATCGTGATCATCATGGTCATCAGGGGCTTCATCGTCACCATCAGGGCAATCTTCAGTTCCATCATTTACTTGCGAAATCCAAACTTGACTTCCATCCATGCAATCGAACCAATTAATCTCATCACCATCAGTATCGTATTGTTGCTCATCTGCTCCATCATCACAGTCAGCATAATTATCGTTTACGTATTCAAATGGAATTTCTGTTCCATCTCCACAAATGAATGTTGGGCCATCATGGTGGTCGCCGTGGTCTCCGTGGTCATCATGGTCATCGTCACCGTGGTCATCATCACCGTGGTCATCATGGTCATCATCACCGTGGTCATCATGTCCACCATCCATCGGCATAACAGCGAATGGAAGAGCTTCAGTTGCTCCAGAACTCCAATCATCATCAAAATATCCAGCAATTTCTGCATCGGATAATAATGTAACAGTCATTGAATCCATATCGCTAGTTGCTGAAATAGAGGTTACTTTGAATGTTGAATCTAATACAAATGTAAAAGTAGTCGTCATTGTGGTTTCACTTCCATCTTCGTCAGTGTAAGTATCTTCCATAGAAGCAGTGAATGAATATCCTGCATCTGTAGATAGAGCAAGTGCGTAAGATGAATTCATAACATCAAATCCAGAAAGAATATCTTCTGGGTCAGGAGATTCCATGTCCAGATCCATGTCCATGTCCATATCCATGTCGTCATCACCGTGGTCATCATCACCATGGTCGCCGTCCATATCATGGTCTCCATCGTCGTGGTCACCATCCATGTCCATATCGTCATGGTCGCCATCCATATCATGGTCATCATCATGATCTTCATCAGACATCATATCAGCAACTATTACGCTCCAAGGAACTGCATTATCCATTATGAATTCTTGGGATTCGTCCATGTAAACCATATGGATTACTGTAGTATCTGTTCCATCTGGGCTAGGGATAACAGTTTGTTCGGACATGAAACTTAGAGGCATCATCACACCTCCCATGTCCATTTCTCCACTCATTGATGTAAAGATAGCCATTCCTGAAGGACTGTATACCATTTCCATGTTAGATGTTGAACCATCAGCTGTTGTACTAGTTACGGTCAGACCCATCGAACTGTTAGCATCGGTAGGTCCTTCTTCTATTACTGTAAGGAAATTCATGATTGCTTGCTCAAGTGCAAGTTCAGTTAAACATGCATCAGAGTTAGTTGCATTTTCATCATAATTCATTGCAGTACTATCATCGCATCCAGGGATTTCAACGATTTCTTTTATTTCATCTTCAATACTTTCCGTACAACCTGCTAGGGCCATGAAAAGTGCCATTACTATAGCGAACTTCTTGTTCATGTTTACTCACACTATGTTTTAGCATATAAAACACTCTATAGGGAAAAACCGTTTATTTCAAGAACAAGATGCTCGAGCGGGGGGCATAGTCCCTTAGTGTAGCGGTCCATCATGGAGGATTCTGGTTCCCCCGACCTCGGTTCAAATCCGAGAGGGACTACCATTAGAACTCATGGTCATACTTCTTTGTTAATTCTTCTTCAGTTCCAATTGTGAAACCAGTTACCATTTGTATTGCCTTACCATATTTTATAGTTCCAGAGTATTCTTGAATTTTACCATATAACGAGACTCTTACACGGAATTTGCAGGTCTTTTTTGTCTTTCTTTTACGATGGTGCTTGTAAAAGTGAACTCCAACTTTGTATGTTCCTTTAGGTGGTTCACTAGTCCATACAACGTTTTCTACTGGATTATTACTAACTGGCTTGACATTCATGTCAACATCCAATTCTCCGCCACATTCACTGTTTCTATTATTGAAATATATTCTTTCACCTGATGGGCAGAATAAATGTAAATCTAGGTCATTATAATCGTCCCATGCAAGGGATACTTGTACAGAACCACTCTTGCCACCTTCACGCTCAAGTCTTTTATCCAAGTCATCATTTTCTGGTGGAGTATCTTCTACAATGATTCCTGAACCGATCATCTCTCTTTCAACAAATGTAGCGTGTTCTTCCAGTTCATCCTCATTTTCTTCAATCCAAGTTTCTCTAACTCCCAATTCCAGAATTCTATCTTCTTCATTAAACTCTTCCTCGATATCAGGCAAGTCTACTAATAATTCATCTAAAATCAAACTTAATTCAACTATATTGTCATCTCTTTTAACATCTCTAGTTTCCCATTCCGAGTAATCTTTTTCATCTAATTCTTCGATTTGTTTTGTCCTAACTATTTGGGGAATCTCTTTTTCTTCATCCGAATCATCTGATTGCGGATGAACAATTGTGGAGGTTTCGTGATTTCTTAATTCAGGTAAATCGGGAGCGTATTTCTTCCTCAAAGCCTCTCTTAACAGTCTTTGATTTCGTTTTTTAATCATACGAAACGAAATAAACCCCCCAATAGAAATTGTAAAGACAATTAAGCCAATTGCCAAAGGCCCCATGGTCATTATCAACAGGTACTACTTTATTGGAGATTGGGTAAAAATCCCATTTTATTCCAAAAATGCTGAATTAATTTTATCCAAGATATCTTTAGTTGGTCTTAATTGTTCATCAGGAACATCGAGTAAAGGAGTTTCTACAAGGCCCAGATCTTCTGCAAGTGACGCCTTGGTATTATCAAAATACAGTAACCCTGTGACGTGCTTGGCATCCGCTTCAGCATTGTGTAATGCAGTTAATGCCGCTACAGCATCACTCGGGTCATGTTCTTCAGAAATAGTCTCAAGCCTAATTGTGGAACCATCATGAAGAGTAATGTCTCTATAATGTCCTTCTGGAACTTCAACCTCAGCAACTGGATTAAAGTGAGGGATATAATCAGTCATGTGTAATGTGACTTCATTTTCCTTAACATATCCATATGATTTCATTGATTCATCATTATTATTGAATGTGACACAAGGGCTAATCACATCAATAAGAGCAAACCCTTTGTGTGACATAGCAGCCTTAAGTAAAGCATTCAATTGCTTTTTTGAACCAGAGAAAGAACGTGCTACAAAAGTGCAACCAAGATTTATTGCCAAGGCACATAAGTCGATAGGTTGAGTCTTATTTATTGGCCCTTTTTTCTTCTTTGAACCTATATCTGCAGTAGCGGAATATTGTCCTTTAGTAAGTCCATATACACCATTATTTTCAATAATATATACCATGTCCATATTTCTTCTAATAGCGTGAATTAATTGCCCAATTCCAATAGATGCTGAATCACCATCTCCAGAAACACCGATGTATAACAAATCCTTGTTAATAGCATAAGCACCTGTGGTTACAGAAGGCATTCTCCCGTGAACTGTATTAAATCCGTGTGATTTTCCTAAGTAGTATGCAGGAGTTTTCGAAGAACATCCAATACCAGACATTTTAGCAATTCGATGAGGTTCTATGCCACTTTCCCATGCAGCACTAATAATTACATTGGAGATTTGATCATGCCCACATCCAGGACATAGAGAAGATTTTCCACCAGTATAACTATCTTTAGGCTCATTTATGACATTCAATTTTACAGGTCTTGCTGCTCTAGTGGGTTTATCACTCATTTCTTCACCTCCTCAAGTTTTGATAGGATTCTTTCGGCATAGATTCTAGCTCTAGGAGGCATTCCGTCACTGTATGCAACAGAATGAACTCTAGAAACTAAATTATTTGGTAATTCTTTTCTAAGAATACCGTACAACTGCCCATCTCTATTAATTTCTAAGATGATTGTTTGTTCATGTCTCTCAACAAAGTTGAATATCTCGCTGTGTGCAGGCAAGGCTCTAATACGGCATTGGCTAACTTTCAAACCAGTACTTTCGAGAATATCATCAATTTCTTGAATTGTATTTTCCATACTTCCTAAGTAAATAATTCCAATTTCACATTCTTTTTCTTCACGAAGGATTGGAGCAGGGAGATGATCTCTAGCGCCCTCAATCTTTTCTTTTAGTCTGGCCATTAATGCAATATAATCCTCTGGTTTTTCTGAGTAGACACCCTTTGTATTGTGACCGGTTCCTCTGTAAAGAATTGGTGCCATTCCAGAACCTGGTAATGTTCTGTAGGGGATTCCGTCACCATCAACGTCAAGATAGCGCCCGAAATCTTCAAACTCATCGAAAGTTTTCTGATCTCTTACCACTTTTCCTCTATCCATTGGTTCACTAGGGTAATCAAAACCGCTACAAGCCCAACGATTCATACCTAAGTCTAAGTCACTCATGCCAAATACCGGTGTTTGATATCTTTCAGCATAGTCAAAAACTCTCCAACCAAATTCAAAGCACTCTTCAACAGTCCCTGGAATTATTACGATATGTTGTGTGTCTCCGTGGCTTCCTTCGTACAGCATAGCGATATCAGATTGCTGGGTTCTAGTTGGCAGACCAGTTGATGGTCCAACTCTAGTTACGTCCCAAAATACCGAAGGTATTTCAGCGAAATAACCCAGTCCAATGAATTCTTGCATAAGTGAAATTCCAGGACCTGAAGTAGCGGTCATACCTCTTCCACCAGCCCATCCGGCACCTAACACCATTCCAGCCGCAGCTAATTCATCTTCGGCTTGAATTACGGAACAATTTGTAGAACCTTCATCATCGGTTCTGAGTTTAGGAATCCATCCAATAATTCCTTCAGCAACTGATGAAGATGGTGTGATTGGATACCATGCTAACATCTGAACTCCTCCAAAATGAGAGCCCAATGCTACAGCTTCATTTCCTTCAATAAAGAATTGAGGAGTCTTTATTTCTCTAGTTTCGATTGTGTAAGGATCATCCTTCTTTAGATTATCTTTGAAGTAGTCTCTACCTAATCCGAGTGCAGTAATATTCAGTTCAATAGCAGTATCTTTGCCCTTGAATTGTTTAGCCACTGCTGATTCGAGACAATCTTGATCAATTCCAAGAATTTCTGCTAAGGCGCCTACGTAAACTATATTTGTTACTAATTTAGCAATTTTTGGATTTATCTTTCTCGCTAAGGCGGACATTGGAATCGGATAAGAAATAACATCATCTCGATTCATTTCTTTTTTGGCATTTTCATTCCAAATTACTACACTGCCAGGTTCTAATGCGGCTAAATCTTCATCCCATGTTGCAGGATTCACCAGGACTTGAATATGGGTTCTATCGCCAGGAGCTTGATATCCTTTGTCTGACAATCTTACGATATACCATGTAGGGAGTCCCGAAATATTTGATGGAAACAAGTTTTTTCCACTTGCTGGAACTCCCATATCAAATATTGATTGAAGTAAAATTAGGTTTGCAGATTGTGAACCTGTTCCGTTGGCTGTTGCAATATTGATGGTGAAGTCATTGGCAATGGTTTCCATTGTTTTTTTCTCCTGAGGTGTTTGGTATACCCGCCCTCTGTATTGTCGGTCCGAATACACTCTTTGAACATGTTGATTGATTTTACACATTTTGCATTTCAAAATTCATAGTGAAACTCAAAACTGAAATGGTTCTCGGAGGGTCATGGCCGATGATAAATTTAGAGATGCATGGAAAAAATCAGAGAAGGCTTTAGCGAGCGGAAATGCAGATGAATCTTTGAGAATCCTAAGGGATATTGATTCTGATGGTGAGCATGCCACAACGCTAAGAATCGCTGGTGAAGCCACTTGGGCAATTGCAAATCACGAGTCATCAAAATCTGAATATCGTAAAGCAGCATCTTTGCTTAGAGATGCGGTAAAGAAAGACCCTAGAGATAAGAAAGCAAACTCAACATATAATTCATTACTAAATGAAATGCAAGATAAAGGCATAAAAGAAACGACAATTCCAAGATTGATTAATGATGGAACACCAACTCTCGCAGGAATGGTTTCTCTTATCTTAGTAATTTTACTTTCTTTAGTTGCACTAAAAATGGCAACTACTTCATCATCAGATATGCCTACTGAAGCAACACTTGAATTTTCATGGACTGATACTGGCGGGGAGATTCAAACGGGAACTGTGGTTGTAGAATTATACGCTGAAGAGGCACCTAAGCATGTGGAGAATTTTGGTTTACTTGCCGAAGAGGGTAGGTATGATGATACGGTTTTCCATAGAATTATTTCTAATTTCATGATGCAGGGTGGAGATTTCACCAATGGCGATGGGTCCGGTGGCCATGCGGCAAAATTCTATGGCTACTGCGACGGTCAAGAGTCTGATAATTCCGCCGATTGCCCACCAACATCTTACACTGTTCCAGATGAAGCAGATAATGGTCTTACTCACGAGCCTTATGCATTATCAATGGCTAAAACCCAGAACCCTAATACAGGTGGTTCACAATTTTTCATAGTAGACCCTGATGCCAAAGGACAAGATGGAAGTCCAGGTACTCCGCATCTTGATGGAGTCCATACGGTCTTTGGAATGGTTGTAGATGGTTTTGAACATATAGATACAATAACTGCAATTTGCGATCCTTCAGGTTATTGTACCAACGATAAAACCCCCCAAGACGTGGTTCTTGTTAGTGTAACTACAAATGCACAAGATCCATGGTGGAAAATATGGTAATTTTCTAATTTCTATCAAGGGTTTTATTCATAGACATGCGCCAACTCGGATAAATCATGGCGACATTAGACCCGTTCAATTCCAAGAGGGAATTATCTGTTGGGGGGCATTATTTCGCTCTAGACGGACTTGATGAAAACGGAATTGATACCAGTACTCTACCTTATTCTATACGTATTTTACTTGAGGGTGCGCTGAGAGGAAATGATGGCTTTTTAGTTAGCGAATCTGATATTCGTAATATCGCAAATTGGAAGCCTAATGGTGATAGGGGCGAAATTCCATTTAGGCCGTCAAGAGTTATCCTACAAGATTTCACAGGAGTGCCAGCAGTTGTTGATTTAGCCGCTCTTAGAGATGCTATGGTGGAAATGGGTGGAGACCCAGAAAAAGTCAACCCCCAAGTTCCAGTTGATTTGGTAATTGACCATTCGGTACAGGTTGATGTTTCAGGTTCGCATAGTGATGCATTAGAAATGAATTTAGATATCGAATATCATCGAAATATGGAGAGATATACATTCTTGAAATGGGGGCAAAAGTCTCTACAAGATTTCCAAGCAGTTCCTCCTTCAAGAGGAATCGTACACCAAGTGAACCTAGAATTTTTAGCCAGTGTGTCTAGGCAAGAAAAAGGAGTCTGGTTAGCAGACACACTAGTTGGTACTGATTCTCATACTACTATGGTCAATGGCCTAGGTGTTCTTGGCTGGGGAGTAGGAGGAATTGAGGCTGAAGCAGTAATGTTGGGTCAACCGATTTACATGCTTTCCCCAGATGTAGTAGGAGTTAGACTAACAGGTAAACTGAATCCTGGAGTGACAGCTACAGACATGACTCTAAGAATAGTTGAGATGCTTAGAGAATTTGGAGTTGTAGGAAAGTTTGTCGAATTTTTTGGCGAAGGAATGGCTGCCTTATCTCTTGCAGACCGAGCAACCATTGCCAACATGGCTCCTGAGTATGGGGCTACATGTGGTTTCTTTCCTATTGATGAGAGGACATTGGAGTATCTTAGATTAACAGGTCGAGAAGAATCTCACATTGAGGGCGTAGAGGCATACTGTAAAGCACAAGGGTTGTGGTATTCGGCAACCTCTAGTGAGAAGTCTTACACCGACTTACTAGAATTAGATTTATCTTCGGTTTTACCAGCGCTTGCAGGCCCTAAGCGTCCTCAAGATAGAGTTGATTTAGCTAATATGAAGTCACATTTCATAGAATCTTTAACCGCGCCATTGGGGCATCAAGGGCATGGTTTAGAAAGTCAAGATCTTTCAAATAGCGCCATTGTAGAAAGCGATGGAAATAGGTTTGACTTGAATCATGGCGATGTCGTTATTGCTGCTATCACTTCGTGTACTAATACTTCAAATCCAGGAGTAATGCTTGCAGCAGGATTGTTGGCAAGAAACGCAAGACAACGCGGCTTGACAGTCAAGCCATGGGTAAAAACGTCACTTGCCCCAGGAAGTAGAGTTGTTACAGAATATTATGAAGCAACTGGCTTGCAAGACGACCTAAACGCTATGGGTTTCAATGTGGTTGGTTATGGATGTACGACATGTATTGGAAACTCAGGGCCGCTTCCTGAAGATATTGACAATGCCATAGATGAGGCAGGATTAATTGTTGGCTCTGTAATTTCAGGTAATAGAAATTTCGAAGGAAGAGTTCATAGCAAGGTTAAGGCATCATATTTGGCTAGCCCACCTCTAGTCGTTGCTTATGCGATTGCAGGTAATTTAGAGATAGATTTGGAAACTGAACCTTTAGGGTATTCTCAAGATGGAACGCCGGTAATGATGAGTGAAATTTGGCCTTCTGAATTAGAGATTAGTGAAGCCCTCAAGGCTATTACACCGGATATGTTTAGGCAGAGATATTCTGATGCAATGAATGAGCCAAGATGGGATTCAATTCCTTCAGAAGCCAGTCCATTATATCCTTGGCAAGATGATTCTACATACATCAGACTTCCAACTTTTTTCTCTGGCCTCTCCTCAACTCCGGACCCTATTTCCAGTATTGAGGATGCAAAAGTATTACTCAAACTAGGAGATTCAATAACTACTGACCACATATCGCCAGCGGGTTCTTTCCCCAAAGATGGGCCAGCTGGTAAATGGCTTGTTGAAAGAGGTGTTGAAAAAAGAGATTTCAATTCTTTTGGAAGTCGTAGAGGGAATCATGAAATAATGATGCGAGGGACTTTTGCTAACGTTAGAATCAGAAATCAAATGGCTCCTGGTACCGAAGGTGGATATGCATTAAACACAGTTACCGGAGAGGTAACTTCTGTATTCGAAGCCGCTCAATCTTATGACGGTCCCAAAGTAGTACTTGCTGGCTCTCAGTATGGAACTGGATCCTCTAGGGATTGGGCTGCTAAAGGAACATTTTTACTAGGGGTCAAGGCAGTTATAGCAACATCTTTTGAGAGAATCCATCGTTCCAATTTAGTTGGTATGGGCGTACTCCCTATGACTTTTAAAGATGGAGAATCACATGAATTATTGGGACTTGATGGCACTGAACTTTATTCTATTCCTGTCAACGACCATGTCAAGCCGCTTGAAATGCTAACAGTTAGTGCCAAAAAGTCGGATGGGACTGAAATCCAATTTCAAGCACAAGTAAGGCTAGATACTCCGGTAGAGGTTGAGTATTATCGTAATGGTGGAATTTTGCATACAGTGCTGAGGCAACTTGCAAGTAATTAATCGTCACCTTGAAGGCATTGAGTAATTCCCGCTTTTTATGGCGGAACTCACAGACTATGTCCAATACCGCTTTAGGTCAGATGAACACGATACGAATGTTCTGCTAAAAGGCGAGGCTGAATGGGTTCGTCAAAAAGTCGAAGAATTGGGTTTAACAGGCTTAGGATGGACCATGCCAATTGGCCAAGAAAAGAAAAAAGCTGATATTTCTAGTAATTCTTCAAGGGATAATAAAATATCAATCACTGTTGAAGATGAGCCAATAGGTGAAAAGCCACTTGACATGGGCCCCACTCCCGATCCTAGCAGAATTCCTGTAGTCCGAAGACCAATTGGAGAACTAGATCTTTCAAAAGAGTTGAAGATGCTTGGATTAGAGAAGCCGGTTCGTCCAGATGTCATCGAATTGATGGAAATCTTCGCAGAAATGGACGACCCAAGACCAGTTCAAGGAGCGATGAGCGTAGATCCTATGGCAGAGGCTTGGCTTAGGGAGTTGCTGCATGTTGTAGTCAGGGAGTACGGAATAACCGCACTTAGAACCCAAGATATCGAAGAAATTGCAAGTAAAAAACTAGGTAATAGAGAAGGGACCGCACTTGAAGTGTGGCTTGAATCATTATTTTCGGCTGGAAAACTGGTAAAAGTTCACGGTTCAGATGCAATTGCATGGGGTCCCTCTCCAAGGTGGCTTGCTGGTAAGATTTAATTTGATTCACAATTATCTCTGTCATCGACCGCTCGGAAAAAATCGAATTACTGAGCCTTTAGTGAGATATTTTGGGTTAAACCAAATAGCAAAGGAATTAAAGTGCAAGTATTCTTGGGTCAAAGAGTGATGATGATGTTTAACCAAAGCAATCTCTTCAAAGCCCGCGCCCGAGGTATACTTCTTTGTATGCTGATGATTTTATCGACTACCGCTGCAATTGCTTCTACAGCAAGTGCTTCTCAGGCTAGATCGTATACTACAAATCGTGACCCTCACGATGTTGCAATTGGAGACTTCAATTGTGACGGTAGTAATGATATTGCCGTTGCTACTGACGGTACACACACCATTACTATCCTATGGAATGACGGTAATGGTGACTTCAGTGAAAGACAAGATATTTGGGTTTCTGAGAATCTAAGTAGGAATGCTGATTGGGATGAGTTTTCAAATGTTCAATTCATTGAAGTTGGAGAATTTACCGGAGATTCCGCTATTGATATTGTAATTTTCCAAAGAAACAATCCGTTTAGAACCGATGACAATGGCGCTCCAGACGGCCAACCAGGTAACGTAACAATTATCGAAAACGGTGGATGTAATGAGAAAACATGGGATATAGGTGCTCGTTTCACACATTTCTGGGCTTGGGATTTGGAAGTTAGCGACTTGAATAAGGATGGAAATGATGATGTCATGATTCTTGATTTACAAGCGGATATTACTACACAAAGAGTCGTAACATACCTTGGTCCAGTATCTTCTAACACTCAAGGTAAGATCACAAACCTTGGGCCTGCTCAGCAGAATACATACAGAGCATTCACCTCAGGAGATTGGGGCGAATCACAAGTTGGCGGAGGCCTTGGTGGTGGAGGACAATGTCTTGATAATGACGTATGGCTCTTGAGGAGCGAAGGACTTGATTATTCAACTGGACAAGTAACCAATCCAGGTCATGATGATAACGTTTCTATTGTTGAATTCAATTGTCAAACCGATGCCTTCCCTCTAACATATACTTTCAGTACTACTCCTGGCCCTGGTGAGCACGTTATCAATATGCAAACTGTAACTTCTCAAGTTATCAGTGTAGCAGACATGGATGGCGACGATGTAATAGACGTTCTTGCCCTTAATGATGAGAATATCGAAAATGTAACTTATGTTACATCTTCTGCTGTAGGAACGTGGGCTAATCCACAATTAGCCTATTTTGGCCCTTACATTTCATGGTCATTGACTGTAACTGACTTGAATGGTGACAATGAACCTGACTTCATTAATCCTACAATCGCTTATCAGCAGAATTCTACCGACTCGGCAGGTGGAACAAGTTCGAGTTTCTTCTTAAATTTCCCATCTACCATCCAAGTCACTCTTTCGGATGGTAATGGAGGTCACTTGAATCCACTGTCTTATGCAGCCGGAAGAAGACCTCACGTCGCTGAAGTTGGTCAAATGGCTGGCGCAGTTAATTCAGCTCCAGATATTGTAGTAGGTCACAAGAATTGGGGCTTTGGTGGATGGAGAGATAATCTAGGTTGGGATGGACAATATGATACAATTTCTGTAATTGAAATGGATAATAAAGATCTGTCGGTTTCAGGTATAGAAATAGACCCTGTTGACAGGTATTTCGGATTTGTTGGAGAAGGTAATAGAAATATCAATGTCAGTGTTACTAATACTGGAATGGATGTTCTTAATGGACAAAGTGCCCAGTTAGATGTAGAGCTGAAGATTGTAGATGAATTGAATTCTACTAACCAAACAGTTTATGCTATGGATTGGGATAATCCTGAGAATAAAGCAGGATGTGCTGGATGTACTTGGGACTACATCGACTATGTAGATGGCACTCATCACTGGTTTGAAGAAACAAACCATTCTTCAGGTACTGGAGTAGATCCAGATGAGTCTGAATCAGAGTACTCTCCAAGTTACCTAAACCCTACTGATTTCATGTGGTCTGGCGAAACAAAAACCAATGCTAGTGGTGGAACATGGACAGGATACGGAAAGAATTGGGACGAAGCAATGGTCTTACAAGATGTAGACCTTACAGGTTCAGATCGAGCATTCCTAAGTGTCGAACTTTACCAAGACCTAGGTTGGGGCGGATTGGGTTCAGCCTCAACTACTGGTGGTTTCATCTTAACCAACGTATGGGATGATCTTGCAATGATTGAAGTCGGTAGTGAAGAGACTGGTTGGGACGTAATTAGTTGTCCTACCTCTGCTGCAGTTAATGGAGCCTGTTATTCTGGCAGTTCCATGTGGGGTGGATTTGATATTGACCGATATGTAAAAGGAGCAACTGGAGGATATCCAGAAGGCTTATCCAGTAATATTTACGCATTTAATAGCTATTATGGATGGAATAATTTTACCGATGAAGGATTTGGAACATTTGATTTGAGCCCATGGGCTGGAGAAACCATAGATCTAAGATTTAGATTCAGAACTGGTTTTGAAGGTTCAATTGCTGATGATAACCAGAGTAGATGGACTGGGTATGATGGTTTTGCGGTTGATAATTTGACAATCACAAAACAAAATACAGCTTTCTTCCCGAATGCTCAATCACAACAAACACAAATTAATCTTCAAAATCTAGGACCTGGTGAAGAGTATACCACATCTATTCAAGCCAATTTCTTGAACGATACGACATATCGTATTTCTGCAACTTTATCCAATAATGGGTGGGATGAACAGATAATTAATGATGAGATAGTTGGTTATGTTACGCCATTCAATCTTTACGATCCGGTTATTGAGAAGATCGAAGATTTCCTACCAGGTGGATTATATGCACAAGGTACATTCCCAATTTCAGCTACAACCAACAACTACGGAAATACAGCTGTAGATTTTGATATTACAGCAACTGTATTTACGGCCAATCCTTCTGATGTTAATTGTGGTACACCATCTTCAGTTTGTGAAATCACATTTGATAACTCTACAGACGGTACAAGATATACAGAGAGTAATAATCCTAAAGGTGTAAGGTATAATGATTCAGTTCTATGCCCAGGAGACCCAACTTTCAATAAAGAAGCGTACTGGTTTGGCCACCCATGTTCAGTAAATACTGGTATTGATGGATATGGAGATGCTTGGGAAAATGAAACACTTACTATTACTAGTGTTGACTTAGAAAACCTTTCTGGAGATTTCGTTTCATTGAACTTTGAGTACTATGCCGATACCTTCTATGAAGTAGATTCTCAAGGAGGTATTGACCCTAGTGATTATCTTGCATTGTATGCAGATTATAGCAATGGTGGAATTACCAATGAGGCTATTGTCTATGGACAATGGAGTGATTACAACGAGGACGGAACATGTCAAGAAGATAGAAATGGTGATGGAATTGTCAATGCCACAGAACCTATTGACTTTGGTGAAATTGATTTCATTGGAGACCCAAGAAATACTGATGGATTAACTAACGGAAACTGGAATGTATTCTTTAATTCCGATGGTTTGACCAAGACTGTTAACATTGATTTAACTCACCTTTATGTTTACAATATCTCTTCTAGCGATTCCTCTGATTGGGGAGTAGAATGTCTATCTCTTTCTGGAAATAAAGTCGATTTGAAGTTTGAATTCTTCTCTGATGATGATGGAAGAAATGGAATCAATGACGGCTTTAAGGGTGTAGGAATAACAAATATTTCGATGAAAGAATTTACCTTTGTTGAAGATAATAGTTATTCAATAACCCGAAATGGCGTAGATGCTGGAGAATCTTCAACCGATTTGATAGCAAGTCATGAATTCGTTTCTGGAGTATATATGATTGAAGTTGAAACAATATTCGATAACATGACTACTGGAGTTCCGTGGTATGGAGATACTGAACTAAATGATGCAAATAACATTAAGAGAGTAATTTTCAATGTTAAATCTGTTGATATTACTTTAGGAAAGCCTCAAGGAGTTCTTGAGTGTTTGACAGACCCGACATTGAATTGTGTACTACCAATAGATCAATCATTAACACATTCATGGGATGTTAGAGCAACAAACGGAGTTTTAGAAGGTGATTATGTATTCTACATGGATATATTCGACGAAACCTCAAATTCCCTTGCCCATACAGTCTCTGCTGGTCCAGCTAGTGAATTGGTTGCCGGACAAGTGATTGACCTATCTTTCACTCCGTGGTCTGGATATCAAGATGGACACACATACAACATCAGTTATCGTGCTGAATTAGATGACGGAACGCCTTCAGGTACTCCAAGATATTTCCATGCAACCTTTGCTGAAAATGTCGATGTTGCAATTCTTTCCGATAAAACCACTGGAACATCAACAATAGTAGATGACCTAACAATTCTTGGTAAATCATACACACAATTTACTATTAATGACTGGGATGAATATTTCAAGACCAACTGGTTCACTCACTATGACAAGATTATCCTTCCTTGGCAAGATTTCAACACAGCAAGTGATGCTGGAGGAAAATATTACCTTCGATTATCCGAAGACGATGCTAACACTGTTGATAGGACACAAATCCTAGAGTCTTACATGCTAAGTGGTGGAACAATACAAGCCCACTTTGCACCTCATGGTACACAAACTTACGGTGATGGCTTGACTAACAGACTTCCACTCGAGGTTGAAATCGATGATAGAAAATCACCAGATGAAATAGTCTACAGTGACATGGATATCTATGATAAATACCACCCAATTATGGATGATATTGACGATACTAATAATTACGCTATTTTCCAAGGTTTCGATGCACAGAAAGTTGTTGCTAGGTCTGTTCTAGATGCAGGATCTGCTAATGAACAAGCTGATTGGGCATCAATATGTACTGGGAATCTAGGACAAGCGGAATTCCAACCTATTATTAGAACGAAAAATAATCCTGGTGACGTGTTATTGGGTGTTTGTAGTTATGGTCAAGGTGGAATGATTATATCCACTATAGATATTGAAGCAAACTCTGAAGATGCAACAAGTTCTACTTTCCCACTTCTCAAGAATATATTGCTACACCAAGTTACAGATTATCCAAATCCATTTGGTAAGCAACGAGAAGGAACAGATATTCTAATCAATGGGGTAAAGCCTTCAGATGGGTTTGGCTCAGGATATGTTGAATATTATGTTAAGAGTAATGCTGAACTAACATTCGATTATCAAACCGATGCATCAGTACCTCTTACTGCTGATTGGGTAATTGAGGGACCAACCTCATGGGATGGTTCATCACTTGCTACAGATCAATCTGCTCATACAGATCAGGCTAATCCAGTAATGACTTTCTGTAAGTCTATCGGTACTCAAGGAGCATGTAAGCAAGATGTCCAGTGGACTGTTACTCTTTGGCTCCATGACGATGAAGGACATTCACGTAAGGTTTCTGTTGTAATAGAAACTGATGATGCTAATGCAGATGAGTTCGATCCAGTTCCTAATGCGATTGTAGAGATAAGGCCAGAATATTCTGAAAATATCGAATTAATCGGTAGTTCTGGAGCAAATAATGAGTGGAATAAGTATAGAATTATACTCGATGATGATGGACAGATTCCTATATATTTCAATGCTTCAAGTTCTTATGACGAAGATGCTCCTGAAGGAAGTTCTGGAATTAAGTCTTATCAATGGGATGTGTATTATGACAAAGCACAAGATGCACCACTTTCTGCTCTATATGACACAAATACATACACTCAATCAGCAGCAAGCCAGGGAGTTTGGATGTACACATTCGGTGGATTCGGTGTAGACGATGAAGGTGTATCTTATGCTGGTAGAAATGTTACAGTCGATGAGGCAACAGATGCAATTACTCAACCGATTAAGGTTAAGTTGACTGTCTTTGATGAAGCAGGAAATTGGGATGATGATATGGAGATTTATTTCGAAGTATTAAATGCCGGATTTGGAGATATTCCTCCAGTTGTAGAATTTGATGACCCTAACATGTGGAAGGATAAGACTGGATATAATGATTCGGAATTCACAATTTCTGGATTTGTAGTATCTGGTTCTGATGGCGATTTCTTCATGGAAATTGCTTTTGATGAAAGTTTGTTCTACGGCAGTGATGATAGAATCAATAGCTTAGATACTCAAAAGTTAGCAGTTGTAAGAGATTTAGATACAGGAGATCAGTTCTCACTAACTCTAAATCTTTCAGACTTATACTCTAATGTTTCAAAGAATGTCGATGTATACATTTTCATATATGAATGGGATTCTCTAAACGAAAAGAGATGGACTGACCATAATTATGGCTTTGATAGTTCTATTGTACTTACTCTACCAAAGTGTAGAGGTGAAACGGTCCCGGATAATGTTCTAGCAGAAGATCTAGATGGAAGATGGGTTTTCATTAATGGCGTTTGTATGTGGGAAGGAGATTGGAAATTTGAAAATGGACAATGGATTGCTCCATCATCTGATGACTCAGGAGATTCTGCTAATGCCAGTGGTAATCTACTGCTTATTGGTGGCGGTGCGCTAATCCTAGTAATTATTCTTGGCTTAACAATTCTACTACTAAGAAAGAACGGAGATGAGGGAATGGATGGAATGGTTAAAGATTTCAGTGTTGGAGGATACCAGCAAGATCCTGTTGAACAATATGTCCAACAATTGATTGCTCAAGGTTACCCTGAAGATACTGCTAGAGCCTATGCTGCTCAGTATGCGAGTCAAGCCGGTGGAGTTCAACAAACTGCTGCTGCAACTCAGCCAGCAGCAACGGCTTCTAATCCAGCGATGGATGCAGCATATCAGCAATATTACCAACAGTTCATTTCGCAAGGATATGATCAACAAACAGCCGCGGCTTATGCTCAACAATATGCTGCAGCGTATATACAACAGCAACAGTGAGATAAGAGTCTAGACTCTGGAATCATTATTGTAAGTTTGTTGCATCAATGGGTTCAAAAGTAACCATTATTCCCATTAGGTATGGACAGTACTGATAACTACACAGTCGCAGATATTAACCTTGCAAAATCTGGCTCGCTTAGAGTCGATTGGGCTAGAGCAAGAATGCCGGTTTTAGCAGCCCTCAAGGAAGAGGCTTTGAAGACTAAACCTCTTGCTGGAATGCGTGTTGCAGGTTGCTTACATGTTACAAAAGAGACCGCAGTTTTGATTGAAACTATTGTGGCTGCCGGTGCTGAAATTTCCTGGTCAGGGTGTAATCCACTTTCTACCCAAGATGATGTTGCAGCATGGCTTGCTTCAGAAGGATATTCTGTTTATGCATGGCATGGACAATCAAACGAAGACTTCTACTGGTGTATCGATAAAACACTTGAATTCAAACCGACGTTAACTTTGGACGATGGTGCTGATTTGATTGTTAGAGTGCATGGTGAAAAATCAGAATATGCAGAAGGAGTAATCGGCGGAACTGAAGAAACCACAACTGGTGTTCACAGGCTTAGAGCAATGGGTAAAGCAGGAGATCTGAAATATCCTGTTATCGCAGTAAATGATGCGATTACTAAATGGGATTTCGATAATGTCTATGGAACCGGTCAATCAACTTTAGATGGAATAATTAGAGCGACTTCAGTTCTAGTTGCTGGTAAAACATTCGTTGTTGCTGGATATGGTCATTGTGGCAGAGGAGTTGCCATGCGTGCTAAAGGAATGGGAGCTAATGTGATAATTACTGAAGTTGACCCGTTACCTGCACTTAGAGCAGTAATGGATGGATTCAGAGTTATGAAGATGGATGATGCAGCAGCTTTAGGAGATATATTCTGTACTGCTACTGGTATGAAAGATATAATTGTAAAAAGACATTTTGACTCTATGAAGGATGGTGCAATTATATCCAATACAGGACATTATGATTGTGAAATTAACATTGAAGATTTACAAGAACTTTCCACAAGTGTTAGGACTATTAGAGATAATAACGATGAATATACAATTTCAGATGGAAGGAAAATCTTCCTCTTAGCAGATGGTAGATTGGTAAATCTAGCCGCCGCCGAAGGCCACCCATCAGAAGTTATGGACATGTCTTTTGCAAATCAATATCTAGCACTATGCAGATTGGCTGAAGAAGGAAAAGATCTAAATCCAATCGTTTACGATATTTCTGTTGAACAAGATCAAGGACTTGCAAAGACTAAATTAGAAACATTAGGTTTTGAGATAGATGTTCTAACTGCCGACCAAATCGCGTATCTTAGTGATTATACAGTTGGAACATGAAGTCATTCTTCTTCCCAGAAAGCACTTGCCTTATCTTCTTCATCTTCCTCACCATCTTCGATGTATCCTAGTTCATCGTAATGGGATTCAAAGTCGGGCAGAGTTATTTTCCAATTTTTAGGAATTTTATTATTCTCTTCGATTATTTTTATCATCCTTTCTTGCCATGCATTTGGCTTTCTTTGCATGATGTACATACACAAAACAGATGTTCGAACATTTTCAGGTATAACCGAGAAACCTGATGATGCTTCAAAATTCATCGCACGCAGTAGGTTGAATGCAGGTCTATTGACAGAACGAAATAGATTCTTTGCAATTCTCATACCAAACAAAACAGTAGCAAAAATCACTATCGAAGTTAAACAGAAAGCACCCCAACCCTGTCCTGCGATAGTATTAGATAACAAAATTACAGCAAATAAAATTGGTACAGTCGTAATCATGAAAATGAATGTCTCTGAAACAGGAGGTTTTTTCATTTTAGATTCAATAGCACCCCAACCAGAATGTCTTTTTTCCCATGGCTTGAAGTGTTCATTAGGGTCTTGCGTGGCAGCAGTTTTTACCATTCCTAGCAATTGGTGAATACGACCATATTGAGTAGTAGCAACATCCATATTTTCATTTATGATTGTTTCAAGTCTATTTCTAGATTCTTCATACATTCCCATATCTGCAAGAATTGTTGCTTGTTCAATCAATGGGGTTACTTCATGCGGCGCATGGTGGCGAACATCTTGCCACCATTGTAAGGCTTCTACTAGTAAGCCTAATTCATCAGCTAGTAATCTACCTCCTCTAACCCACATATCGATTCTAGTAGGTTCTAATTCCACTACTTTTTTCAATGCAGCAAAAGATCTAGACACGTCAATAAGTGATACTGGTTCACCGTTTGTCATTAGTGCAGCATCAGAATATACTTGCCATGCATCTACGTGCTCAGGGTCAATTTTAGTCGCAGATTTGGCTTCTTGAATAGCGGTTTCTCTGTCTCCACTTTCAAGAGCCTCAATCGCATTTAGGTAGTGTTCTTCTGCGCTCATAGAATAGCCTCTATGAGGGAATCATTTAATCATCTCTATTTCGTTTAAATTTTCGAGGGGTGATAGGTTTAGGGGCATTGTTGTGTGCATGCCCAGGTCTTTTCCCTCTGGCTTTACGGAAATTATTTTGTTTTGGTTTTGGACTTTCATCGTTTGATCTAGCTTCATTTCTATCGGAAAACCTTCGGTCTCCATCTCTACGATTTCGATCATTTCTATCGGAAAACCTTCGGTCTCCATCTCTTCGATTCCGATCAAAATCTCTTCTTCCACTATCTCGGCGTTCGCGCCCACCGCCTCCTCGATAGTCTCTACGCCCGCTATCTCTACGGTCTCTAGTATCTCTTCTGGGCCCTCCTGAACGCGGCTCTCCACATCGATTACACTCTGTTCTAAACGAAAAATTTGAATTGTTACATTTAGGACAATCCCAGTCATTATCAGCAAATGTCTTTCCAGAATTTCTTCCATCTCTTTGCCTACTATTTCCATGGTCTCTTCTTCCATGGTCTCGATGTTCGCGCCCTCTGCCTCCTCCATAGTCTCGACGTTCTCTATTGTCGCCTCTTCCAAAATCTCTACGTCCACTGTCACGGCGGCCCCTAGAGTCTCTTCTGCCGCCTCCTGGGCGGGGTTCACCGCATCGATTACACTCGGTTCTTCTTGCGAAATTAGAATTATTACATTTGGGACAATCCCAGTCATCTGAACCATCACTTCGATTTCTAAAGTTAGAATTTCTATCGAATCTAGAGTTATCTCTCGATCTGAAATCTCTTCTATCATTTCGATTATTACTACCTTCTCGGTGATTGACTCTTCTCTCTTCTCTAGGTTTTTTTGCTCGAATAGTTACTTCCTCGCCGATTAATGATTCTAGATTCAATTTTCTATCAATGTGTCCAACATGCGCGATTGGGTCTTCTGTATTGCCTAGAACACCGTCAATTTTACCGATATATACTCCATCAGAGGCTTTGACTATAATAGAATCAAGTGCGGGAGAAGAACCTCCAAAGGATAGTAGAAGGCCACCTTCGTGACTCATTGCTTCAATAGTACCTGAGAACATAAGAATCACTTTTACTGGCTAAATTAATCACTCAAGTTTCCTTCGAGCGAATGCCGCACCAAGTAATGTTACAGATAAAGTTGCTAGTAATGAAACACTAGGTAAGCCAGAACTTTCTGAATCATCACTGGAGTCGTCACTACTTCCATCAGATGTATCATCGCTGTCGTATTGATTTTTAATTAAAACATTCAATGTACTAACGATTCCAGATTCATCAGTAGCTGAAATAATAACGTCATATTCTGTGATTCCTTGTTGAACACAAGTAGCAATTGATACATCGATTTCCCAGTTCTTTCCAACTTTTGTGAAATCGGTTGCTTGTGAACCACAGAGGCTCAAACCTAAGGTTACAGCTTCTCCATCAGGATCTAGAACTTCTCCTTTCAAGGTGAATTTCAGACCACTTGCATCCCATGTTGCATTATTTCCTTCAAAGTTCACAGTAAGATCTAGAACAGGAGGAAGACTTATTTTTTCCAATTCAAAGTCTAGCATGAAGTTGAGTGTTAACATATTACTATTTTGAGCAGACCCCATCACCATTACGCTACCAGGCTTCAAACCTTCCATAGGTAGAGAGATTGTTACAGAATCACTAGTGACTGAGACAGAGCGACTAGTACCCATAGTTTGAGTTTGGTGTGCATGGGCTACAACGCTCAATTCATTTACTAAACCAGTTGGGTTGATTGTAAAATCAATATTCTCGCCATCGTTAATCTGTCCATCAGCCGTAAAGGGTTGTCCAAATGTGAATGTTAGTGTATCATTGTTTTGCGCACCAAATGGATCTTTAATTGAACACTCAGCAGTTGATGATATAGTTGATGTTGAAGTAATAAACAAATTTCCATTAGAATCTTGTCGAGAAGACCATGCTGAATTAGCAAATTCACATTCCATTGCCCATCCATTGGAATCGGAAGCCCATGTGCTAATTTCTTCACCAGTTACTGCTAGATATTCCATTCCAGTCATAACTGGAATTATCGAGTTATTATTTGGTGCTGCACCAGACCACTGAGGGATATCATTTGATTCAGGAGCTGATGTGGTAAAGTCAATGAATAGATTTCTTCCCATAGGCCAATCTGCTTTGTTGTAGTCAACATGTTGTTTTACTCTCAAACTACCATCGGGTAGGTAGATTTCTTCCGGTTCATGCGAATTGATTTCAATGCCATCGTCTTGCATACTAAAGTTTGAAATTCTCAATCCTTGGATTATCGGGAAAGTAAGTAATAAGTCAGCATTTGTCATATTCGTTACATTTAGGGCAAGTGTGAAATTAGAATCACCTTTGTTTGGTAATTGGTCAAATCTCATATTATTTGATTCGCCACTCTTGACGAAAAGAGCTATTTGTAAATCATCTGTAACTGATACTGGAACTTCAGTACAGTTACTTGCCGCAAGTAAATTCTGGCAGTTTCTTTCTTCCGCATGACCAGTAGGTACTAGGTCTACTTCATCTAAGGCAATTCCTTCTTCGACGAACTCGAAATCATTCCAGTCAACACCGCCTCTATGCGGTATTCCTTCTCTAATTCCTAATCTTGTATCCATGTCAACAATACACTTAGGTCCGATTTCTCTAACTGCTTCTCTTTCATCTGTACTAATCCAAGAGTTATTTCCACCAGGTGCTCCATCAAATAATCCGTCTAAATTTTCTCTAACTGTGGCGGAATTACTTCCATTTACATATGCTGTAGCAGACATACTCGAAGTTGCCCAATCGTCTTCAATATCGATATTAAATAGAGCAAAATTATAGTCAAATAAGTCTTCAAATGTATACCCTGAACAATCAACATCATCGAGTTGTCTTCCACTAGTTTCAGAAATTTTTTCTTCATTTAAATTAGAATGTTCTGCAACTGGCGATAATATCATCATAATCATCAAAACAATTAGGCTTAATGCGGTCGAATGAACCACTAATCGGTTTCCTGCCATACTATCGCCTAATCCATGCTTCTCTAATACTCTTTGGCCTAGAGTGAGGCTAAAGTTTCAATTAAGGTTGTATATTTTTCATCCTAGAATTAAACCAGTACCAAGGTATTACGCTCCATATCAATGCAGCAAGATATGATAAAGCTGGAGAAATTCCTCGTTCGATACCATCTAATCTTGTTTCAAGTAGGTGATGAAAAACACCATTAGGGGAAAATAAGTCTAATACGCCTTCCAAATTTATCCATTTAGGGTCATTATCTTCACCGATTGAAACCCCTGAGGCAAATGCTACCATTGTGGTAACCAAAGCCCATAGAAACGTGAATAAAAACCAAACACCAACACCAAAAGCAATTGATGTTCCTTGCTCTTTTGCATAAGTCGATGCTACTAGAGCAAACAGAACATACCACAATAGAATCAATGCTACGGCAGAGAATGAAACAAAAGCATCTACAATACTTGGCCAATCATCAATTCTGTAGTTTACAATAATGAATGAAATCAGCCAAAGAATCCATGTTGGAATTAGAATTGAAAACCAGTGACCAAGAATAATTGCAGTAGATTGGTGCGTACGAGGCATAGGTTGTGCCAGTTTAATTTCTAGAACTCCACTTGCTCTATCTTTACTAACTCCATCGAAAGAGATTAGAACTCCACTCATGGTTCCGGCAAAAACGATTCCTAAACTTGTGTAGAACATTACTTCTGTTGCTGAAGATGGTTGTACATCGCCAGGTAGAACGATATTTGGGTCTGAAAATCCCCATGCCATCCCTGGAATGAAGAGTATCAAAATAGGTAGCATAATTGCCATTCTTGTTGAAAATAAGCGTCTCTTGAAATGATTTAATGATAGAATTTTTATTTTATTTAATTCGCTCATTCTTCCTCACCCCTGTCTCTGTAAGGCATCATAGAAGAGGAAATTACACCGAATCCTATTTCTTCAAGATTTTGACCTGTGGCTGCACATAAAAGCTCAACAATATCGATCTCCTTAGATTTCCAAGTTAGAATATTATGGCCATTTTCAATCAACTTTTTCAAAATTTCATTATTGGTCGTTCTCAAAACTACCGACCAACTTTCCTCTGCCTTTTCGGATTCTATTATAGTTTCATTATCTCCAATGATTTGATTGAAATTAGGGATTTTTCCAGTACCTGAAATTTCTATTCTATTACCTAGTTCAAATTCATTTTCAATATCGTTTAAGGTTCCTTCAATAAGTAATTGACCTTGATGCAGTAGAGCAAGCCTATCTACAAGATGTGCCATGCCTGCAACTCTATGAGATGAAATGATTATTGAAACACCTTTAGCAGACAACTCGACCAATAATTTTTCAAATGCTCTTATTGCCACTGGGTCTAAACCATTGAATGGTTCATCAAGAAGTAAAATCTTAGGAGATCCTAGAAGTGCAGTTGCTAAAGTAAGTCTTTGACGCATTCCTTGACTTAATTGGTCTAACGATGAATTTGTTATATCGCCTAAACCGACCATCTTCAATATTCCATCAACTCTATGAACGACATTTCTCATTTCAGCAATATCAGTTAGAGCACTTTTCACAGAAATTTTACCCTGCCATCTAACTTGTTCTGGCATATGGCCAACGATGGAACGCAAATCTGTTTGAGAGATATTTGTTAATTTCATAGAGTTAGATTTTGCCGCAATTATCTCACCTTTGTCGATTGAAAATATACCTGCCAGCATCCTAAGTAATGTCGTTTTTCCTGCGCCATTAGGTCCAACTAGTCCCAAAATTTGCCCTTGTCGAATTTTTAGATTAATGGAAAAAATACCAGGACCTAGTTTCTTGTCAAATGGATTTAGTAGTCTTGGAGAAGGAATTTGATGTCTAAACGCGACATCTTTCATCTCGAGAACTACTTCCGACATGGTTCGGCCTTGGAGTTATCATTTGACAATCTACCGTTAAATTGTGAATCTATGAAAGCATCTTTCAATACGACGCCTCTCCACCGTTGAGGGTCGAAATGATAGCAGGTGTGATTACGTCATTGTTGATGTTGACTACTGTTGCTTTATGGATCATATTTTTTAGAAGAAATGCCATATCTAAAAATGAGGATTTTGACCATAATCAAATCATTGGTCAATATGGAATTGAAGCATCTATAATTGGTATAATTTTACTTTGGATAATCCCATGGGGTATTATTTTCATTTTACCAGTACTACTTCTTCTTTCACTTTTGAGTCCGGCAGGTAGAGAAACTTGGAAGGAATTTACTAAAGTTAGAGTTTATTTTGTGTGTTCTCTGTTAATTGTAATATTTGCTGGCGGATTCATTCCTGCTTCACAACCAATATCGCCTGATGAATGGGGTGAGCCATTACTCAAAGAAAATCCAAATGCTCCGCTATACCCTTCTGGGTCACAATATACTTGGGTTATGTTGCCTCCAAGTGGAGGCGTAATTACCGATGTAGAAATAGTTCAGTCGCTAAAGTTAAGGATTCCTTATCAATTTTCAACTTTGGGTTCTGCCTCTTCTGCTTTAGATTTGGCTGATTTATTTAATTTGGAAAAATCACGTTTGAAACAAGCGATTGAATTATTAGACGATGAAACTCCATTACCATTTGATTCCGAAGAGATGTTATTGAAGGAAGTAATATCTGAAAAGAAACATACTTACATTGATTCTAGTTCTGGAGAAGAGAATAAACTCAATATTGCGTTGTTTGAACTTAGGAGTTTAACTCTTAGTTCAGATCCAGATGGACGCGTGGTTGGAGAAGTTCTTTGTGCAGCATCAGATTCATGGGGTGGCGAAGTAGATATTATTGTAGTTGTCAGGCCAATTGGCCACCCTAGTCTTGAATTAGATAGGTTTGCTGAGAGCCTAGTCTCTCAATGGGTTGGATAGAAATCGGGCGAAAATGAAAGTTTAGGGAAGCCTAAATAATATATATGGGCTACTTTTCGGCCACCCTAAAAGGGTGATAAAATGTTGGAAACAAAATTTGCAAAATCGAGCCTAATGATACTACTAATGGTGACTACTGCTATGGCAGGTTGTATTGGTAGTGATGATGAATCTACCTCTTCTACAAATAATTGTACCGGAGATGAATTAAAAATAGCCTATGAAATAAAAGAAGATTTGACAGATACAGATCTGTCCAATCCTCAACAGATTGCAGATTATCTCTGTGATAAGTTAGATATGGATGTTTCACTATACGATGTTGGAAGTTCAGGAATTGCTATGGAAGCACTTAGATTTGGAAACGCTGATATTGCAATGAATATTGATGGCGGACCTGCTTGGGTTGGCTGGAATGCATATGAACTAGACGTTATGGCGGCTGACACAAAAAGTGATGGACGCGCCTATTATGATGCACATGCTTGGGTAAAAGCAGATTCAGAAATGGCAACAGCTCATCTAGACAATGATGATTCAACCGATCCTTTCTCTCTACTTGCTGGAAAAACATCTTGTCACACCGGATGGCTAAAATCAGCAGGTATGCTAATGCCGATGGGTTACATGATAGGTAACGGATATGTAACCGTACAGGGAGATATGTCTGATACAGAGACTCTTAGGACAACTATCAACAATTATTTTGATGGAAGTACAGGTGCTGGAAATCCAGCATCTATTCCAGAAAGTGGCGCATTGTACTCAGGATATAGTGGGGCCGTTGAATGTTTGAGTACTGGATATGGAGATGTAGCGTTTGCTAAGGATTCGACAGTTGCTTCATATTGTGCTAATGAGGATACAACCTTGAACCAAGCATGGTGTTTAGACATGACCCAATATGTCGCTCTACCGAAATTTGGTTCTTCTCCTAGTCACTCTGTCATGTATAACAGTGATGTCCTCGCAGCAGACAAAGTGACCTTGATTCAAGATGCACTTGTAGCAATGAAAGATGATACCAATGGCCTAGAAATTCTAAACAATGTTCTAGGTACAGATGCTATGATTGTTACCGATGCTGAAACACATTTGGGAACATATGGAGCAGCGCTTCAAAACATCCCAGGTATTTCCAGTAAGTATGGAAATGCTTTCACAAATGGTTCACAAACCTCTCCACTAAAATCCACAATTAATATTGCATATTATTTGGTTGATGATGCTAGTGCAAATGCAAATGCACAAGGAATGGCAGATAGACTAGCATCCGACCTTGGAGTTAATGTTAATCTGTATGATGTATCTTCTGAAGGAATGATTATTCAAGCACTAAGATTTGGAAATGCAGATATTGGTTTCATGGAAGGCGGTCCTGCTTGGATTGGTTGGAAACAATATGGACTTTCTGTATTGGCTGTTGAAACCACAACCATGGAAGGAGCGACACACTACAATGCATCTGCATGGGTTCTAAACGGTTCAGATATCGCTAATGCTCACTTGGATGGAGATGACTCAACAGATCCGTTTGCATTGATGGCAGGAAAGACCTCTTGTCACACCGGATGGCTAAAATATGCTGGAATGTTGATGCCTATGGGATATCTAATCAAGAATGGTTATGTTACTCCTGTAGGAGATAGTACAGATGTAAACTCACTTAGAACGACTATTGACAACCATTTCGATGGCTCGGCAAGTAATGGAAATCCAGCATCAATTCCTGATTCTGGAGCCCTATATTCGGGATATAGTGGTGCTATTGAGTGTTTGAGTGAAGGATATGGAGATGTTGCTTTTGCTAAGGGAGACGATTTCAGTACAGTTGAAAAATACTGTGGCGCTGATAATGCTTCAGAGAATGAAGCTTGGTGTCTTGCAATGGACCAATATGTCCAACTTCCATCATTTGGACAATCTCCAAGCCACCCTGTAATGTATAATCCTGAAAAGTTAGATATCCACACACGTAATGCAATTTTGAATGCAATGTTGAGTTGGAACGATGAAATGTGGGTTGACAATTATCCTATGGGAGGTCAAAATTACACAGGATGTTACAATACAGTGACTCACCAAGTTGCTGATATTCCTATGAACCAATGTGGTGGAGAGATTCTATCTTCAGTAACTTCGAAAGGTTATGGATTGAAAGCTGGCAACAGCCAGAATCACCTTGCAAGTTATTCTGATCTTCTAGCATCTGTGCCAGGTCTTTCAGAATATTATCATTCATCAGATAAGTATGGAATCACGGATGCAGAAACATCTGAACAATAATGACCTACTTGCTCTAAATAGAATAATTCTACGGATTCATGGTGATGGTTGCTTGAGAGTCGACAAAACCCCCTCTCGAGTTGCTGATGATGAAGTTCAGCAGATAGACCCTGAGAGTGTAACTCTTAGAGGTCTATCTGTTGGTTATGACAAACCATTGGTATCTGATATTAACAAAACCATTTATCCTGGAGACACAATCGCAATTTTGGGTTCATCTGGAATTGGAAAGACTACTTTGATGAGGACTATAGCAGGTTTAATTCGACCTTTATCTGGAGTGATATATCATAACTATCCCAAAAGGGGTGGAATAGGTTACATACCCCAGAGACTTGGTTTAGTAAGGCACTCTACAGTACGAAGCAACGTCGCATTAGGGGCAAGAACAAGAAGATCTAGGTGGTTTCCATTTTGGTTCCCCCTAGATAAGAAACTAAAACAAGATATGGATAATGCCATGAGGGCATTAAAAATTTTAGATATTGCAGATGAACCGGTTAGAATTCTTTCTGGAGGCCAACAGAGACGTGTTGCTATTGCAAGAACACTTGTCCAAAGGCCTAAAATTATCCTTGCTGATGAATTCTTAGGAGAACTCGATAAAGAGAATGTAAATTCTATAATTTCCGCTACTAAAGATATCGTTGAAGAAATTGGAGCGACATTAGTATTAATCGAACACCATGAAGAAAGAGCGATTGAACTCGCTGATAGAATTTGGCGAATCATTGATGAGAATTTGATTGAGGAAGGTGATTCCAATCAATAAGAAATTATTTTTCTTTGGTATTTCCCTAATAGTTCTAGCTTGGTTATCCCTAGATGACTTGGTCGATGACTGGGGCCAAATAGAAGGTGCACCTGAAAAGTTAAACGAATTCTTCAGTGAAAGCCTCTTACCTCCAGATTGGTCGGTTTTAGAGGCAGAGGTTTGGGCAGATGGTTCATTACACAAGCCTAATGGTGATATATGTAATGAGAATATTGAATTATTTTGTTCTAAGGCTTGGACCGGAATGGTAATTACCATTAAAATGGCCTTTATTGCAACTTTGATAGGATTTTTCTTTTCAATTCCAATTGCCTCTTTGGCAGCAAATAATATGGCTCCACTGCCAATTGCAATGCCTGCAAGAGTTTTACTTGCTGGACT